>NZ_SPFO01000029.1 GCF_005845035.1 Collinsella aerofaciens | reverse complement strand
GCAGGCCCCGCCGACCGATTGCAAGCGGTCGGCGGGGCCATTGTGGCTCTTGACAGCGGATTGGGTCATATGAGCGAAAGCCCGCCAGAGCGAGCAAGGTGCCTTGAAACAAGGCGGCATTGACCTTCTGGTCATGCCGCCGAAGTTGAAAGGCAGATTGCCGCTCTGGCGGGCTTGCAGCGTCAACTGGTCCGCCGTTCGTTAGAACGGCGGAACCTAAGGGCGCAGCGTCGGCCCGTTACGCGGTTTGGTAAAACCGCGTAACTACAAATCCCCGCCGGCACCCAGCAGCTTGCGCATGACCTGTTCGGGGTTAACCGAGCCGTCGCGCGGGGCCAGGGCGGTGATCTTCTTCTGCATCTTGTACTCGTGCAGCTCGTCCTCGAGCTGGCGCACGCGGGCGCGGAGCTTTTCGTTCTCGCGCTCGCGCTCCTCGGCACGCTCCTTCATATCGAGGATGCGCACCACGCCGGCAAGGTTGATGCCCTCGTCGGTCAGCTGGTTGATGAGCTCCAGGCGCTCGATATCGGCACGCGAATACAGACGCGTGTTGCCGCCCGAGCGCTGGGGGTTCACCAGGCCCTTGGACTCGTAGACGCGCAGAGTCTGCGGATGCATGCCGGTCAACTCGGCCGCCACGCTGATCATGTACAGCGGTTTATTCCTATTGTCCTCGGCCATGCTACCTGACCCCTTTCCGTCTCGTTATCGTCCATCATAAGCCCGCGGGCGCGGGTGTGCGCCACGACCGCCCTAGTACGTCGCCTTGTAACGGTTGACCTTCTCGCGATAATCGCGCGTGTCGGCCTCGCGCAGCTTGGTCATGGCATCGCGCTCGTCATCGGACAGGTTCGTGGGGACCTGTGCCTTGATTTCGACGAGCAGCGCGCCTGTGCGGCCACGGTGCTTAACGTCGGGCGCACCCATCTCCTTAAAGCGGAACTTCTTGCCCGTCTGGGTGCCAGCGGGCACCTTCAGACGAACCGTCGCGCCGCCGGGCGTGGGCACATCAACCGTGCAGCCGAGCGCCGCCTCGTAGACCGAGATCGGCACCTCCATGGTCACATCGGCACCCTTGCGCTTAAACAGCGGGTGCTCCTCCACATGCGTGGTCACGACCAGGTCGCCGCGCTCGCCGCCGGCAACGCCATACTCGCCGCGACGCTTGTAGCGTAGCTTGCCGCCGTCGACCGCGCCCGCGGGCACCGAGACCGTAATGGTCTGCTGCTCGCCTGTCGAGGGAATGCGATAGGTGACCTTGTGCGTCACGCCGCGAAACGCGTCCTCGGCCGTCACATCGACGGTCAGCGACAGGTCGCCGCCCTTGCGAGCACGGCTGCGACCCGCGCCGGCACCGGCAGCGCCCGCAGCCCCGGCAAAGCCCGAGCCCCAATCGCTGCCCCAGGCGCCGTTGCCGCTAAAGATGCTGTCGAAGATGTCGCCCCAGCCGCTGGCGCCCGCGCCGGCACCGTAGCCGCCGCCATACGCGCCGCCCGCGCCCGGCATGCCGCCAAACATGAGCATCTGGTCGTACTCTTTGCGCTTCTTCTCGTCCGAAAGCGTCTCGTAGGCCTCGCTGATCTCCTTGAACTTGGCCTCGTCGCCGCCGGCATCGGGGTGATATTTTTGCGCGAGCTTGCGAAACGCGCTCTTGATCTCTTTGTCGGAGGCGCTCTTGGATACGCCCAGGATGTCATAGAAGGTTTTGCCTGCAGCCATCGTAGCTCCTCTCCTGTTTCATCCGCCGCCCAGCGGGCGGCGGCTCATGCTTTCATATGGCACTAGGCCAGAAAGGGCCCCGGGTGTTGCCCCGGGGCCCTTCTCAATTACTCCTCGGTGCTCTCGGCCGTATCGGCCGCAGCATCCTCGGGCGCCGCTTCGGGCTCCGGTGCGGGGCGTTTCTCGCCGCCGTAGGTCACCGTCACCATCGCGGAACGCAGGATGCGATCCGCCATGCGGTAGCCCTTCTGGTACACGTCGTTGACGGTCTCATCGTACTGCGACGCGTCCTCGACGCGACCCACAGCCTGGTGCTCGAGCGGATCGAACGCCTCGCCCTTGGGGTCGATGGGCTCAACGCCCTCATGCGCAAACACGTCGAGCAGCTTGGCATGTACCGCGTCGACGCCATCGACGAACTGCTTAAAGTCGTCAGAAAGCTCTTGGCTGCGGGCATGGTCGATCGCGCGCTCGATATCGTCGATCACCGGCAACAGCGCGGTGACAAGCTTCTCGGTCGCGCGCTCGCGCTCGGCGATGCGCTCGTTGGCGGTGCGGCGACGGAAGTTCTCCCAGTCGGCCTGCAGACGGGCGGTGCGCTCGGTGGCGTCCTTTGCCTTGTCCTCGGCGGCCTTCTGAGCCTCTGCCGCAGCATCGAGCTCATTGCGCACGTCGGCAAGCTCTTTCTGAGCCTGCTCGAACTTGAGCTTAAAGTCGTTGTCGGCGGCTTCTTCACCGGCGCGGATAGCGGCTTCCACCATCTCGTCCTCGGTCATCGTCGCCTCCTTGTTGGAATCCTCTACTTGGTTCTCGGCAGCCTCGGCGGCCGAGGCCTCGTTGGCCTCGGTAACGTCTGCGGCCTCTACGGGAATCTTCACGTCCTTCTCCTCAGAGTCAACGGGGGCGGCGCCAGCGGCGGCCGCCTCCGTGCGAGCTTTACGGGCGGACATGATTATTTGTCCTCGTCGTCCACAACCTCGTAGTCGGCGTCGACGACGTCATCGTCGGCAGGCTGGGCGCCGGCGGCACCGTCGGTCTGCTGCTGAGCGTCGGCGTAGACAACCTGGGCCAGCTCGTAGGCCACGGACTGCAGGGACTCGCCGGCGGCCTTGATGGCCTCGACGTCAGAGCCCTCGAGCGCCTTCTTGGCGTCGGCGATAGCGGCCTCGGCCTTGGACTTCACGTCGGCGGAAACCTTGTCGCCCAGCTCGTTGAGGGTCTGCTCGGTGGAGTAGCACAGGCTGTCGGTCTGGTTGCGGACCTCGACCTCTTCCTTCTGCTTCTTGTCCTCCTCGGCATGAGCCTCGGCGTCCTTGACCATACGATCGACTTCGTCGTCGGACAGAGCGGTGGAGCCGGAAATGGTGATCTGCTGCTCCTTGCCGGTGCCCTTGTCCTTAGCGGAGACCTTGACGATGCCGTTGGCGTCGATGTCGAAAGTGACCTCGATCTGCGGCACGCCGCGGCGGGCAGCCGGAATGCCGGTCAGCTGGAACTTACCGAGCGACTTGTTGTCGCGGGCAAGCTCGCGCTCGCCCTGGAGCACGTTGATCTCGACGCTGGTCTGGTTGTCGGCAGCGGTGGAGTAGACCTCGGTCTTGGAGGTCGGGATCGTGGTGTTGCGGTCGATCATCTTGGTCATGATGCCGCCCATGGTCTCGACGCCCAGCGACAGCGGGGTAACGTCGAGCAGCAGGATGCCCTCGACGTCGCCGGTGAGCACGCCGCCCTGGACGGCAGCACCGTCGGCAACGACCTCGTCGGGGTTCACGGACATGTTGGGCTGCTTGCCGGTCATGGTCTTGACGAGCTCCTGGACAGCGGGCATACGGGTGGAGCCGCCGACGAGGATGACCTCGGTCAGATCGGAGAGCTTAAGCTTGGCGTCGCGCAGGGCGTTGGTGACAGGCTGCTTGCAGCGCTCGAGCAGGTCGCGGGTGATCTTCTCGAACTCGGCGCGGGTCAGCGTGTAATTGAGGTGCAGCGGGCCGGACTGGTTCATGGTAATGAACGGCAGGTTGATGGTGGTCTGCTGGGCGGCGGAGAGCTCCTTCTTGGCGTTCTCGGCGGCCTCCTTCAGACGCTGCAGGGCCATGGGATCCTGACGCAGGTCGACACCGTTCTCCTGCTGGAACTTATCGGCCATCCAGTCGATGACGCGCTGATCCCAGTCGTCGCCGCCCAGGTGGTTGTCGCCCGAGGTGGACAGAACCTCAAACACGCCGTCGGCGAGGTCGAGGATGGAGACGTCGAAGGTGCCGCCGCCCAGGTCGAAGACCAGGATGCGCTGGTCGGTGCCCTGCTTGTCCAGGCCATAGGCAAGAGCAGCAGCGGTCGGCTCGTTGACGATACGCTTGACGTTGAGGCCGGCGATCTTACCGGCGTCCTTGGTGGCCTGACGCTGGGCGTCGTTGAAGTAGGCCGGGACGGTGATGACGGCGTCGGTGACGGTCTCGCCCAGATACTTCTCGGCGTCGGCCTTCATCTTGGCGAGCGTCATGGCGCTCACCTGCTCAGCGGTGTAATCCTTGCCCTCGATGTCGACGACGGCACGGCCACCCTGGCCCTCCTTGACCTCATACGGCACGGTCTTGATCTCGGAGGTGCACTCGGAGTACTTGCGGCCCATGAAGCGCTTGATGGAGAACACGGTGTTCTTGGGGTTGGTGACAGCCTGGTTCTTAGCGGCCTTACCCACGACGCGGTCGCCGTCGGCACGGAAGCCCACGACGGACGGGGTGGTGCGGTCGCCCTCGGCGTTCACGATAATGGTCGGAGAACCGCCCTCGAGAACGGCCATTGCGGAGTTAGTAGTACCAAGGTCGATACCAAGAATCTTACTCATTAGAAATTCCCTCTCTCTTTTGCGTTCGCGCCGCCTCGACGATCTGTCGCGCGGCGCTTCGGCTTGTCTTTCAGGATGTAGTGTATCCCCTTATGGGCCGGAATATACAAAATCTAAGTCAATTCATATAAGATTTCTTATTGCTGAGAGTTTAGGTTCTTAAATGCGCAGGTAGACGCACTGTTTGAGTTCTCGGCAAATCTATCGAGATCTATGTAGAGATGGCTGAGGTTTGCGTCCGGGGGTGCCTGGGGGCCGTCTTGCGGAAAGCTCATCCCGGTTTGAGCGTGGATTCCGGGTCGCAGTTTCCGTCTGAAGGCTCAACCGGAAACCGTATCCCGTTTTGAGAGCTGATACCGGCTCGCATTTTCCGCTAGCGGGCCTAACCGGAAACTGCAACCCGTTTTTCGACAAAATAATGGGATGCGGTTTCCGCAAGCACGCTCAATCGCCCTATATTTCAAGTCACCTTTAGCTAACATTTATGCAGCTCAACGGCCCCACCTGCGCGTTTTTTAGTAAACCTTGGCATACTCGGCGAACGGTATGAAGATGCCGGCCAGAGGGTATTGCAAACGGTCGCTCCCGTGGTATGTTTTTGCCCGAATCAAACCGGCGCGCATCGCCTGTAGCGTCGGTCAACAGAGAGGAAACTACCATGGCTCATCCCGTAATTGATGCCGACGAGTGCATCGCTTGTGGCGTTTGCGTCGACTCCTGCCCCGCTGGCGTTCTGGAGCTCCAGGACGTCGCTACCGTCGCTGACGAGGACTCCTGCGTCGCCTGTGGCGCTTGCCAGGACGCTTGCCCCGCTGGCGCGATCACCGAGATCGTCGAGGAGTAACAACTCCCCCACTTGCACACTCAAAAGTACACCGTGCACAAAAAAAGGAGGCTTCCGCATCGCCGCGGAGGCCTCCTTTTGCATATGTGGGCAGCTAATTTGGAGCGGGACCCTTGGCAGTTGCGGTGGAATAGTTCCTGTTTTATGTCTTGGATGCCGATTTTAGGAACTATTTCACCGCAACTTATAGATGCGGCGTCGACTAGGACAAATCGTCTTCGTAGGGCATGAGGTCAGCCAAGTAGCCTTTCTCCTTGAGCATGGCCTCGATCTCGTCGAGGGTCTGCTCGTCTTCCGCCGCGATGCGATGGAAGTGGTAGCCGCTCGTCACCGTTAGTAGTGGAAAGCTCTTGCCGCTCTCGATATCGTGCAGGTAGCGCTCAACATCGCGACGATTGCGGATGTCCAGGTCGGCCGTGATCTTACCGTACACGCGGTGATTGACGATCACGTTGAGCACGGCACCACCGGCGTCGACGATACTCGTGAGCTCATCGCCTGCCTGCTCCACGCCGTGGCGAACCTTGACCAAGCGCGTGGGCACAGCGGGGCTGCTGGGGGCCTCCTGCAGCACGTAGCCGCGATTGGTCGCCACGATATCGTGCCCATCGGCACGCAGCAGGGCGATGTCTTGCACGACAACCTGGCGGCTCACACCCACCTCACGAGCAAGTGCGCTGCCGGAGACGGGGCCCTTGGCTCGCTCGAGCACGCCCATGATGGCACGGCGACGCTCGCGGGCGTCCATTATTTACCGTCCAGCAGACGCAGGTGCTTAAGCGAGAGGTCGAGAATCGGCGCAGAGTGCGTCAGGGCGCCCGAGCTAATATAGTCGACACCCAGATCGGCCAGGGCGCGAATGTTGTCGGCGTCCACGTTGCCCGAACACTCGGTCTTGGCACGACCGGCGATAAGCTCGATAGCGGCCGCCATGTCGTCATGGGTCATATTGTCGAGCATGATAATGTCGGCACCGGCTTCCACGGCCTCGCGCACCATGTCCAGGTTCTCGCACTCGATCTCGACCGTCGCAGTAAACGATGCATGGGCGCGCGCCATCTCGATTGCACGCGTCACGCCGCCGGCGGCATCGATGTGGTTGTCCTTGAGCATGACGGCCGTCGACAGGTTGTAACGGTGGTTGCTGCCGCCGCCGATCTCGACCGCGGCCTTCTCAAAGACGCGCATGCCCGGCGTGGTCTTGCGCGTATCGACGAGCACGGTCTTGGTGCCCTCGAGCGCCGCGGCCATCTGGTGCGTATAGGTAGCGATACCGCTCATGCGCTGCAGGTAGTTGAGTGCCACGCGCTCGCCCGAAAGCAGCACGCGCGCGTCGCCGCGCACCTGACCCACATGGTCGCCGGCGTGCACCTCGTCGCCATCGGCAACGTCGAGCAGCACCGAGCTCTGCGAATCCAGCAGTTCAAAGGTGCGGGCAAACACATCCAAGCCGGCGATGATGCCGTCGGCCTTGGCGATAAGCTCCACCGTGGCGGGACGCGCCGTGGGGCACACGCTCACCGTGCTCACGTCCTCAAAGGTAATGTCCTCGCGCAGAGCCTGCAGAATCAGATCATCGACGACGAGCTTCATGGTAATGGGATTCATGGTCTACTCCTCCACGGCCTGCGTGCCGGCGGCACGGGCCAAATCATCGATTGCCAGGGTGTCGGCGCTCAGGGCGCGATGACGGCCATCGAGCGCGGGATCGCCCGCCTGCTCCACGGCCAGCGACTCGCCGGTACGCATGTACCACGCGGCGCGACGACCCCAGACCAGCGCCTCGAGCAGGCTGTTTGATGCAAGGCGGTTTTTGCCGTGAACGCCGTTGCAGGCCGTCTCACCCGCGGCGTAGAGCTCGGGCATCGAGGTGCGGCCGTCCTTGTCGACCCATACGCCGCCCATAAAGTAGTGTTGCGTGGGCGTGACGGGGATGGGCTCGTCCAGGATGTCGCGGCCGTCCTCCAGGCAGCGCGCGCGGATATTGGCAAAGTGCCCGGTCACCACATCGCGCTCGACGGGGGCGAAGCTCAGCCACTCGTGCTCGGTACCGTCCTGCTTCATCTGCTCGCGAATAGCGGCGGCGACAACGTCGCGCGGCTGAAGCTCGTCGGTAAAGCGCTCGCCGGCGGCATTGAGCAGAATCGCGCCCTCGCCGCGGCAGCTCTCGCTGATCAGGAAGGTGCGGCCCGGCTGCGGCGAAAACAGGCCCGTGGGGTGGATCTGCACGTAGTCCAGGTGCTCCATCTTAATGCCATGCCCCTGAGCGATGTAGCAGGCGTCACCGGTGAGCTGCGGGTAGTTGGTGGAGTGATCGTACACGCCGCCGATGCCACCCGTCGCCCACAGCGTGTGGCGGGCATGGATCTTAAACGGCTCGCCGGCATGCGCGCCCTCGGCGGCATTTACCAGCTCGTCGGCGGGACGAACCGAGTTGTTCTCGTCCACGGGAACGGCGACGATACCGGTGCACACCGTGGCGCCGTCACGCTCGCCCGTCAGGATGTCGGTCATGGCCACGTGCTCCAAAATCTGCACGTTGTCCAGCTTGCGGACAGCCTGAAGCAGCTTGGTCGTAATCTCCTTGCCGGTGATATCGGCATGGAAGGCAATGCGCGGACGGCTGTGTGCGCCCTCGCGGGTAAAATTGAGGCTGCCGTCGGCCTTGCGCTCAAAGTCCACGCCCATCGCCAGCAGGTCGTTGATGACCGAGCGGCTCGAGCGAATCATGATGTCGACGCTCTCGCGGCGGTTCTCGTAGTGGCCGGCGTGCATGGTGTCCTCAAAGAAGGCATCGTAGTCCGAGCCTTCGGGCAGCACGCAGATGCCGCCCTGCGCGAGCATCGAATCGCACTCGTCGACAGCGCCCTTGGAGAGCATGATCACGCGCGTGCTCGTCGGCAGGTTGAGAGCCGCGTACAAGCCCGCTACGCCGCAGCCGGCAATAACGACGTCGCACTCCATGTCGGGGTATTGTTTGGTTTCCACAGGAATCCTCTCCCTTGTAATGTGGCATAAGGGACTGCCCCTCATGACACATCGTTCTAGCGTGCTGCGTACTCGAGCATGCGGTCGAGCGTGAGTTTGGCCTGGTCGGCAGCCTCGTCCGACACGCCGATCTGCACCTCGCCCTCGCCCGTCTCCAGGCAGCGCACGAGCTTTTCGAGCGTGATGAGATCCATGTTGACGCAGGTGGGCTGCACCACGGGGAAGTAGAACTTCTTGCCGGTGCCCTGGCAGCGGCGCTCGAGCTCGTAGAGCACGCCGCGGACCGTCACGATAATGAACTCGCTCGCGTCGGACTCCTCGGCATACTTGATGATGCCGGCGGTGGAGCCGATGTAGTCGGCCTCGGCCAGGACGTCGGCCTTGCACTCGGGGTGCGCCAGCACGAGCGCGTCGGGGTGGGCCTCCGTCGCGTCGACGATCTGCTCGACGGTGATGATGTGATGGCGCGGGCAGTAGCCGTTGTTGAGGATGACGTGCTTTTGCGGCACCTGCTCGGCTACGAAGCGTCCCAGGTTTTGGTCGGGAATGAACAGGATATGCTGCTGCGGCAGCTCGGACACGATCTTAACGGCGTTGGAGCTGGTGACGCACACGTCGCTCCAGCTCTTGATCTCGACCGTGGAGTTGACGTAGCACACCACGGCCAGGTCGTCGCCGTACTCGGCGCGCGCCGCGTCGACCGTCTCGCGCTTGACCATGTGCGCCATGGGACAGTCCGCGCCCGGCTCGGGCAGCAGCACGGTCTTAGTGGGATTGAGCAGCTTGGCGCTCTCGCCCATAAACTCCACGCCGCACAGCACGATGGTCTGCTGCGGCAGGCTTTTGGCGAGCTTTGCCAGGTAGAAGCTGTCGCCGACGTAATCGGCAACGGCTTGGACCTCGGGCGCCACGTAATAGTGCGCCAGGATTACCGCGTCACGTTGGGTTTTTAGTTGATGAATGGCCTCGACGAGCTCTGCGGGCACCAGTGCCGCACGCTCCGTTGCCGTCGTTGCCGATGCCAGGCCGGCCGCGATATCGCGTGCAAGCTCCGACGCATCCATGTTCGCGCTCTGTGCCATCAAGGCCCCTCTCTTTTGGCGAATCTTGGGGCTTTAGTATGACACCTAGGTTTACAGCTGACAAGACAGCTGTAAACCTAGGTGTAAAGTTGAAATAAAGATTCAATCATGTGGCAAGTCCATTTTCGAACTGGCAAGCTGAGGATAGCCGGGCTTTCGATAGCGCAGGAGGCATCTTTCGCCACCGCAACACCGCTTGGCGCGAGCTGCACGCCGTGGGGCGCAAACGGTCCGCACCCCCGCAAGCGGCGCGTGCCCGATGTGGCAAAATCGAACTACTTAAGGGGGCCGAATGCTCAAGATTATTGCCTGCGACGATGATGTCGCTTTTCTAGATAGACTGCACCGGATGATCGACCGTTGGTCGACCGAGACGGGCACGGCGGTCGATGTTGCGCTCGTCACGCGCGGCGAGGACCTGCTGGCCCGCCATGCCGCATCGCGCGCCGACATCATCTTGCTCGATATGATCATGCCGCTCGTCAACGGCATGGACACCGCACGCGAACTGCGCCAGGCCGACACCGCCGTGCGCCTGGTGTTCCTCACCTCGTCGCCCGAGTTCGCGCTGGAATCCTACGAGGTCCGCGCCTTCGACTACCTGCTCAAGCCCGTGACTTACGAACGCCTGGCGCAGTTACTCGACGAGCTTTCGAGCATGCGCCCGGCGGCAACCGACGAGCTCGTGATCAAAACTTCCTTTGGCTACCACGCCCTGCGCCTGTCCGACATCGAATATGCCGAAGCGCGCAACAAGCACGTGGTCTTCCACCTGCGCGACGGACGCGATATCGAGGCACTCGAGTCATTCCGCAGCGTCGAGGACCGTTTGGTGCAAAATGCCACCTTCTTTAAATGCCACCGCAGCTACCAGGTCAACCTGCGCAATATCGATCACTTTGACCGCACGGACATCGTCATGCGCTCGGGCGCGTGCATCCCGCTTTCGCGCAGCTGCAAGCAGGGATTCCAAGACGCCTACTTTGCGGCGCGCTTTGAGGGTGGGAGACACTGATGGTCTCCTCGGTCGAAATGGTCCTTTGGGCAATCCACCACGCCACGACGCTGCTCTTTGGCGTCTTTGCCTCGGCGGCGCTGTGCGGTGTCGAGATCAACCGGCGTCATGCGCTTGAACTGGTGCTGGTCGGTGCCGTAACCGGATGCGCATTTGGCCTCGCCAATGCCGTCGGCGGCGAGCTTTTCGCCCGCCAGGTATATCCGATCGTCGTGCATCTGCCGCTCGTCATCTATTTGTGCGCGCGCTACCGCCTGAGCCCGCTGCTTGCCGTGCTCGGCATTACGAGTGCCTATCTGAGCTGCCAGTTCAGCAATTGGATGGGCATCGCCGCATTTGCCGCAACCGATTCTCAGATCGCATACTATCTGGCGCGCATCGCGACCACGCTCGCCGTCTTTGCCGTCCTGTTACATTGGGCCGGCGACATCGGTCCGCGCTTGGCGATTAAAAGCACCACCGAGCTGGGCATCCTTTTAATCCTACCGCTCGTCTATTACATCTTTGACTACGCCACCAACGTCTACACCACGCTGTTCCACTCGGGCTCGGTGGTGACGGTTGAGTTTTTGGCCTTTGCGCTCTGCGCGTTCTACCTTATGTTCCTCGCCGTCTACCTGCGCGAATACGAAGAAAAGGAAACCGCCGAGCGAGAGCGCTGGATGCTCGAAACCCGCGACAGCGCCGCCATTAAAGAGCTTGAGGCCTGGCGTCAATCTGGTCGCGAGCTGTCGATTCTTCGCCACGACATGCGTCACTTCCTACGCGGCCTGGCCGCTTTAATTGAGGAGGGCCACACCGACGAGGCGCTCAAACGCATCGACGAACTCTGCGAAGCCGGCGACCGCACCGCCGTACGCCGCTTCTGCGCCAACGAGACCGTAAACATTGCGCTTTCGTCATTTAACTCGGAAATCAATAGAAACGGCATTACCGCCAACCTGCGCGCCGCCGTGCCCGAAACCATCCATGTAGGTGACGCCGACCTGTTTAGCGTGCTCTCAAATGCCTTGGAAAACGCTATCACCGCCGCAAGCGCCGCACCCCAAGGAAAGCGATTCGTCGACTTTGACCTGCGATTAGAGGACAGCCAGCTGCTGCTGTTAGTTTCCAATACGTTTGACCGCGCGCCGCGCATGGTCGACGGCATGCCCGTGACCCGGCATGCGGGCCACGGCTTTGGCACCAGGAGCATCAAACTTGCCGTGGAGCGCATGAACGGCAACTGTCAGTTCCGCATTAACGGCGACCGGTTTGAGCTTCGCGCCGTGATGTAGGGACGCGATAAGCCGGCGCCGCGCTCGACCCGTCAGGGCCGCCTTACCGGCTCCGGTCCGCTACAGCGGAGCGGCCGCCGGAGTCAGCTGCTTGATATAGGCCCACATGCGCTGCTTAGCGGCCTTGTCGGTGAGTGCCGCCTCAAAGCCGTCGAGCGCGAGCACGCGGCGGCCCTGCACATGGGCGACCAGGCCGGGCTTGAGCATGGCGGTGTCGAAGTCATCGATCGCCACAAGCATATCGGCATAGGTCTCGCGCATGACATCGGCCGCACTGTTGTCCAGCAGCAGCACCGCCTCGGGGTCCAAGGTCTCCAGCGCCTCGCGGAACAGGTCGCACGTCAGGGCCTCGCCCGGCGCGACCGCTCCGTCGCCCGCGCCGGCGACGCTTGCCAGCACGCAAAAATCCTCGGGGGCATATCCAATGGCGCCGAGCGCCTTGCGCAACGCGGCGCCATCCGCGCCGGCAGCCAGCTCGCCGCCCGAGCACTCGGCTTCATCCAAATCGCCTTTGACCAGCACAATCGGCGAGCATGCGTTGCCCGCGATACGCACGCCACGGCCCGCGAGCGATGCGAGCTCCTGCTCGGTCGCCTGGGCGATGGCTTCTTTTTTCTGGCTTTGTGACGTGGGCATGCACTCTCCAATCATTTGCGTGCCCACCATTATATAAAAGAGCCGCCCGCGAGTGGTTGCTTTACGAGCCGCTGGGTATAAGCACGGTCGTACTGAGTTTTACGCGGCCGAGCCGCGTCGCATTATGGAGGTCACCATGGCTGACATCAAGCAGATTACCCCCGAGAACTTCGACGCTGTCGTCAACGATAGCCTGCCCGTACTGGTTGATTTTTGGGCCCCGTGGTGCGGCCCCTGCCGCTCGCTCTCGCCCATCGTAGACGAGGTTGCCGACGAACTGGCCGGCAAGCTGGCTGTGGCCAAGTGCAACGTCGACGACAACCAGGACCTGGCCATGAAGTTTGGCGTCATGAGCATCCCCACGCTGATCGTCTTTAAGAACGGCGAGGAGGTCGACCGCTCGGTCGGCGCCTTACCCAAGGCAAGGCTTCAGGCACTGCTGGAGAAACATCTGTAATACGCTTGTTACTTGTCTGCCGTCCATGAGCGGTTTCGCACCGCTCGCCGGAGTGCCAAACGCAAGGCATGCGACCACGGATAGTATGGTAGACACAAACAGCCCCCAGTGAACGGGTGCGGGTCAGACGGACTCGCGCCCGTTTTCTTATGCGGCGGCGCCCAAGGCGGGCGTAGTAGAATCTGAACCACCATTTCGCCCCGCACAAAAGGAGATTCCCATGCATGACGTCGGAATGAACATGAGCCAGCTTGCCATGAGCGTCAAGCAGGTCGACGACACCATTGAGCTCGCTCACGAGTGGAGCCATCAGCTGCTGCATGCGACCGAGAACTTTGACATGGAGCGCATTGGCGCCAAGCTCGAGGCCGCCATGTCTGCGCTGCACGAGGCGCACGATGCGCTCGAGGGCTACGAGGAGGCCATCGAGGCAGATCACAACTCCGTCGGCTCTGTGAAACTGGTGTAACGTGGCCGAGCACGAGCACGCGCACGATTACGGTGCGGACGACGATGCGAGCTGCCGCTGCAGCGGCTCCAGCTCCGAGCTGGTCCGCTTTTCGGTCACCGCGCCCGACGACCTGCTGCGCCGCTTTGACGAGCAGATCGCGCGCCGCGGTGACGTGGCCAACCGTTCCGAGGCCGTACGCGATCTGATTCGCGCCTCGATCGCCAAGGAGCAGATGCGAACGCCCGACGAGCAGGTCATCGGTTCGCTCACCATGATCTATGACCACCATACCGGCGATCTGACGCGCCGTCTGGACGAGGTGCAGCACGACTACACCGACGAGATTGTCTCGACCATGCACGTGCATCTGGACCACCACAACTGTCTGGAGATTCTGGCGCTCAAGGGTCGCGGCAAACGCGTCTACGAGCTGGCGGACCGGTTGCTGGGACTGCGCGGCGTTAAGCACGGCGAGCTCACCTGCGCCGCCACCAAGCAAAGCCTGGGGCTCTAACAGCACACACTTCAATGAAGGGGAGCCATATGCGGCATGTGCATATTCATGTGACGGGCATCGTGCAGGGCGTTGGCATGCGGCCATTTGTGTATCGCGAGGCTATGGCGCATGGCATTTGCGGCTGGGTGCTCAACGCGGGCGATGGCGTGCACATCGAGGCGCATGCTTCGGTCGAGGCACTCGACGACTTTGTCGCCGCGCTGTCGAAGCACGCACCTGCCGCGGCCCGCGTTGAGCATGTCGCTGTTGCAGACCTGGAGCCCGACGCTTGGGATGCCGACGATGAGCAGGTCTTTCGTATCGTAGCGTCGCAGGATCAGACCGTGCACACGACGCTCATCTCCCCCGATATCGCCACCTGTGACGACTGCCTGCGCGAACTGTTCGACCCCGCCGACCGACGCTATCACTACCCCTTTATCAACTGCACCAACTGTGGGCCGCGCTTTACCATCATCCGGTCGCTGCCTTATGACCGAGCGGCCACGTCGATGGATTGCTTTCCCATGTGCCCCGAGTGCGCCGCAGAGTATGGGAACCCACTTGACCGGCGCTTTCATGCGCAGCCCGATGCCTGCTTTGACTGCGGGCCACATATTACCTGGCGCGAGGCGGCGGGCGACATGGGGCTCGAAGGCTCGGGGGCGACGCCTGCCGTCGGCAGCACGCGCGAAACCAGCGATGCCATTATTGACCGCTGTGTCGAGCTGCTGGCCAGCGGCGGTATTGTTGCCATCAAGGGCCTGGGCGGATTCCATCTGGCCTGCAACGCCGCCAATGAGCAGGCGGTGGTCGAGCTGCGCCGTCGCAAGCGCCGCAGCAACAAGCCGCTTGCCGTTATGGTGCGCAGCCTTGCCGACGTTGAACGCCTGTGCCACGTCGATGACGCCGAGCGCGGGGTGCTGGCCGGCAGCATCCGCCCCATTGTGCTGTTGCGCCGCCGCGTAGTCGACAACTACACCTACGGCGCCCCCAACGCCCCTGAACTCGCACCGTCCGTCGCGCACGACCTGCCCGAGCTCGGCGTCATGCTCCCCTATACACCGCTTCAGCATCTGCTGCTTGCAGCTGCCGCGTCGCATGACATGCACGCGCTGGTCATGACCAGCGGAAACCTGAGCGAGGAACCTATCGAGACCGACGATGCCCTTGCATGGGAACATCTTGTTGCTGCCGGCATCGCCGACGCGCTGCTCGGCAACGACCGTGCGATTCTCTCGCGCTACGATGATTCCGTGGTACGTGTGGTCGACGGCACCGTCATGCCTGTGCGTCGCGCACGCGGATATGCACCGCAACCGTTGTCGTTGCCGGCGCTCGACGGCGCTCCGTCCTGCGTGCTCGCCTGCGGCCCACAGCAAAAGGCAACGATCGCATTCACACGCGAGGATGCGAACGGCGCGGCGGCCTGTTTTGTGTCGCAGCATATTGGCGATGTCGAAAACGGCGAGACCTTCGATGCCTGGAACGCCGCGCGCACGCGCTTGGAAGATCTCTTCGACTTGACGCCCGCCGCGCTGGCCTGCGACTTGCACCCCAGCTACCTATCGAGTCAGTGGGCACGCGAACAGGCGCGAAAATGCAATCTGCCGCTCGTCGAGGTGCAGCACCATCATGCACATATCGCGAGCGTAATGGCCGAGGCTATTGCCGCGGGCCAGCTTACAACCGACGCGCGCATGCTCGGCATTGCCTTTGATGGTACGGGGGCGGGCACCGACGGAACCATTTGGGGCGGCGAGTTCCTTGTCGCCGGCCTTGCCGATTTTGAACGCGTCGCGCACCTGCGCACCTGGGCGCTACCAGGCGGTGCCGCATCCGTGCGCGATGCCCGGCGCAATGCCTTTGCTCTGCTGAGCGAGCTCGGCCTGCTCGAGCACCCGGGTGCCGCGGGACTATTGGGCACCCTCGACGAGCAGACGCGCAGTGTCACGGCTACGATGATCGAGCGGAACCTCAACAGCCCACGCACAAGCAGTATGGGGCGTCTCTTTGACGCCGCCGCTGCAGTTTTGGGCATTTGCGGGCAGGCAACCTACGAAGGCGAGCCCGCCATCGAACTCGAAGCCGCCGCCTGGCGCGCGCTCGGCGGTAAGCCCGTTCGTCTCGACGGCAATCATGCAGGCGTATTCACGTCTGACGCCGACTCCCCCATCTTGGACCCCCAACCGCTCATCGAAGCTCTTCTGGATGGAATCGAGGCAGGCGCGCCGGCCGACAGGCTCGCGCTCGGGTTTCACATCGCCATTACGCACGCTACGACCCACATCGCGTGCGAGATCTGCGATCGCGAAGGCCTCGATACCGTCGCGCTCTCGGGCGGCGTGTTCATGAACCGGCTTTTGCTTCAGCTCCTTACCCACGAACTCAAAGACGCCGGTCTTGCCGTCTTGGTTCCCCACGCCGTGCCCGTCAACGACGGCTGCATCGCCTACGGTCAGGCCGCCATCGCTCGCGCTCGCCTCGCGCAGACGGCACGGGTAGGCTGTTTTGCCAGCCTGCGCGCCGCCGTCTCACAGGCGTAACGCATTTGCTCGTGACTCCCGCGAGCGCTACCATCAACTGATGGGTAATTAGGCGCCTATCCAGCGCAAAACGTATAAAAGGGAAACATTATGTGCCTTGCCGTTCCCGGTAAAGTGGTCAAACGCGACGACGACCTTAAGGCGACCGTCGACATGATGGGCATCGAGCGCCCCGTTTCGCTGCGCCTCGTGCCGACGGCGCAGGTCGGCGACTATATTCTCGTGCACGCCGGCTTTGGCATTCAGATTGTCGACGAGCAGGAAGCCCAGGAGACACTCGAGCTCGTCAATACCATGGCCGAGCTGGCCGAAGAGGACCAGCTCGCCACCAACCCGGCTGAGGCATACTAGTGGCGGCGGCGCAGCCGGTTCGCTCCGGTATCGACTTTTCGGCATTTCGCGACCCCAAGCTGGCTCGCGAGCTCATCGATCGTATTCATGAGCTTGTCGGCAACCGCAGCATCAACCTTATGGAAGTCTGCGGCACGCATACCGTGAGCATTGGCCGCTATGGCTTTCGCTCCATTATGCCGACGGGACTCAAACTGCTAAGCGGCCCGGGGTGCCCCGTTTGCGTCACCGCCAACCGCGACATCGATCACGCAATCGCGCTTTCCAACATGGACGGCGCCATCATCACCACCTTTGGCGACATGATGCGCGTGCCCGGATCGTCCACCTCGCTTGCCGCGCAAAAAGCGGCGGGGCGCGACATCCGCATCGTCTACTCTCCGCTCGACGCACTCGACATTGCCGAGCAAAATCCCGAACGCCCGGTCATCTTTATGGGCGTCGGCTTTGAGACCACAACGCCCACCATTGCCGCCGCTATCCTGGAGGCCGACGCGCGCGGGCTCCGGAACTTCTCGGTCTACTGTGCTCACAAGACCACGCCGCCGGCTCTGCGTGCGATCTCTAACGACCCCGAGACGACCATCGACGGCTTTATCCTGCCTGGTCACGTCGCTACCATCACGGGCCTGGCACCCTTTGGGTTTTTGGTCGATGAGTTCGAGACCCCCGGCGTAGTCACCGGGTTTGAGCCAGTCGATATCTTGCAGGGCATCTGCATGCTGGTCCAGATGGTTGTCGAGGACAGGCCCGCGATTGACAACGCCTACCGCCGTGGCGTCAATGCAGACGGCAACCCCGTGGCGCGCCAGCTGGTCGATCAGGTATTTGAGCCGTGCGACACCACGTGGCGCGGACTGGGACCGATTGCCAACTCGGGTCTTTCCATCCGACCCGAATTCGCGCGCTTTGATGCCGGCACCCGCTTTGATGTGCCCATTGAGGCGACGGTCGAGCCACGCGGCTGCCGCTGCGGCGACGTGCTGCGCGGTGCCATCACGCCGAGCGACTGCCCTCTGTTCGGCCACGCATGTACGCCCGAACACCCCGTCGGCCCGTGCATGGTGAGCTCCGAAGGCAGCTGCGCGGCGTACTACCGTTACCGCGACTATTAAGGTCCGCCGTTCTAACGAACGGCGGACCGGCCGACGCTGCGCACCATTCAGGCGAGCGATTTGCCTTTCAATCGTCGGCTGCGGGCAAAAGCCCAGCAGCCTCCTCTTTCAAGGCAACTCACTTCGTCTGAATGGCGCTCGCTGACTTTTACTTAACATAGATTTTGCCACACTCGGCTATTGCCGATTCCACCCACGATTGGAGTTTTCGAAATGTCCCGTACTGCCACCGATAGCACTGTCCTGCTGGGCCACGGCTCCGGCGGCCAGTTGATGAAGCGCATTATCGATGAGGTCTTTCTGGATGCCTTTGGGTCGCCCGAGCTGCTTGCGGGCAACGACGCCGGTGTCGCCGCGTTGCCCGCAAGCGGGCGAATCGCCATGTCGACCGACAGCTTTGTGGTAACGCCGCAGTTCTTCCCCGGCGGCAATATCGGCCGCCTCGCCGTATGCGGAACCGTCAACGACGTCGCGACCTCGGGCGCTAACGTGCGCTACCTATCGTGCGGCTTTATCCTCGAAGAGGGCTATCCCATGGACAAGCTGCGCCAGATTGTACAGACCATGGCCGAAACGGCACATGAGGCAGGTGTGAAGATTATCACCGGCGACACCAAGGTGGTCGAGCACGGCGGTGCCGACGGCGTCTACATCAATACCGCCGGCGTGGGCGAGGTACCCGCGGGCGTGGCGCTCAGCGGTGCAAACTGCCAGCCCGGCGATGTCATCTTGGTCTCGGGCACGCTGGGCGACCACGGCATCGCCATCATGAGCCAGCGCGAGGGCTTGGCGTTTTCGAGCAACATTGAAAGCGACGCTGCGCCGCTCAATCATCTGATTGCTGACGTGCTCGCCGCCGCCCCCGACACCCGCTGCTTCCGCGACCCCACGCGCGGTGGCCTGGCATCCACGCTCAACGAGTTTGCCCAGGCCAGCGGCGTTGCCATGGAGATCGACGAGGATGCCGTGCCCGTGCGCCCCGACGTGCAGGCGGCATGTGAGATGCTCGGCTACGACGTTCTGCAGGTGGCAAACGAGGGCAAGATGGTCGCCGTGGTGCCGGCCGAGCAGGCCGATGCCGCGCTGGCGGCCATGCGCGCCGCCCGCTACGGCGAGAACGCCGCCATCATCGGTCGCGTGCTGCCGCTTGCCGAGGACGCCCGCCCCGCCGTGCGCGTACGCACCGGCTGGGGCTCGACCCGCATCCTCGACATGCTCGTGGGAGAGCAGCTACCGAGAATTTGCTAGGGCGGAATCGCGCGGTCGGCGCGATGTGGCTTGATATCCCTGGAGATGTTCAGATTCCAAGCGCGCCCAACGCGGAAGCCAAGTATTATGAGGTGCGTTTTGAAACCCAATGACGGGAGCTTTCATGGCAGCAGCTTTTTCCCATGTGATCTTTGACCTGGACGGCACCATCCTCAACACGATCGAGAACCTGGCGGCCGCCGGCAACCACACCTGCGAGATGCACGGCTGGCCCACGTTTGCCGTGGACGAGTACCGCTACAAGGTGGGAAACGGCATGCTCAAGCTGGTCGAGCGCTTTATGCCCGCCGAGTACGCGGGCGACGGCCGCATGTTTGAGCAGACGCTTGCCGAGTTTAGAGCTTATTACGGCGAGCACAAAGAGGACCACACCTCACCCTACGCCGGCACGATTGAGATGCTCGACCGTCTGCGCGCAGCGGGCGTTCAGCTTGCCGTGCTCACCAACAAAGATCATATTTCGGCAGCCCCGCTTATCGAGAAGTATTTTGGCTCTGAGCGCTTTGCGCTGGTACAGGGCCGTGTCGATGCGTTTCCGCCCAAGCCCGAGGCACCCGTCACGCTGCACGTGATGAAGGAGCTGGGCGCCAATCCGGCAACCACGCTCTACGTGGGCGATTCCAATGTCGATATCCTGACCGGTCACAACGCTGGCCTTAAGAGCGCGGGCGTCAGCTGGGGCTTTCGCGGCCGCGCAGAACTGGAAGCCGCCGGCGCCGACTACGTGGTGGACACCCAGGCAGAGCTCGTAGCACTGGTGCTGGGCGAATAGCGGAGCCGCCGCTTAACGTAGCTGCGACAATTCTTCCACGCGGAAAGCGCATCCCGTTTTGGAGCTCCGGAATGGGATGCGCTTTCCGTTTGAGGCGCGTCGGGGAAACCGCATCCCGTTTTGGAGCAATATTCCGGGTCGCACTTTCCGCTACCCGACCCATCTGGAAACCGCGACCCACTATTCGGCCAAAAACCGGGTCGCGGTTTCCCGAGCATTCGATGCAGCATTGGTGCAAGGAGTGTCCCTAACTGCCGGCGGAAAAGGAACGTCCCCAAGTGCCGCAAGAGTGTCCCTTTTGACTAGTCATTTAAGAACGTCCCCAATGACTACCATGGCAACGCCGTTGTTTTGGCAACGACAGACACTATGACCCAATCCGAGGGCACTAAAAAGATAGGAGCCCCCGCTCGTGACCGCGGGTCGGGGCTGCGAC
>NZ_SPFO01000028.1 GCF_005845035.1 Collinsella aerofaciens | reverse complement strand
CCTCACGCCCGGCTGCATCGACAGGGCCAGGGCCGCGAGGGGCGAGGGGCCGCTGGCGGGATAGCCGGCGCGCCGGGACATGGGCCGGAGGGCCCGTTGCGCTGAGTCCGGAGCGGCTGCGCAGCGGGCTGGCGGAGCATGCCGCGGCAGGGTGGGGACGCCGGCCTCCATAGCCTCTCCACCTGCGGAAACGAGGCGACGGCCAGGTGCCGGGGGCTAGTTCCGCGTTGCGCTAGCTGCGGAAACGCGGGGTCCGTTCAGGCTGTTGCGTTGAGATTGAAAATCAACCTTTGGTGCCTTTATTTTGACCCAAAAACGGGACCGGCAACCCCCACGACCAAAGGCCCAAACTCCAAGTGAGTAGACTTTTCGCGACCTGCCGAGCACACCAAAAACTGCCACCTCTGTGACCTGCGGTTTTACTAAAGCAGATACGCTTTGTGCTCGGCATGTGCCAAAAAGTCTACTCACTTAGTCTGAGTCGAAGCCAAAATGAGCCAATCCACCGCAAAAGACGCGTGAATCGGTACTTCTCGCGGCGAACTGACGCTACAAAGCGGGCAAAATGTCGGCAAGGCTATCGATGATGGTGTCAGCGGCGGACTGATCTAGGTTGACGCCCTCGTGCGGACGCAGCGCCAGGACGCGGGCGCCGGAGCGCTTGCCGGCCTCAATGCCCATAGGCGAGTCCTCGATAACCAGGCACTCGGCCGGCTCAACACCCAACGCCTCCATGGCGCGCAAATAGATCTCGGGGTCGGGTTTAAACGCACTGCACTCATGGCCGCAGATGGTGTAGTCCAGCACGTCGGCGATACCGGCAATCTCCACCAGCTCGTCGATGAGCTCACGGTAGGACGAGCTCGCGATGGCACACTTCACGCCGCGCTCGTGCAGCTCACGCATCACCGGCTCCGTCTGCTCGTTGAGCAGCTCGGCATACGGAACGGGATGGACCGGGCTGTAGACCTGCTTGTACTCCACGCGCAGGCGCTCGCGCAGCTCAACATCGTCGGGCACCAGCGACTTCCAAATGGCGGGCTCGTTAGACCCCGAAAGATCGGGGATCTCGTCAAAGTGGAACCCCTTCTCTTCCATAAACGCCACGCGGCGACGGTTGTAGAACCACTCGGTATCGACCAGCACGCCGTCCATATCAAACAGCACTGCCTTGATCATACGCATCTCCTCCCACTTGCCAAAAAGGGACAGGTTTATTTTGGTAGGGTTTATCTGGGGTTTTGCGGCGCGTGCGCACACGCCCTCCCCAGAGCAAAAAAGGGGACGGGGCAAAACCCCATCCCCTCTCAATCAACCCGTAAGGTTAACTTACTTGTGATTAGTAGGAAAGCTTCCACATGTAGCGACGCATGGTCAGCGGGTGCTGACGGGCCTCGGCGATCTGGTTGCCGTACTCGCGCATAACGGCGAGGTGCAGCAGCGGGTTGAAGTAGGTGACGACGCTTGCCGGCACGGCGTCGGCCAGGCCGTAGTCCTTGGAGTCGATCAGAGCGACCTTGGCGCCCATGCGCTGCAGGAAGGTGAGGGCGCGAGCGTCCATCGGACGGGTGGCACCGTCGGACATGAAGAAGACGTAGGGCTTACCCTCGGTGGAAACCTCGAACGGGCCGTGGAAGTACTCGCCGGTGTTGTAGGCGGCGGCGTCAATCCACTGCATCTCGGTGAACAGGAAGGCGGCGGAAGAGTAAGCCATCTTCTCGGAGGCACCGGAGGCCATGAAGTAGATCATCTCGTCGTCCTTGAAGTCCTGGGCGAACTGCTTGGCGAGGCCCTTGGCGGACTGAGCGGCGTTCTCGCAGAGCTCAAAGACGTTGGTGAGGCCGGTGATCATGTCCTCGTAGTGGTCATAGCCCTCGGTCTGCTGAAGGATCTCGAGAGCAAGGGCGATGGCATAGCCGGGCCTCTCGCACTTGGCAGCGTAGTTGGCGTGGAAGCCGTGGACGATGACGTGGTCGGCGTCGACGGTCAGAGCGGAGCCAGCCTTGTTGGTGAGGGAGACGACCGGGCAGTTGTGCTTCTTGGCGGTCTTGTTGGCCTCGACGGTATCGGGCGTGGAGCCACCGAGGGAGCAGGTGATCACGAAGGTGTGCTCGTTGACCCAAGAAGGCGTGTCGTAGTTGAACTCGTTAGCGGTGAAGATCTGAACGTTCAGCTTGTCCGTGTTGTTGGCCAGGAAGTACTTGGCGGGGTAAAGATCGGACATAGAAGCACCGCAGCCGACGAAGGCGACGCTGTGAATCTCGTGGTTGGACAGGACCTCAGCGACGATCTGCTTAGGGAGGTTAAGGTCGATCTCGTACATCTGACACATTCCTTTCGAATTTTTGCGGCGTCACATTGCCGGACGCTCGCAGGGTTACCGTGGTTAGGACCGAGTCGCCGGCCCGTTGAGGATGCGACAAAGGGACTGTCCCTTTGACACATTTAGGGATGGAAGCCTGCCTGGGGTATGGGATGCCAGGCAGGCCCCCGGGGGAAAGCGGTTAGACGCTGGGTCGCGACTAGGCCAGGATGCCGGCCGCGGAGAGGGCGATGCCGCCCACGATGGCGATCACGAGAAGCCAACCGGTGTTGACCTTCTTCTTGATGAGCCAGTACATAAGGCCGGTGAGGCCAAGGGAGATCATCTGGGGCATCATGCCGTCCAGGATGTCCTGGATAACGACGGTACCCTCAGCAAACTGCAGCGGGGTGGTGGCGCCGATCAGCGTAGCGATCATGCCGCCCACGGACATAAGACCCACGATGCCGCAGACATACATGAGCTTCTCCATGAGGTCGCCGCCCTGGAGCTTGCTCAGGTACTCATGGCCGCCCTGGTAGCCGATCTTGGCAGCGAACCACGTGATCAGCACGGAGGGCACGATGGAGATGAGCATGGCCAGGATCGGGCCCATGATGGAGCCCTGCTGAGCCAGCTGGACGCCCAGACCAAAGGCGATGACGCGGATGGTGCCCTGGAAGAAGGAGTCACCGATACCGGAAAGCGGGCCCATGAGGGAGGTCTTGACCGCGTTGATCGAATCGGGGTCGAAGTTCTCGGGATCCTTGGCGTACTCCTCCTCCATGGAGGCGGCGAGGCCCAGGACGAAAGCGCTCGTCTGCGGGGTGCAGTTGTAGAACGCCATGTGACGATGGTAGGCCTCTTTCTTAGCAGCGAGCTGCTTGGGGTCAGACTCGTCGGGGTAGAGGCGATCGAGCGTGGGAACCATGCCGTAGAGGAAGCCCATGTTCATCTGACGCTCGTAGTTCCAAGAGGCCTGGATGGCCCAGGAGCGCCAGAAGAACTGGCTGACCTTCTTGTTCAGGGACACGTCCTTGGTTGTGGTTGCCATAGTGTGTTCCTCCTTAGTCTTCGTCGTCTTCGAGCGGATCGTAGTCGGAATCGACACCGGCGGCTGCATGGGAACCGTTGAACTTGAAGCCCATGAAGACGACAGCCAGGCACACACCGATCAGAGCGACCGCGATGACGGACAGGTTGAGGTAGGCGGCGAGCAAAAAGCCGATGAACAGGAACGGAGTCATACCCTTCTTGATCATCATGGTGAGCAGCAGGGCCAAGCCGTAGGCGGTCATGATCTTGGTCGAAACGTTAAGACCAGTGGACAGCCACTCGGGAACCATGTTGACGATGGCCTGAACCAGGTCGGTGCCAACAAAGACGGCGAGGAAGATCGGCAGGAAGTACATGATGGCGTACAGACCGGAGCCGGCGCAGATGTGCATACGGTAGGCGGTCTTGAACTTTCCGTTATCGATCGCGCTATCGGCCACATGGGTGAGGGCGGCGATGATGGAACGGAACACGATGCCGAGGAGCTGACCCAGGACGGCGACCGGGATGGCAATCGTCATGGCGGTCTCGGCGGAAGCATCGGTCAGGCACGCAAAGGCAGCGGCCACGATGCCGCCCAGGACCATATCGGGCGGAACGGCGGCGCCGACCTGCACCAGGCCCATGGACACGAGCTCGACGGCGGCACCGACGGCAAGGCCGGTGGGCACATCGCCCAGCAGCAGACCGACGAGCGTAGCGCCAACGAGGGGCTGCTCGAAGTTAAGACGACCGAGCAGGCGGGAGTCCCACATGCAGAACACGCCGACGAGGCCGACGAGCACCGCACTGATGAACGTATTCATACCCTTCTCCTTTCAGTCAGGCAAAAGCCTGGTTGATTACAGCTTGGTGTCGATGTCGACGCTCTGATACGTAGGGGTCTGCTGGACATAGAGCTTGATGCCCATGTCGAGCAGCTGGTTGACGTCGGCCTTCTGGGTGGCGTCGAGGAAGACGGAGCTGTCCTTGCCGCCAATCTGATCGGCACCGTCGTGGTTGGCGGTGGCGCCCAGGTTGATAGCGTCGAGCTTGTAGCCCTGGCAGAACTGCAGCATCTCGGCCGTGTTGCCAAAGACGAACATGACGCGCTCGCCGAGGGTGTTGAGCTTGTCCATCTTGGCGAGGGCACGCTCGACGGTGAAGACGTTCAGGCGCACGCCCTGGGGCTTGGCCAGCTTAAGAGCGCCCTTCTTGATGTCATCGTTGGCGGCAGCGTTGTCGACGACGATGATGCGCTCGGCCTGAACCTTGGTGGTCCAGGTAAAGACGACCTGGCCGTGCAGCAGACGGTAGTCAAGACGTGCGAGGACGATCTTGGCGGGACCGGAGCTGTGACGGGGCGCCTTGGCCTTCTTGGCGGGAGCCGCGGCGGCCTCGACCGGTGCGTTGGGGTTGGTCAGACCGGTGCGGGCCTCGTTGATGAGGGCCGCGAGCTCGGCGCCCTTGACGGGGACGGGGCTCATAGCGAGCGTCAGTGCCAACGGAATGTTGAAACCGCTGACAACCGTGAACTTCGTGCCGTTCTTGGAAAGCTCGACCATGTTGTTGTTGACCGAGCTGCCGAGCATATCGGTCAGCACATAGACGGTGTCGTCCGCGTTGAACGTGGCGATCAGGGCGTCCACCTTATTGGTGATGGGCTCCTTGTCGTCACGAGCAAGCGACACGACGTGGACGTTCGACACGTCGCCGAGAACCATCTCGAGCGTGTCTCTGGCGCCTGCGGCCAGGCCGCCATGAGATGCGAGAATGATCTGATTCATCTTGCCTCCTCCTTTTCGTTATGGTCATTATAACGTCTTATACGTTGCTTATATTGCTAATTAGTATAAAGACCGTTCGCGGGTGAAAATCGACCGTTGACGGGTTTAACGTACTTGAAACGTTGGGGCTGGATAGGCCGGCGCTGGCTGGATAACCCCAGGTCAGACGCCGCACACAATCCTCTATCGCACGAAGTACCAGGGGCTTTCCTGCACGGTGGGCTCCAGCGCGATGCCGGTGCGTTCCTTAAACAGATCCATGTCCTGCGATTTCTCCGTCCACCACGCGTTGGGCTTAAAGGTCATGCTCTCAACGACATGACCGACAAACACACTGTTGCGCAGCTTGGAGAAGTCGGTGTTCATAATCAGGATGGACGCGAGCACCAGCACAATGCCCAGGACCTTGATCGCGCCGGCGGGCTCGGCATAGACACCAATGCCCACCAGTACGGTGACGACCGTCTCGAAAGACATTACGACGGGAACCTTCGATGTCTCGAGCCCCATGGACAGACCCTGCATATATAGGATGTAGGCCACGGCTGTGGGGATGAGTCCAAAACCAAGGAACAGCAGCAGCAACTGTGGCGACATTGCCGCGGCGACATCCGGCCACGGAGCCGCGATAGCTGCCATAACCGCACCGCCAAAAACAAAGCCCCAAAACGTGACAGCCAGCGGGTGGACCGTCTTGGTTGCTATCCGGCTAAACACCGCGAGTGACGCACCACAAAGGCCTGCAATCACGCCCGACGTGACGCCCCAAACCGAAAAATGAAAACCGGAAAGGTCACCATTGGTCACTGCAAGCACGCAGCCAACGATGTTAAAGACAATGGCAACGAGCTTGTTGGGGGTCACGTCCTCGCGATAAAGCACGCGGCCGAGCATGACGCCAAACACCGGCGAGGTGTAGAGCAGCACCGAGGCCGTGGACATGCCCACCTCGCCCATGCACTCGTAATAGCAGGTATTGGCGGCGGCCAAACCGACGATACCGACAAGTGCGCAGGGAACGAGCTCTTTAGGGCTTGCCTTGAACAGGGCCAGCGGACCCTGAGCCACGGTAGACCCCTCACCCGGACGGCAGCCCATAAACATCAGGACCGGCGCCAAGATAAGCGCTCCGACCAACAAGCGAAAGGCAGCCATGCTCTGGGACGAAACGCCCATGGCCGAGATGCCGTTTACAAAGATTCCGATGCTGCCCCACATAAGCGCGGCGACCAGCACCAGCACATAGCCCAGATTGCTTTTCTTCAACGCAGCCTCCTCGGTATTGTTTCCAATATGTTTCACACTACGTTATAGTCGTTATATACATTTTTCAAGACACAAATCGCCGAACGGAAAAATCTGCTCGCCCACACACTCATTGGGTAGTCATTGGGGACGTCCCCAACGACTAGGACTGTCCCCAACTGCCGGCAGAAAAGGAACGCCCCCAAGTGCCACATCTGGACCAAGGCGACGCCGATGCTTTGGCAGCGTCAGCGAAAACCCGCCAGAGCGAGCAAGGTGCCTTGAAGCGAAGCGGCATTGACCTTCTGGTCATGCCGCTGAAGCTGAAAGGCAGATTGCCGCTCTGGCGGGCTTGCAGCGTCAACCAGTTGCGCGGTTTGGTAAAACCGCGTAACTCCTAGTAGTCAAGCTTCCACATGTAGCGGCGCGTCATGTAGTCCTTGTGGGTGACGGCAGAGAGTGCGCGCATGTAGACGTTATTGAGGATCGGCGCGAAGATCAGGTGGTTGAAGTACTCGCTCACGCTGTCCTTGATGTCGTTGAGGCCGAGCTCCTTGGCGTCGAGCTGATAGACGCGCTCGCCACCGTACTGGTTGACGAAGCGGATGCCGCGCTCGTCGTTGCAGCGGCTGCGGCCGACGCTGATGAGCTGGAACAGCGAGGTGCGCTTGTCCAGGATCTCGAAGGGGCCGTGGAAGAAGTCGCAGGTGTTGATGGTGCAAGAGTCGATCTGCAGCATCTCCTGCACGTTGCAGATGCTAAAGACGTAGGCGGCACCAAAGAGCGGGCCCTGGGCCATGACGTTGATGCAGGGCTTGTCGGCGTTCTGCTCGGCCCACTTGGCAGCGAGCGGACGGGTGTACTCGACGGCCTTGCGATAGATGGGGTCGACCAAGTCGAACGCGGCCATAGCGGTCTCGTACTCGGTATAGCCCTCGGTCTGCTGCGTGAGCTCCATGGCGATCATGGTCACGACGGCGGAGTTGGTGCGGCCCATGCAGGACTCGTCGACGGCCAGGCTGTCGTACTGGATCTTGTAGTCGCAGACCTCGGTGAGGCCGGACTCGTCAACATAGATGGCGATGGTGCTGGCGCCGTGGTCCTTGGCGACCTGGGCGGCGACGATGGTCTCCTTGGTGCCGCGCGTGGACACGACCACGGCCAGGGTGTTCTCGTTGACGTAGGCAGGGGTTGCGTGCACGAACTCGTTGCTGGTGTAGCTGGAGCTCACGACCTGCGTGGCCTCGTGCTCCATAAAGTACTGGGCAGGATAGTTGCCGCCGTTGGATCCGCCAGCGCCAATCCACACGACGCGCTTGATGCCGCCCTTGTCTGCCTTGTCAGCCAAAACCTGGGAGACGACATCCTTAACCTGTTCCTGAGTAGTCATCGTGCATCAGCCTTTCTTCTCGTTTGATGCTCTCGATGGCATACAAGTTACATACATGTTCTGGTTATGTCGACTAGTTGTATGCTATATTTGTCTTAGAAATTTTGCTGGTAAGGTTTTCGATTATTCGTTACCAGCTGTTTTGTTCTTGTATTGAATACATGCTTGCTTAGTTAGGCATACAAGTTAGATATAGGTTGGCAATATGAGCGTCTCATCTAAAAAGAAACTAAGCCAATACGAGCGCTTGGCGGGCATGCTGCGCGACCGCATCGCCGCCGGCACCTACGCGCGCGGAGACAAGCTGCCGTCCGAGATGGAACTCATGGACGAATCGGGGCTGTCGCGCAGCACCGTGCGCCATGCCCTTAAGGTGCTCGTTGATGAGGGCCTGGTTCGCACCGAGCGCGGACGTGGTGCCTTTGTGGCCGACACGCCCGCGCTCCACGAGAACAACCTGGTGTTTTCGAGCTATACCAAGCAGGTCGAAGGCCAGGGCATGAAGCCCACCACGCGCACCGTGGACTCGGGCTTTACCAAGGCGGGCGGCAGCATAGCTAAGTTCTTTGATGCCGCCGTGGGCAGCAAGCTCGTCAAACTTGTCCGTCTGCGTTATCTGGACGATGCGCCGCTGTGCCTGGAGACCACCTATCTACCACCGAGCTTTGAGGCACTCATCGATCGCGATATCAACGGTTCGCTCTACGCCACGCTGCGACAGGAGTTCCATCGCGCACCGGCACAGGGGCATAAGACCTTTGAGGTGTGCTACGCCTCGCAAAACGAGGCGTTTTTGCTCAACGTTGAGCGCGGGCAGGCGCTGATCCTAATCACCGACTACGTCTACGACACCGACGGCCGCCCGCTCCATGTCTCCAAGCGCATCCAACGCACCGACCGCGCCAAATACACCGAGCCCATCGGCTAACCTGCCAAAATAAACCTGTCCCTAAATGGTAGGTTTGGGGAGGTCGGGGAACCAGGTTGGTTTGGGTTGGTTGGGTGTGCGCTCGGCCAGGACCAGCTCCATCCAGCACATGTCGTACCAGCGGCCGAACTTTTGGGCGCAGCGGTCGAAGGCGCCCACCAGGCGATACCCCATATGGGCATGGAAATCCTGACTGTTGTGCGTCAGATACTCGTCGTCCTTATCGTGCGGCACGGCAATGAGCGCGCACATGTTGGTGATGCCCATCGCGACCAGGCATTGCTTGAGCGCGTCGTGCAGCTTGCGACCCAGCCCGCCATGGCGCACATCGCGTGCCAGGTAGATCGACGTCTCGACCGACCAGTCGTAGGCCTCGCGGCTGTTAAGCGGACTCACATAGGCATAGCCTACCGGACGCCCGTCCAACTCCATCACCAGATACGGATAGCGCTTGAGCGTACGCTCAATACGCCCGGCGAACTCCTCAACGCTCGGCACCTCGTATTCGCAGGTAATCGCCGCCTGGCGCACATACGGCTCATAGATGGCAAGCAACGCTGGTGCGTCTTCGGGCGTCGCCAGGCGAATCGTCGGCTCGGACATCTCGGTCATACAACCCTTCTCCCTCAAAAACAAAGGCCGCCTTGCGCTAAACCCAGCGCAAGGCGGCCCCTCGTCATTACATCAGGCTACAGAACCGCCGCCAGCGCGTCGATATCCTCCTGCGTCGTGGCCCAGCTGGTGCAAAAGCGCACCACCGTGTGGGTCTCATCGTACTTTTCCCAGTACTCGATCGAGGCATGCTCGCGAATGCGCGCCATGTCCTCGTTGGGCAGAATCACAAACTGCTGGTTCGTCGGCGTCTCCAAGAAGAACTGGTAGCCGCGCTCGTGCAGTACGCGACGAAGCGCCTGCGCGGTTTCAATCGCCTGACGACCAATCTCAAAATACAGGCCGTCGGTAAAGAGCGCCTCAAACTGCACGCCCGTCAGGCGGCCCTTGGCCAGCAACGCGCCATGCTGTTTAATACGCGGAATGGGATGCGCCGGAGCGTGCATGCCGCTAAACACCACAGCCTCGCCGCAGAGCGCGCCGCACTTGGTGCCGCCGATGTAGAATACGTCGCACAGCTGCGCCAGCTCGGGCAGGGTAATGTCGCACTCATCGGCCGCCAGCGCATAGGCCAGGCGGGCGCCATCCACAAACAGCGGAATCTCACGCTTCTGGCACACTGAGTGAATCGCCGCGAGCTCGGCCTTGGAGTACAGCGTGCCGTACTCGGTCGATAGGCTCACGTACACGGCACCCGGGAACACCGTGTGCTCGTAGCTCTCGTTTTCGTAGAACACCTGGATATAGTTCTCCAGATCCTCGGCGTGCATCTTGCCCTCGTAGCCAGGGATGGTGAGCACCTTGTGGCCGCCAAACTCGATGGCGCCCGCCTCGTGGCAGGCGACGTGGCCGGTCTCGGCAGCAACGACGCCCTCGTACGGCGCGAGCAGCATGTCGATCACCGTCGCGTTGGCCTGCGTGCCGCCCACCAGAAAAAACACGTCGGCATCGGAGACCTGACAGGCCTCGCGGATAAGCTGCTTGGCACGCTCGGTGTGCGCATCGGTACCGTAGCCGGGCTGCGGCTCCATATTGGTGTCGACGAGCGCCTGCAGCACTGCCGGATGTGCGCCGTGGGAATAGTCGTTGTTAAACGCGAGCATGGCAATCCTCTCTTACCGGGTATCGGCCAGATGATTCAAACGGGGCTATTGTACGCCGTTGGGATAGGCAATGCGCGCGGCAAGGCACTCAAGTGCCAGTACCAGAGCAAAACCGCAGCTCACATCGCTCAAAAAGTGTGCTCCGATCACGATGCGCCCAAAGGCGACGAACGCTGCGACGGCCGCCGCCGCCCAAAAGATCACGCGGCGACGCGAAGGTTTTTCCTTAAAGGCTGCCGCGGGAAGCCCGGCGAGCATAAGGCCGATCGCCGCATGCGCCGTGTGTCCGCTCGCAAACGACTTGAACCCGTCCTTGATCACGCCGGCGGCGATATAGGCCCACTTGTCGGGGTTGCCGATCACCCACCACGGCTGAAAATTGAGCCCCGGCGTGACCTCGATCACGCGCATGCGCGGGCGCGACCATAACGGCTTAACAATGACGTTGAGGATGATGGCCTGAGCGACCCACACGGCCAGCACCATCAACGCCCAGCGCGTAAGCTCGTCGGGCTCGGTCGTGCGCGTGAGGCGGTAGGCGATGAAGTTGGCTGCGATGACCAACGCAAACGTCAGAACCAGCTGAAACGCAATAAGCTTGCCGCCGACGCGCAGCGATCCGATAATCTCGTAGCCGACCAGACCCACGTTGATCAAAACGCCCAGCGCAGCGAGCCACTTGCTCGCCTTGGAATCGGGGCGTGCCGAGCGCACGAGCATAACGCCCGCGATGCTCGCCGTCAGCTCGAACGGCAGCTCACCGGCCGCCTCGACAAAGCGACCGTACATGCTGCCGATGTTGAACAGCGCACTCGAGATTTGATAATCAAAGAAGCTGCCCACGCCCAGACAAAGGCACAGGACAACCGCGATAATGGCGACATCTTTCTTATAGATGTATCCGAACATGCTTTCCTTTCGGTCGGGCGAAGGGCAGTCAACCTGCAATGTGGGTGAGACGAAGATGGCTTTGTCCCGTAAATACCCTTACAGGTTGAGCATAAGTAAGCGAAAACGTTCCATTTGTGGCAAGGTGGCCCGAAGGAGGAGGGAAGCGTACTTGCGTACGCGACCGACGAGTGAGGGTCAGATTGCCACAAATGGGGCGTTTGCAGCGTCGACCCGTTAGTCGTCGTCGCTAGCACCCAGCTGCTGCAGCAGCATGAGTGCCGCGGCCACGGGGCCGGTGCCGTCGTTGGCGTCGAGGCCGCGGCCCAGGCCGCTGCCCGCGCCGGCGCCCGCCTTGTAGGGCACCGACAGCTTGCGGCTCTTGGGAAAGTTCACCGCGCCATAGCGGGTCTTAAGCTCAAAGGCCACCTTCTTGGGCACGTCAACCCCCAGGAAGGTAATGCGTCCACCGCTGAGCGTGACGCTCTCGAGCCCCAGGCGCTCGCCGCGAATACGGATGCGAGCGCGGTTGAACAGGTTGAGCCCCGCCAACGGAAGCTCACCGTGCGCGGCCTCGGTCTCCTCCTGCACCTCGTCGATACTCTCCAGGTCCTCGGCCGCCGCGAGCTTGCGGTACACGAGCACGCGCTGGTCCACCGCCGGCATGTACTCCTCGGACAAGAAGTAGTCGGCCGGCAGGTTGATGCCCACGCTCGCCGCCTCCACGCCGGCATCGTCGTCGCCGCGCGCCTCGGCCACGGCCTGGCCCAGCATCTGCGTAAACAGGTCAAAGCCAACGCTCGACAGATTACCGTGCTGCTCGGCACCCATGAGCGAACCGGCACCGCGGATCTCCAGGTCGCGCATGGCGATGCGCATGCCGCTGCCCAGGTCCTGGAACTCGGAAAGCGCAGTCAGGCGCGCCGTGGCCTCCTCGGTGAGCGGCAGCTCACCCGGGAACATAAAGTACGCGTATGCCTGCGTAGCCGAGCGGCCCACGCGGCCCTTAAGCTGGTAGAGCTGTGCCAGACCCAGACGCTGCGAGTCCTCGATGATGAGTGTGTTGGCCGTTGCGTTGTCGATGCCGCTCTCCACGATGGTCGTGGCGATAAGCACGTCGATCTTTTTGGTCGCGAACTCGATCATCACGTCCTCGACCTCGCGCGGGCTCATCTTGCCGTGCGCCACGCCCACGCGCGCCTCGGGCGCGGCCTCATGCACGCGTGCCACGGCGTCGTCGATGGTCTTGACGCGATTGGACACGTAATACACCTGACCGCCGCGGCCCACCTCCAGGCGAATCGCCGCACTCACCACGTCGGGGTCGTACTCCCCCACGTGCACGATCACAGGACGACGCCCGGTCGGCGGCGTGGTGATCAGGCTCATGTCGCGCACGCCACTCGTGGCCATCTGCATGGTTCGCGGAATAGGCGTTGCCGAGAGTGTGAGCACGTCGATTTGCTCGCGCAGGTTTTTGAGCTGTTCCTTGTGCTGCACACCAAAGCGCTGCTCTTCGTCGATGATCACCATACCCAGGTTCTTGGGGTTCACATCGGCAGAAAGTAAGCGGTGCGTGCCGATCAGCACATCAATCGTGCCCTCGGCAAACGCCTTGAGCGCGCGCTTTTGCTGCGCCGGGGTGCGGAAGCGGCTGAGCACCTCGACCTCGAGGCCAAACGGGGCAAAGCGCTCAAAGAAGGTCTCGTAGTGTTGCTGGGCCAGAATGGTCGTGGGGCAGAGCACCATGACCTGACGGCCGGAGTCCACGCACTTAAAGGCCGCGCGCAGGGCGACCTCGGTCTTGCCGAAGCCCACGTCGCCGCACAGCAGGCGGTCCATGGGCTTGGGCGCCTCCATGTCGGCCTTAATGTCGGCGATGGCCTCCAGCTGGTCGCGCGTCTCGTCGTAGGGGAAGCTCTGCTCCATCTCGATCTGCTCGGGCGTGTCGGGCGGACAGGCGATACCGGCAATCGACGAGCGGCGCGTATACAGGTCGACCAGGTCAAACGCCAGCTTTTTGGCATTCTTGCGCGCCTTGTTGGTAGCCCGCGTCCAGTCGGCGGTGTTGAGCCTGGTCAAGCGCGGTTTATCGCCGTCGGGACCAACGTAGCGCGTAATGCGGTCAACCTGCTCCAGCGGCACGTAGAGCTTGTCGCCGTCGGCGTATTCCAGCAAAAAGTAGTCGCGTTCCTTGCCGCCCACTTCCTGGCGCGCAATCTCGCTAAAGAGCGCGATGCCGTGAGTGGCGTGCACCACGTAGTCGCCCGGCTTAAAGGGGAAGGTGATCTGCGTAATGTCAACCTTGCGGCGGCTGCGCGCGCGGTTGGCGTCCATGCGGGCGTTGAGATCGGCGATTGAGAACACGGCCAGGTTGGCATCGGGCACCACCACGCCCTGCGGCAGGGCAGCGTCCACAAAGGTCACGCGTCCGCGCGAGATGGTGGGCACGGCGGCGCCGGCGGCAGCCTGCGCGGCGCCCGCCTCGAGCGAACGGGCGTTGAGCGCGTCGGCCTTACGCTCGCGAATCGAGGCATGGGCCTCCTGGCGTGCGGCACGGTCAGCGGAATCCGCCGCTGCCACACGCACGCGGTCGCCGATAGCGCCGGCGTTTTCGGGCGCCGCGGTCAGCGATTCCTCAAAGGTAATGCCCTCGTCGCCAAAGGTGAGCTCCATCGACTCGCGCGCACCGCGGTCGGGGATGGCAAACACGCAGGCATAGCGCTTGCCCACGACCTCCTGGATGCGCGTCATAAAGCGACTGTCCGATCCTGCGATGGCAGGCTGCTCGATCTTGAGCTCGGCCGTCACCGCACCGCCGGCGCGGATGAGACTCACATAGTTCAGGCGTTGCTGGGAACCAAAGTCGAGTTGCTGGGCACGCACGTACAGGCCGTCCAGACGGTCGACCCCCGCCTCGCCGGCACGTGCCTCGATATCCTCGTAGGCGCGCAGGCAATCGTCGAACAGCGAGCGCGGCTCGGACAGAACCACGAGCGCCTTGCCGCTCACGTGCGACAGCGGGCTCACGGTCTGGCCGTACATCACCGGCAAAAAGCGGTCGAGCTCAGGCGTGACGATGCGCGCATCCACCATCTCGAGCAGCGCCGCCAACTTGCTGTCGTCCTGGCTGGCGCGGTAGAGCGCCACATGCATGTTGTGGACGGCGTCGTCGGTGAGTGCGAGCTCGCGGCACGGGAAGATCTCGATGCTGTCCTCGTTGCCGATGGTCTGGCCCGTTGAACTCACCATGCGGCGGATGCGGTCAATCTCGTCGCCGAAAAACTCAATGCGCACGGGTGCCTTTTCCTGCGCGGGAAACACCTCGACGGTGTCGCCGTGCACACGGAACAGGCCGGGCGCGTCGGCAGCGCCGGCATTGGTGTAGCCCATGCCCACCAGGCGCTGCGGCACCTCGTCAAAAGGAATCTCCTCGCCCACCGCAAAAGTAGTGGACTCCCAGTAGCGGCTCTCGACCGGCGGCACGCAGCGCAGCAGTGCGCGGGCCGAGGTGACCATGATGCAGTTGTCGCCGCGCACGATGCGCCCGAGCGCCTCGCAGCGCTGGGCCACCACAGCGTCGTCGGGCGCCTGCTCGCGCCAGGGATAGTCCTTGCGCTCGGGAAAGCGGCACACGTGCGCCAGGCCCACATAGGCGGCCAGACTGCGTGCGGCGCGATCGGCCGCGTCCTCGCCACTCACGATGTAGACCGTGGGGCGCGGACGACGCGCAAACTGGGCGGCGGCCATAAGCGTTCGGCCCGACTGAGACACGGCCAGCGTCACGTCCTCGCCAGCATCGAGCCCGGCCTCGACGGTCTGCAGTGCCTCGGCAGTGTAGAGCTGCGCGGCTATACGGTGAATGAGCATGCTGTTCCTCCGGCATTGCAACGCCAAAAGCCCGCCGGGGCAAGCTCGGCGGGTCGTTCGTCAAATTCATTGCTTGTCATGGTAGCGCATGGAGAGGACTCCGGCTCAAGGGCAAACCCAGCCCCGCAAAAAACGCCAGACGAAGATGCGTTCCGCCCTACCCCGCTACGCGCACGCTGGGGCACAAATCCGCCAGCGGGCACTCGTCGCACTTGGGTTTGCGGGCATCGCAGATCTCACGGCCAAAGGTAATCCACTGGTGGTTGACCGACTCCCAATACTCATGAGGCAAAATCTTGAGCAGATCCTGCTCGGTCTTGAGCGGCTCTTTGGCATGCGTTTTAGGACTCAGCATCAGGCGATGCGCGATGCGGTTGACGTGTGTATCGACCGCGATGCCCTCGACAATGCCATACCCCACGTTGAGCACGATGTTCGCCGTTTTACGTCCCACACCCGGTAGCTTGACGAGCTCCTTCATGTCGGCCGGCACCTCGCCACCATAGTCGGCGACGATCATCTGTGCGGCCTCGACGGCATGCTTGGCTTTGCTCTTGTAGAAGCCGAGTGACTTGATGGTGTCTGCCACGTCAGCCACGCTCGCCCCGGCCATGGCCTCGGGCGTGGGCCACTGGGCAAACAGCTTCGGCGTCACCTTGTTGACCTGCGCGTCGGTCGTCTGCGCCGAGAGCAGTACCGCAATGAGCAGCCTAAAGGGATTCTCGTGGTCCAAAAAGCACTCGACCGGGCCATAGCGACGGTTGAGGCGCTCGCACACCTCAACGGCGCGCTCGCGTTTGGCGGCATTGGTCTCGCGTGGCATAACGACTCCTCGCTTCAGCGGCATAACAAACCTATGGGCACGATTGTCCCACGTATGGGGTCTTTAAGCCTCCAAAAATGCACCGGTCTGGCGGCTCCACAGGCTTGCGTATTCGCCGCCTGCCTCGACGAGCTGCGCATGCGTGCCGTCCTCGACAATCTCGCCGTCCGCCAGCACCACGATGCGGTCGAGCGCCGCCACGGTGGACAGGCGGTGCGCCACCACAATGGAAGTGCGGCCGCGCATCAGGTTCTCGAGCGCCTCCTGCACCAGCGCCTCGGACTCGCTGTCGAGGGCAGACGTCGCCTCGTCGAGCACCAGAATCGGCGCGTCGGTCAGGATAGCGCGGGCGATGGCCACGCGCTGGCGTTGTCCGCCCGAAAGCTTAACGCCGCGCTCGCCCACCATGGTGTCAAAGCCACGGGGCAGGCGGTCGATAAACTCCAGGGCATTGGCCAGGCGCGCTGCCTCGCGAATCTGCTCGTCGGTGGCGTCGGGGCGGCCGTAGGCGATATTCTCGCGAATGGAGCGGTGGAACAGCAGCGCCTCCTGCGGCACGTAGGCAACCTGGCGGCGCAGACTCTGCTGCGTGCAGCGCGAGACGTCCTGGCCGTCCACGAGCACGCGGCCGCCCTGCACGTCGTCCAGGCGCAGCAACAGCTTGGTGAGTGTCGTCTTGCCCGAGCCCGATTTGCCCACCAGGCCCACGCGCTGGCCCGCCGCCACATGGAGCGTCAGGTCGTCGAACACGTTCTCGCCCGCCGCGGCGTCACGGTATGCAAAGCTCAAGTGCTCAAAATCGATCGCGCCCTCGCGCACCTTAAGCTCGGGAGCGTTCTCGTCGTCTGCCACCAGACGCGGCTCGTCCAGCACGCGTGTCATCTCGGCCGCGTCGCCCAGCGCGCGGTTGATGCGCTGCATCATGGAGCTCACGTAGTTCAGACGCATGGTGAGGTTGTACGTATAGGTAAAGATCATGACGAGCGCGCCGGCCGAAATGCCAAACCACGCGTTGCCGCCCGCCACGAACACACTCACCACGGCCATGGTGATAACGATAAGGCCCGAGGTCGTAAAGTTGCGCTGCATCATGGCGTGCATCGAAACCGTCTCGGCGTCGCGCGCGGCGCGGTCGGCAGCATCGAACAGGTCGCGCTCAAAGTCCTCGCGCCCGCAGGTCTTGACGGCCAGGATGTTCGTGACCGCGTCGGACAGCACGCCCGACAGCTTGTTCTGTGCGGCGGACGTCGCGGCCGAAAGCGGCATGATGCGTTTGTACATAAGCCAGACAAACGCGATGTAGACGACCATGATGCCCACCAGGATCACGGTAAATGTGGGCACCACCGGGGCGAGCGCCGCTACCGTGCAGATGACCGAGGTGATAGTGGGGATGAGCGAATACACCGTCACGTCCACCAGCCCCGTGTAGCCGCTCATAAAACGACTCGTCTGGCTCACAAGCGATCCGCCAAATCGGCTGGTGTGGAATGTCATGGATTGATTGGAGAGCGTGTCAAAGCACAGGCGTGCCAGGTGGTAGTTGCCCGCAATCTCGAGCTTGTAGACAGTGTAGTCCTGCAGCTTGGAGAGGATCTGGCCTACCAGGTTAACGAGCACGAGCGCCAGAATGTAAGGGCCAAAGACCTCAAACACCTGGTCGCCTGCCACGGGGCCGGCCTGGACGCGGTCGACGATAAGCGCCATCACGTAGGTGTTGGCAAACGTAAGCAAAAAGATATAGCCCGCCGACGAGAATACCGAGAGAAAGACGATCAGCGGCTGCGTGCGCGTGACATCCCAAAAACGCTGCAACGTGCGGCGCACGGTGGAGCGTATGAGCGGACTGGTGCTTCTCTGAGACATGGGCTTCCTTTCGCGTCTGATAGGGCGAAACGCCATTGTTGCACACTAAAGCGCACTTCAGGCAAGCACGATGCGAAAAGCGCCCGCGCCCCGCGCTTGCGCCGACGCCCCGCCGTCCGTTGCGGCTAGCCCTCGTCTTCTTGGTCTGCGAGCAGGTCCGCGGACGTGAGCCCCAAGATCGCGTCGGCCTCCTCGGCATCCTCCAGCGCATCGATGTCCTTGAGCTTGCGCTCCATAACGTTGGTGCGCGTGGCGATAATGCCCTCGACCGTCTTGCCCGCAGTCTCGATCTGCTGTTGGGCGCGGCGTAGCGCCGCCTGATAGCGCGGCAGCTCAGCCTTGACGGCGGAAAGCACGCGCAGCACGTCATCGGTGCGTTTTTGCAGCCTAAACGTCTGGTAGCTCATCTGCAGGCTGTTGAGGATGGCCGCCATGGTGCTGGGGCCGGCAACGTTGACGTGATAGTCGCGGCCCAGGGTCTCGATAAGCCCGGGGCGGCTGACGACCTCGGCGTACAGACCCTCAAACGGAACGAACATAATGCCAAAGTTGGTAGTCGCGGGCACGCTCAGATACTTTTCGCAGATGTCCTTTGCCTCGCGCTTCACCATCATATCGAGCGTCTTGCGCGCTGCGGCGACGGCCTCAGCGTCACCCGACTCCTGGGCGTCGAGCAGATGCTCGTACGCATCGCCCGGGAATTTGGAGTCAATCGGCAGCAGCACGGGATCGCCCTCGTCTACCGGCAGCTTGACGGCAAACTCAACGCGCTCCGAGGCGCCAGGCTTGGTGGCCACGTTTTCCAGATACTGGTCGGACGTGAGGATGTCCGCCAGGATCGCGCCCAGCTGCACCTCGCCCAAAATGCCGCGCGCCTTCACATTGCCCAGCACGCGCTTAAGGTCACCCACGCCAGTGGCGATAGATTGCATATCGCCCAGGCCCTTGTACACGGCCTCGAGCTGGTCGCTCACCTGCTTAAACGATGCAGACAGACGGTCGTTGAGCGTACGGGAGAGTTTCTCGTCCACCGTCGCGCGCATCTGATCGAGCTGCACGTTGTTATCCTTGCGAATGGCACCCAGTTGGGCATCGACCGTCTCGCGCACCTTGTCCAGGCGGTGCTCGATGCCCTCGCGGTTGGCGCCAAGCTGTTGGGCCGTCTCGCGGCGCAGGTCATCCATCCGGTCACCAGCTTGCGAAAACTCGCGTGCGACGGTCAGGTAACGTTGCTGCTCCACGGCCGCATCGGTCGTCTGCTGCTGCGCGATGACATTGGCCGTGCGGCGGGTTTCGGCCAGCGCGACGTTCAGGGCATCGAGCGTGCTGTTGGCCTGCTCGAGCGCCGCGAGCGTTTCCGCACTACTGTCGCCACGCTCCCGCAACTCGGCACGCAGGCTCTTGAGCTGGAGGGCGCAAGCCACAGCAACCCCCACCGCCACCAAGGCGATCACAACAAGCACAATATCAATAGCAGACATAAACTCCGCCCAACAAACCCAATCGAGCACCGATCAAAACCGCGATCAATCTTACCCCGTCACACACACGGATCACTCACTGCCTTGCAGACAAATTTCTCTTAGAGCCGCGGGCGCTAAAACGCTAGCTCTCCCAGCCGGCGCGAATGGTTGTTACGACATCGCCTAGACGCTGGCCCAGGGCCGCTAGATGTTGGAGCACCTCGTTGGGCGATGCGCCGTTGAGGATGCACGTGAGGGCATACGACGCCAGAAAGATGGCCGCAAGCCCCAGCGGGATGAGCACGATCATCGTCAAGGTGCGCAGGCGCTGGCCCACGCGGCGACGACGCGCACGACGCTTGTCGAACGCGAGCTCCTGCGCATATGAATCTTGCTGTACGGAATAGGCCTCTGGTGCCGATTCGCACCCGGGCACAGCTGCAGGTACAGCAGCGGGCACGACATTTTGCGCAAAGGGCTGGGCTGCCGCCCCTTGCATTTGCATCTCCATGAGTCGTTGCTGCTGACGCAGCATGCGCTCAGCTTGTTGCTGCGGAGTCTCAAGAAACAGATCCATGCTGGCCTCCAAAATCGGAGCATTCGATGCTTACGACCAGCATCCCGCACCGCCATGACCGCGACAACGCAATCGCCGGCAATAGCCACAAAGTTTCTTTTGCTCAAAAGCTGTCGAAAAGCTCAACAACCCCCCTACCAGCACTTTCTCTGAGCTTTTTTCGCCAGCAATCTTTTGGCCTTCCACCCTTACGCCAACTGACCAAAATCTAACCAAAAACTTGACGAAAATTGTGGAGACCGGGACCCCCAAACAAAACGTGCCGCCCCATAAGGGACGGCACGCAAACTTCTTATCTGCTTTTCTGTAACGAGCACGCGACGACTCAACGCCGGAGCGCAGGGCAGGGAAACCTTTGCCTCGCGCGACCCTGCGAAGCCGTGAGCGAGAGGGAAAGGTTTCCCCGCCCTGCGCTCCGTGGTCGGTGCGGACAGACTACATGCCCGCGAGACCGTGGGCGGCGGTGGCGCACATAAACGCCAAGGCTAAAATCACGAGCGAGCCCGCAATGTCTGCCAGCACGCCCATTGCACGACGCTCAAACAACCAGCTCTCAAAGTGTGGGGCGACGTTGCGCCAAACACGCCACAGCAAGATGCCCATACCGATGACGCCCGGGATATTGAGCAGTAGGATCTCGGAGCACAAAAGACCGATCAGGTTGCCGGCGGCAAAACCAGCGTCGCCCTCGCAGTATTTGCGATAAATCATGTACAACATGTACGCCACAAACGGCTGCAGGCACGCAGAGATAAACGTAACCACCATCGAGGGGTCCTGAGAAAAGACATCGGTGAGTTTATCGACACTCGTAGCATCTTTCGAAGCCAAGAACAAGCCAATGACCACCACGGGCACCACGCCCAAGATAACCTCGACCAGAGTAAACAACTTAGCAGTCAGATCCTCGCTAGCCGTATTGAGGTGAGGCGCCCACTCAGGATGAGCATGCGCCCCGACCTTCTTGTCCTTCTCAGCACGATCGGCCTTTTTACCCTCGGCAACCCGACGACCAGGATCCTTGCGAGTCCCCGCCGCAGCAACCCGAGCCCGAGACTTCTTACCCATAACCAACACCTCACAAGAGGAAACGAATAGCCAACGCTACCCAGTGTACCCTCTAAGCAACGTCACCGCCCCAACCGGCCCCCACAAAAACGTGCCGCCCCATAAGGGGCGGCACACAAACTTTTTTATCAGCTTTTCTGTAGCGAGCACGCGACGACCCAAAGCGGGCCGGGAGGGCCGGACTACCTTCCCTCAACGCGACCCTGCGAAGCCGTGAGCGAGGAGGGAAGGTAGTCCGGCCCTCCCGGCCCAGCTCACGCTAGCGCCAAGCGCTAGTAGTTCACCACCTGCTCCTCAAAGTACGCCTTCGGGTGGTTACACACCGGGCACACCTCAGGCGCCTCGGCACCAACGTGCAGGTGCCCGCAGTTCAGGCACTTCCACACCTTCACGCCCTCACGCTCAAACACCTCGCCCGACTCGATGCGCTCGACGAGTTTGTTGTAGCGCTCCTCGTGGGCCTTCTCGACGGCGGCGACACCACGGAACTTCTCGGCGATCTCGACAAAGCCCTCCTCCTCGGCGGTCTTGGCAAACTCGTCATACATCGTGGTCCACTCGTAGTTCTCTCCTGCGGCGGCATCGCGCAGATTGTCCAGAGTATCGGGGACGGCGCCGTCGTGCAGATACTTAAACCACAGTTTGGCGTGCTCGGACTCGTTGCCTGCAGTCTCGGCAAAGATATTCGAGATCTGAACGTAGCCATCCTTCTTGGCCTTAGATGCGTAGTAGCGATACTTGGTGTGTGCCTGGGACTCACCGGCAAAAGCGGTCTCGAGGTTCTTCTTGGTTTGGGAATTCTCAAAATCCATAGGTGTACTTCCCTTCAACGCATGCCGCCCACAGACTTTGAGCGGCCTTGCTTTAAGGATGCCCTCATGCCGAGAATTTAAACCTTACAATCCCGTTCTTCAGATTCGAGTGAGCTACACACTCAGCCAACGATCGCCCTCGGAGCCGCAAAAGCCCTCGCGCTCCAGATCGGCAAGAATGCTTGCGACCAGCTCGCGCTCGACCGGCTCTCGGCCGGCTGCCGTCTCCATCTCGTTAACGCCTGCAACGGCTTCATCGAGCGTAATACCTGCCGGTTGTCCATCGCGCGCCGCCAGCAGCATGCGCACAATGTGGGCGCGCTTTTGGCGACGCGAGCCCTCAAACTTGGACTGACGACTATAGCCCGCCGACCGCCTGGACGGATTGGGCAGCGTCTTTTTAAGATACGCGCCGTAATCCAGCAACGCGTAATACCATGCGCGCGGCGTGTCGGCATCGTCTTGAGGCACGGCAAAGGGCGCAATCTCATCCGCCGCCGCACCAGGGGCCGCCGGACAGGCGGCTTGAATCAGCGGCACCAGCTCGCGATCGGGAACGGCCGGCACATCGGGAAAGAAATGATGCAAAAAGACCGTGCGCACATTGGTCTCTAGATACACGCCTGGAAGATCAAACGCAAACGAACGGATGCCCTGCGCCGTTGCCGGGCCAATGCCGGGCAGAGCGACCAAGTCACGCGTCTCACGCGGAAACTCCCCGTCCCAGTCCTCTACAACGCGCTGAGCGGCCCCATGAAGCGCCAGAGCGCGTCGGTTGTAGCCCATGCCCTGCCAAGCGTCCAAAACATCGGAAGGCGCGGCCTGGGCAAGCGCCTGCACAGTCGGAAAACGATCGAGCCACACCGGCATGCGCGCCTCCACACGCGGCACCTGCGTTTGCTGCAGCATGACCTCAGAAAGCCAAATGATGTACGGATCGCGTGTGCGGCGCCACGGAAGGTCGCGATAACGCAGGACCCCTTCCGAACGAATCATCGAACGAAAGGGGTCCTGAATCATGGCTATGCTCCTTATGCGGCGCTATTCCTCCCGGTAAGCGCACGCGCAGGTGGCGTACTCGGGAAACGCTTCGCGGTCGGCGAACTTGGGATCGACGGCCGGGAACTGGCGGTGAGCGACGATGTCGCCGAGCGAAACGGAATCGAGGTAGTCGCGCATCAACGCCTGGGCTCCGGCCCACAGGGGATGATAGCAGCACGCGCCCATGCGCGCACAGTCACCATCGGGCGCGGTGCAATCGTTCATAACCATAGGACCCTGAACGGCCTCGACGACCTGGCGGATAGTGACGTCGTCCGGACTGACCTTGAGACGCATGCCACCGTGGACGCCACGCAGGCTCTCCACAATACCGGCCTGGACCAAACCGTGCTGAATCGAGCGGGCAAACGAATACGGGACATTGACCTCTTCGGCAGCGGTGCGAACAGAAAGCAAACGCTCCGGATCCTCGGCAAGCATCGCCAGCATGCGAAGGGCGTAATCAGTCTTCCTCGATATGTCCATTTTTCCCCTTTCAAGGAATACGAACAGCTCGAACGAGCTCCGGGGCCGAGCTTGTGTCGAGACGCTAAATGACCGCCAGGACATCCAAATGGTAAATCGGATATCCACTGAGTGCCGCGCTTGGAGCGAAATGCATCAGATGCGGCGCACAGTGCAATTTAGTATAACCTAACCCCCTGTCTCGTAGAACAGGTGTTGCGCAACAAAGCTGTTGTTCAGACAGATATACTTATTAGATTTTACTTGCGTTCCCGAAGGCGCGGGGATTCTGGGCGAAGATGCACCGGGGCGATCGTTCTATCGAAACAAAGTGCATCAAACGCAAAAAGCCACGTCCGAAGACGTGGCTTTAATTGCGTTGGCGGGAAGTACGGGGCTCGAACCCGCGACCTCCGACGTGACAGGCCGGCGCTCTAACCAAACTGAGCTAACTCCCCAGGCAGTCGTTCGCGTTTGTTTCCGCTCGCGTGCGCTGCGGGGATTATTATACACAGAAGTCTGTCCGGTGCGCAACAACTTTTTTGAAAAAATTTTTGGGCCCTCCGGGAGGGTCTCCGGGGCCGGCTGGCGCGGGTTAAGTTTGCTGCTCTACAGTCCTGCGCAAGACGGAAAGCACATTAAGTGCTTTCCTTTGCGTGCGGAACTCGCGAC
>NZ_SPFO01000027.1 GCF_005845035.1 Collinsella aerofaciens | reverse complement strand
GGCCGAAGCGCTTGGTGAGCCCGCGCGTCTCGAGCATGTAACCCATGGGTTCGTCCTTTCTCTTCCGGGCGCGCGGGTCGAGTCGCCGTGCCCGCGCGCCTTGCCTTTCGGGTTCACCATCTATGGTGGGGCGTGTTTCTAACGAAGCTGTAACGGCCGTTGGGCTCTTTTGGCGCCAGCCCTTCTCGACCCGTACGCCACTCATGGTATGTTTATCGCGATAACAAGGACGAAGGTGCCCGTGGCACGCAATAAGTGCCCGGAGGAGACGGTCGAGAAGATTCTCGACGTTGCCGAGCGGCTCCTCGTGGAGCGCGGCTACGAGCACACCACGATGATCTGAAGAGCAATACGCTAAATCGAAAAAGGCAAACCCTGGAGACGTGATTTTCGCCATAACGAGCGAGAATATCGAAGATGTCTGCATACCTTTGGCGTGGGAAGGTGGCAGGCGTAGTTTCAATCGAAGCTGCGCCTGCTGCTATATATGGGTCGATGGCGGTATCAATGACCGCGATGCTTCTGTTTGCGCTTCAGTTTTTGCTGCTCGAAGCGCGCCGCTTGGGGTTCTTCGCGGGCTCGCTCGCCTCGGACGGATCGTCACCGAAGAACGCGAGCTTCGCCCATTTGCTTGTAACGAATCGCAGGATCTCCTCATCGGACGGTTCTGCGCCGAAGACGATGCGGGCGACGCCGTACCTTCCGTCCTCGACATGCTCCGCCAGCCCGACCCAGAATTGGCCGTCGTGATATACGGTCAGGGTGGACGACACGCTGATCTGCATGGCTGGTTCCTCCTTTATGTAGATGACCATGCAGAGAAGGGACAACCAAGGAGGCAGGTTACTGATGCGGACTCCCGCACGCCCACGACTACCCGACGGGGACTGTGTTTTCATCTCTGGTGCCCGCATCGTAGCACGCGCGGACGCGCCCTTCACCGCTGCCGACATGGCGGGATCGGGATTCGCCTCTCGATGCATCCTTGAACATATTGCCTTCCCGGTTTCGAAACTTTAGAAATATTCGAGTTTCGAAACCGGGAATGTGAACACGAACGAAAGGCGTGATCTGCGGGCGATTGAATAACTCCATCCGTTTTGGTTACAACGAAATGTGTGCCGCGCGTCTGCGGCATGAAGGAGGGAGATTTCTATGAATATCGTTGTGTTGAGCGGCAGTCCACGCAAGGGCGCTAATACCGACACCATGGTCGAGGCGTTTGCCGAGACCGCGCGCGAGGGCGGCCATGCGGTCGAGGTCATCCGCGTTGCCAGCAAGAAGATCGCTGGTTGCCTGGGATGCCAGTACTGCTTTGCCCATAAGGGCGCCTGCGTGCAGAAGGACGACATGGCCGGCGTGATCGAGTTGCTGAAAGGCGCCGACATGGTTGTCTTCGCTTCGCCTATCTACTGGTTCGACATCACCGCGCAGGAGAAAACCGCCATCGACCGCCTGTACGCCTTCGGTGCCACGGGATTCCCGTTCACCAAGACGGCCCTTTTGCTTGATAGTCACAGCGAGGGCGTCTATGACGCGGCGATCGCTATGTACAAGTCCACATGCGCGTACTGCAAGTGGGAGGACCAGGGCATTGTCACCATCAGCGGTATGACCGAGCGCGACAGCATGGCCTCCTCGCCTAAGCTGGAAGAGGTGCGAGAGCTCGCTCGCAAGCTCGCCTAAGGACAAGAAGATCGCATGGCAATCGGCACGAGCGGAAATGCTTGCTGCCCTTACCAAGAGGATTGCTGATTGCCATGCAACGATGCTCCAGCGGACAATTCCGGCGTGCTAAAACGCTTCCTGGCTCAAGAACTCCCTGAAAGCGGGGATGTCGAAGCCGACGAGGCCGCGTCTGCGCTCCCCGATAACGCCGTCCTCGAGGAGGCGGCGTTTGTACTGGCTTGCGTAGTTGCTGGCGACGCCCATGCGATTGGCTATTTTCGAGACCCTGCTGGGGCCGGAATCGAACAGAAGACTGAGGGTGAAAATCGGGAGTTCTATTCCCGATTTTGACCGATTTAGGTTTGTGCGAGATAATGAACTCCGAACAGGAGGCGATTCTATGTACATCGAGCGCGAAATTGAACAGACGATAGATTCGATGCTGGGGCAGGGAAAAGTTGTCCTGGTGACCGGGGCGCGCCAAGTTGGGAAGACGACGGTTCTCAAGCAACATCTGGGCGACCGATTCGACTATGTTTCGATGGAGAACCCGCGGGATTATCTTCTTGCAAAAGAGGATGCCGCCCTGTTTTTCGAGTCTCATGATCTGCCGATCATCATCGATGAGATTCAGCGCGTGCCTGAGCTTTTTTCTCCGGTGAAGTGGGTTGTTGATCAATCAGAGGAGAAGGGTCGAATCGTCCTCACGGGATCCCAGACATATCACCTCATGAAAGGGGTGAGCGAATCTTTAGCGGGGAGGATCAGAATCTTGGAGATGCCCTCTCTAAGTTTGCGAGAGCTCGTTGGCGGTTCCCAGAGTCCTCGTCCGTATATCCCCAAAAGGATTTCCTTAGCATCTAAGATGTCTTCGGGAAATATTTGGAACATCATCCATAGGGGTTCGATGCCCGAACTGCAAGACCAGAATATCGATTGGGACTCCTATTATTCCGACTACGTTGCCGCATATCTCGAACGCGATGTTCGCGATCTTGTAAACGTGAAGGATGAGGCGAAGTTCTACAGCTTTATGGTCGCGTGCGCAGCGAGAACGGGGCAACTGTTGAATGCCACCGATATTGGAAACACCGTTGATGTCGACCGTAAGACGGTAAAGGCTTGGCTCTCGGTTTTGCAGGCGTCGAACATCGTTCGGATTGTCGAGCCCTTTTGGCCTAATGTCGATAAGCGTCTGACCAAGACCCCAAAGATATTCTTCATGGACACGGGCCTTGTTTGTCATCTTACGAGATGGATAACGCCGGAGCAATTGCGCAACGGGGCCGCGGCGGGGCATATATTTGAGACGTTCGTTGTCTCGGAAATTTTGAAGAGCTTTATGAATGCGGGGAAGAGCCTTCGTGATGTATGGTTCTACCGGGATCAAAAGAAGCGCGAAATCGATTTGCTCATCCAAGAGGGTCGTATCTTACATCCCGTCGAGGTAAAGATGTCTGCTACGGTGGGTAGAGACGCGGTGAAGAACTTTACCTGTCTTGAAGGCCTTTCTGGCTATGAGATTGGCTTTGGACACGTTGTCTGCCAAGCTCCGGAACCATACCTCATTACCAAGGATGTCCAGGCGGTCCCGGTGTGGTGCATATGATTTATGTAGCAATGGCGCGGTCTTGATTGATGGTTACCAAAGGATTGCTGATCGCCATACGTAGTTGCTGACATTGTCGTCTTTGCCTTGCATGTCTAATGGCGGGGCCCGGAACTCAGTTTTTACTGCGCTCCGGGCCCCGTAGGTTTGTGGCTTGGACCAGCTCTACTGCTGTCGTCCTAATCAAACAAACTCGGCATGTCGTTTTCTTTCATGAGGGCACCAGCTGAGGGGAGGCTCTGCGCGGTGAACTTCTCGGCCGAGACGCCGGCGCCAAGGATCTCTTCGGTTGTGCCGACGGTGGTGACCGAGCGGCCCTTCTTGGCGGTAAAGGCCTGGACGCCCTGCGTGTTGGTAGTCGTCTTGGTCTTGAGCAACGACGTGTTGAAGTTCATCAAACGATAGTCGCTCGAGACCAGTGCGATGTCGCGGTCTTCCTTGAGCACCTGGGCATACAGCAGCTTGCTGCCGCCGTAGATGGCGTTCTTGAGGCGCTTGCGGTTGGTCTTGGTGACGTATCCAGAAAGTGCGACACGCACCACTCGGCCGTTCTCAAAGACAAACAGCACGTCGGCCTTATAGTCCTCGGGGTCGATGACCCAGATGACGCTCTCGTCGGGTTCCATCTCAAGATCGGTCGGCAGGTACGAGCCCAGCTGGGCCGACTTGGTGTCCTCAAACGCCGCAACCTTGCATTTGTACACCTGGCTCTTGTTGGTAAAGACCAGCAGCTCGTGGGTGTTGGAGGACGGGAACTCGATAAAGGGTTTGTCGCCGTCCTTGTACTTGAGCGTGGTCGCCTTCTTGAGCACGCGGTCCGTCATCTTCTTAAGGTAGCCATCGCGCGAGAGCATGATGGTCACCGGGTACTCCTCGACCTCGGGCTCCAAGCTTACCTCGATAACCTCATGGGGCTCGATCCTGCCCGTGCGACGCGGCATCACATATTTCTTGTTGACCGCGGCCAGCTCGTCGCTGATGACCTTCTTGATGTTCTCCTCGCTGGAGAGGATCTCCTCAAGCTCGGCAATCTCACCCTCGAGCTTAGCGATGTCCTTGGTGCGGTTGAGGATGTACTCCTCGTTGATGTTGCGGAGCTTGAGCTCGGCAACAAACTCGGCCTGGGTCTCGTCGATGTCGAAACCCTTCATAAGGTTGGGCACGACCTCGGCCTCGAGCTTGGTGCCACGGATGATGGCGATGGCCTTGTCGATGTCGAGCAAGATTGCCTCGAGGCCGTGCAGCAGGTGCAGGCGCTCGGACTTTTTGCCCAGGTCAAAGTTAATGCGGCGACGCGTGGACTCAATACGCCATTTGACCCACTCGTGCAGAATCTGGCGCACGCCCATAACACGGGGATAGCCGTCGACGAGCACGTTGAAGTTGCACGAGAACGAATCCTGCAGTGTGGTCGAGCGATAGAGCTTGGCCATGAGCTTGTCGGGGTCGACGCCGCGCTTAAGGTCGATGGCGATGCGCAAGCCCGAGAGGTCGGTCTCGTCGCGGATATCAGCGATCTCCTTGACCTTGCCCTCTTTGGAGAGCTTGACGATGCGTTCGATGATGACATCGGTCTTGGTGGTGTAGGGGATCTCATAGACCTCGATGATGCGCTCTTCGGGGATCCAACGCCAGCGGGAGCGAATCTGGAAGCTGCCAAGGCCGGTCTCGATGATCTTCTCCATCTCCTCGCGGCGGTAGATAATCTCGCCGCCGGTCGAGAAGTCGGGCATGGGCATGTACTCGAGCAGGTCGCAGTCGGGATCCTGCAGGTAATGCATGGTGGCGGTGCAGACCTCGTTGAGGTTGAAACCGCAGATGTCGGACGCCATGGCGACGCCGATGCCTTTGTTGGCCGAAACCAGAATATTGGGGAACGTGGTGGGCAGCAGGCGCGGCTCCTTCATGGCGCCGTCGTAGCTGTCAACGAAGTCGACCGGGTCCTTGTCGATGTCCTTAAAGATCTCGGCGCTGATGGGGGAGAGCTTGGCCTCGGTATAACGCGAGGCGGCGTAGCTCAGGTCGCCCGAATAGTACTTGCCAAAGTTGCCCTTCGACTCCACGAAGGGGGCGAGCAGTGCCTCGTTGCCGGTGGCCAGACGCACCATCGTCTCGTAGATCGCGGCGTCGCCGTGCGGATTGAGCTTCATGGTCTGGCCCACGATGTTGGCGCTCTTCTGGCGCTCGCCCTTGAGCAGGCCCATCTTGTACATGGTGTAGAGCAGCTTGCGGTGCGAGGGCTTAAAGCCGTCGATCTCGGGGAACGCACGCGAGACGTTGACGCTCATGGCGTAGGGCATGTAGTTGACCTCGAGTGTCTGCGTGATCGGCTGGTCGGTGACTTCGGAGTGCAGGCCGATGACGTTCTCGGCGTTGACCTGCTTTTTCTTCGGCTGGTTCTTCGTCTTCTTCTTTGCCACGATATCCTCTTGAACTTCTTAAGGGCCGTCGTTATCGATTTGCTGCTACTGCAGGTCCAACTGGTCCAGGTATTCCTTGCCGTGCTCCGAGATATGGCGCTTGCGGCCCGCCTCGTCGTTGCCCAGCAACAGGTTGAACATGGTTTCCATCTTGGTGACGTCCTCGGGCTCCACCTTGATCAGACGACGCGTCTCGGGGTTCATGGTGGTGAGCCACATCATGTCCGGATCGTTCTCACCAAGACCCTTGGAGCGGTTGATGGAGCACTTCTGGTCGCCGATCTCCTTAAGGATGCCGTTCTTCTCGAGCTCGGTGTAGGCAAAGTAGGTCTTCTCTTTGCAGTTGATCTCGTAGAGCGGCGACTCGGCGATATACACGTAGCCCTCGTCGATAAGCGTGGGCACCAGACGGTAGAGCATGGTGAGCACGAGCGTGCGGATGTGGTACCCGTCGACGTCGGCGTCCGTACAGATGATGACCTTGTTCCAGTTGAGGTTGTCCAGGTCAAAGGCGCCAAGGTTCTTGATGCGCTTGTCTTTGATCTCCACGCCGCAGCCCAGCACGCGCATGAGGTCCATGATGATGTCGGACTTAAAGATGCGCGGGTAGTCCTCCTTCAGGCAGTTGAGGATCTTGCCGCGGACGGGCATAACACCCTGGAACTCGGCATCGCGCGACGTGCGAATGGCGCCTGCTGCCGAGTCACCCTCTACGATGTAGATCTCGCGGCGGCTCTTGTCCTTGGAGCGGCAATCGATGAACTTTTGCACACGGTTGGCCATGTCGGTCTTCTGCTGCAGGTTGGTCTTGATGCTCTGGCGCGTCTTCTCGGCGTTCTCGCGCGAGCGCTTGTTGATGAGCACCTGCTCCATGATCTTGTTGGCGGCATCTTTGTTCTCGATCAAGTAGGTCGAGAGGCGCTCCTTAAAGAATGCCGTCATGGCCTGCTGGATAAAGCGGTTATTGATGGCCTTCTTGGTCTGGTTTTCGTAGGACGTCTGGGTGGAGAAGCAGTTGGTCACCAGTACCAGGCAGTCCTGGACATCTTGCCACTTAATGCCGCTCTCGTTTTTGTTGTACTTGCCCTGTTGCTTGATGTAGGCATCGATGGCGCTGGTCAGAGCGCTACGGGCTGCCTTCTCGGGTGAGCCGCCGTTCTCGAGCCACGATGAGTTGTGGTAGTACTCCTGCATCATGAAAGTGCGCGAGAAGCACATGCACGCGGTGATCTTTACGTTGTAGTCGGGCAGGTCCTCGCGATCGCGACCGCGACGGTCGGCCTCGATAAAGAAGGGCTCGGTGAGGTAGTCGGTACCGACCTTCTCGAGCACGTAGTCCTCGATGCCCTTGGGATAGCAGAAGTCCTCTTCGGAAAACTCGCCATCGTCGCCTTCGATGCGCAGGCGGAAGGTCACGTTGGCGTTGACCACGGCCTGACGGCGCATGGTCTCGCGATACCAGTCGTGGGGAATGCTGATGGAGGTAAAGACCTCAAGATCGGGGCGCCACTTGATGGTGGTGCCGGTGCGGTTCTCGTCGCTGGGCTCGATCTCGAGTGCCTTCTTCTTGGCGCCGACGACCTTGCCTTTCTTAAAGTGTAGGGAGTACTTGTTGCCGTCGCGCCAAACCGTGACATCCATGTACTCGGAAGCGTACTGAGTCGCGCAGGAGCCCAGGCCGTTGGTGCCGAGCGAGAAGTCGTAGTCGCCGCCCTGGTTGTTGTTGTATTTGCCGCCGGCGTAAAGCTCGCAGAAGACGAGCTCCCAGTTAAAGCGCTTCTCGGAGGGGTTCCAGTCGAGCGGGCAGCCGCGGCCGTTGTCCTCTACCTGAATGGAGCCATCGCGAAAGGCGGTAAGGGTGATGAGCTTGCCGTAGCCCTGGCGCGCCTCGTCAACGGCGTTGGACAGGATCTCGAAGGCGGCATGCGCGCAACCGTCGAGTCCGTCTGAGCCAAAGATGACGGCGGGACGCAGACGTACGCGCTCCTCGTCCTTGAGCTGGCGGATACTGTCGTTACCATAGTTTGCGGTGTTTTTTGCCATACTCGCTCTCTCGGTGCTCCTTTGCTGCGTTTAAGTCATATAGATAGTCAAGGTAGCATAGCCCAGTCCATAGGCGATTCCAACCAACACGAAATCCATCGAACAATCGTTCGGATTAACAGGGATAGTGTTTAGTGGTAGCGCGGCATTGTTAAACAAATTTGGATACAGATGAATTTTATTTAATAGGGATCTAGTTTTACTAAACAAAATCGAACGATGCTGATCGCACGAGCGGGCACATCGATCGACTATCAATCACGTTTACTCGGACAAAACCGAGTCGGTTCTGACCGAGTAAGTTTGAAAGCGGTCGAATGCGTCCTGCTACGTTTGCGGTTGGATGCGTTTGTCAAAAACGTGCCATGCGGATTGTTGGATTGAATCGAACATTGGGACAGGCGTCTCATTTTATGGGCCGAGGGCGTGCGTATACAAGTCTTTTTGGTCCATAGGGGATGCTGGGCGGTTGCTAGTTGGGCCACGGGTCACTTCGCCGGCGCCGCTTCTTGCCATACGCTCATAGTGGAAGCCGATGCCACGGAGTCGACTTGCGATTCGGGCAACGGATGAGCGGCAAGCCGAAAGGAGCGGTGAGGATGATGAAGCCCGTGACAAGGAAGCTGCTGTTAGGAATTCCCGCTGTGATGCTTTCGGCCGTGCTGGCGTGTACGCTTGCCGGCTGCGGCGGTAATGCGCCGAGTGGCTCGGGCGGGAACGGCTCTGTGCAGGAGAAGTCCAAGAAGGCCAAGACCTATGATTCGCAGACGGTCGAGGTGGCAGGCATTACCTATGAGTCGGTGGCTCACGGTACGTTCTATCGCGGCGACGCCAAGCTGCAGGACGGCTTTTACCTACACGTCAAGATCACCAACAACAATGCAAAGAACAGGACGTTTGACTCCTTTAACGTGCATGCTGCCCAGGGCGATCTTGAGGCAGGCGACCCGTTGTTTACTTCTGGCAAGGCGGCCGTGCTCGACTACGTTGCAAGCGAGGCTCCCGATGAGCTTCACGAGGGCATCGATCTTTCCAAGAGGCCAGATATCGGCCCGGGCGAGACCGTCGAGTACGTATATTTCTGGGCGCCCAAGACAGCGTACTACGGGCCCATCACTGTCGAGTTCGTAGACGCTTACGCCCCCGCCAAGAATCATGAGGCCATGCACTTTGACACCACGGGATGCGAGACCAAGGAGTTTAAGGCGGCCGGCGGCGTGGCCGATTCTGGAGACGCGGCCAATATGACCGGCATCGATTGCGCGTCGTACATTATCGAGGCCGCCGATGGGTACACGCTGGATTCGTCCAACGAAGAGCACGAAAAGGCAGACTTCTTCCACGACGAGACTGGAGGACGCCTGCACATCAGCATCTTCCCGCGCTCGCCGGAGGAAGAGGTTGCAAGCCTGGAGCAGGTCTACGAAGGAAAAGAGACGACAACCGACCAGGTCGAATACAACGGCATAACGTGGCTGCGCTTTACCGGTCCCGACAACGGCCATACGCTGTTTGCGACGGCTCCCGCAACGGGTGAAACCGTCCGCGTGTCGATTGGCTGGAAGATCGACTGGGATGCCGCCGTGCCTATGATGGAGGCACTGAAGCTCAAATAACGCCGCGATTCTCACGTCAGGCGACTCAGGGCTGGCTCCGAGTTATCGGGGCCAGCCCTTTTGGTGCTCGATGAGCCGAGTCGGCGTCTCTCACAAAAGTAGCTAGGAGCTAGCGAGGCTTATCCGAATTGACCTCATTGGCGGTGTCGGTTTCGAGCGCCGTGCGGCGGGCGCTGTAGGCGACGAGGCCGGCGCCTGCCGCGGCGAGTGCTGCAGCGGCTGCCGTAAGGGGAGCGTTGACATCGCCCGTGCCCGCAAGCGCGCCCGCTTTTCCGGGGCGCTTGCTATTGCCGTGATCCTTGCCGCTGCCAGAGCCACTGCCGCCACCGGAGCTGCTTCCGCCGGAGCCACCTCCGCTCGCGCCGCCATCGCCGTCGACCGTCATCGGGGCGTCGTGAAGTCCCGTCGTATCCGCGCTGTCGCATACGCCGACCTGAACTTCTGAGCGTTCGCATGCCGCGTCGGGCACATGAAGCTCGTGCAGTACGGCATCCAGCGCGGAGTTTGCGCCCGGTCGAATCTCTTCGAGCGTTACGGGGTCGAGTGCCACCAGGTCACGCGCCTTCGCATACAGCGTGACGCGTTTGCCCACCTCGTCGCCCCAACTTTTCGGGATGGCAAAGCTCATGCGGAACTGTGCCGTGCAACCCGGTGCCAACACGGCGTTGCCATTGTCGGCAACCAACGGGTGCGCGGCAAAGCGCTGGCCCAGTGCTTCGAGTGCATACTTCACGTGAGCCATGTCGTTTTCCGATGCGTCCTCGGCAAGCTCTGGGTCGTAGATTGAAGCCATGCGTGCGTTCGCTCCGAACCCAATGGATGCGCTGGAGAACGGCTGGTTAGAGCCCTCTCGGTACAGATCAATCGTACCGGTGGTCAGCAAGGTGTTGCCGTCGTTTCGCACCGTTACCGTAAACGACTCGCTTGCCGCCCCGGGTACCACGGCACCCAGGTTTGCTATCGCGCCCAGCGGCGTGGCGCATGCCACCAGGGGCACCTCGATACCGTGCAGTTCTGCCTTGCTCTGCTCGGCGCTCACGATGTGCGTGGCAAGCGCTGAGAGCATGCCGTCCGAGGTCAAAAACGTCGTTATCTGATCGATGGGGTGCTCCAACTCGCAGAGCACGAATGGCTCCGTGAACAGGTCGTCGATCAGGGTACTGGCGAAGATGCGGAAATGCTTGCCCATTACCGCCACCGGTTTGCCTTCTTCGTCGTAGGTTTGCCCCACTTTGCCGTCGGTGTTCTCGACGTATAGCACGCACCTGCCGTTGTTGCTCATGCTAAACGACGCCGGGCCGCAGCCAGCTGCGCCCATGGGTGTCGTTGCAAATGCCGATGCGCCTCGCGTCCACGTAACATGCTGCAGTCGCTCGTCGACGGTTGCCAAAAAGCCCGTATGCTGCGGCCACGGTACCACGCGCGGCACCGAGGCGTCCGGCGACATGACGCCCCAGCCCGCAATAGACTGACCGATGACGGCGTATGATGCGCAACCGCAGCCCTCTGCGGTTTCGTATGCAACGGGTACCACCATTTTGCCGTTGACGTTCTCGGGTGCGCCCAACTCGATGCTCGACGGTGCTTGCGGAAAGCGGAGAACCTGACGGAACGTGAGGCTGTCGCCCGACACATCCGACCACAGGGTAAAGCACTCGAGCGCGACCTCTGCCTCGCTGCCCAGCGCCTTCTCTGCGGTGGCTCCGCGACGGTGGAGATAGGCACCCGACAGACGTCCGTCGACAAGCGTCTTGCCCACCGTGATGCGCGGACACTGCAGGCAATGGTAGCCGTCCTCCTGCAGGCGGCCGCGCGAGATGCTGCGCCACGACGTGTGCGATACCACGCGAACCTCGCTATTGCTTATGCGTAGGCGCAAAACGGACAGTATACCGGCCGTGCTTGCCGTATCGAACCGGGTTGCGTCGCCTTCGGGGCGCTCTCCCGAGACCAGCAATACGTAGGCGTCTTGGCTTCCTCTCCCGTCCGTATATTCCACCACGTCGAAGTCGTAATCGAACGTGCCGCCACGCTCCACGTCGCCCTCGCCAAAGCCCAGGGGGAAGTCGACCGGCATGGGCGCGGACCACGCGCCGTTTGCCTTTGTGTGCACTACCAGGCGCGAGCGGCCATCCTCGCCGTAGCGCACCGAAGCGATGCGGAACAGGCATTCCACGCCGGCTATCTCCGCAAACTTCATGTGGGCTTCGCTGAGCACGCCGGTGAAGAGTACGCTGTCGCTCGAGGGCTTTATGCCGCCCCGCTCGTCCTCCGACACGCCGGCAGAATTGGCGTTCGGGTCCGCAACGGCATTCGTCACCTGCCTGATGTAGGTGTACTCATACATCAGCGCGGCGTTTTCGACATTCTCCATTAGAGCGTGGACGAAATGCTCAACCTGTCCCGTGTCATCGCTCTCTGCATCTGCGTCGAGCTCAATATGCGTGACCGTTTGCTCCCAATCGCGCACGACCGGCGCGACGTTTACGGGGGTGGCTGCAACCTCGGCGCATGCGAGCAGCTCGGCATTGGTGACGATGGTGGCCGACGCGATAAATTGCGCTACGCCGCCCGACTCGGCATTGCCGGCTGCACCAAAGCAGGCATTCAGCGTATAGGGCGTGTCTCCGCCCAGTGCCAGCTCAGAGCGCTGGAGTACATACTGGTCGCCGTTGTTCACCGACATATTCCACGAATCGGCGAGTGTGGGCCACGATCCCGACCAGGCCTTGGTGGTCCACTTGAACATGATGAACTGGAGTATCACGTCGACATCGACGTCTGCACCCACGCGCAGCCGCGGAAGCTGGTGGCCGTCCGCCTTCTCGTACCCAATGAACAGCGTGAGGGATGCGGTACCGCGCACGGCGGACGAAGCGACGCCTGCAACGCCGGCTCCAAAGGTGACGGCAAGCCCGATTTGGATGGTGAATGATCCCGACGTATTGGAATAGTCGAGCGAAATGTTTTTGAAGAACGCCGCACCGCTGCCGTGCGTGTGGGCGCCCACCGCGAGCGCCAGCTTCGCCAGCACCCAAGGGTTGACGTTTAGGAAAAACGGCACCGGGCCCAAGGTAAACTGCTCGTTCCAGTTGAGGTCGGTTTTTACTTGGAAGAGAGCCTTAATATTGCCGAACGCCGGATCGTTGTTGTTGCCCCAAGTTTTGCCTACCCAGTCGTAGGCAAGCGATCCGTACACCTGTGTGGCGATATCCATCGTGAACAGCAGCGTGCAGTGGTGGCGAAGGAGCTTAGTGTTTCTTGGGTCGGTGCCCGAGCCGGCGCTCATGCTCTTGTATTGGTTCCACTTTCCCTCCATCTCGTCGAGGTAGCGGTTTGCCTGCTTGGCGCCCGATTCGCGCGGCGACTTCTTCCAGTACTCCGGATCAGGGTTGCCCGAATCGTTCATGTAGCTGGCCGGTTTGTATCCCCCGCCAAACAACACGTACCCGGCAAACGAGAAATCAAAGAGGATCGGAAACGTGGGCATCCAGCAGGTGAACTTGTTGCCGCCGATACCGGGAAACGCCGCGGGGAAATCAAACGGAGTGATCTCTTGATCCATGGTGGTGGGGACGATGATCGTCGAGCCCGATTCTGCCTTTGAGGCCGGTGCGGTGGCAACGGCCATGGGGGAGGAGAGCGTGTAGGCTTTGCCCTGGTAGTCGAGCACAAAGCGCAGTTTGCATCCTTCTTCCAGAAGGCCCGACGCAGTATCGAGGAACTTGTCTTCGAGCGTGAACGTCGCCAGATTATCCGCACCCGTTGCGCTGGCCTTGACCTGACCAATCTGCGTGACGGTTTCGGGTGAGCTGCCCACGGCGGGCATTACCTTATTGATGTGCAGCGTTGCCTGTCCGCCCTGCGGCAGGTGGGCCTGTACGGCAAAGGTATGCGTATCGGGCTGCGTATTCGCTGCATCGTCTTTGGGCATCGCCATGAACGTAGCATCGGCGTACTGGATGTCCCATTCGTCGAACGTGAGCTGTCGAAAGTACGGCTCGCCGTCGGAAAGCGGACGCGTGGGCGCGGTTATGGCGGTGCCGCCCTGAATACGCGCAAGGGGAATCTCGACATCACGGTAGCCCGCCATGCTAATGGAGATGCCGCCGTTAAAGTCGTACGCGTCGAGAAGCGTTGCCTCGTCCACGTAGCCTTCCGAAAGAGGGGCGACCTCAAAGATAGCCGTACCCTCGTCGTCGGTAGTGGCGGAAAGCTGTTTGCCCGCGGCATAACGCGATGTGAGCGTGACCTGGGCTCCCTTGATGGGCGTATTCTTGTTGGCGACGTCGACCACGACCACACCGAACATGGTGCGCGAGAGAACGAGCACCTTGAAGGGGTCTTCTTCGTCGGCATAGGCCTCGGTGGGGGCGAATGGCAGTATGAAGGCGTTTGCGCTGCCCGGCACGCGAGGCAGCATGATGGCTGCCAGCGAGGATGCTCCGGCGATAAGTAACGAACGGCGATCAAGCATTTTTGGGCTCCCATCCTGCAAATATCGGAGGAAATAATCCAATTTTGCGAGAAGGCGCCCCGTGGCGGTAGTGCCGTTCAAGGGTCAAAATGTCCAAATTGATCGAGCGAAACGCCGGGTTCCGGAACGCGTTCGATGCGCTTGGCAGTCCGGTCGCTAACGTAACATATGCGCGACCAGCTCAGCGCGTGTGCCGATGCCAAGCTTTGCGTATACGCCGGATAGGCGGTTTTTGACGGTGCCCGGCGATACTCCCATATGGCGTGCGATTTCGGCGTTGGTCCACCCACGACAGGCGAGCATGGCCATGGTGAACTCCGTGGTCGTTAAATCGTCGGCCACGTCCTCGCCCGAATCGGGGTTGTGGATGCGCCGCCAGCCGTAGCTGAATCGATACGTAATCTCGATGATGCGTGCGAAATCGTCAGGGTATTGCGATTTTAGGCATGCCTCGATGAGCCCCTGCAAAAGGCCGTGGTGCTCGCCAATGAGCTCGATAAGGCCGTCGGGGCGCGCAATGTTCCAAGCGGCTCCGAAGTGCGTTTTTGCGGCGTCGATGTCCTTGAGGCTCATGCATGCCATGGAAGCTGCCAGGTGCAGGAACAGTTCCGAGATCGGATAGCTTCCCTGTTTCATGATCAGGGCGTTTTCCGCCATGCCCAGACTGCGGCCATATTCGCCGCGCAGGTACAGGGCATGCGCCATCACGTAGCTGGCGAACAGGCGCAGGCCCTCGGGCAGATGCGCCGCAAGCGGATAAAACTCTTCGGCGGAATACGGGGAAGGCAAGTGCAGCAGGACGCTCGCGGCCGAGGCGAACAGGATATGTGTGGCGTGGACGGCGGGCGACTCCTCGTCAGTTGGCGTATCGAGGATGCCCGCAAGGCAACGGCGGGCATCGGCGATACGGTTGAGCGACAGACTGGCGTATCCGCAGATAAAGCAGGCGGAATAGCGCAGTGCGGGGTCGGTGGCGTCAAGGTAGGGGCGTGCTGTCCCGGCGGCGAGCGTGGCCTGTCCGCGAAAGTACAGCGCTTCTGCCGTGGCGATGGCGCGCGAATCGGGGTCGGAAATGCCTGCAACCGCAGCGTCAATCTGCCCCGGCACAAAGGCGGTGCACATCAACGGCATGGGAACGCATGGGTAGCCATCGCAGTCCATCTTCCATCTCCCAACAGCTGGCAACAATAGCAGCAATTGTACCCCTGTTGCTCGGGACTGGAATTTGTGGGTATCGCCTACGATTATGCCGAACGTATAAAGGAAGACTAGCGGCTCTCTTGAACCCGAGGTCGAAGAGGGCGTTGTGCAAGGCATATGGGGCCGAGCGGAAGTGGATCAAAAGAGCGTTACTTGACGTTTCATGCATAATGCCAACCGTCCCGCGACATCACGTTCGCAGCGCGCAGGGGCCGGAGAACCTTCGCGATGAGAGTTGACGTCTAATACCTTGCATCGTATAGTGTGTATAGCACAGTATATGACGAGAGGAGGTGTGCGGATGGAGGCACAGATGAAGCGCGGCTTCCTGGAGGCCTGCGTGCTCGCGGCCGTCTCCGGCGAGGAGTCCTACGGCTACCAGATCGTGAAGGACGTACCGGCGAGCATGGGGCTCACGGAGTCGACGCTCTACCCGCTGCTCAAGCGCCTGGAGAAGGCCGGGTGCATCACGGCGCGCTCCGCCGAGCACAACGGGCGGCTGCGCCGGTACTACCGCATCACGGACGACGGGCGAGCGCGCATCGAGGAGTTCCTGGCCGAGTGGCCGTCCGTACGGGAGATTTACGCATACGTTGAGGGGGCGCACCATGACGCGCGATGAGTTTCTGGGCCGGTTGGGCGAGCTGCTCGCCTGCCTGCCGGCCGAGCAGGTGGAGGAGACCAAGGCGTTCTATGCGGAGGCCATCGCCGACCGCATGGAGGACGGTATGAGCGAGGAGGAGGCCGTGGCCGCCATGGGCACGCCCGGCGAGGTGGCGGAGGCCACGCTCGATGACCTGCCCGCCGTGCCGCGCGCGATCGCGAGGACGCGCCGGCGCAGCACCGCGCTGCTGTGGGTGCTGACCATCGTGGGCTCCCCGGTGTGGGTGCCGCTGCTCGCCGCCTTCGCCGCCGTGGCTGTCACGGTCTATATCTGCATCTGGGTGCTGGCGCTCTGCGTGTGGATTGTCGCGGCGGCACTCGGGGGCGTGGGCGTAGTTGGGCTCCTGCTTGCCGTAAGCGGCGTCACCATCGGCCACTTCCCGTACGCCCTCGCCTCGGCGGGCGTGGGGCTCGGCCTCGTCGGCGTGGCACTCTTCGTTGGTGCTGGCGCTTGGGCCGCCTCAAAACAAATTGCGCGCCTCTCGGCGCTCTGGGCGAGGAAGGCCGCCTCGCCCTTCTGGAAGGGTAAGGGCGAGAAGGGCGGCGCTGCCGCGTATCTCGCGGCGTAGAAAGGAGTGAGTACCATGACCAGCGCGAAGAAGATCTACCTCGCCGTGGCGGGCGGGCTCGTTGCCGCGGGCGTTGTCCTCGCGGGCATTGGCTTTATCGCTTCGGGTTTCGACCCGGCCGTGTTCACAACCCAAATCGACACGCGCGACAGCACCATCGTACTCGGCGGCGTCGAGGTGGACGAATACGAGAGTATCCCGTTCATCAGCCAGCTCGCCAATCTGGGCGAGATCGACACCTCCGACGTCGCGGATCCCGCCGCGTCCTAGGCGCAGCGAGCCCGGGCGCTCTGCCCGCCAAGCTGCGTAAGCCGGCGAAACCCGAACCTCAACCTCTGCGCAACTGGCCCCAAGCCTGCGCCGATTCGCTCTCGGCGCCGCGCGGGGGGCGTGACGCATGCCCAAAAAAGTACGAGGAGAAAGGAACGCGCCGCCCGCAGCCACGCCCTTCCGCCTTCACGGGGCCACACAGGACCGGAAGCGACTGGGCCGTGCGGTGGGGCTGTGCTTGGATTGGCTACACTGATATGGACAGACCCGTGAGGGGCGCGAGAGACGGGACTCCGGGGAGATCTTCGAGGAGGAGTACCTCGACTGGAAGCGCGGGTTCAGTGGAGCATGAACCTAATCTCTGTCTCTCTTGCTTTTTTGATTTGTTGAGAAGCCGGCATTTGGGGGCATTTTGGATAGCGAACAGTTCAAACAAGAAGCTGAGAAAATAGAACAAAGCCTGAGTGCCTTGAGAGTCGCCGAGCGCAATGCAGTGATTCCCTTTATGAACGGCGACTTTACCCAATGGGATCTATATCTGGCATCCTCCTCTGAGTATGCGATGAGACTGATAGACGGATTCATCTCCATGCTCGAGTCGAGGAGTCTTGTTTGCGTCGCCCAGCTTCTCTGCGCATCCTGAATCCCCGCCAGGACTTCGTCCTCGGCATAGATGCGAACTGCCTCCCATTTCTCATGTCCAGGTTTTGGGACGCGTTTCACAATGCCGAGTGGGACCCCTGGACAGTCGGATCACGTGGTGGCCCCCTTTGAGAGGGCCACGAGCATCACGGTTCCGTTCTCGGAACTTGCTTCGACCTCTACCGTGCCACCGTGAAGCGCCGCAATCTCCCAGACAAGCGCTAGTCCGAGTCCTGCGCCGCCGTATGCCCTGCTGCGGGATTTGTCTAGACGAAAGAACGGCTGGAAGATGCTCTCACGGTACTGCTTGGGTATTCCCGGACCCTGGTCCTCGACTCGCAGGAACACGTGGCTGTCGTTGTCGCAGATGGAGACGTCGACATTCGAGCCGGGGCGGCTGTAACGGATGGCGTTTTCGACCAGATTAAACACCAACCGATAGAGGAGCGTATCACTTCCGATTGCCAAAGCGTCTCCGGCGCAATCGAGGGTTACGTCCTTATTTTCGGCAAGTGGCGCAAGGTCGGTGAGGACCTCTTCGGACAGGGGACCGAGTTCCACATCGTCATCGCAAGGAACGCTGCGGAGCTCACTCATCTCGAGCAATACCTTGGTCATCCGCGACATGCGCTCGGTTTGTTCTTGTAGCAGGCCGAGCAGCTCGGCTGTTTCGGGTTGCAGACCGGAGTGTTCGGAGATGAATAGTTCAACCTGTGCTTGCATAAGGGCGAGCGGGGTGCGCAGCTCGTGTGCGGCGTTGCCGGTAAACTGACGCTGCGCAGAGAACCCTTCGCCAAGACGGGCGATCATGTCGTTGAATGAGGCGCTGCATCGTTGTAGCTCGGTGGGCACATCTTCACTGAGTCTGATTTCGCTTAGGTTGTCAGGCTGCACACGCTCAACCTGGGCGGCAAAAGCCCGTAGCGGTTTGAGTGCACGGCCGCTCGCAAAGTATGCTAGCGCGCCGCCAAGGAGTGTGACTCCAGCCGTGATGTACCAGGCTGTCGTGCCAAAAGACTCCTGTGCGTCGTTTACGACGATCGTGACCTTGTCATCGAGGGTCGCTTTCGTTGGGTCGAACGCCTGGGGCGAATCTTCGCCGGTTGCGTTAAAGGCCGAGATGTTACTGCCGATGGCATCCATGTAGCGCATGCCCGTATAACCGACCAGGCAGTTCGTCAGCACACATGCCGCACACGTGAGCAGTGCCGTCATAATCGTTATGCGCCATTGCAGCGAAAGCCCTTTCATTCTCCACCCTCCATAACGTAGCCCTCTCCAATCCGATTGCGAATCGGGTCGTATCCCAAAGCAATGCGTAGCTTTTTGCGGAGTGACGAGATATGAACGCGGGTTGCGTTGCTAAAGCTGTTCACGCTGCTATCCCAAACGTGCTCTATAAGCTCCTCTTGACTTACCGGACGCCCCTGATTGAACATCAGGTATTCCAAGATTCCCGTTTCCTTGCGCGTAAGAGATAAAGCCTCGCTGTCCACGGAAGCGATGCGCGCCTTGGTGTCAAAGCGGAGCTTTCCGCAGGTTAAAACTATGTCGCTTTGTGTAAAGCGTCTGAGGGTAAGGCTGCGAATCCTTGCTGCAAGCTCGTCCAGATGAAACGGCTTGGTGAGGTAATCGTTGGCGCCGGCATCGAGTCCGGCGACTTTATCGGATACTCCGCCACGTGCGGACAGAATCAGTACCTTGGTCTCGCAGTCGGTTTTCCTAAGTTCCCTGAGCACAGTCATGCCGTCGATACGGGGGAGATTGAGGTCGAGTACCACGAGGTCGAAGGCCTCAACGTCCAGTAGGTCGAGCGCCTCCTGTCCGTCGTGACAGCAGTCGACGCTGTACGCCAAGTTTCGCAGGCTGCGCGCGATTGCATCGCACAGTGCTCGCTCGTCTTCGACGATCAAAATACGCATAACAGTCTCCTTGCACATTCCAAATCGCGCTTAACACGGATTTTATAGTCGATATGGTCCAATGGTCGCGTAACGAAAGGAGTGGTCGAGTTGTTCAAAGCGGTAAAACCCGTGGTACAGGTCGCTTTGTTGATCGTCGGAATCACCATGGTGTGCTTTGGTGTTATGCGTGGCGAGGCGGATGCCGTGCTGGCCAAAGCGATTAGGCTGTGCTTGGAGTGTATCGGAATTGGATAAAAGAGAAAACACTGCGTCGCATGTTTTGGCCCGATTTCGCGGATTCATTCAGGCGGCGGCGACGCTCGTCACCAACATTCACCTGCCAAACTTTGCCAAAGGCGGCATCTATCAGGGCGCGGGAAAAACAGTCTGCGTACCTGGACTTAATTGCTATTCGTGCCCCGCGGCATCGGGTGCGTGCCCCATCGGGTCGTTCCAGTCGGTGGTAGGTTCATCCAAGTTCAACTTTTCTTACTACGTCACCGGTACGCTCATTTTGCTCGGCGTGCTGCTGGGACGCTTTGTATGCGGGTTTTTGTGCCCGTTTGGCTGGCTGCAGGAGCTGCTTCATAAGATTCCCGGCAAAAAGTTCTCCACGAAAAAGCTCAAGCCGCTCACGTACATCAAGTACGTCGTGTTGCTGTTTGCCGTGGTGCTGCTGCCCGTCTTGGTGGTTAACGACGTGGGCATGGGCGACCCATTCTTTTGCAAGTACATCTGTCCGCAGGGTGTGCTCGAGGGCGCCATTCCGCTGGCCATCGCCAATGCCGGCATTCGATCTGCGTTGGGACATCTCTTTACTTGGAAACTTGCCGTTCTCATTGCCGTGGTAGTGCTGAGCGTTTTGTTCTACCGCCCCTTCTGCAAATGGATTTGCCCACTCGGCGCATTCTATGCGCTCATGAATAGGGTGTCCTTGTTGGGGATTCAGGTTGACGCGTGCAAATGTGTCTCGTGCGGCAAGTGCTCAAAGGTTTGTCAGATGGACGTTGATGTGGTCCGCGCGCCCAATCATGCCGAATGTATCCGGTGCGGAAAGTGCATCGGGGCCTGTCCCGTCGATGCCATCAGCTATCGCTATGGCCTGGATGTGTCGGCGGAAAAGCTTCCCTTGACCGCTGATAAAAAGTAAACAAGCTTCGACAAAACGGAGGAATGACTATGAAGCTTTCTAAGATTGCGGCCCTGTTTATGGTGCCGGTATTGGCCTTGTGCCTTGTGGCATGTTCGGCGCCCGGTGGCAATGCGAGCGAATCTGCGAGCTCCGATCCTAAGATCGCAGAACTCACTGCGCAGAAGCCGACCAATGCTGACGAGGCCGCCGAGCTGTATGCGAAGCTCATGCAGAAGGAGAACGAGATCTTTTCGAGTGATAACGCGCTGTGGGAAAAGGTATTCAATGCGGCAAATAAAGACTCGGCAATGATTGAGGACGGCAGCAATTACGGCGATTTTCTGCTCAAGACCATCGACGGCGCCAAGGATGAGTTCACGGCGGATGAGCTTAAGACGCTCAAGGCCGGTGCGCAGCAGATCAAGGAGATCGAGGACAAGCTCGAGAGCTTGGAGAAGGAGTTCCCCGGCTGTGGAAGCACGCCGAGCGCAGGCGAGAGCGTCGACGCTTCGGCCGCTGGCATGACGGCTGGTGCCAATGCTTCGAGCGAGACGACGAAGTTCCCCAGCTTTACGGGCAAGGACCTGGATGGCAACGACGTGAGCAGCGACGAGCTGTTCTCTAAGAACAAGGTCACCGTCATGAACTTCTGGTTCACCACTTGCAAGCCGTGCGTGGGTGAGTTGGGCGACCTTGAGGACCTGAATAAGGAGCTTGCCAAGAAGGGCGGCCAGGTCGTGGGCGTCAATTCCTTTACGCTCGATGGCAACAAGGGCGAGATTGCAGATGCCAAGGACGTGCTGAGCAAGAAGGGCGTGACATATAAGAACATCTGGTTCAAGTCGGATAGCGAGGCCGGTAAGTTTACGTCAAATTTGTTCTCGTTCCCGACAACGTATGTCATCGATCAGAATGGCAACATCGTAGGGGATCCAATCGTGGGAGCCATCAGCTCCGCCGAGCAGCGCGCAGCACTCGACAAGCTTATCGACCAGGCGATTGCGAATAGCGAGCAGTAGAAAACGCGTAAAGCATGGCGAGGATCGTGCGCCGCTGTGCGGAGTAGTCCGCTGCCTTTCAAGATAATCTCCACCATACAGAGGTCCCGCTCGGGACCTCTTCTTTTAGGCGTCATCCCGTTCGTTTTTTGGCGCGGTTCGTTACATTCCTCACTGGCGCCGGCAAAAAATGGGGATAGAGTAGGACAAACGCGTCGAATACGAACGGCGGAGGAGAGCGGGCAGGGTGCCTGCGCAGGAGAGGTTGCCGTCCATGCTGGAGCTCAAAGGTATTTGCAAAAGGTACGTTACGCAGTCGTTTACGCAGGTGGCGCTCGACAGCGTAAGCCTGTCTTTTCGCGATAACGAGTTCGTGGCCATTCTGGGTCCCTCGGGCTCGGGCAAAACCACGATGCTCAACGTTATCGGCGGACTCGACCACTTTGACTCGGGCGACCTGCTGATCGACGGTATTTCGACCAAGGACTTTCACGATCGCGATTGGGATGCCTACCGCAACAACCGCATCGGCTTTGTGTTCCAAAGCTATAACCTCATTCCGCATCAGACCATTTTGGAAAACGTGGAGCTGGCGCTCACGCTCACGGGCGTGGGGCATGCCGAGTGCCGTCAACGTGCGCGCGAGGCGTTGGAGAAAGTTGGCCTGGGCGAGCACGTTAACAAGCGCCCGAGCCAGCTTTCGGGCGGACAGATGCAGCGCGTGGCCATCGCCCGCGCCCTGATCAACGATCCCGAAATCGTGCTGGCAGACGAGCCGACCGGCGCCCTGGACTCAACGACATCCGTGCAGGTCATGGATTTGCTCAAAGACGTTGCGCGCGACCGTCTGGTCATCATGGTCACGCACAATCCCGAGCTGGCGTACCAGTACGCCACGCGTATCGTCAATCTGGCGGACGGCAAGATCACCGACGATTCCGACCCCTTTGATGTTGCCAAGGCCGCGCGTCGCGAGGCTAAGCCTACGCGCAAAACCTCGATGAGCTTTGTGACAGCGCTGGGGCTTTCTGCCCGAAACCTTATGACCAAAAAGGGCCGTACGGCCATGACGGCCTTTGCGGGCTCGATTGGCATTATCGGTATCGCGGCGATTCTGGCGCTCTCCAACGGCGTAAACGGCTACATCAAAAAGGTCGAGGAGGATACGCTCTCGAGCTACCCACTCACCATTTCCAAGCAGGACTACGACCTGTCGTCCATGATGGGCGGACAGGGAACTGCGGATGATGGCTCGTCTGAAAGCGTGGATTCGTCTGACGACAGTGTCGGCGGCAAGGCTCAGGGAACCGATAAGATTCCCGTGGTCACGGCCGTAAAGGATATGTTTGCGAGCGTTAAGTCCAACGACATGACGAGCTTTAAGGCATGGCTCGATGCCGGTGGCGACGGCATCGATAAAGAGGTCAACGCCATTCAGTACGGCTACGGTGTATCGCCGGTTGTCTATCGTGCGGGTAAGGGCGACAAGAAGCCCGTTCGGCTTGTTCCCAACGCCATGACCGAGGCCATGAGCGGAGGCGCGAGCTCGGCGGCAACGGTGAGCATGGAATCCATGGGAACCTCGGTCTTTAACGAGATGATTGACGACCAGAGCCTGCTCGACAGCCAGTACGATGTCGTCGCCGGTCATTGGCCCACGTCTGCCAACGAAGCCGTGATGGTGCTTTCGAGCCGCGGCACGGTGGGCGACTATACGCTCTATAGCATCGGTGCGCTGGATATCGATGAGCTCAACGATCTGGTAAACAGCGCTATGACGGCTGACGGTGGGGTCGAAACGCCCGAGACCGGCACCGACTTTACCTACGACGATGCGCTGTCTACCACGTTTAAGGTGCTGTCGCCGGCTGATGCGTATCGCAAAAACGAAGAGACCGGCATGTGGACTGACATGTCTGGCGACGCCGACTTTATGGCAGCCAAGGTTGCTGACGGTATCGACGTGCACATTGTGGGCGTGGTGCGACCCAACGAGACGGCCAACGCGAGCGCGTTGTCCCCGGGCATTGCCTATACGCATGCGCTGACTCGCCAGCTTATGGAGCGCGCTGCCGATTCGCAGATTGTGCAGGAACAACTCGCCCACCCCGAGACGGATGTCTTTACGGGCAAGTCTTTCGATGAACTGCAAGGCGAGGCCAAACAAGGCGTGGATCTGAGCAGCATGTTCAGTGTGGACGAGGCGGCGCTCAAGAGCGCGTTCTCGTTTGATGCGTCTGCACTCTCGGGTGCGGCCGGCGGTATGGACCTTTCTGGTATCGACTTATCCGGGTTGGACATTGACCTCTCGGACGTTGGCAAGGACATCGACTTCAGCGACATCATGGCACAAGCACCGGCTCCAGATTTCTCGGGCATCTTTGACGGTCTGGAGCTCACGCCCGAGCAAATGCAGCAGGTGGGAATACTTGCCAACCAACTGTTTGAGGACTTTTTGCAGTCTGATCAGTTTAAGGCGCTGTCGCCCGAAGATCTTAAAGACGCGTCAAAGCTCGCTGCCGCATTCTCGACGTATCTTGAGCATGATGCCGCGGCGCAGCAATGCCTGGCTCAATTGAAGGCGCTCGGCGGCGATGCCCTGGCCGAGCGCCTGCAACAGGCGATGACCGACTATGTGCAAAAGCAGCTGGCTCCGTATCTGCAGCAGGCTATGGATCAGGTGATGAAGGCAATCAGCGAGCAGATAGCGTCGACGGTATCGTCCCAGCTCAAGGCGGCCGCGGCGGGGCTCATGGACCAGATGGCGACGCAGATGTCTTCGAGTTTTGCCAACCTGGCGAGCGCCATGCACGTGGATGCGAGCGCCTTTGCTCGTGCCATCCATTTCAACATGGACGCCGAGGACCTGAGTTCGCTCATGATGAGCTATGCCAAGGCTTCGAAGCTCACCTACGACAACAATCTGACCACGTTGGGTTATGCGGACGAGGCGGACCCCATCTCGGTCAAGATTTTCCCGCGCGACTTTGAGGCCAAGGAGCGCGTACTCGATCACATCGATGCGTACAACAAGCAGGTCAAAGCCGCTGGCCACGATGATCGGGCAATTTCGTACACCGACTACATGGGCATCATCATGGGTTCGGTGACCGACATCGTGAACACCATCAGCTTGGTGCTCATCGCATTCGTAAGCATCAGCCTGGTGGTGAGCTCCATCATGATCGGCATCATCACGTACATCAGCGTGCTGGAGCGCAAAAAGGAGATTGGCATTCTGCGTGCGATTGGCGCGTCGAAGCGTAACGTGGCAAACGTGTTCAACGCCGAGACCTTTATCGAGGGCCTCATTGCCGGCGTCTTTGCTGTTGTCGTCGTGGTGGCCGTGAGCTTCCCGGTCAATGCTTGGGCGCTTGCGGCCAAACAGGTCCCCAACCTGATGAGCCTGCCCGTGCAGGATGCGCTGGTGCTCATCGCGATTTCGGTGCTGCTAACGGTCGTCGCCGGTTTGCTACCGGCCCGCAGTGCATCCAAAAAAGATCCCGTAGAGGCCCTGCGCTCCGAATAATGTGACAAAGGGACAGTCCCTTTGTCACATTGAGACCCTTGCGAAAACGGGGTCTAATTACCGTTCGGCAGGTTAAGAACTCCCTCTCCCCGCTTAATGCTTGACGAAGAGTCCTCTGGTTTATATACCTATCGGTAGGCATATAGGATGTATTGCCGATAGAAATGGAGCAACCATGACTCTCACCACACCAGCCAAAAAAGATTGTCTCCGTGAAAGCGGCGCATTTGCTTGGGTCGTCGTTATTGCGCTCGGCTTAATGTCCGCCGGAACAACTGGCACATATAGCATTATTGCCGGCTCATTCGTTGCTCCAGTATGTGAAGATCTGGGCTTTGACTACACTTCTTTTTCTTTCTATTTCACCGCGATTCTTCTTGGCCTTGCGCTTGGGCTTCCGCTTTTGAGTCGCTTCATTCCAAAAGTAATCGGCAAACCATGGCATATTTGCATTGAACTCGTCCTTATTGCCGCCGGCGCCGCAATGGCGTTCTACACCGAGGTCTGGATGTTCACCGTCTCCGCCGCAGTGATCGGCATCTGCTTTTCGTTTACAACGGGCGTCTGCATGTCCGATGTCATTGACCAATGGTTCAGCAAATCGTCCGGTCTCGCCATCGGCCTCGCTTGGGGCGTTAATTCTCTCTGCACGCTGTTATTGAGTCCTGTCATTACACTGGTCATCGAGCAGCAAGGCTGGCGTACGGGATACATCGTGCTTGCGGCCGTTTCTGCAGCTATGATTTTGCCTGCAAGCGCATTTATCATTCGCCTTAACCCCTCTGATCGCAATATGCTTCCGTACGGAGAGACCGCCTCCGAAACCCATGAGAGCTGCAGCGCCGATGAGCAGGAAGATGTCCTTTCGGGCATGGCACTCCGCGATGCCGCGAAAACGCCGTCTTTTATTCTCTGTGTCCTCTTGCTTTGCGTGGCGCAGCTCACCTGCTGCATGAACCAGCTGTTTCCAACCTATGCAAGCGAGGTCGGTTTCAATCCTATCGTAGGAAGCTTAATGGTCTCGGCAGCTTCACTCTCCGATATCTTCCTAAATCCCTTCGTGGGTAAAACATGCGACAAGCTTGGCGCTATTAAAGCAACGGTCGCATGGACAGGTGTCAGCATTCTTTCATTCCTGCTTCTTATCATTGGCGGAAGCAATGAGACCGTTTCCATCATTGCAGCTGGTGTAAACGATGTCATGTTCGCCATCGTTGGAACCGCAATGCCGATGCTTCTCCTCTCGCTCTTTGGATCACGCGATTTTGGAAGGATCTATTCGATCGTTTGCTCAGCGGGCTATGTCGTCGGTGCTTTTGGAATGCCGGTCATGATGAAGGTTTACGGCATGGCAGGGTCATTCCAGGGAGTATTTATCTTCTGCATTGCCTGCAACCTTATGATTGCTGCGTTTGCTATCGTTTCCGGCTTTCTCAATAAGGCTGCTGAAAAGTAATAAGCGCCGATTTGCATCGGCATTGTTAGCGTCGGATTATTTTAGCCAAATATAGTCGGCCGAGATTGACCAATCCCGGCCGACCCATTTTAGCCAACACGCCCGCATCTATGACTT
>NZ_SPFO01000026.1:2601-27030 GCF_005845035.1 Collinsella aerofaciens | reverse complement strand
ATGACCAGGATGTCCCGGATGCCCGCCAGCATGAGGGTGGACAGCGGGTAGTAGATCATGGGCTTGTCGTAGACCGGCAGCAGCTGCTTGGAGGTCACGAGCGTGAGCGGGTACAGGCGCGTGCCGGACCCGCCGGCGAGGATGATGCCTTTCATAACATAACTCCTTAAAAAATAAAGCAGCCAGACATTGCATGCTTGCGGCAACGTTAACTTAAAGGTCTACGTTGCCGCAAGTATGCATCCATCACATTAAAACTATAGTATCAGTCATATAGGCGAACGACTCTATCCGTCAGTTTTGACCAGTCCCTCTCCTCCGCAGTCTTCAATCCCCCGTCATACAGCGTCTTACGAAGACCGTGATCATTAACGATGCGATTAATGCAGCTCACCGCAGCATCAATATCTCCCCGGTCATAAAGCAAGCAATTCAATCCGTCGCGAAGGAACTCTGCATTACCTCCATTGGGAACAGCAACAACAAAGCCGCCGGTCGCCATCATCTCCAGCGGGGGATATGAAAAACTTTCGAGAATGCTTGTCTTCAATAAAATATGACACTGGTTATAGATGTCTGATATTTGATCATGCGGTACTCTACCGAGGAAATTATCAATACGGTACCAAGGCTTCTTTTTACCAGTGTAGTTCATGTACCAAATCTCATATCTTTCAGAGTCAAGCCTTTCCACTACCCTGAAAGCTTCATCAACATTTTTATAATCAGAACCGCAATCCCCCTCAATTAGAATCCTAATTTTGGGCAAAGAAAAATCGCGCACAGAATGAGGGAACGCAGCAAGGTCAAGTCCGTTTGGCACAGACTTACAATCCTGACCGAACCTGTCCTGAAGCCATTCCTCACACCAAGGCGAAATTGTCAAATAGTCAATATCATTATTCAAATACGTGGCATTTGCTTGAAGGCGCAGCCTATCTCCTGGAAGATAAAAATCGGTCTCCAGATTCTGGACCAAGTACTTTTTCTTACCAATACGTGGATAGCGCCTAACAAAATCAAGAGTGTCCCAAAGGGTTGCAACTGCGGTATCAATTGCACCCGACAAAGGACATTTATCGAGCTTACCGCTAGGAACGACACGATTAAGAACAGGAATACGATGTCCGAAAACTTCAAGCCACTTTGTTGAATCATCAGTATTAAGCAACAATACATCAACGCCAGCGTCTTGAAGAATGCACAGATGCCTAAGGGCGACTAAGACACCACCGCTAGTATTCACGCTCGGCATGACCATTGCGAGATTGGGAGATTGTTCTTTTACAATAATATCTCGGATTGCTTTAGCAGCCGAAACAGTAGTGCAGTGCTCATGGCAGTATAAATATGCAGATTCGCCGACGCTCTTCCTAAGATCAGAATCTAATATCAGACGATTGAGGGCAGCACACCAGTCCTCAACACAATCGCAGAGAAATCCAGTAACGCCATCCTGAATCATCTTCTTAAAGGCGCCAACATTGCTAGCAACCGTAGGAACCTTAACAAGCGATGATTCAATCCATTTATTCTCGGATTTAGCTCGATTGAATAGAGTATTCTCCAAAGGAGCGATATTGATATCACAGGAAGCTATATAATTTGGAAGCCGACGCCAATCGCAAAATGGGAACGTGACAATACGTTTAGAAAATGGCATCAAGTCATCAGGAACATCGAGTTCCCCGCCCACCATCAGGGTGACGTTGTGATGAGTCTCCATTACCTTAGATAATGCTGGGAGCACTGAATTGAAATCTGCATTATGGGTAATGCTTCCGCTAAAATAGCCGATTCTGATTTCCTGAGTTTTCTGTTTTTCATCCCTTCGCTCAACCGCTCGCTTATAGGGAACCCTATCCTCGGGCAAGACGCTTGAGCTTTGCAAGCTGGGGAGTACATCTCGACGATAGATAGCAATATTCGAATAATCAATCATCGATTCAGATGCTACATTTCTATTTATATAGACCCTGGGAACATATTTTTTTAGTTCTTCCGCCATACCCTCAGTAGTAGTGATAGCGCAATCGCAAAGCTTCAGTGTTTCACCCATTCGCCTGACTCCATCGTCATAGCAAGACTTATCATGAGCAGTCATTGCATTAACGAACGGAATAGAATCGGTATAAGCAGTGTCGATAACCAAATCATCAATGTCATAAATAACACGCTTATTGAGTTTTTTTGCCTGCCTAATTAAAGATTCAACTTCATCACTTAGGGGACAACGGAAAATAATAAAAGTACGCGCATGCCTAAGAATATCCTTTTCCATCTCCCAGGCATTAACCTTTTGGACCGTTAAGCCGGCAGCCTCAAGTTCCTCAATCTGATGATCGACACGGTACCTAATAGGATGCGGAACGGAATAATCACATCCATTAATAAAAATAACATCAAAAAAAGAATTGTCTTGGCGAGAGCCAAAATCAAATCGAGGCCTATGCATTGAGAGTACATGGGAGACCTTCTTGGGGACGTTATAAAAGCCCTCTTCTTTAACGGTGTAACCAATGCCCTCAAGAAGGTTCAACATGAAACACTAACTCCTAAAACGCAGAAAGAATTGAAATAAAGTCAACAAATAGAATAGTACTCATTATCAATGAAGAACCAAGCAAGACATGTCCTTCAGAACTTGATTTTATCGGTCGCAAGATATTCAACAGAACCGGAAGGACCAGTGGGAATAAATATCGTCCTTGGACCCCCATGATAATATCTTCACGCTTATCAACAGTAAGAGTCCAGTTCCTCATCGTCATAACAATCAGGAAGAAATTGACGAATACAACAGCAATCATTACAAAGCGATCCGTACTGCAGAATAATTTTTTATTATTCTCATCGTTATAAAACAGAACAACGGACTGAAGAATGATGTAAAGCCAAAAACAAAATGGCCAAACATTAATCGAAAGAGCGCCAAGATTGTAACCTGCATAGGTTTGAACCCAGAATGGCCCCATCTCCCAAATAGACTTAATAAAGACCTTTGCGCAATGCAGCGGCGCTCGCATCAAATCAAAAGAATCTGGCATGAAACTACCATGATAAAGAGACACGAACGCACAGCTCGCAACAAAAGCTATCGCAAAGAAGGAAAAGATGAACTTTATATAGCTGTCTGTTCCTTTAAGTTTTTTCCAGTGAATAAGATTCAAGAGTACCAACGGGAAAAACATTATCTTTGAAAGAAGCAGTAAAACGGATAGCAGTATTAACGCCAGCAGAGATCGATATGAGTACAACGAGTCCGCATAAATCTTAACAACTACAGCAACGTACAAAATGGCAACAATGTTTGCGACAGAATCAGCCGAAACAGACGCTTCCTGCTGCAATAAAATGGGATTTAGTAAAAAAATCAAAACAGCATTTTTACCAACTGGCATCAGTTTGATTATCCAATAAGCCGCGAAGCAATATATTAATCCAGCGCACACGCGCGAAACTGAAAGGGCCACAAAGGCATTGAAACCCGTTTGCTGCGCAAATCCTAGAATTACTCCCGGAATTAAATAAAGATGAGGGTAATAGCTCCCCAAATACGTATGGCACACAAAGACGCTAGACCAATCGGTAGGCTGAGTCATTGCATTAAAATAATCTGCGTACGATGAAGGAAACTGACCCAATTGGAAGCAAGAGACAACATCAAAGCCATTGCCGTTACGAGACAATAAGGCGGCCGCCTGCCAAATATGAGAAGCCTCGTCTGGAACATTAGCGGGCAGCATGAAAAGGCCAAAAGCAGTTACAGCGGGCACACCAATCACCACAAAGCAAATTGCGGGATTGTGCTGCTCTTTAATTAATAATAGGACACCAACGAACAAGCAGGCGATTAAGGGCAGAGCCGAGAGCCATAGCCCAGGCAATCCGATAGCGCTGGCTTTAAAGGCGCAATAGTAGAAAAATCCCAAGCAAAGAGAGAGTGCAGCTATAAGTGGATAAACGATAAACGTCAGAGCTTTTCGATAACTATCAGATAGTTTCAGATGACCAGTAAAGGTATCTAGATTCATAACTCTACAACTCCGTCTCGATAAATGTTCAACTTACGCCGGCATTGTTGCAGCGTCATAAAGAATTGCTTCTCATGCTAAGCGAATACAGGCTACAGACTATTGGAGCAAACCACTTGGGCCAGAATTTTTGAAGCATAGTTTCATCCTCCGACCTCCTTGTATCATCTTTAATCAACGCCGTGGTCTCAGAGCCTTCATGAATTCGATGAAACATTAAAACCTCGGGAGAATAAACGAAAGATCCGTCGATTTTCGAGAATCTTTCCCATGCCTCCCAGTCCAAGTCACATTTCATGTCTGTCATAAATAACGGTGTCTGTAAGATGCTTAGATTAAATGTCACAGAAGGACAGCAGATGGCGGAACCGAACCTCAGGATATCCCTTTTATCCTTAACCGATGAAAGAGCGCCGTGGCGAGCAAACTTACGAAGTAAAATTCTCTTAATTTTCAGAATAAGGAGGTTTTCTTCATATACGCCATTTCTTATCTCACCATAATTAGAAAAGAAGATTAAAGGTCGATCCGCTTCTTTCATAGCCCGCAGCATAGTTTCCGTATAACTAGAGCTATAGATATCATCCTGATGAGCTATAGTCACAAGCTTTGTATTTGAATTCGCAATAGCACAATTCCAGTCATGAGATATGCTAGGCGACCCCTCGTTAACAATTACCGGAATCGAATAATTAGACGCTATACGATCAATATAGGAATTAGGAGTTGACGTCGATATAAGGATATTACTTCGGGTGCTTTGGTTCACTAAAGAATCTAAACAGTCAGACAAGTACGGAGACTCGCCGTATGCGCACAATACAAATGTATGATCTTTTGCCAAGCACATGGCATTACTCCCTATTTTTTGATTCAAGCTCTTTTTCAAGCAATGCAATTCGTTGAGTTAAGTTAGCAATTGCAGAAGATTGTTTACTTGACAGACATGCCATAGAAAGAACAATGCATATCAAAAATAAAAACCCTAAGACAAAAACAAAATTGGCTGGAGTCTGAAAACCAAATAAACTTGAAATGAAGTAAAGAGGTTGCGGAAAGAGGCCGCATACCAACAAAACCAATGCAAGAACAATCCAAAGAAGTGAATACTTGAGCTGAAGGCTATCCTTTAATACAAGACGCAGCACAAAACAAAGCAAAACTAAACAAGCAGTAATGACACCAAACTGTAAGGAAATATGCATAACAACCCGTCCTAATTCGAGAATGAAGAGATGATAATCGCCAAAGTAACCTTTATCATGTAATAAATGCTACTAAAACCAGAAATTGACGACTTTCCCCCCTGTCGTTCTTTCATTACGACAGGCACTTCTGTAACGCGAAGGCCCTTAACCATAGCCGCAACAGCAGAATCCGGCTCCGGATAGTCTACGGGATATTTTTTACAGAACAGATCTATGGCCTTAGATCCACATGCGCGAAAACCAGAAGTGGGGTCGCTAACACGAACGTGAGTTGTAAGATGAATTACCGCAGAGAGCCATCTAATTCCAAGACGCCTCAAGAAGGTTGACTTGAAGCCTTCAGATTCCTCAAGAAATCGCGATCCGATAACTAAATCAGACCCATTATTTATTTCATCAAGCAAGCGCGATATGTAATGGGCGTCATGCTGCCCATCACCATCAACTTGGATGTCTACATCATAGCCAAAGCGTTTGGCATATTTGTGTCCGGCTTGAACCGCGCCTCCAATGCCAAGATTCTGCGGTAAATCCAGGACATTAACCCCCGCATCGCGACAAACACGCAAAGTGTCATCAGTGGAGCCATCGTTAATAACTACATAATCGTATCCAGCTTCCTCCACAGAAGAAACCGTATCTAAAATGTTCGCCTCTTCATTAAAAGCTGGGATGATAACCAGCGCTCTTAATTCATGCATCATCTGAATCCTCAGTACAGAATATCAATCAAACAGCCCAAGTCGAACTGAAAAACCCTATCGAAACAAGGAGAGCGAATTTACAGTTCGGATGTGACAGATTGCTTCGCCTTCCGATTTAATAGGTTAATTATACAAAGGAAGGAAAATAATAATCCAAAACCGTATGCCACCAAGATAATGATATTGATGACATTTGCATCAGAAGCAAATACCGGATTCACAAAACAATAACGAGAAAGAAACACGGCCAACGCTAACGAAGCGGCACCAGAAATCGTGCCAATAATCGGTTTCCCAAATGCAATAAAGACATCAATAGTGAAAAAGTTCAAACCAGTGAATGCGGTAGCAACGAGTGCCAACGGAAGATAATCTGAGTGAAGGCCAACTTCTTTGCCATAAATAGCAGTAAGCACAGGTTCGCCTATGAAAGCACTAGCCATGGCACACATCGCCGTCAAAACGAATACGGAAACGAGCATCTTAATAAATACTAAGCGTAATCGGTGAGTTTCGTTTTCTCGCCACATTGCCGAAATAGGTCCAAGCAGGGGGGCATATAGATAAGATACGAGAGCCTGAATTACGGCAGTCGGAGTGGCAACGGCGGCATAAAAACCCAACGCCTCATTTCCATAGGAAAGGCCATAGAACTGTCTTGTTACGCTAACAACAGCCGTGCACGCAAGAGATGCAACAAAACCGGGAAAGCAGATACGCGACAATTTGATAAGGGAAGTAAAATCAAAATCAGGTATAACGGCACAAAACCGTTTTGTCATTCTAAAATCATATGTAAGCACAACAGCTATGGTAACAAAAGCCATTGAAGCAACGGCTATTACCAAGTTATCAAATAGCAACAAGCACAACGAAAAGGAGACTAGAACTCCTACGCCACGAACTATTTGAGAGATAGCCGCAATGTCCAATCTGTTGTTTACCTGATCCACACCGTGAAGAACATCGACAAATGAATCACCAGCTTTAAATAGGCAATAAACAGCAACAACTGCCCAATCGTTGAATGCAACAGAGACTAAACAATAGAAGAAGCAAATTACACAGGCAAGTATTGTTGCAACGATTCTATGAGCGATAAAATTCCCAGTCGTAAAATCAGAATAGCTCTCAGAAACCTGAACGGGGCGCGCTCTAAGCAAAACAATGGTCGCAAAAATATTACCAACAGACATAGCCACAGCAAGGCTACCAGACATGCTAATGTCGGAACCAAGTGTCACCACAAGAACAGTAATCAGCCAGTTGCAAATCAAATACGCCATCGAGCCGACGCTGTTCCAAACAAGACTCTGCTCAACAGAGAGTTCTTTCGTTTTTCTATTAGACACAATCACTCCAGCAGTGGATCATCAGGCCTTGTTGAATAAAAACAAAACGCGAAGAAGTAAATCAGAAATCAAAGTAGGTCGCAGACGCTTTGGGAAAAATGCTTTCCTAAGTCTTGAAATAATCCCATCATCATTGGTGAAAATATCAAGCTCATGTTTCTGCTCAAAACTAAGCTCATCATAAAACACCGCAGAAAAATGGCTTAACTTTTTACTCTCATCTTTCGATCTATCACCAAATAGCTCGTCCTTAAAATAGGTCTTTAAAAGATCAAAATAACGATTATCTCCAGACGTGACCGCAGAGGAATGACGAACATGTGAAGCCGTACAGACGGAATCAAACAATACCTTTCCAAATGCCGAAGCACACCGAATCAGCCAGCGATCATGCATTTCATTCCCTGGATCTACCTCAAGAATAAAGGCCCTGCAGGCAAGGCGATTAAATACTATCGTGAAGCCTAGTCCGGGAGTATAAAACAAGGTGTTATGAAAAGAGAGGTACTTGTCCTGCGGAGCCGACTCGCGTATCGTCTCGCCATCTTCGTTTACATATGAAAAGGAAGAAAAGTAGACAGTCGGCACCTTGTCTCCACTATTTTCAATTGCCCTGACTGCCCGTTCAATTTTATCAGTCTTCCAAATATCATCCTGATCGGCAAATGCATAGTAGTCATATTCGGGAACCCGTTTGATAATTTCATAAAAACTATTTGGGCACCCAAGATTACCGATTGAATCTTGAATTAAATGAATGCTGGAGTTTGACCGACAGTACCATTGTGCAATTTCAACAGTTTCATCCGTTGAACCATCATCACGAATATAGACGGAGCAATTAGGCCAAGTTTGCTCCAAGATACTATCAAGCTGTTTGGCCAAATACTTTCCGCCGTTATATGTGGGTAAAACAATGCAAACAGACTTGTCTTTGATTTTATCCATAATCCTATTTATTTCTTTGCGAGGCACGATATTTAAGAAATGCGGGAATCAACCCGCTGATCACTTTATAACGAAGCTGAGGAAAAGGCCTGGTTAGGAAATTAAAAGTCCGCCAAGCAAGAAAATAAGCGCCCCAACCATCTTCATCTTTCGCGTCCTTCCAGAACGTTTCTGATAAATAAAAGTGATACTCATTATTGAAGCGATGAGTATTCCCCCGCCGCCATGGCCTCTCTTCGCCGAGATAATGGACAACGATGGGCTTCGATCTTGCGGTATTAAAACTGTTTTCATCCGAAAAGCCCGGCATTAACGAGTTTAAGAATATAAACGGATAGTAGTCAAAGATATTGGAATAATTGAACGCAGGGGATAAACTGCAAATCTTATCTTTAAGTACTGCATTTAGAGCATCTTGATCATTCGCAAACAAGCGTCCTGAGCGGCGCTCGCAATAATCCAATAATTGATCTTCGCAACAAGTTGATCTCCATTGCTTTAAATCAACGAGCAACACGCCAGCATTGTGGTACAGACAGCCATTTAAGTCTAAATCATTAAGTCGAGATGGGCCGACCGTTGGCTCGGGAACCATTCCAACCACGCAACCCTTAAGATCTTGATTCCAAAGAAGAGCAATATCCCCAAGAACAATCGTATCGCCATCGAGGTAAATAACTCTTTCGATCTCATTAGGTAGAAAATGTGCCATCAAAAGCCTAGCAAGAACTATTTCATTCCATCCCGATGTATCAAAATCAAACCCGAGAGCATCTTTGAAGTTCGAAATATCATAAAATACAAGGTTTTGGTTGTATTCGGTCACCATCTCCTGGAGCAAACGCTGGTTATCCTCTGTAATGCCATTAGAGAAGACATGAAAAGTAATGTCTTGAATACCGGAATGATTTGAAACAACCGAGCAAATATTGGCGGCCAACTGTGGGACAAAATTGTTATCAACCGTATAAAGCAAATTCATGATTACCAAACTTCACCTTAATTCACCCAATAGAAATTAATGATGACGACTTAATGAAAGGGGCCGAAACGAAATCCTTACACAAAGGATAAAGTCTAGCACGGTTTGCCTCTTTCAAATAACTTGCAACTAAGGAGGGTGAATTGAGGGGACTACAACCCCATCAATTCACCCTCCTACTCCATTAGCGTTGGTATATAGGCAAATTTGATCTATATTTAGCTTTTCTCAACCAGTCTAACCTCAAGCGCCTCCAGATGCAGAGCCTCACCAGTTGTACCGGCGCACTCTCCCGATTTAACCCAGTCTAGCCAACCCTTGCTTTGCACATGCGCCCTATAGACTACGTCATAATGCTTGGCGAGATCGCCCGTCAATTTTATTTCAACGGCCTCGATGGATAGAGACTTCCCTGTAGTGCCGGCAACCTTGCCATTCTTGACCCACTTTTGCCAGCCGATATTCTGAACGTGAGCTCGATATTCGATGTTACCTGAATACCCAAGATCGGGTCTGCTGATCTTCAACGCCTCAACAGCTAGATTACGACCAGTTGTACCAGCGGTCGTGCCTTCGTAAACCGGCTGCTGCCAGCCAAGGTTTGAGACATGCGCCTTGATTGAAAACGACCTCTGAATAGAAGGTTGACTTGTATCCCCAGGAGCGGGCGAGCCCTTTTCAACTAAAACGACCTGAAATGCCTCTAGCCTCAAAACGAAACCGGTCGTTCCGGCAACTTGATCATTGCAGGCCCAACCGAGCCATCCCTTATCCTGAACGTGAGCTCGATAATAAACGTCATAGTGATTGGCCATCTCACCAGTCAGGCGAATCAGAATAGCCTGGACAGACTTGCTCTGGCCGGTAGTACCAGAAACTTTCCCCTCCTTCACATAGCCCTGCCAGCCATAATCGGAAACATGTGTCCTGTACTCCAATGCACCATCATAGGGAGCATTCTGCAGATTGAGAGTAATAGCCTCGACGGCTTTTGACTGCCCAACGGTACCGGAAGCATTTCCACCCTTGGAGGCCGATTGCCAGCCGTCATTTGAAACATGCGAAGTTGCCAAGACGTCAAGAGGGCCTCGTGACACCTTAACAACATCATAGCCCGACTCGCCCTTCTTGAAATAAGTCAGAGCACCGCTATTGTGCGAATAGATAGCAAAGTCGTAATTTGCCGAAGCAAGTATGGAATCCGAAAACTCTACGAGATAGCAAGAGTCTCCCTGTTTGCAAAGGGATCTGATAGCAGCATCCGTGTCTTCGGTAATCGGAGAAGCAAACCAATCCATAATGGAATAATCGATGACGGCACCCGGCTTCAAGGCCTCGGCCTTTGTGGAATTCCAAAGTCCACCAGCAGCATCGGCACTGGCCGAGTTATACGTACTAGACCCATAACCAGACAGACCGATCTCCGGATTAAAGAAGAGGATCAGCTCTGCAGCGACGGAAGAATCGACATCGGTAATGCCAAGACGGTCAAGCTGTTCCTGCTTTTGGGGATACATACCCGTCGGTGTGTTTGGATGCCCCTTGTAATAATACAAATAGTCATCGCCATAGATAACTTCGGTCAAGTTGGCATAGTCGTCAAAATTCTGCTCGTAAGAAACGTACGTTCCAAGCAGCATCATTACCTTTTTGCCCTGCTGAGTCGCCGCATCAAAATAGCCATCGTTAAAGTTGTACAGCGCCTTAAACGCTTGGACTGTATCCTCTCCCCTATTCTGCAGGCTCGTAAGCATGCCCGAAACATTCACCTTCTTAACGCCGGGATCGGACGCGATCTTATTCGCAAAGGCATTATCGTCACCACTCGTAAACAGATTCGTTCGAGTCATCCACCACTGAGTGCCAGGCTCAATACTCAGCACGGCATACATAGAATCCCAGTGATCGTGATAATCGCTATACGACTTTGAGACCTCACCGGTTTCGTATTCCTTATTCTTGGCGGCGTTCCATAAAGTAATCAGCTCCGCTTGCTTAGAATCTGGATCCTTAACGTCAAAGGCTTCGTTGGTAAAGACATACGTGGCGGATCCATCGGACAACAGCCGAATGGAGTATTGGCCTGCGGGAATCTTGTTGGCGTAAATCATCCTATGGATCAACGAACAGGTGATGTCATTGATATACAGATTGAACTTTGCCTTGGGATTGATCTTGTAGAGAGCAGCGACATAATCCGCGAACGCCTGATAGCTCGAACTAGAAGCATTCTCCTCATGAGTCAGATACGGAAGACCGTACATCCCGGATGGAAGCGAGTTCCAGTTATAGGCACTTGGACGATCGAGCATTACAATTGACGGAACGGTCGTTCCAGCAGAAGAGGTACTGATATCCCAGAAAGATAGCGAATAGAGAACAACGGGGAAAGAAGCACTCAAAGGGGCAAGGTTGTACTCACTCGCAGAAATGCCAATTGACTGATGGTCCTCTTGAACGATGTTTCCGTTCTTCAAATACTGCAACGTAACGTCAAACGGACCATAATCGCTAAATTCAATTTCACTGGAGCTAGAGCCCAGATCTCCGAGTGCAATCGTGCTTGAGACGGAACGGGTGACCCTCCCTCCATACGACATGGAGCCTGCCACCTTTATCGAATCAGCGATCCCGAGTCGTTTTATATCCTCGATCTGCGGAATATTCAGGGTTACTTTAGTCGTCTCCCCAACCTGAGAAAGAGAGCAATTAAAGACATATGGGACATAGGCACCAGCAGTATCGCCGGGCGCCGCGTCACCCTTTTTTACAATGACGATCTGTATTGCTTCAACGGCATAAGACCAACCGGTGGTTCCCGCAGTCGACCCATTTGAAGTCCATCCAAGCCAGCCGAAATTAGAAGCATGAACGCGATAATACAGGTCATAAGAAGCCGCCCTGTTGCCCGTCAGCTTGAGCTCGACGGCTTCAATCTGAAGGCCCTTTCCCGTTGTGCCGGAGACGGCTCCATTAGAAACCCAATCCTGCCAGCCTTCATTTTGAACATGAGAGCGGTATTCGATACCAAGGTCTTCTGAATTAGGGAGGGAAACCCTGAGTGCTTCAAGCCTACGGGACTGGCCTGTTGTGCCAGAGGTCGAGCCATTCGATGTAAACGTCGGCTCCCAACCAATGCCTGAAATGTGAGATTTATAGCTGACGTCCGGGGCCGCCTCTTTGGGCTCCACGGTAGCATCAATCGAAGGCGCCGTTTCATCGGCTACAGCAGCAGTTTGATCCGAGGGGTCGGATTGGGTCTCTGGAACGGATTCATATTCGTTGGAACCAACATTTTGATCTGCCCAACAAGCCAAAGGGCTCAAAAGCAGCATCGTCATGAAGCAGGAAATCAGAACAATAAATGCTCTAAATTGCCTTTTCAAAAGAATCGCCTCCTAGATAGACGGTCGTCAATAACCATACTATCGGGAGTTAGCTTCATTAATGTCACCAATTAGGTGAACGAAGAAAAAGGAGCCTAATCCAACGGCAAGGGCCCTTTCCTGTTGCCAAGACTACGGCAACAGGAAAGGGCCCTCTAACAAGCTCTCACCGCTTACGGGAATAGTTAGTAGATTACCACCTTGGTAGCAAGGGGCACGTTATCCCAAATCCATTTAGCGCGATCAATGGGCAAACGCACGCAGCCTTGTGAAACATGCATTCCCATTCGGCTGTCCATGGGATTAAAAGTTCCCTGGTAGTACGGTATTGAATGGAACAGATAGTCACCGTAAAACTGCGTGTAGTAGTAGCAGGTATACCCATGTCCAAACGAGTAGCCCTTGCCGGTGACGGTATACTCACCCGTAGGCGTTGGAGTACTAGGGGCGCCGGTAGAGCAAGTCCAGTATTGAGCGTAACTCCACGACCCGCGCTGTCCACGAAAAACTCCAAGGCGGCATGCTTGCCTGTCAACCATAATGAGCCAGCTTGTGCTGCTCGAATATCTATTAGCTCGATTAAGCATAGTCATCATATCTGCCGGCAACAAGGGCTGGTCAGTAAACGGACGCGCAGTAGAACCGGGAGCACCAGCGCCCTTGGGAGCAATCTTCACTTGAACAGACTCGACTCTGCAGCCTATCCTAGACGTACCCGCAGGCTGCCCATTTGAGGTCCAGTCGAGCCACCCAAAGTCTTGGCAATATGCTCGATACCAAACATCAAAGTAGTTCGATAAATCACCGGTCAACTTAATCTTAAGAGCCTCGATACGCTTTGCGCAGCCTACTGTGCCAGCGACATTCCCATTGGAAGTCCAACCTTGCCAGCCCACATCCTGTACATGGGCGGAGTACTCAATACCGCCTGATACGCTACTGGAGACATTCAACTTCAGCGCCTCAATAGCAAGCGATCTGCCGGTTGTGCCCGCAACACCACCGTTGCCAACGGGATTCATCCAACCAAGCGTGGCGACATGCGCCTGGAGCGTTAGAGCTGGAGCAGAGATAAATGCGGGCGCAGACGATGAGCCAGGATTCCCGCCCTTCGCGACAAGCTTAATTTGGACAGCTTCTATCTGGATATTTAACCCGGTAGTTCCAGCGGAATCGCTGGAACTGGCCCAACCCAACCAACCATAACCAGCCGAATGAACTCGATAGTAGATGTCATACTGATTCGCGAGGGGACCATTAATGCGCAGCTCAAGAGCCTGAATGGCCAACCCTTGTCCAACGGTCCCAACATAACCGGCAGACCGCCATTCCTGCCAACCAATATTGGCAACATGGGCTCGTGCCTCAATAAGAGAGCCATCATCCACACCGGCCAGCGACACATTCAGAGCTTGAAGCGAAAGCGATTTTCCCGTTGTGCCGGCATCCTGCCCATCTAAAACAGATGGAGACCACCCACGATTAGCGGAATGGGCCTGATAAACAACATGAGTGCAATCGGCGGAAGTATCGGAAACAAACGCTCCGTCCGTTACTCCGGGCGCGCCACTGCCTTTACCGATAATCTTTACTTCGACAGCCTTAAGAAATGAACCCGGTATCGTTGCTCCCGCATCCGCGCCATTACACGCCCAACCAAGCCATCCTTTTTTGGAGTCAAAACACCGATACCAAACGTCATAGGCATTAGACAAATCACCAGTAAGAGTCAATCTCACAGCCTTTAAAACACGCCCATCGTTTTTAGAGGTAAGCGCAGCGCCGTCAGAAACAACGCCGCTCCATCCATTAAATTCATAGCAGCCTGAATAACCGATTGAACCTGAAGTCTCTTGATTATCAAACGAGATAGAAAGCGAGGTCAAAGGTTCAGAGCCACTCTCAGAACCCATTAAAATCGTTTTACCCTGCACAGTGCCCAAGCTATTGCCATTAAGGCTATACGAACTGCCACTCAGAACATCCGTAGCTCCAATGAAATGGTTCAACGTATCGCCGGGAGCAGAGCCGCCCTTTTCAACCAACAAAACCTGAATACCCTGAATGGCAGCACCTTTCCCCACCGAGCCCGCAGGAGACCCATTGGACGTCCAGCCCAGCCATCCGCCCAATTTGGGAGCATACACACGGTACCAAATGTCGTAAGTTGCAGATATCTCGTCATTCAGCTTAAACTGAACGGCCTCAATGGACCGAGACTGCCCGGTCGTGCCAACAGTACCTGAAGACCAGCTTTGCCAACCAATGCCAGAGACGTGCGCGCGAGAGGAAATAGAGCCTCCGTGACCATACCAATTAACACTAAGCGACAGTCCCTCAATTGCATTTGTTGAGTCAATGACCCCCGATGTCTTTCCGTTCGCGACAACACCCATCCATCCAACATTGGAGACATGAGATCGATAGGAAACGGTAGGCGGTTCCTGGGAATGGTCCCTAAAGGCATCGCCTCGCGCTGGCGCATCTTGAGCATTTTTTGGAAGCACCTTTATCTGAATAGCTTCGACCTGATAAGCATAGCCCTGTGTTCCAGCAGGCTCACCATTCGAGGCCCAGCCAAGCCAACCAACATTTGCAGAATGAACGCGATACCAAATGTCATACGATTCAGAAAGACCGCCCGACAAAGATAGCTTGATCGCCTCGATGGCTCGCGACTGTCCAACTGTTCCAGATGTCTGCCCGTTACCCACCGGCTGAGACTCCCAGCCGATCCCGGAAATATGAGATTGGACCGAAATGCTGTCACTCCCCAAAGGGGTGCCATCTTGTGAAAGCAGATTGATCTTTAGGGCTTCGACGCGCTTAGCACGACCTGTTGTACCAGCCGTCATTCCATTTGAAACGGGAGTTTGCCAGCCAATATCCTGTACATGAGTCTGGTATGAAACAGAGCCAAAGACAGCGGATACATCATTTTCGGGTTTCGGCGAATCAGTCGCATTGGAAGCAGACTCGCTAGAAACGGATGAGGGTGAATCATTGTCTGGCACAGTCGACTGCTCGACTTCAGCCCCCTGTTGTTCGTCATTTAAGACGAAGTCCTCGTCTTCTGAGCTGCCGGCGGCATTAACGGAATAATCAGTAGATTTCGGCTGTACCGGTAAAGAATCAGCCCAGACAGAAAGGGGCGTCAGAAGACACTGAAGAATCAGTAATGGCGTCATTGCCGTTGCTAGCAGTCGTTGCGTCTTTTTCATCCGACTCCCCCATCAATCGACCATCTTTAGCATCATTATTTATCGTTTCGGCAATTGCTTAAATAACGAAAACGTGAATGGCACTTAAATAGAAACGAACGGACCGTTGCAAAACGGCCCGTTCGTTTTAACCAGAGTAACTGCTAAAACCCGTGCGAAAACATGACTTTCGATCAGCTATGCAAGCGGCACGTTGTCATACCAACCCCACTTTGGCTTATATGAGGTGGAATAATAATCCAGCCAGTACGCCATATCGAGCGTCCTGATCTGACCGACATTATCCATAACCTGGTTATTGCCAATATAGAGACAAACGTGACCGTAAATGCTGCCCATGCGGGTATGCGTATGCGAAGGAACGGCAATGACCATTCCGACTTTCAGCTGAGAATAGTCGGTGAATTTACAATAATCCCAGTAGTAATCGCAGGCATCTGTATGGACGTTCCTAAATCCGGCACGCTCGTAGATATCTGCAATCCACTCGGAGCACAATCCCGGGCCAGGAGACGGTACCTGTCGGGCAAGATCTACAATCTTCTTCTGCATGGGATTTGCAAATGCAGAAGGCTGCCCAAGCAAACACGGCGAAACGGTGCTCCCGGGGGCATTGGCGCCCTTCCTTGTAAGTCGAACTTGGACAGCTTGGACATGCATCCCATAGCCAGTGCTACCGGCAACGGCACCATTTTTAGTCCAACCAAGCCAACCGACATTATCAACATGGACCCTATACCAAACATCAAAATAGGTTGCCAAGTCACCAGAAAGAGAAATTTTAATAGCCTCAACCGAATTAGTTTCAGCAGTAGACGAAAGCTGCTCCCCGTTTGTCTTGCCAGAAGTCCAGCCAACATTCGAAAGATGCAGTTGATATTTAATCCCGCCGGCAACAGATGAAGTAGTTTTAGCCGAAAACCCGGTGATGGAAATTCCCTGACCAGTTGTACCGGACACCTCTCCGGCCGAGACAGAATTCTGCCAAGCGCCTTTCACCTGAGAGGAATATGTCACCGAAGGTATTTCAAGATGGGAATATCCCGATGTATCAGGATGGGAAGCACCCTTCTTAATGAGCTTAATCTGAACAGCCTCGAGAGAGCACGACATACCGGTGGTGCCGGCCTCCTCGCCGTCCTTGGCCCAGGCCATCCAGCCGATGTTGGAGGCGTGCACGCGGTAGTAGACGTCGTAGTCCTTGGCGAGGGAGCCCGTGAGCCTCAGGCGCACGGCCTCGACGGCGCGGCCCTGGCCGGTGGTGCCGCCCTCGGAGGCCGAGGGGGTGTCCCAGCCCTGCCAGCCGACGCCACTTACATTGGCGTTAATTTGCACAGAGCCATCTTCAACGGGATTCAAGATGCTGACCTTAAGATCCTCCACTGATTTAGACTGCCCCGTTGTGCCAGCCGTAGATCCGTCGCGCTTGCTGCTCATCCAGCCAATATTCGAGACATGCGCCTCATACTGAATATGCATCTTGCTGTCATCTACGTTGAGAAGAGAACCGTTGAAGCAGTAGTTCATGTCACAGCGTCCGTTGACGCCCGGGACATTGCCACTGCTTGAATACTGCCAGAAACTGTAGCTGCCAGCATAATCGCAACGCCAATTATATTGAGCGACCCAATGGTCATAACCGCTCAACGACGGAGAATTCAGGTAGTTGTTAAGCCAGTTAAGGTTCGCATAGATACCCGACTTAAAGCCAACGGCCTCCATACGGTTGCAAAAAGCCTGCGCAATCTGGGTAAGCTTATCCTTGCTGAAATCCGGATCTTGCAAGATATAGCTATCCTCAAGATCATAATAAACGGGAAGCGACGGATGATGGCCGCCGAGCCAAGCAAGTGTCCTGTCGGCCTCTTTATTGGCATCCTCTACAGAACGGGCGTAGGAGTAGTAATACACGCCATAAGGAATGCCGAGGCGTTCACATTCAGCAGCGTTCCTTTCAAAAGAATCGTCAGGTTTTCCGTAAACCGGACCGACCTTGAGAATGGCAAAATCAATCCCCGCGGCCTTAACCTTATTCCAATCAACAGTTCCTTGATGATTGCTGACATCGATGCCGCGCGCAACAGCGCCATTGGGCAAAGGATCGTCAGTTAAAGACTGCGCATCGATGTCGCCATTGTCAGAATCGATAAGCACGCCGTTTTCGAAACGCCAAGAGTTCGGTTCCAAAGAGTCGGCTTCGCAGGAATTCATTTCAGTGGAATCATCGGTTGGGGCTTCACCGTTTGACTCGTCAACACGAGACTCTTCGATGCCAATTCCAGGCTGTTCGCCTGAATCAGAGTCTACACCCCCATCAGGACGAGCAGCATTTGCATCGTCACCATACCATTCGGTTACACCCTGAGAACCCGAGGCATCGTCCTGCGCTCCCTGAGAGCTTGCACCTTGAGATTCGTACTCGTTCGATGTTTGCGAGACCGACTGCGAAGCAGCGGCGGCCTGGACCGACAGCGCATACGCGCTGTAAGGCTGAATGATTTGCGACCAGCCCATCAATAGCGTACAAACCAAAGCAGCAGACGCTTTAAGACGTTTCATGCATATCCCCCGAGACAGTAACCACAGATAAAGAAACGAATACTAGCTATATTACCGCACTTCCATACAGGCATTTAAAGCTTAGGAAAGCACCAGTTAGCACACAGTCAAAAAGAGGCGCTCCTGCAACGGAGCGCCTCAACAGACTCTATGCGAAAGGCCTAGCGGCACCGATTACACGACCTGGAGCATTGACCGAGCGCTCGGTCACACCGATCCCAGGCCACGAATCAATGATTCGACCGTTTCCGATATAGATTCCAATATGGCCCTGGTAGTAGACCACATCTCCCCTCTGCATAGCAGAAGTGCTAACCGGCATAAACGTGTTGTTGCGATACCAATTCATGGAGTTGTAGGTTTGCTCGGGCAACCAACGATGGTTATACGGGTTATACCAACCCATATCCATGCCAGTCGCATACAGACATTGCAGCACTAAGCCCGAACAATCAACCGCATCCCCCGGCCAAGAAGACCAAGGCTCGATATAACGCGTCCCGATATATTCACGAGCACGCTGGACGAATGCGTTGATGCAATCCTGTCGCGAAGCGTTGTAAGGAATTCGAGAAGGCGTGACATACGTAAAGTAACCGGTGCAATACGAAGGAAGCTGCACGCTATTGCAACTAACCTTTGGATAAGATCCCGGGGTCTGATACCCCATATAACGATAGGTCTCAAAATACGAATCAGACGTAGAGCCTGGTGCGGAAGCGCCCTTGGGAACAATCTTTACCTGTAATGCCTGAACAGGAATGCCAAGCTTCGTGGTGCCCGCCGGTGATCCATTTTTGGTCCAGCCAAGCCATCCGTAATTTGACACGTGGACGCGATACCAGACATCAAAGTAATTCGAAACGTCACCAGTCAAATTAATCTTCACAGCTTGGATTTGTTGTCCCTGTCCAATGGTTCCCGCTGTGGCTCCATCTGAGACAGCAGATTGCCAGCCGATATTGGATACGTGGGCGGAATACGAAATGCCACCGTTCATGGAACTATCGGAAAGGGACAGTTGCATTGCCTCCATGGCACGGTTCTGCCCAACCGTTCCGGCAACACCGCCATTGCCAACAGACGCTTGCCAGCCAAGACCGGAGCAATTTGCCTTAGCGGATAGCCCAGGAAGCTGGATCAACGCAGCATAATCTTGAACGGGAGCGTCGGACGAACCCTTGGCAACCAACTTAATTTGAATTGCCTCGGCCTGCTTAGACAGCCCAACGGTGCCAGCTGCGGCGTCATTTTTAGCCCAACCAAGCCAACCATAATCCGCCGCATGAATACGGTAGTAAATATTGTATTTTGACGAGTCGTTGCCAGTGAGCCTTAATTTAACCGCCTGAATTGCGAGGCCCTTGCCAACAGTGCCAGCATAGGAAGCACCCGAAACGTATGGCTGCCAACCGATATTCGCAACGTGTGCTGACACTTCAACGGAGGCATCGATGCCCTGCGTCGAAATATACAACGCCTGCAGAGAACGAGACATTCCCGTCTGGCCGGCAGTTTCGCCATTGCCAACGGGAGCCAACCAGCCCGCAGAAGCAACGTGCGCCTGGGATACAAGACCGATTCCCGACGTTTCGGTAAATGCATTACCGGTAGAACCAGGGGCAGGTTGACCCTTACGAACAAGTGCAACATCTATGCCGCACAAACCGGAAGAACCACCAGAAACGCCACATGCCTGACCATTTGACGTCCAGCCCGTCCAGCCATTACCGGAATCGTATACTCGATACCAAATGTCATAATTGGAAGCAAACTGGCCGCTCAGCGACATTTTTATCGCTTTAATGGGTGCGCCGGATACCGCCTTGGCGGCGCCGCCATCCGATTCGGAAGCACCCCAGCCTGAATATGCATCCATAACGGCATAGGAAATTGACCCGTCATCAGTTTGGCCTGCAACGCTTAAGGCAATGGAGTTCAGCAGTTTGGCGCCCTTGCCTCCAATCGTAGCCTTTTGACCAGAAGATAAGCCAAGACTCTCCCCAGAAACGGCGGATCCGGAAACCGCAACAGCATCTAGATCGCCGATAAAGACCTTGCTCGAAGAGCCAGGCGCTGCTCCGCCTTTCTCCACAAGGATTACCTTTACCGCTTCGATAGCCTTGCCTTTACCGGCAGAACCAGCGGCAGCTCCATTACAAGCCCAATCGAGCCAGCCTATACCCGAGACATGAGCACAGTACCAAATGTCATATTTTTCAGCTGCCTCACCGGTTAGACGAATCTGAACGGCTTCGAGACGCTGAGACTTACCAGTCGTTCCACAGTGCCCCTCAGACCACTGTTGCCAGCCGACATTAGAAACATGGCCACGAAGCTCAATGGAGCCCGAGTGACCATACCAGCCAAGCTGAGCCTCAAGCGCCTCCATGGGGAGGCCCCTACCAGTTGTCCCGGCAACAGATCCGCCGCCTACGGGCGACATCCAACCAATATTCGACGTATGTGAGCGAACAGTGATTGAGGCAGGTTCATCGCTACGGCTCTTAAAAGGACAGGCGGTGTCGCCCGGGGCGGGGTCGCCCTTGGGCAGGACCGCGACCTGGACGGCCTGGACGGCGCGGCCGTAGCCCGCCGAGCCGGCGTCGGCGCCGTCGCACGCCCAGCCCAGCCAGCCGAACTCGGCGGAGTGGACGCGGTACCAGACGGTGTAGCGGGCCGACAGCTCCCCGGACAGCCTGACCCTCAGGGCCTCGACGGCGCGGGACTGGCCGGTCGTGCCGGCGGTGCCGCCGTTGCCGACGGCGGCCTGCCAGCCGACGTTGGAGACGTGGGCCTCGACGGATATGGCATTTGCAATCTGTTCTTGAGAGGTGGCTCCATCCACTTCAAGTGAGATTTTTAGTGCCTCAAGATTCAAGCCCCTACCCGTGGTTCCGGCAACCTTACCCGAACTAACCGGATCCATCCAGCCAATATTCTGCACATGGGCAGAAACACTAACGTTTTTGACGGTGAGCTGATCGTTGGAGGCAGAATCAGCGGCAGCGGCTTCGTTAGTCTCCCCCGATAAGACCTGCTGCGCGTCTTGAGGCTCGCTATCTACGGAGCCAGCATCCGATTCTTGCCCCCCAGAGATAGGCTCAGCTTGATTGGAAGTAGAGCCTTCAAGATGAAAGCTGTTTGAATCATCAGATCCGTCAATTGAATAATCGGCATATGCAGCAGTCACGGCCCATGATTGACTCATGAACAGCGCGATAACCACAAGTATAGAAACGGACACATCTAAGAGACGCTTCACGATTCCACCTTCCTTCGACTTCGACGGCGCCTATTTAATGACGACCGCCTGAGCTCCTCTTTGCGAGTATAGCGAAGCAATGCGCTGAGCTGAGTTAGAGACATAGCCAGCGAGTGAATCAGCAATGTAAACGGTACCTAGGGAGCGATTAAAGCCTCTTAAGACAACGGTGTGAGAGTTGGTATAGGTTCTATAAACCCTTCCGCCGTAAGCCTGAGTCGCATAGCAACTTCCCAGGTTTTGCATACCTATCGTTGACCAAATAATAACGGGATGTCCAGCTTCCAAGTACGAATAAAGGTCATAGAAACCAGTACCGGTCACATCGTAGGCTCGCAAACTACTACCACTGCTAATCAAGAAAGAATTCGCGGTGTTGGTCAGTCCGGGAGCAGATATGCAGTTTCCATTCGAAGCGCTATGAGGATTGCCCCAAAACGCCGTAACAAAATCCCAACTGCTCCTAGGCATATACGCGTCTGCAATGACGGTTTTACCCAAACCAAATCCGTAATAGTTAAGCGCATTGGTCAATGCAACGGACTCGCAGCCAGTCGGAAGCTCGGGGTTCTGCATTGTACAAGGGACGTTGAGAACAACCGAATTCGGATGCAATGGGCGGTCCCTGTACGCGCCGTCCGTCGGGCCCGGGGCCGCCGAGCCCTTCGCGAGGACGCGGACCTGGAGCGCCTCTACGCGGTAGCCGATGCCGGTCGTGCCGGCGCGGGCCCCGTCGATGGCCCAGCCGAGCCAGCCGTAGTCCTGCACGTAGGCGCGGTACCACACGTCGTAGTACTCGGAGAGGTCGCCGGTCAGGCGCATCTTCACGCACTCGACCGCCCTGCCCTGGCCGGTGGTGCCCGCCACGGCGCCGCCCGAGACCTCGTCCTGCCAGCCGACGCCGGAGACGTGGGCGCTGTAGGACAGGCCGCCGGAGACCGGCGAGGAGACCTCGGCGGCGATCGCCTCGACGGCGCGGGACTGGCCGGTCGTGCCGGCGGTGCCGCCGTTGCCGACGGCGGGCTGCCAGCCGACGCCGGAGACGTGGGCCCTGAGGCTGAGCGAGGGGACGGAGAGCTCGGCGGGGTCGCCCGTCGAGGGGGCGTCGCCGCCCTTCTCGACGAGGACGGCCTGGAGGGCCTCTGCCTGGACGCCGAGCCCCTCGGTGCCCGCGGCCTCGCCGTCCTTGGCCCAGCCGAGCCAGCCGTAGCCGGCCGCGTGGACGCGGTACCACACGTCGTAGCGCTCGGAGACGGGGCCGGAGAGGGACACCCTCACGGCCTGGACGGCGCGGCCCTGCCCCACCGTGCCGGCGTAGGAGGGGGCGGAGGCGGCGTCCTGCCAGCCGATGCCGGCCACGTGGGCCGCGACGGAGACGGAGCTCCCCTCGCCCGCCCCCTCGAGGGAGGCGCGCACGGCCTGGAGCGCGAGGCCCCTGCCGGTCGTGCCGACGTCCTCGCTGCCGCCCACCGCGGGCAGCCAGCCGCGCTCGGCGACATGGCCCTGCAGGACGAGCGACGGGCCGGAGGCGGCGCCGGAGACGTAGGCCCCCTCGGCCGGGCCGGGGGCGCCGGAGCCCTTCGCGACGAGGGCGACCTGAACGGCGGTGAGGCCCGAGGCGCCGGACTCGACGCCGGAGGGCTCGCCGGCGCTCGCCCAGCCGAGCCAGCCGCGCGCGGAGTCACAGGAGCGGTACCAGACGTCGTAGCGCTCCGCGAGGCCGCCGGACAGCTCGAAGCGGACGGCCTTGAGCTGGAGCCCGCCGCCCGAGGCGCCGAGCTGCGCCCCGTCGGAGCTGGTCTCCCCCTGCCAGCCGGAGCCCAGCAGCAGGCCGCGGTAGCAGACCGACCCGTCGGACTCGAGGTTGTCGACGGTCGCGGCGACGGAGCCCAGCACGGGCCCCCTCTCGGAGCCGAGCGTCAGGACCCCGCCCGAGAACGACGAGCCCGCCGGCGAGCCGGCGACGGAGATGGACGACCCGGACAGGCGCTCGCCGGCGCCGCGGAAGGCCCCGCCGGCCGGCCCCGGCGCGGCGCCGCCCTTGGGGACGAGCACGACCTGGACGGCCTGGACGGCCTTCGACAGGCCAACCGTGCCCGCGGACGCGCCGTCCTTGGCCCAGCCGAGCCAGCCGTAGTCGGAGCAGTGCACGCGGTACCAGACGTCGTAGGACGAGGCGGCCTCGCCGGAGAGCCTGAACTGGAGCGCCTCGACCGCTAGGGAGCGCCCGGTGGTGCCGGCGGTCCCCGAGGTCCAGCCCTGCCAGCCGACGTTCGAGACGTGGGCCCTCACCTCGAGGGAGGAGGATCCGTGCCCGTACCAGGAGACGGAGCCCGAGAGGGCCTCGAGGGCGCGGCCCTGCCCGGTGGTGCCGGCGACGGCGCCGTCCGAGACGGAGCCCTGCCAGCCGATGCCGGCGACGTGGGCGCGGTAGGAGACGGAGGGGGGCTCGGAGGACCTGTCAACGAACGGGGTGGCGGTATCGCCCGGGGCGGGGTCGCCCTTGGGCAGGACCGCGACCTGGACGGCCTGGACGGCGCGGCCGTAGCCCGCCGAGCCGGCGTCGGCGCCGTCGCACGCCCAGCCCAGCCAGCCGAACTCGGCGGAGTGGACGCGGTACCAGACGGTGTAGCGGGCCGACAGCTCCCCGGACAGCCTGACCCTCAGGGCCTCGACGGCGCGGGACTGGCCGGTCGTGCCGGCGGTGCCGCCGTTGCCGACGGCGGCCTGCCAGCCGACGTTGGAGACGTGGGCCTCGACGGATATGGCG
>NZ_SPFO01000026.1:0-2503 GCF_005845035.1 Collinsella aerofaciens | reverse complement strand
GGTCGTGCCGGCGGTGCCGCCGTTGCCGACGGCGGCCTGCCAGCCGACGTTGGAGACGTGGGCCTCGACGGATATGGCGTCGGCGCCGAGGGGCTCGCCGGTCGAGGCGTCGGACAGGACGAGGCGCAGCGCCTCGAGGGGGAGCCCCCTGCCGGTCGTGCCGGCGACCTCGCCGCCGGCGACGGCGCCCATCCAGCCGATATTGGAGACGTGGGCCGAGTATGAGAGCGAGACGGGCGCGGCCGCCTCGGACCGGGCGGGCTCCGCCTGGGCGCCGTCGGCCTGCGCGTCGCCCGGGGCGGCGGGGGCGGCGTAGGCCGCGGGCCCGCACAGGGCCAGGGCGGCCGCGACCGCCAGCGCGGCGGCGGCACCGGAAATTCGTTTCGTGGAGCGTCTCATGGAAAATCCCCCTAATCTAGCAACGGTTTCCAAGTCTACTAGATTGGGGGGACGGGAGCCAAGCTGCAATACCCCCAAGACACCCGTCTATAGGTCGTGACGTTGTCTATAAACAGGCTCACCGCCCGCGGAATAAAATTCGGCGCAAATCGTTTGAGCAGGCGACGCGCGGAAGGAGCGTGTAGGGCGGTAATATACTGACCGTCAGCCGCGGCATCCTCGCGGAAACCCATTTGTTGCCGGAACTATAGTCCCCGGCGCGGGCTCACCTTATCTCCCCGGCACGGGCTCGATATCCTCTCGGATATCTAATCGTCTTGGACTTTTACCCACCCAAGCACAGTACGGCTTTTACGTGCCGCCACGCAGAGCCTAGCCTGGAACTATTGTCTAAAACATAGGCCTTCAAAGCAACTTAGGTTCAAGTACGGACATGCAAATACGGGCACTGGATACAGGTCTTGACTGTCAATGGTTATCAATCGCATGTGTTTCTGGCAAATTACGCCCGTCTTATGCGTGCGATACAATCAGTCTCACCGAACACCAAACCAGCAACCCGAAGGGATCAACGTGTTAACAATTCACTATGGTGATATGGAAAACGTTATCTACAATACGTCGGTTTACTTCGATAACGTCTATTCGCCCCAGTGGTTTCAAGACGCCTTTGCTCAAAGGATTATTAAATCAATCGATAAAGGCAATGTCGTTGGACCCTGCGCAATAGACACCAAGATCCTAGGCATTATCCCTCCTGAAAGGCTGTCGGGAGGCACTAAGACGCTGTTGCTCATGTACTTCATGCCTCAGAACGTATACAACGCCACAACCTGCAGCGACAATTGCGCTTACTGGATTCTGAGAATTGCCACGCAAAAGGACTTAACCATCAACCTCTACCATCTGATGGATTTTGGAAACGGCAAGTTCACGGCTACCGTTGCAAACACGGGCGATGTCGTTCACACGATGTTCGACCTTGTCCCTATAGCCGCAAAATGCCTAAGGGAAACTCCTGACATGCACTTTCGTTAGGCTCTGTTAGACCAAGATTGACATACATATGTCATCACGGCGCCATATCGTTAGCCTCGTAGACCGCGGGGCAGCATGAACGCCGAGGACCTGGTAATCACCTTCAAGAGGGACATCGCGAGCCTCAGCAGGACCGAACGCCGCCGGCTCCGCCTACGAGGCCGAGCGCTCCCCGCGCTGCGGGTCCGCCGCGGTCGTGAAGAAGGGCAAATCAAAGAACGGCGAGCAGCGTTACCTCTGCCAGGATTGCGGCAGGACCTTCGGCATGGGCAGCGGGCACATCCTGGGGACGAGCAGGCTCCCGAAGGAGACCTGGATGGCCAATGCCGAGTGCTTCGTTCTCATGCTGCCCCTGCGCGAATGCGCGGGGCGCTGCCATGTCTGCCTCAAGACCGCCTACACCATGCGCCACAGGCTCATCGAGTGTCTCTCGGCCTACTCGCCCTCGTTCAAGACCGGGCGGGGCTGCGGCTGCGAGCTCGACGAGACCTACTTCCCCGAGTCGTTCAAGGGCAACCACACGAAGGGGTCATTTACGATGCCACGTCACTCCCGACATCGTGGCAAGCAGGTGCACAGGCGCGGACTGTCGCGCGAGCAGATCTGCGTCATGACCGGCGTGAACGACTCGAACGAGACGTTTCTCCAGGTCGCGGGACGAGGCATCCTGTCGAGGAAACGCGCCATGGACGTGCTGAGGGACCGCATCGCGTCCGCTTCCGTCGTAGCGACGGACAAGGCGTCCGCCTATGTCGACGTCCTCGCGGAGCTCGAGGTCGACGCACACACGGCCTACGATTCCAAGGACCCTTCCGAGGGGACCATCAACCGGATCAACACCGTCCATTCGCTCCTCGATACCTTCATGAAGCCGTTTAAGGGCGTGTCGACGAAGCACCTCGGCACCTACCTCGCTTGGTTCAAGTGGTGCCGGACCTTCATGGCGACCGATTCCGGCACCGCCGAGCGCACTGTTAGCGTCGGAATAATTTAGCCAAATATAGTCGGCCGAGATTGACCAATCCCGGCCGACCCATTTTAGCCAACACGCCCGCATCTATGACTT
>NZ_SPFO01000025.1 GCF_005845035.1 Collinsella aerofaciens | reverse complement strand
GCTCCGTCTCGCTCGCCAACAGCCCCTCGGGCGGCGCGGTGGCCACCATCGCGGTCCCCCTGTGCGGGGCCTGACGACTCAGGCCCCGCACACCGGCGTGGCTCGCACGGCAACGTAGCCCATAGACGGAACGATCAGAATGCTCGGCTTGTCAGGCGGTTTGCCCGTGATGTTGTAGCGCACCGTAGACGCTGATGGAGATGGCTGCGCGCGGGCACGAGCGCGCCGCCGCACCTCATGGCCTGTTTCTCGAGCATTTGGGGCGAGCGGCGTTCAAAAATGTGAAGCGGTTCCGCATGGCTCGGGATTGAGCCGGGGCGCGTCGTGGGGCGGGGTGGTAACGCAAAGTACTGGTCTTTGGGCACGTTAGGGGCGATGTTGGAACGCAGCGGCACGGCGAAGTCCCTGCGCTTCCCGCGGAAACGCAGCCTCACCACCACGATGCAGGGGCGATTGTGCTTAAGCATGAGCTCGCGGTCGCCCTCGACGAGGTCGAAGAAGTCCTGGGAGATGGATACGATCTTCATCGGTTACGCCCCCTTCATACGAAGCGGGGCCCGCATCGCTGCAGGCCCCTACAGGTGGGCGATATTCTACGCCTTGCGGCACCCCGTCGCCCACGGAGGTTAAACGTACACGTAAGCCGTACTCTGAAAGCCGCGGCTTCCGGCAAGTAGTTTATACCACGAAAGGTCACTTTCAATGCGCATAGCTCGCAAAATAACACTCGCTGGGCCGTCACCCCTGGCAGTTACCCTCCAATCTTCATTGGAGTCAGCAGGTCAATTCATATAGTTATGGGGGTGTATCCTAAAGGGAATCAAATTTATACCCCCATAACTAAGGAATTTTCTATTCCCACTCAATGACTAGAGCCCTGGTGTAATTGGCTGGATCACCGTTCCGGGAACCGGTATCGACCTACCTGCCCGCCAAGCTCCTTCTTCAGCTCCAGCCTAGTATCTGACTCGCGCTGTTATAAGCGAAAACCGAAGAGATGCATCTTAGCCAAGAAAAAAGGTTAGCCTTAACTTACTGTATGATTCGTGTGCTATAGTTAGATGGCTCTAACTGTTTGGGGGCGATGGCCATGCACGAACGCAAGGGCTTCTGGGACAAGAATGCCAGTCGGTACGACCGTTTCATGCGAAAGGACCGGGCGGCGTATGAGAAGATGTATGAGCTGATCAGGCCGGTGGTGAAAGCAAAAACCGTGCTGGAGGTTGCCACCGGCACGGGGCTTATCGCAAAGAGCATCGTGAATGTAGCGGCGCACATCGAGGCTACGGACGCTTCTGCACAGATGATCCTTGAAGCAAAGCGGGACAATCAATCCGCAAAGCTGCACTTTTCCGTTCAAGATATGTTCCGCCTGCCCTATGCACAGAAGTCCTTCGAAGTGGTGATCGCGTCCAACGCGCTTCACATAGTGCCGCATCCGGAAAAGGCCCCGCAAGAAATCAGGCGGGTGCTGAAGGACGACGGCGTACTCATCGCGCCAACCTTCACCCACGCGGACAACTCGGTTTCCGGTAAGGCAAAAGCCTTTTTCATGAGTATGGCGGGATTCCCCCTCCACAGCAGGTGGACAAGCGAGGAATACCTACGTTTCCTGCGTCAAAACGGCTGGGCGGTGCAGAAAAGCGCGGTGCTGAAGGCCTCGTTCCCGTTGACCTATGCGGAATGCACGAAATCGGAGGGTCCAGATGTCGTTCTTTGAAAACACCCGCAAGCCCGTGGGACTCGGCGGCAAACTTATGGTTGCCATGATGAATCTGGGCCACAGCCCTGTGGCGCGGTGGGGACTTCGATTTCTACGACTTACGCCAAACGCCAAGGTGCTGGATTGCGGCTGCGGCGGCGGGGCAAACATAAAACGGCTGCTGAAAAAATGCCCGCATGGCGTCGTCAAGGGCATCGACTATTCACCCGTCAGCGTGGAGAAGGCTAGAAAGCTCAACCGAATTGCAATTCAGGAGGGACGTTGCGCCGTTCTGCAAGGCAGTGTGGCGGATATGGTGTTTGAGGATAGCTACTTCGATGCCGCCACGGCCTTTGAGACCGTCTATTTTTGGCCTGATTTGCCCCGATGCTTCCGTGAGGTCTGGCGGACGCTGAAGCCAGGCGGGACAATTCTTATCTGCAACGAGAGCAATGGCGATACGGACAAGGACGAGAGGTGGACGCAGATCATCGGCGGCATGACCATCTACAAGGACATTGAATTAAAGACGTGTCTGGAGCAGGCGGGTTTTCACGAGGTGCAGGTACACAAAAAGAAAAGGTGGCTCTGCGTCACGGCGCGGAAGTAAGGGCATCAAGCACGGGCATTTTTGCATCCATCCTGCACATGGCGATAGGCATGACGGTCATAGCGGCTGTGCTGGCGGCAATTATGACAGTTTTTATTCACTGAGGAAGAAACCTATGAAATGTAAAATTGAGAAAAACACCGTGCAGGAGACACTGATCCTCCCACTGTATTCCCGAAAGCTGTGTACGGAGCTGTACCCGAACCTTTATAGGGATGAAACAGCGGTTCGTCTGCTCGACCAAATCGACTACGACTTTTCAGAGGCAGAGAAAAACTCCCGTAGCCTGATGCAGCGCTTTGGTGCGCTGGAGGTGGCCACACGGCAGAGTGATCTTGCTTTCGAGGTGCGGGATTACCTGAAAGGCCACCCCAATGCAGCGGTGGTCAATCTGGGCTGTGGGCTGGACAACACCGGCAGAACCTGCGACAACGGTAGATGCAAGATCTACAATCTGGACTTCCCGGATGTGATTGCCTTGCGGCAGCAGCTACTGCCCGCCGGGGATCGAGAACAAAATATCCCCTGCGATCTGAAAGACACCGCATGGTTTGGCAAAATTGATGCCTCCGGCGGGGCGGTGTTCTTTGCCTCCGGGGTGTTCTATTACTTTCTGACCCAGCAGGTCCGGGAACTGGTGCGGGGGATGGCGGATGCTTTCCCCGGTAGTGTGCTGGTCTTTGATGCTGCCAATCGGACGGCAGTAAAGATGATCGCAAAAACATGGCTTAAGACTGCAAAAATCAGGGATGTGGGGGCATATTTTGCGGTTTCGGATGCCGCCAAGGAAATCGGCACGTGGGACAGACGTCTGCAGGTCACAAGTCGCGGCTATATGCTGGGTTACAACGATTTGAGAGACCCTTCTGTCAGCGGCTTTTTCCGGTTTCTCGCAAGGGTCAGTGACAACGGGATGAAAATGCAAATCGTGAAAATAAGATTTTGAGTGGCAAAAATGAAGCGCGCTCACTTTGACGTTGAAGAAGACGGCTTTTACGGCACATATTGGGCGTGCAAGGACACGCGAGGGAGGCCGGACGTGGCCTTCCTCGTTTTTATTCATGGACTTTAGTCCGTGCCGCGCGGCATAGAAAGCCACCCGATCAGCGGGTGGAGGCCAATTTCCGCTACGCGACAAAAACCTTCCCCCTAGCATGAGGATTGTTCAGGTCATCATGCTAGGGGGAAGGTGATTGCTGTGGCCCAGAAAGCCAACAGCCTCGCGCACACGAAATGGCTGTGCAAGTACCGCCATCGCACCGAGGTCAAGCTCGTCGCCGCCATCGCCGAGAAGCACTTTGCCGTGAGCTGCACCTCGGCCTACGCCGACCTCTACGACCGCATGGAGCAGGCCCTGCGCGAGCGCGTGGCCAATGCGGTGGAGATCGTCCGCTCCGACATCAGCCCCGCGCTTCTTGTCCACACCGGTCCAAACCTCGTGGGTGTGGCGGTCCAGGGACTCTAGCGGAGGCGGGGCGTCCTGCCCAAAAACAAATGCAAAAGACGAGCGCTTCTTGCCGCCCAATTGGCAAGAAGCGCTCGTCTTTTCTTAACGCGTTGTATGGCGGAGAGAGCGCAAGCTACGCGAGCGCCCTTCTTGCCAGCTCGACCGCGCCGAGGATTCCTTGGTCGCCGCCGCAGCCCGGGGCGCAGATGTAGCTCTCTATGTCCTTAAGCTCGGCGGTCTGGATGTAGCCACCCAGATATTCGAGGGTCTTCTTGCGGACGATGCCGTAGAGCTGCTCCTGGTGCATCACGCCGCCGCCGAGGACGATGCGGCGAGGCGAGTACATGAGCACGAGGTTCGCGCACATCTGCCCCAGATAATCCCCCTCGAGCGCCCACACCTCAGCGTTGTCCGCGAGCTCGGCCGCGGGCTTTCCCCAGCGCGCGGCGATGGCGGGGCCGGAGGCGAGGCCCTCGAGACAGCTCGCGTGGCTCGGGCAGACGCAGCGTCCCTCCTCGGTGGGACGGGTCTTTACCAGCATGTGGCCGGCCTCGGGGTGCAGCATGCCGTGAAGGAGCCTGCCCGCGCACATGACGCCCGCGCCCACGCCGGTGCCGATGGTCACGTAGACGGCGTCCTCGAGCCCCTTGCAGCAGCCGAAGACCACTTCGCCGAGGCAGGCAACGTTCACGTCCGTGTCGTAGGTCACCGGAATCCCGAGGGCGTCGGCGAACGCGGCGCGAAGACCATAGCCTCGCCACGCGAGCTTGGGCGTCTGGAGGATGGAACCGTAGCGCCCATCTTTGGGGTCGACGCAGGTCGGGCCAAAGGCGCCGATGCCCAACGCGTCCACATCGCGGGCGGTGAACCACTCGACCATTTGCGGGACGGTCTCGGCGGGCGTAAGCGTCGGGGTCTCCATACGGTCGAGAACCTCGCCGTCGCCGGACACCACGGCACAGACCATCTTGGTCCCGCCGGCCTCGAGGGCGCCGAGCCTCATTTGCTTTTCGCTCATGTGGTCCTCCTTACAAAGGGACGCCCGCAGTCATGGTCAACCGCGGGCGCCCATAACGTTGGCTTGTTTCGAGGCGACCCTACCTGGGCACGCGGTCCTGCCTTGCGGCAAACGGGGCGAGCACGGCGTGCGGCTCGCTTTGGTACCAGTAGGCGACGGTGGAGATGTCGTCCTCGCGCTCGTAGAGCTTGATGTCGTCGTTGCCGAGGTCCTGGAACGTCACGCGCAGGTCCTCCTTGAACGAGATCGGGTCGGGAAGGTGCCACCTGTAGAGGCCGTGCCTGGGCAGCGCGTCGTCGTTGGTCGCGAGCATCGGGTTCGGGTTCGGCTTGCCCGCGCTGAAGCGGTCGCGCGTGGCGTCGCGCGTCGAGCGGTACGGGTAGCCGGCGAACAGCGTGTTGAAGCACTGCGCCTCGGGCAGCGCGTGGGGCGGCCTGTCGAGGAAGGCCCAGGCACCGCCGAAGTAGTCCTCGGCTCCCGTCGAGGTGACCGTGGGGAACTCCTCGTCGCCGTCGAGGAAGAACTTCATCTCGCCCTCGCCCCACCAATAGCGCTCCAAGGCGCACAGGGCCATGTAGGTGCCGGCGTAGTAGCCCTTACCGCGCACGCCGTCGAGCACGGTGTAGTCGACGCCCCTGCGGGTGCTGCGCTCGCGGTTAAAACGGGCGTGGAAGTACATGGCGTCGTCCGGCACGTCGGTGAGCGCGTAGTTGAACGTGTAGAAGATGTACTTAATGAACCCGGGGTGCTCGCTCGTAAGCGTGACCTTGGCGTGCTTCCTGAAAGGCATCTCGAAGTAGCAGTTCATGCCGCCCGTCGGGTTCACGCAGATGGGCATCGAGTTGACGATGGCGCGCTCACCGAAGCCGTTGCAGAAGAAGTCGCCGACAGGGCACTCGACCGAGGGGGTCTCCTCGTCGTCCCAGTAGAAGCGCAGCACGAGGTCGCGCATGACGAAGCTGCCGGCGGCGGTCTTGTCGGGGACGGTCATCCAGATGTGGCGGATGATGCCGGGGCCCTCGATGTCCGCGAGCGTGATGGTCTCGCCGGACTCAAGGGGCACGCAGCACGAGCCCTTGCGGCCGACGCCGAGGTGGCTGGCCGACATGGCGGCGCGGCCCTTCTCGCCCGTGATGTTCTCGGGGGTGATGGCGCGGCTTTCCTCACCGCCGTGCATCCACACGTCCTTAAGGAACTCTCTCATCGTCGACCTCCTCTATTCGTCGTCTTCGCACTCGGCGGAACTGGCACCGTTCACGTAGACGATCTGCTGGCGCGCCTCGTCGACGAGGGCGTCGAAGTCGAGTTTCTCGTCGGGGCGCGCGAGCGCGACCGTCATGGCGAGCGGGAGGTTGACACCCGCGATCACGTGGATCCGGTCGGAGGCGAAGCGGGAGAAGCGCTGGTTCACGCTGCCGCCGAGCGCGTCGGTGAGGACGACGACCTCGTCAGTGCCCGAAAGCGCCGCCTCGACCGCCGCGTCGAGCCCCTCGCCGTTGTCGTTCACGTAGGCGCACACGGCGTTGACGACGTCGCTCTTACCCGTAAGGAACTCGAGGGTGTCCTTGAAGCCCTGGGCGAGAAGGGAATGGCTCGCCACAACTATCTTTCTCATTGATTCACCAATCTCTTGGGTCGAAGCTAGGCGAGGATGCCGGCGGCGGAGGCGACCATCGCGAGGACGATCACCACGAGGATGAGGGCCGTCATGCTCGCGTTCTTCTTGGTAAGAAGGTAATACGCGCTTCCCGTGATGGCGGCGGGGATCATGGCAGGCAGGATCTTGTCGAGCAGCGGCTGAATCTCCATTGAGACGTCGCCGAAGCTGAAGCTAATCGGGCAGGTGACGCCGATGACCGAGGCGATGAGGCAGCCGACCACGGTGAGGCCGAGCACGGAGGCGGCGGCAGTGAGGTTGGGAAGCTTCTCGCTGAAGTCGGTGACGAGCTTCACACCCTGCTTGTAGCCGAACTCGAGGGCGTGCATGCGGACCCAGAAGATGGCCAGGATGAGCGCGAACCAGATGCCGGCTCCCACGGGGTTGCCCTCGATGGCCATGTAGGCGGCGATGGAGCCCATGATGGTCGGGATCATGGTCATGAGCAGGGAGTCGCCGACGCCGGCGAGCGGTCCCATGGTGCCGATCTTCAGGTCTTGGACGGCGTCCGCCGCCGCGAGGCCGTCACGCTCCTCCATGGCCACGCAGGCACCGAGGATGATGGCGGCGAGCCAAGGCTGGGTGTTGTAGTAGCGGAAGTGGTTGTTGAGCGCTTGCTTATAGTCCTCGTCGTTCGTGTAGATCTTCCTCAGGATCGGCGAGAGGGCGTAGGCGACCGAGGCGCCCTGCTGGGTCTGGTAGTTGAAGGTGCACACGCTCATGAGCCAGCGCCAGTTCGCGTTGCGCAGGTCCTTCTTGGTGACCTTATAGCCGGAGGGCTTGCCCTCGGCGACGGCGGTGATGTTCTCGTTTTCCATGGTTACTCATCCTCTCCGATGAAGGCGTCTGCGGAAGCGTGGGCGGCGAGCTCGGTGTCCCTCTCGGCGCGCTGGTAGAACGCGATCGCGAGGGCAACGCCGACGATGGCGGCACCGATGATGGGCACGTTCAGGAAGGCCGAGAGGAAGAAGCCGGCGAGCAGGTACTGGAAGTACTTAGCGGTGGGCATGTAGCGAAGCAGCATGGCGATGCCGACGGCCGGGAGCATCTTGCCGGCGAGGGTGAGGCCGGAGAGGAACCACTGGGGCATGACCTCGAGGAGCCAGTTGACGGCGGGCTGGCCGAGCGTCACGGAAACAAAGACGGGCAGGGCGGCGCACAGACCGAAGAGCGCGGGGCAGACCCACAGGATGGCGTTCATCTGCTTGAACTTGCCCTCGTTGCAGAGCTTCTGGGACTTCTCCACGACGAAGCCGTTGAGGATCTTGACGATGACGTCGAGCTGGATGCCGAGCATGCCGACCGGCAGGCCAATGGCGAGGCCCGTGTCCGCGCCCAGGGTCACGCCGTAGGCGGTGGCGATGATGGCCATCGTGCCGTAGTCGGGAATCGACGAGCCGCCGAAGCCCGCGACGCCGAGCTGCATGAGCTGGATGGTGCCGCCGATGACGAGGCCGGTCTGCCAGTCGCCCATGACGACGCCGGTGATAAGGCCCCAGAAAACGGCATAGTTGACGAAGATCATCGGGATGCCGTAGTAGTCCACGTGCTTGATGAAGGCCAGCAGGGTCAAAAGGACGACCTGCAGGATAGTGAAGTTGACCATGATCCCTCCTTAGATGAGGTCGGCGACGGAGACGGGCTTGTCGGCGGGCACGAACTGTGCCGTCACCTTGACGCCGCGGGCGATGAGCGCCTTGTAGCTCTGGACGTTCTCGGCGGAGGCATAGGCGCGCTGGGTGAGCTGGACGCCGTCCTCCTTGACAAGAGAGCCGCCGACGATCAGCGACGGGAACTCGACGCCCGACTCGGCCAGGTGAAGGATCGTCTCGGGCTCCTTAGCGATGACAAAGACCTTCTCGCGGTCGTACTTGCCCGCCGCGAAGTTCTTGAGCGCGGTCTCCTCAGAGATGATCGAGACGGCCATGCCCGCGGGGCGCGCCATCCTCATGGTGGACTTCAGGACCTCATCGCCGGCGACCTTGTCATCGACGACCATGACGCGGGTTGCGCCCGACACCGGGGCCCACTGCGTCACGATGATGCCGTGAAGCAGGCGATTGTCGATTCGTGCCATAACAACACTCATGTTTGCTCCTATCAAATCAAGTCTTACGTTCGGTACTGCCTTGGCGCTATCCGGATTCGCGCCGGGCAAGGGGTTATCGGATTATTGAAGACGCGCGGTCAGCTCGTGACGGCGCGGGGGTCACTCGTCGAACAGGAGGCTCGAGGAGCCGAGACGCTCCTCTCGCGCCGGGGCGGCGCTCACGCTGATGTAGTCGAAGACGTAGGCGATCTCGCTTACAGGAACCTCCACGCGATAGCGCGTCGAGATGCTCGAGAAACTCTGCCTGAAGGACTCGATGAAGTCGGTGTGCTCTTCCTCGAAGCGATCCTGGCCGACGTAGGTCTCGATGGGGTTGCGGGTGACGAGGCGCTCAACGAGGCAACAGAGGTGAACGTACAGCCCGATGATGGCGTTGCTGCCGATCTTCTCGCCCGTTCTGCGCTGAAGCTCGTGCACGGCGCTCTCGATCTCGTGGAATAGCCGCTCCGGGTCGAGGATGGTGATGGAGCGGATAACGTTCTGCAGCGTCATGTTCGAAAGCAGCTTCTCGTGGAAAGAAGAGAGCTCGGAAGCGTCAAGCCACCTGCCGAACACGGCATCGACCTTCGAGGCGGACGCCGTCGACATAATGTCTTCGAGGGCGACGAAGGGGACGGAGGCAATCCCGGGGTCTCCCGTGCCGATGACGGCGCAGACGCGGTGCTCGGAGAAAACGGCGTCGTTCGACCCGTTCGTGACGAGCTGCTTGAAGGGCCTCGTGAGCAGGCGTGCGCCTATGGTGCGCGGGAGGCTCTGCGAGACGAGCTGGCGTATCCTCTCCGCGGCGTCGACCCCGGACTCGGAGCAGAAGACGATGGCGTCCTCACGGTTGACGCGCTCGATCACCTTGCAGTGCGTCACGCACGCGGCGGTCGCATCGCCAAGAACCTCGGCGATGGACTTGCCGCCGAGCAGCCCGACCCCGATCTCGAGCGCAAGACCGGTAGAGACGTTGTTCACCACGCCGATAGTGGAGTCGGTAACGTTCTCGAGGGCCTTATAGGCCTCCTCCAAGGAGCCCATGTCGACGAGGAACACGACCCCGGTGCAGTAGGAATGGCGGTCGACGAGGCGCTGGAGCGGACCGACGATGTCCTTCAGCTGCTGGTCGTAGGGCATGTCGACCGCCTCGTACACATGCATGCCGAGCATACGGTTCGCCGCGTCGGCGATGCTCGTCGCCGTTGAGTAGCCGTGGGACAAGATGACGCAGAGCGTTCGAAGGGCCTTCGCGTCGCGAGACTCCGATGCGACGCACAGCGTCAGAAGCGTCTTCGTGAAGTGATCGAGCGAGATTCCCAGCGCCCCTTCCACGTCTGCGGCGACCTGATCGGAGACGCTCGAGGCAAACGGCAATTCGGAGGTCACGGCACCGAGGAGATGGGAGATTTGCTCCGCACAGGCAGACTTTCGCTTAGCCAGGCCGATGCCCGGCCACAACTGCAGGCAAATCTCCTGGGCCAGCAGAAAAGCGACCTTCCTCGAAAGCTCGATGCCATAAGAAGAGCCTGCGTCGGCAAGGACCGTGCCCACGATACGCTCGAAGGCGCGCGACCTCGAGGAGGTAACGCCGCGGCCGAAGATCAAGTGATCCTCAACGCCGCGCACAGCGGAGACAGCTTGCGAGACGAGCTCGGAGACAGAGAGCTCCCCGGCGCAGAATCGCTCATCGAGAGAGCACAGGGCATCGAGCGCCTGCTCGACCGGCCCTGTGCTCTCGGCGGCCCAGGGACGCGTCGATCAGAACGCCATCGTCGGGCTGTTGATCGATCTGCGCGGAGGAGAGGAGCCCGCTGGGAAGAAGATACGGGCGAACGACGACGTAGTCGCCCTCGCGATTGAGGAACGCTTTGGCGCAGCAGTTCGTCACGCAGGCGCGCAAGCCGGCGATGTTATCGGAAAAGTCCGCGTTCACGAGGCAACGGTATGCGCCGCGGCTGATCTTCACATCAGAACCGATTCGGCACCCCTCGCTGCGCAGGAAGCTCAAGATGAGATCCTCGCGCTCCTCGGGGGTCCGCTCCTTGAGTGAGGGGACGCGGGCACAGATGGGCATTTTGCTGTAGGCCGAGGAAACCTTCAGGTCATCGGCGGAAAGCGTCGTCGAAAGAACGAGGCGAGCGCGCGGCGCATCCTGGGAGGCATCGAGCCCGAGGGCCGTCGCAAGGCAGTGCTCCATCGCAGAGGGAGAGAGTGCCTCGATGCCGTTGACAAAAACCACACCCCCGCGCGATTTCGCGATCGACTCGTCAAGAAGCCCGTTGAACGAGGCGGCGTCCGGGACCCCGGCGCAGTCGATGCGCACATAGGAGGAGTCGCGGGACAGCAAGCCCTGGTTCTTGCCGTACTCGTACACAAGGCGAGAAAGGAAAGACTTACCGACACCCACGCCGCCGCTCAAGAGGATGGGTAGGCCAAACGGAGGGTACTGAACCGCAGCCTTGCACTGCTCGACAACGGAGCTGAGGCTCAGGTCGAAGCCCACGGCACGCGCGAAGTCGCGGTGATCGGCGATTCCCGTCGCCTGGATGAGGTCGGCGAGCGAGGCGTACTCGCTTGCAGAGAGCTTTACCTGAAAACGCTTCTGGAACGCGCGGCGATGAAAATAACGGACAGGCCTGCCCGCCACCTTAACCACAAGGCCGGCGCGAACAAGGTCGTTGAGGTACTGGCTCGCCAGACTCCTGGAGATGATGAGCGTCTCGGCGATGTCGGAGGTGGACAGACGGACAAGGTCGTCGAGCGAGACGGCAGAGGTGAGGGCCTCGAGATGCTCGAGAATCCTGTCCCTCATGTCGACGGGCTTCTTTGCCAAGCTGTCCTGTGCGGTCTTGTCCATGACTTCTTACCTCCTTGTACAAGGAGTATAAGGGGAACACGGAGAACGGAAGGGGGCGCGTGGGGGAATCAACAGCCCCGAGGAGAAGTTCACCACTTGAGGGGCAGAAAACAACGGCCATTGAACATTCAGGGCCGACGCTCAACACTTCGGCTCGACACTTCGCTTTGGAAAGGGCCCTGCGCGCCGGGGTCCCAACATAAAGAAGGGCCCCGGCGCGCAGGGCCTAAAGCTTAACCATACGCGCGGCGATGCGGGCGCAGTCGCAGGCTGCCTTCTTCTCGAAGGTGTTGTAGTCGACGACCTGGCCCTCGGCGCAGGGCTTGTCGCTGATGGCGCGCACGACGACGAGGGGCACGCCGTTGAGATAGGCGGCCTGCGCGATGGTGCAGCCCTCCATCTCGCAGCACAGGTCGCCGAAGGTCGCGAGGATGCGCTCCTTCTGTTCCGTGGGCGAGACGGCTCGGTGGGCAAGGTCCTCTCAAAAGGGGTCGTCCGACGCCGCAAGACCTCGATGACCGACTACCACCTCGAGCAAGTGGCGGATTACCTCTGCACCATCGAACTTGCCTTGGTCAAGTACGAGGCCAAGGAGAACGGTGAGACGTACAACAAGTTCTTCGGAGGTATAGGCTCTTTCAAGAGGAACTGGCTCAAGCAAGCCCGCAGCAAGCGGATATAGCTGGTCTCGCGGTTTCGCAAGGAACGGTCGGTTCTCCTCTGGCGAGGAACCCCGGGCGACGTGCTTCGAGCAGCGGAAGCTGAAGCGCAAGCAGAAGCAGCGCGGGCATTGATCGGTGCCGACATGGGCCCAGACGTGAACAGCGCTACGTCCCCTGTTCACGGGGCGCGAAACCGCAAAGGTTGCACAGAGGTTGCAAAATAAGAAGCCCCCGACCTGTTTTCGCAGGTCAGAGGCTTGAAATCAACGAATATCGTTTACTCCCACTCGATCGTCGCGGGCGGCTTGGACGTGATGTCGTAGCACACGCGGTTGGCGCCGGGGACCTCGGCAACGATGCGGCCAGAAATGCGGGCCAGCACGTCGTAGGGCAGCTTGGCCCAGTCGGCGGTCATGGCATCGCTGGACTCGACGGCACGCAGGATGATCGGACGCTGGTAGGTGCGCTCGTCGCCCATAACGCCGACGGACTTAATGTCGGGCAGAACCGCGAAATACTGCCAGCAGCTGTGCTCGGAGTTGCGCTCGCCGGTCTGCTCAAACAGACGCTGATTGTAGGCATCCAGCTCCTCGCGCACGATGGCGTCGGCGTTCTTGAGGACCTCGAGCTTCTCCTTGTCGACCGCACCGATGATGCGAATGGCAAGACCCGGGCCCGGGAAGGGCTGGCGGAACACGATGTGACCCGGCAGGCCCAGTGCCAGACCAAGTGCACGGACCTCGTCCTTAAAGAAATGATCGAGCGGCTCGATGAGGTCGAAGTGCACGCCCTCGGGGAACGGGATCAGGTTGTGGTGGCTCTTGATGGTGGCCGTCTTGCCGCCCGTCTTGCGAGCGCCGGACTCGATGATGTCGGGGTAGATGGTGCCCTGAGCCAGGTACTTGACCGGCTTGCCATCGGTCTCGAGCTGCTGCGCCACGGCGAAGAACTCTTTCCAGAACTGCGTACCGATGATGCGGCGCTTCTCCTCGGGCTCGGTCACGCCGGCCAGAAGCTCGGCGTAGCGGTCCTCGGCGTGGACGTGGATAAAGTCGACGTCAAACTGCTTGGTGAAGACCTCCTCCACCTGCTCGGGCTCGCCCTTGCGCAGCAGGCCGTGGTTGATGAACACGCAGGTCATCTGCTTGCCCACGGCGCGAGCGCCCAGCGCAGCCACGACGGAGGAGTCGACGCCACCGGACAGGGCCAGAATCACGCGGTCGTCGCCGACCTTCTCGCGGAACTCGGCCGTCATGGTCTCGACCAGGTTGTCCATGCTCCAGTTGGGCTCCAGGCCGCAGATCTCAAACAGGAAGTTGCTCAGCAGCTGCTGACCGTACTCGGAGTGCTTGACTTCGGGGTGGAACTGCGTGGTGAAGATTTTGCGCTCGACGCACTCCATCGCAGCGACCGGGCACACGTCGGTGCTGGCGGTAACGGTAAAGCCCTCGGGCACCTCGGAAACGGCGTCGCGGTGGCTCATCCACACGGTCTGCTCCATGGGCGTGGAGTTAAAGAGCTTGGCGCCGGCCGTGCGCGTGATGGTGGCGCGGCCGTACTCGCCCACCTCGGAGTGGCCGACCTTGCCGCCGAGCGTCACGGCCGTGATCTGATGGCCGTAGCAAAAGCCCAGGACGGGAAGGCCCAGGTCAAAGATGGCGGGATCGATAGACGGAGCGTCCTCGGCATACACGGAAGCCGGGCCGCCGGAAAGGATGAGCGCAGAGGCGTTCATCTCGCGAATCTCGTCGGCCGAGATGTCGCAGGGGACGATCTCGGAATACACGTTGAGGTCGCGGACGCGACGGGCAATGAGCTGACCGTACTGCGCACCAAAGTCGAGTACGAGGACCTTTGCGGAAGCCTTTTGATCCATGGTTCCCCCTCTTGTTGGCGGGGAGCCGGTGCCCACCCGCGCGAATAAACGAGAATAACTTTCATAGTGTACACGTTATATGGGGTTTCTCGTCCCTCGCAGCCATCAGCGCACGGCAAACGCACGACCTGGGCCCCTATTTGACGGCAATTGAAGTGTTACCAGACGTTACAGATGATGTAATACGTTTGAACATTGGACGCCCTGTGCCACAATACTGCCGAACGACTCCGCCTCTGCGGCGGCAAATACGATAGGAATACCAGCATGAAGCGCATCCTTCTCATCGCCACGGGCGGCACCATCGCATCGACCGAGGACGGCAACGGCCTCTCCCCCGCCCTGACCGGTGAGGAACTCGCCCAGAGCGTCCCCGAGATCTCGGGCCTCTGCGAGCTCGACGTCGTGCAGCCCATGAACATCGACAGCACCAATATGCGCCCAAGCGACTGGATGCGTATCCGCGACGTCATCGTCGAGGGCTATGCCGATCACGACGGCTTCGTGATTCTGCACGGCACCGACACTATGAGCTACACCGCGGCAGCGCTTTCCTATCTAATTCAGGACAGCCCCAAGCCCATCGTGCTCACCGGCTCGCAAAAGCCCATGGGCAACCCCTTTACCGATGCCAAGCTCAACCTGTACCAGAGTCTGCTCTATGCACTCGACGAGCATTCGCACGACGTCTCGATCGTGTTTGGCGGCGTCGCCATTGCCGGCACGCGCGCCCGCAAGCAGCGCACCATGAGCTTTAACGCGTTCATTAGCGTCAACTATCCGCCCATTGCCTACATCCGCAACGACCGCATTGTGCGCAACGGGCTTCACGGCACTCATCAGAATGAGAGCCCGGTGCGTTTCTACGACAGTATCGATCCGCGCGTATTTGTCCTTAAGCTGACGCCCGGCGTGAACCCGGGTATCCTGGACGCCCTAGCCGATAGCTACGATGCTGTAATTCTTGAGACCTTTGGCATTGGCGGTATTCCCGAGTTTGGCGAGTCCGGCGATTCGTTCCAAGAGGCAATTTTCCGCTGGGTCGATTCGGGCCGCACCGTCGTTATGACCACGCAGGTCCCCGAAGAGGGCCTCGATCTGGGCGTTTATGAGGTCGGCCGCGCTTACGCCGATCATCCGGGCATTCTGCGCGGCGATGACATGACCACCGAGACGCTTGTGGCCAAGACCATGTGGGCACTCGGCCAGTCACGCGATGCCGCCGAAATCCAGCGCCTGTTCTACAGCCAAGTCAACCACGACCGCATCCCGATGGCGTAGCCAGGCATCGACCGGTATCCCCTACTCAATGCCTTCAAGAAGCTCTGACACCGTCATGCCGAGTGCGGGCGCGATCTTAAATAGAACCTTGAGCGTGAAATTTGCCGTCCCATCTTCGATTCGGTCGAGGTAGGGTCGGCTGATTCCTGTCGCCACACAAAAATCAACCTTGGAGATACCAAGGTCCCTGCGTGTCTCTTCGACCCGCCTGCCAAGAATCTGTTTCGCACGTTCGTCCATGCAGCCGAGTTTGAAATGGAGCCGAACATAAACGTAAACTATAGTTTACGTTTTCCCGAATACACAGGAGTTTTCTATGTCGGGTTCTTCGGTCCGCATGTACCGAGCCACGCTTCGCACAAACAGCGCACCGCCCAAGCTCGTCGTCGTTGAAGCTGAATGCCTTTCGCCCGATGAGCGCACAGCATTTACATTGCTATCAAGTCGCGTCGCCGCCGTTCTGGTCCCCTGCCCGACGCAAGGCGAACTTGCCATCCAATGCCAAGCGCACAGCTGCTCGCTCAATCAGGTTGCCGTAATCGCAACCAGCCAACGCGGCCTGCCGCTCCTTTTAGAAGCCGGCATAGCACTCGCCCTTCGCGGCGCCGGATACGAAAACGAGGCCGCCGCCGATGTAGTCTTTCAACCACGGTCGAGCGGCGGCCTCGCAGCAGCCATTGAATATGCGTGCAGGCTCGTTGCCTAGAAGGACAAGCTAGAAACCAAAGCCAAAGCCCGTTCCGGTAATCGCCGAGTACATAAAGTAAACGTTGATCACGTTGAGGAACACACCCGTGATGCAACCGTTGCGCAGGTAGCGCTCGCACACGATGCGCGCCATGGCGGCGGAGTCATCATTGTTCTTTGCTTGACGACCGGCGGTAAAATACGTCGCCACGCCGAGCAGCAGGTTGAGCACCGGCAGCGCCAGCAGCTCGTAGCTCTTGCCCCAACGCGTCACCTCGCCTGCTGCGTTAAACTTTGTTGCCACCTCGGGACCAATGTTGGGGATAACAAACGCTGCAACCACCAGCGGAATCACCGCAAGTACGAGCAGCGCAATACCCATGTAGCCAGCTTTTTTGCCATATTTAAACATGCGCGTCGTCCTTACACGTTAAAGCGGAAGTGCACGACGTCGCCATCGGCCATAACATAGTCCTTGCCCTCAATGCGCAGCTTGCCGGCAGCCTTAGCGCCCTGCTCGCCGCCGAGCTCGATGTAGTCGTCGTAGCCAATGACCTCGGCCTTAATAAAGCCGCGCTCAAAGTCGGTGTGGATGACACCGGCGGCCTGCGGGGCGGTCGCGCCCTGACGAACCGTCCAGGCCTTGACCTCCATCTCGCCGGCCGTAAAGAACGACTGCAGACCGAGCAGCTTGTAAGCAGCCTGAGCAAGCACGTCCAGGCCGGGCTGCTCCAGGCCCAGGCTCTCCAGGTAGTCGGCGGCATCCTCGGGATCGAGCTCGGAAAGCTCGGCCTCAATCTTGGCGCAGATGGGCAACGGCTTGACGCCATCGATGGGCGCCAGGTCCTCATTGAGCATATCCTCGTCCACGTTGGCCACATACAGGATGGGCTTCATGGTGAGCAGGAACAGGCCCTTGGCGGCGGCACGCTCCTCGTCGGTCATCTCCATGGATGCGGCGCGCTTGCCCTCGTTGAGCCAGGCAAGCAGGCGCTTGGCGACCTCAAACTTGGGCATGAGCTCCTTGTCGCGCTTGGCCTCCTTCTCGAGCTTGGGCAGCTGCTTTTCGAGCGTGCCCATGTCGGCCAGGATGAGCTCGGTCATGATGGTGTCGGCATCGCCGGCGGGATCGACGAACTCGCCCGTGCGGCCCACCTCGCGCATGACGTTGGGGTCCTTAAAGTAGCGCACGACCTCGCAGATGGCATCGGTCTCGCGGATGTTTGCCAGGAACTGGTTGCCCAGGCCCTCGCCCTCGTTGGCACCCTTCACCAGGCCAGCGATGTCGACAAACTCGACCGTAGCCGGCACAATGCGGCCCGGGTTGACGATGTCGGCAAGCTTTTGCAGGCGGCTATCGGGCACATCGACGATACCCACGTTGGGGTCGATCGTGGCAAACGGGTAGTTGGCGGCAAGGCCGGTCTTTTTGGTAAGCGCGGTGAACAGCGTCGACTTGCCCACGTTGGGCAGGCCCACGATACCGATGGAAAGGGACACGACAGCTCCTTTTGATACAGGTACTTCAAACTGCATAAGTATAGCGCCGCCGCAGCATCTGGGCGAACCCGGACGCCACGGCGGCGCAAATGAAGCAGAGATTGGGGTCGCTGGCTAGTCTGCGAGCTTCTCCACTTGGTCGAGCATCTTGTCAAGCTTGGCCTTTGCCTCAGCCTTGACCTTCTCAGCCTCTTCGTGAGCCTTCGCCTTCTGGGCGGCCTTTTCCTCGGCCTCGGGATCGACGACGATCAGGTTGGACGCGTCGTGCTCAACCAACTTGAGCGCATGCTCGGGACACACCTTGACACAGGCGCCGCAGCCCAAACAATACGTGGACTCCAACGCAAAGCGGCCACTTCCCACCAGATCGCAGGCGAACGTAGGGCATACATTGACACACTCACCACACGACGTGCACTTGTCAAAATCGCACTCCGGCGTGCTCACCTGCATGTTCTGGGCAAGCTCGGGGTGGTTTTGCAATGTCGAGAGCACCAGCTGCCGCCCATGGGTGAGCGAACGGCGACGCTTGGTCGTCGTGGTGCCGCACATGGTGTTGAGCGTGCGCTCCAGCTGGGTAATCTGATGGCGATGGGCCTTGAGCTTTTGCGTCACCGAGGCCAGCGCCGCCGTCGCTGGATTGAGCTTGGTCACGGTTAGACCCGTGGTACGGGCAATCTTATCCATGTACTCCTTGCGCTCGTACTCGCGACGCTTATGGCATTTGAGGCTCTTGGGGTCGACCTCCAGGCCCATACCCGTGCCGGACCACTCCTCGGCCTTCGCAATCGCCTCGCCCAGAATGTCCTCACCGCCGGTGTTGCGGCATTTATCGCACACGCCCAACGGCAGGTACACACTCACGTTGGGATAGTCGGCCAGTACCGAAAACCAAGTCTCTGCCGTAATATCGCCCACGCAGGCGACGACGACCTCGTTCTCGCGCGGCATGCGCTTCAACGCACGTGTGCAGGTGACGTAGGCGGTCTCGTGGCTCGTAGCCGCCGAGACAATGTCGTCGTAGACGTTTTTGGGTGCAAGGCGCGGAGAGATGATCGCCTCCGTCGGGCAGGCAGCGGCGCACAGGCCGCACTTGCGACAGGAGTCGAGAATCTCGATGGCGTCTTCCTCGACCTCGATAGCGTTGACCGGGCACACGTCCATGCACGCGGTGCAGCCGCTCTTTTCGTTTTTGCAGGCTAGGCACGGAATGGTGTTTCCGCGCGGACGCTCCTTATAATCGGCAGGGTTCCACTGCGGCGCCGACGGATCGAGCGCGTCGGTCACACCGCCAAGCGGGTTTTTAAGAAAATCGAAACCTTTGCTGATCTCGATAATGTCATCAAACAGATCGTGTTCCTGCGCCATGCGCGGCCCCTCCCTGAGCAGTGCAAACAAGCAAGAGATAATGATACGCTATCGGCCCACACCTCGGGCAAACTACACGCTGAGCATCTTTGCGGCAAATAGTCCATGGCCTATCGCCGCCTCGGTTGCACAAGGTCGATCAAGCGCCAAACTATGCCTCGCGCATGAGCTGCACGAGCTTTCGTTTGGTCACCTTGGCCTGCTCGTTGGCCATATTACGTTCGTTTCTAAAGGCCGCGTCCGCAACGCTCATCAGGTCGGCATCGGAAATCTCGCCAAGGCCCAGCTCCTCGAGCGTCGTCGGCAGACCGACGCGCTGGCAAAACTCGAGCACCTGATCAAGCTCGGGCGCACGCTCCAGGCGCAGCTGCACCACCAGGCCAAACGCCACGGCCTCGCCGTGCATAGCCTTGCACTCGGGCAAAATCGTCAGGCCGTTGGCAATGGCATGGGCAAGCGCTAGGCCGCCACTCTCAAAGCCAACACCCGAAAGCAGAATATTGCACTCGATCAGGCGCTCAACCGCTGGCGATGTACGGCCCTTTTTGAGATCGCGCTTGGCAGCGACACCGCACTCCATGAGCGTGTCGTAGCAGGCACGTGCTGTGACCAGGGCCAAGTGCCCCGGCGCGCCACCGTGTTCGTTGACGCCGTGCGCCGCGGTGCACGAACGCGCCTCGAAGTACGTTGCCAGCGCATCGCCCATGCCAGCGACCGTCATACGCAGTGGGGCCGCCGCGACCACGTTGGTATCGACCACGACCAGGTCTGGATTCTTCTCGAGCATCAGGTAGCGGTCGAACGACCCATCCTCGTGATACAGCACCGAAATCGCGCTGCACGGACCGTCCATCGAAGCCGCCGTGGGGCATACGCACAACGTCAACTCGGCATAAAACGCAACGGCCTTGGCGATATCGAGCATTTTGCCGCCGCCAATACCCACCACCATGTCGCAATACTCGGCCTGGGCTTCCTTAGCCATTTCGACAACGGCCTCTTCCGTACACGGACCGTTGTAAATCTTAAAGAACGGCTCGCTTAGATCGTCGTCCAGAAATCCATCGACGATCTGCCTGCACAGCCGATCCTCGGTGCCCTGGTCAAACAAGACATAGGCAGCGCAGCCCAACCATGACAAATACTTGCCTTGACGCGAAAGCTCCCCCGGTCCCTGAACATACCGACCGGGACCGCCGTAAACCATAGGAAGCGCCATACGAGAATCCACCCTTCATCAAGCAACGATTGGTGCAAAGTAGCCTGACCCCTTTGCACCATAGCAAAAAAGGGGCAAAGCCATCTGCTGGCTTTGCCCCTTCCTTAGCTTGATTTACTCATCCATGAGATAGTAGTGGCCCAGTGCGTCGGCACCCAGGATGGCGTTTGCGACCATCTCGGGCGTCACCTCAAACGGCATATTGCACATGGTGTCCTCGGGCGCGCACGCGGCCTCGGCAACAATCATGGCCTGCTCGCGCGTAACCTCGGCAACGCCAAGTTCCTTCATCGTGACCGGCAGACCCAGCTCAATGCAGAAGCCCAAGACTTCCTCGAGCTTCTCGGTCGGGGCATCCTCGAGTACCAGCTGGACGATGGTGCCAAAGGCGACCTTCTCGCCGTGATACATGCCGTGGCACTCGGGCAGCATCGTCAGGCCATTGTGGATGGCATGAGCAGCAGCAAGGCCCGAGCTCTCAAAGCCAATGCCGGAGAGCAGCGTGTTTGCCTCGATGATGTGCTCCACGGCAGGCGTCAGCGCACCTTTCTCCAACGCGACCTTGGCCTTGACGCCATCGGCCATAAGCGTCTCGTAGCAGAGCTTGGCAAGTGCCAAGCCAGCCATGCCGCCCTTGCCGCCGGCGCAAGTGCCACCGTCGGCATCATGCGTCGCCTGGGCCTCAAAGTAGGTTGCGAGCGCATCGCCCATACCGGAAACCGTCAGGCGCACCGGGCTCGCCGCGATAACCGTCGTATCCATCAGGACAATGTTGGGGTTTGCCTTAAGGAACAGGTACTTATCGAACTGGCCGTCATCGGTGTAGAGCACCGAAAGTGCCGAGCACGGTGCATCGGTCGAAGCGATGGTGGGGCAAATGATAACCGGGGACTCCAGGTAGTAGGCAACGGCCTTGGCGGTATCGAGGATCTTGCCGCCACCGACGCCGACGACGATGTCGCAACCGTTGTCGCGAGCGAGCGCAACCAGGCGATCGACCTCGCCCTTGGAGCACTCGCCGTTAAAGTCCTCAAACAGCAGCTCGGCCTTAGCCTCGGCAAAGCCGCCCTCGATCTTGGCACCAACGCGCTTCTTGCCCGAAGGCGTCACGATGACGAGGGCCTTAGCGCCGAGCGGCTCGACATAGGAGCCGAGCTTGGCGAGCTCGTCCGGACCCTGGATGTACTTGCTGGGGCTATTAAAAATTGCAGCCATAACTATCCCATTCTCTAAAAGAAAAAAGAAAGGGGCTCCGTACGGATACGTGCGGAGCCCCTCGTTACGATAACAAGAGTCGATTAGAAATCGATGTCGGTGTCGTAGTAGCAGGCCTTGAGAATCTTCTCGAAGTCGGCAGCCTTGGTCTCACGCGGGTTCTCCGGCGTGCAGGCGTCCTGCTCGGCGTTCGCGGCGATCTCGGGGAGCTTCGCGAGGAACTCCTCCTCGGAAACCATCTGCGGGTTCTCGGCGTCGACCTTCACGCCGCCATTCGCGTAATCCTTGATGGACTGCGGAATGTTGAGCTGGTCGTTGAGGTCGCGAATCTTCTGGACGAGCGCGGCGATGAGCTCCTCGTTGGTCTCGCCGGGAAGGTGCAGGATCTCCTTGGCCACGTAAGCGTAACGCTCGGCAGCACGGGGATCCTTGGAGTTCCACTGGATGACCTTGCCCAGGTACATGGCGTTAGCAGCACCGTGGATGATGTGGCCGTTCTCAAAGGCCGCACCGGTCTTGTGAGCCATGGAGTGAACGATGCCCAGCAGGCCCGAGGAGAAGGCGATACCGGCGATGCACTGAGCCTCGTGCATGTGCTGACGGGCCTCATGGTCGCCAGCATAGGACTTGGGCAGCCACTCGACGATCTCGCGGATGCCGTGCAGAGCGTTGGCGTCGGTGAACATGGAAGCACAAGTGGAAACGTAAGCCTCCATGCAGTGGGTCAGAGCATCCATGCCGGTGTGTGCGCACAGCTTGGCGGGCATGGTGTAGGTGAGCTCGGGGTCGACGATGGCGACATCAGGGGTGATGTTGAAGTCGGCCAGCGGGTACTTGATGCCCTTGGCGTAGTCGGTAATGACGGAGAACGCGGTGACCTCGGTAGCGGTGCCGGAGGTAGAGGAGATGGCGCAGAAATGAGCCTTCTGACGCAGCTCGGGGAAGCTGAACGGCTGGATGATGTTATCGAAGGACTCCTCGGGATACTCGTAGAAGACCCACATGGCCTTAGCGGCATCGATGGGCGAGCCGCCGCCGATGGCGATAATCCAGTCGGGCTCGAACTCGCGCATGGCCTCGGCGCCCTTCATGACCGTCTCGATGGACGGATCGGACTCGACGCCCTCGAACAGCTTGACCTCGAAGCCGCCCTCTTTGAGGTCGGCCTCAACGTCCTGCAGGAATCCGCCACGGCGCATAGAGCTGCCGCCAGAAACGATGATGGCCTTCTTGCCCTTGAGGTTCTTCACCTCGTGGCGAGCGCCCTCACCAAAGTACAGATCGCGAGGATTGGTAAAACGTCCCATACTGTGCCTCCTAAACAAGCCCCTCTTAGACTTGCGTATATAACGGAGCACCCGATTGGCTCCGTTAGGACCATTTTGTGCGTCGCCGGCGATAGCGACGCAATGTCTAAACGTCTCAACGCTCAGACAAACACTATTTTACCGTTCTGGTTGGTCAGTTATTCACCTAAAGCCAACAATGATGAAACGTTTTTTCTATCCCTGAAGACCCTTGTGGGGCATTCATACTCCCAAGCTGGGCAAACGTTTTATCAGGGTTGACCACATATCCCGGGCAGGACGGTACCCCTCCAAAATGTGCCCCGTTCGCCGCCAAAAATCGACCGTTTACGGCACTGTGATACCACCCGCGCAACTGAGGTGCCGACATTTGTGCGACATCCGTCTTCGTGGTGCAAAGGTGCAAGTCCAAGTGCGGCACCCTCGGTGTGCCACATGCGGGTAAACTAGACCTTTATATAGAGACATTTGAACCCTAACCGCAGCAAAGGAGGCCCCATGGCATTCGATCCCATTCAAGAGGATTGCCATCGCCTCGTTCTTGAGGCCTTGCGCCGCGACAATATCCCGCTCACTGACGGCCCCGCCGTCGAGCGTCTGATGGAGCAATTCACCCGCAACCCCGCGCCGCTCATCGTGCACGATCGCGACCGCGCCGGGCACCTCATTGCCAAGGTGGTCGAGGCTGTCGACTACCGCATCCCCTTTATCCCCGACGACGCCCAGGCAGAGCAAGAAGAGACCGCAGCCGAGGACATGCTCCGCGAGGCAGCCGCGCTCGATCCGGCCAACTGGGATGCCCAGCGCATGCTGACGGCGCTCACCGCCGAATCTAACGAGGAATACGTGCAGTATCTGGTGTCCAAGTGCGACGAGGTGGAGCACGATCTGGCGCTCAAGATTGCCTCGGCGCAGGACCCCTACGAGCGTGAGGCCGCAGGCGACCTGACCCGCCGTCCCTACCTGCGCTGGCTTGCCGCCTTGGCATCGCGCGCGCTCATTAGCGGCCGCTACCGCATGTCGCTGGATGCCGCGAATCGCAGCCTGGACTTTGCGCCCAACGACCCCGCCGGCGTCCGCCATACCGCGATGCTTGCCATGGCAAAGCTCGAATACCCTGCCGAGGAGCTCAAGCGATTTCGCTCTGCCCACTCCGTACCCTATCTCGCGAATACCCCGCTGCGCCGCCGCCCCAAAGATGCGGAGCGCGACCTGGACCCGTGGACGCTCATCGCACTGATGAGCGCAGCCTGGCGCGAGCTGGATTACGAGGACGCCGAACACTACCTGCGCATCCTGGTGCGCTCATGCCCGCACGCGGCCGAAGCACTCTACTTCCAAACCGAGTTTCCCGATGGCGTCTATGCCCGCGTCAACGTAGGTCCGGGCTCCACCGATGAGCTTGTCCTTGCCCTGTCCGAGGCGACGCCGGTGCTGCAGGAGGGCCTAGGCGCGCCCGACAACGCCAGCTTTGCCGCCTGGGTCGCCACCAACGACATTGTGCGCTCTCAGATCGACGAACGAATCCTGCGCGCGGCCGAACAGGGATTGCCGTTTAAGGGAGGAGACCTCTAATGGATCCGAGCGTCTACATCCCCGCCTATCTGGAGCGCACCTATCTGGCGTCGCACCCCGAACTCACCGATGCAGCACGCGAGCTTGTCCATAACGACATCAGCGCAAACCCCCACAAGTATGCGCAGACCGAGCATGCCCAAGCGCTGCTGTCCTATGCCGGCGTTCATCGTCATTTGCTTGACGAGCTTCGCCGCATCGAGGACATGGGCAGCGACGAGGAGTTTGAGCAGACGCGCAACCGCCTGTTCGACGATATGCGTGATGAGCTGCTCAAGATCGTCCGCGTCGATGCGCATGTCCTCGATGCCCAGCTGCTCGCCATCATCCTGGCGGACACGCCCGTCGATGCCTGCCTGGGCGACCTGATGAAGCTCGAGGCGAGCACCGCCGACTACCTGCAACAGAGCGTGCCCGGGTTTGATATGGAGGCTCCGCACTACTGGGCCAATAATGTTTTGGCCGACGGTGTCACCGCAGCAAACCTTACCGTGAGCGAGCCGGCGCTTATTGGCTGGCTCCACACGCTCGAGGCCATCTCGCAGCTGTGCATGGCGAGCGCTCGTTACCGTGCTGCTGCCAACTACGCCCGCCGCGTCCTTAAGGCAGAAGGTTATCCCACCCGAGCTGCCGGCACCGTGCTGCTTGCCCTCGCCCGCTTGGAAGACCAGGACGGCTTTTTTGCCCTGGCACATCAGCTCGAGGAGCAGGTGGGAGCCGATGCACTCGAGAACTCCCCCTGGTACCTGCTCGCCCGCACGATCCTGCTGTTCAAAACAAGCAAGATGCGCCCGGCGACGCGCGCGCTGCGTGAGTTCGCCAACCGTTGCGAAGGCGGCGCGTTCTTCTTGCTGAACCCCATGTACCAGACGCCATATCTTCCCTGCCGACCCGAGCCGCGCGACCCCTGGGACCTCTCGCACCAGGCGGTTTGGGAAGCCGACGGCATTATCTCGGACACCCCCGACTTTGCCCCCTGGGCCAACGCCTGCGAAGATGTATCGCAGCTTGCCCAGGAATTTGCGCGCCGCTACGGCTTTTAGCGACGCGATCGCCCCGACCATGTCGTTTACGTTAGGAACGATTTCATGAACCTCCGCTCATCTCTCGCCTGTACCTCGAGCGATATCGCCCGCTGGGGACTGCGCTCTGTCCTCAAGCGCCAGGGTGGCGTGCTTCCCGGCCGCATCGCCATGAAGATCGACCCCGAGCTGCTAAGCGACCTCGCGAGCCTGGTCGACCGCAGCGTGGTGATCACCGGCACCAATGGCAAGACCACCACCTCCAACCTCATCGCCGACGCCGTTGCCGCCAGCGGTGCTACCGTGGTATGCAACCGTGCCGGCAACAATATGGAGCCCGGTGTGGTGGGTGCTCTGCTCGAGGCCCGCAGTGATCTTAAGCACACCAGCAGTGGCAAACGCGTGGGCGTTTTTGAGTGCGACGAGCTCTACACCGTACGCGTTCTGCCCAAGCTCAAGCCGACGTACTTTGTGCTGCTCAACCTGTTCCGCGACCAACTAGACCGCTACGGCGAGATCGACCATACCCAGGATGTCATCGCCCATGCGTTGGAGCTTTCGCCGGCAACGACGCTCATCTATAACGCCGACGATCCGCTGTGTGCCGCGATCGCCGCACGCGTCCCCAACACGAGCATTGCCTTTGGCATCGACGGTGCCACGGGCACCGAGTCCGATCGCATTAGCGACTCGCGTTTTTGCTCACAGTGCAACGCACCGTTGGAGTACGACTATGTGCAGTACGGACAGCTCGGCGCATACCATTGCCCCTCGTGCGGCTGGGCCCGCCCTGGGCTTGTCCGTCGCGTGACGAGCGTGGAGCTCGGCTGCGACGGCTACGGCTTTGACCTGGTCTTTGGATCTGCGCCCGACGCGGCTGCCGTACACATCGCCACACGCTACAACGGCCTGTATATGGTCTACAACGTAGCCGCAGCCTTCTTCGCCGCCCACGAGCTGGGCGTGGACGCAGCTCACCTGCAGCCTACGCTCGATGCCTACATCCCCGCCGGCGGGCGTATGGGCCGCTGGGAGATCGCCGGCCGTACCGTCGAGGCAAACCTGGCCAAGAATCCCGTGGGTTTCGATCGCCAGATTCAGTCCATTAAAACGGCAGGCGGCAGGCTCTGCGCCTTCTTCCTCAACGACAACGATGCCGACGGCCACGATGTGTCGTGGATCTACGACGTCGACTTTGAGCGCATCGCCGACACAACGGGGCTTGTCGCCTTTGCCGGCGGCACGCGCGCGCACGACATGCAGGTACGCCTCAAGTACGCCGGCATCGATGCCGCCATCATCTCGAATATCGAGCAGGCGATCGGCGCCGTGGCAGACGAGGAGGCTGGCGATACTTTCTACGCCGTCGCCAACTACACGGCCTTCCCGCCACTGGTCAAGGAGCTCGACGAGCTTAAGGGCGCCGATGCGAGCTCGGTCACCTCCCACGCCGTAACACGCGCCAATGGCAGCGCTGTCCCCACCGATATTGCGCCGGTCGAGCTTTCGCGCCCGCTGCGCATCGTCTACCTGTATCCCGATGCCCTCAACCTCTATGGCGACGGCGGCAACGTCATTGCCCTCGAGCGCCGCTGCGCCTGGCGCGGCATTCCCGCGCGCGTGGACGAGGTCCGCATGGGCGAGACGCTCGACCTCACCGACGCCGACATCGTCATGATGGGCGGTGGCTCCGACCGCGACCAGCTGGCCGTGGCACACGAGCTGTTCGCTCAAAAAGACAAGGTCGCAGCCTATGTTGAGGATGGCGGCTCGCTGCTCGCTATCTGCGGCAGCTATCAGCTGCTCGGCCGTTCGTACTATATGGGCGAGAATCGCATCGAGGGCCTGGGCGTCATTGCCGCCGAGACCGTGCGCGGCTCCGACCGCCTGATCGGCAACGTCGCCGTCAAGACCGACCTGGCACCCGAGCCCTTTGTGGGATTCGAGAACCATGGAGGTCGCACCCTGCTCGACGCGGAGGCAACGCCGCTCGGAACGTCCGTCGTCGCGGGCACCGGCAACAACGGCGACGATGGCTTTGAGGGCCTGATCTACAAGGGCGTCATCGGCACGTACCTGCATGGCCCGGCGCTGCCCAAGAACCCCGAGCTCGCCGACTGGCTGATCGCCCATGCCCTCGAGCACCGTGGCGATGCACAGGCCGCCGCCCTGCTGCCGCTCAAGCCCCTCGACGACACCTACGAGCACGCCGCCCACGACGCCGCCATGAAGCTCCTCCCCTAACGCCCCAACCACCACAAAGGGGACAGGCACCTTTGTGGTGGGTTGATTTCCGATCTCAGCCGAACACATTGAGCAAATAGGCCATTCCCGCAGCTAGCCGAACGCCCCCGCGGCCCC
>NZ_SPFO01000024.1 GCF_005845035.1 Collinsella aerofaciens | reverse complement strand
ACCATTGTCGGCCTAATCCGCGGTCTTTCATGCAGCAGGGGCTCTCAATGTTTTTATGTCCTGCTCATATCGTCTGTGCCGGCACCTGGGGACACTCCTTATGTCAAGAGATTGGTGCAAGAGGGATAGATTACCTTGCATCAATCTAATAAGTTGCGGTGAGATAGTTCTTGAATTGGCTTTTTGAGGGCTAAACAGGAACTATCTCACCGCAACTGCGTTGAGCGTTTTTTGGCAGCTGGTTTACTTGCTCGCGAAGAGCCAGACCAGGATGATCACCAGGATTGCGGCGACGATGCAGACGATGGCGCCGGTGAATTTGATGCGTGAGTCGCGGGTACGCTCGCGCACCGCGTTCTCGGTGGCCTCGAGCTGGGCGACTTCTCGCTCGGTCTCGGCGTGTTCGGCTTTGTCTCGGGCCAAGGATCCTGCAAGCGACTCAGTGATCTCTGGGTGGTCGTGTACTTCGGTCGCCTGTTCGATGATCGACTGCGCATGTGCGGCATCTGCTTGGGCGTTGGCGATGGTCTGCTCCTGGTCGTGGTGTGCCTTGTTCTCGGCGGCGATCTTCTCGCGCAGTTCGCGCTGGCGCGTTGCAGCGGCGGTTTTTGCGGTCTGCAGCTCGTCGCGCGCGGCATCGGCCTCTGCCGTCACGGCCTGATGGGCTCGCTTGGCGTCGGCGATGGGGGCTTGCGCCTGCTCGACGGCCTGCTCGGCTGCGGCAAGCGAGTGCTCAAGGTCGGCGGTGATGCGCGGGACATCTTCTTCGGCTTTTCGCAGGGCATCTGCCGTGTCGGAGATCTGCATCGAGAGCTCGCTGGTGCGCACCGTATAGTTGGCGGGATTTGCCGAGGGATTGCGTTGCAGCTCGGCGTACTCATGACGCAGCGTCTCGAGCTGGGCGCGCGTGGCGTCGACGGTTTGTTGTGCGGCCGCAATGCCGGCGTCTCGCTCGGCTTTCACCTTGTCGCGGATACGCTTGGAATCCTCAAGACGTCGAACGAGGCGGTTGCCGGTCTCGCGAGAGCTCGCCTCGCGGGCCTCCACGGCGTCGAGCGCGGCCTTCAGGCGGAGCTCAGTCGCGTCATCCTCTGTCTTCATTTGTTCGAACTGACCCTTGAGCTCTGTCGCTTTGGCGGCGTGGGCATCACGGTCAATCTCGGCTGCCGCAGCGGTCTTTTGCGCTGTGGCGATCGCCTGACGCTGGTCGGCGACGATCTGGTCGTAGCGGCCTGCGATATCCTGGCGCGTCTCGAGTTCCTCGGCCTGATCGGCAATGCGCTGCTCAAGTTCGGCCAGGTGGGCGCGGGCATCGGCAAGTGCCTTTTTCGCGGCGTTCATCTCGCGCATGGCCGAGGCGCCCTGGGCGATAAAGGTGCCCACGGCGTTCGCGGTGTTCGAGACAGCGGTCCCCAGATCGCGGCTTGCGGCGGGGGAGTGCGGGGCGGTCGGGCGAGCGGTGCCGGCAGCGTCCGCATCGGCAGCCTGCGGCGCGGCGATATTGCCGGTACCGCCCTCGACCACAGAAAAGCCTGCTGCGTGCGGATCGACCGCATCGGCGCCAATCGTGGGATGCTCGAGCTGCAGAAACGAGGGCATGGTGCTGCCCCGGTCGGCGACCGGAGTCTCGCCGGGCACGAAGGTCGAGGCCGCCTCGGCGGCCTCCTCTTCCTCGGTATCAATATCGGCATCGGCGACGGCGTCTTTCATCGCTTTGACGGCATCCATCATGGAGTCCATGACGGCATCGAGCTCTTCTTCCGAAGACACCTCGATGGGGCCTGCTGCTTGCGGAGCAGGGTCCTGTACAGGGGCGTCGTCCTGAGCGGGCGCATCGTCATTTTGCTCGTCGGCGTTTTCTGCGGCAGGGGTTTCCGCCGTAGCGCTTTCGTCCAAGATGGGGTCGTCGATGTCGATACCATCGCAGGTCACAACGTCAGTATCTGCGACGGCGTCTGCGGAATCATCAATATGCTGTTGAGTCTGGGGGTCCAGCTCGTCTGTCATAGGCATGTGCTCCTCATCGTTGTTTGTCACCCTATGATAAAGTCTCGCGCCGACATCCCACGCGCTGCAGCAAAGTTTCAAAACGTGTTCGATGGCTCGATCTGATAACAATAACTCGGCCGCTTTATCCAGTTTGTACTTGACAATCCCTTCGCCGAACGACGTGGTGCCGTTCGCCTACCGCGGTCTTTTATTTTCGCTTGAACACGCTAAAGTTGCATCTCAGCTTTTGGCGCGTGAAGTTGGATACGCGCAGTCGGCGGGCGTGCCCGTCGCGATTTGAAAGGACTTTGTATGGGACTTTTCACTGGTAAGACCGTGATCGTCACCGGCGGCGGCAAGGCCGCGCTTAAGGACGGTTCCGCTGGCTCCATCGGCTACGGCATCGATATCGCATTTGCCAAGGAGGGCGCGAACCTCGTCATCACCGGCCGCAACGTCGCCAAGCTCGAGGCCGCCAAGGAGTCTCTCGAGGTCGAGTACGGTGTCAAGGTTCTGCCTGTTCAGGCCGATGTCTCGGCTGGTCAGGACAACGAGGCCGTCGTCCAGAACGTCATCGACAAGGCCATTGAGGAGTTCGGCCGCATCGACGCCGTCGTCAACAATGCTCAGGCTAGCGCCTCGGGCGTGACCATCGCCGATCACACCATGGATCAGTTTAACCTGGCCATTTACTCCGGTCTGTATGCTACCTATCTGTACATGCAGAAGGCCTATCCGCACCTGAAGGAGACCAAGGGCTCCGTGGTCAACTTTGCCTCGGGCGCCGGCCTGTTTGGCAACTACGGCCAGTGCAGCTATGCCGCTGCCAAGGAGGGCATCCGCGGTCTGACTCGCGTTGCCGCCAACGAGTGGGGCAAGGACGGCATCAATGTCAACATCGTGTGCCCGCTTGCTTGGACCGCTGCGCTCGAGAACTTCCAGGATGCCTATCCCGAGGCGTTTAAGGCCAACGTCCACATGCCGCCGGCTGGTCACTACGGCGACGTCGAGAAGGAAATCGGACGCGTGGTCGTTCAGCTCTGCGGTCCCGACTTTAAGTACATGAACGGCGAGACCGTCACCCTCGAGGGTGGCATGGGCCAGCGGCCTTAGGGGTTACGCGGTTTTACCAAACCGCGTAACGTCTCGACGCTGCGCGGTCACCAGGGCGACAACTTGTCATTCAAAGAGGGCGGCATGACCAGAAGGTCTATGCCGTCCTCTTTTCATGCCAATTTGTTCGCTCTGGCGCCCGCTCGCTGGCATTGCCAGAGCATCGGCGTTGCCTTGGCTGTTGGAAATGATCCCAATGACTATGACCCCTTTGCGCCAGTTTCTGTCGAGTCGGTGCTCTTTGCGGGTTGCCCGTATAATGGTTTGCGTATGAACCGCTACCAAGGAGTTCCAGTTTATGGACCAGACCCTTTTTAAATTCGACCTGATTGCCGAGGACCCGACGACGCATGCGCGTGCCGGCGTGCTGCACACCCCGCACGGCGACATCGAGACGCCGATCTTCATGCCCGTGGGCACCAAGGCAAACGTCAAGGGTATTCCTACCGAGACCGTCAAACAGCTCGGCGCCCAGATCGTGCTTGCCAATACCTATCACCTGTCCATGCGTCCCGGCGAGGACACCATCGCCGAGCTGGGCGGACTGCACAAGTTCATGAACTGGCACGGCCCCATCCTCACCGACTCGGGCGGTTTCCAGGTCTTCAGCCACAACGATGCCGTCAAGCTCACCGACGAGGGCGTGCGCTTTATCGTCAACGACTATGACGGCCGCCATGTGTTCTGGACGCCCGAGGACAACATGGAAATCGCCATGAAGCTCGGTTCCGACATCTGCATGCAGCTCGACCAGTGCCCGGGCTATCCCGCCACGCGCGCCTACGTTGAGCGCGCCGTTGAGCTGTCGAGCATGTGGGCTGAGCGCTGCTATAAGGCGCATACCCGCGACGACCAGGCGCTCTTTGGCATTGTTCAGGGCGGCATGCACCTAGATCTGCGCCTGCGCTCGCTGCGCCATCTGGAGGAGTGCGGCGACTTCCCCGGTTACGGCATTGGCGGCTACTCGGTGGGCGAGGACCACGAGACCATGTTCGAGACCCTGGCACCACTCGTAAGCGAGTACATGCCCAAGCACAAGCCGCGCTACCTGATGGGCGTCGGCAACCCCACCACCCTCGTGCGCGGTGTGGGCGTGGGCATCGACATGTTCGACTGCGTGCTGCCGACGCGCACGGGCCGCATGGGTACGGCGTTCTCCAGCGAGGGTCGCCTCAACTTCCGCAACGCGCGCTTTGCGCACGACGACGGCCCCATCGATCCCACCTGCACCTGCCCGGTGTGCACGGGCGGCTACAGCCGCGCACTCATTCGCCACATGGTCACGCAGAAGGAGATGCTCGGCGGCATTCTGCTGTCGATGCACAACATCTACTACCTGCTCAACCTTATGCAGCGTGCCCGCCAGGCCATTATTGAGGGCCGTTACGGCGCGTTCGTGAGCGACTGGATGAACAGCCCTGCCGCGGTGGATTACTAAGGGCGACAGACACGCTTGCAGAGCGTGGGCAACGGCAATGGTCGAGCGCCAGCCGGTCGTCGCATTCGCTGACACCGGCTGCGCGACCGCTGACCGATAGCTTGCAAGTGCTTGATACATCGTGGGTACCATACCGAATAGTTGATGCTCGGGCGGTTGTTTGACGCATGGCGTCGACCCCGCCCGTTTTTCTTTTTCTCGATAGGAGTACCCATGATTAAGAATGAGAACGTCGAGGGCGAGCCTGCCTACGACGAGACGTATCGCCGCGGCCCCGTGGTCATGCGCGGCCCCATGATTCCCAAGGACAACACCTACGCCAACCTGCTGGCGCCCGAAGATTCGACCGACTGGCTGCATGCCGATCCCTGGCGCGTGCTGCGCATTCAGGCCGAGTTTGTCGATGGCTTCGGCGCGCTTGCCGAGCTTGGCCCCGCAGTGACCATCTTCGGCAGTGCCCGCACGCCTAAGACCGATCCGCTCTACAAGGCGGCGCGTACCGTCGGGCGCAAGATCGCGCAACGTGGCGTGGCGGTCATCACCGGTGGCGGCCCCGGCATCATGGAAGCGGCCAACAGGGGAGCGGCGAGTGTCAACGGCAAGTCAGTTGGCCTAGGCATTGAATTGCCGCACGAGCAGGGGCTCAACAAATACGTGAACCTCGGCATGGACTTCCGCTACTTCTTTGTGCGCAAAACCATGTTCGTTAAGTACAGCTCGGGCGCCATCGTATTTCCCGGCGGCTTTGGCACGCTCGACGAGATGTTCGAGGTTCTCACGCTGGTGCAGACGCACAAGGTCAAGCGCATGCCGCTCGTGCTGGTGGGCAGCGAGTACTGGCAGGGCCTGTTCGACTGGCTCAACGGCCCGGTGATGAGCGCCGGTATGATCAGTCCGCTCGATCCGGAGCTCGTGCACATCACCGACGACCTCAACGAAGCCGTCGACATTGCGCTCAGCGGGTTGATGTAGAGCAATCGTGTCTACCGCGACATGAATATGCATGGCAATCTGATGCTATCTAACGTCAGGTTGCCATTTGTATTGGGTATACTGATGCAAAAGACGAGGGCAAGGAGGTCGCGTATGTCTACTGCAACGGTTAAGCCTACGACGGTTCGCCTCGAAGAGGGGCTCAAGGAGCAGGCGACTGAGTTCTTGGATTCGGTCGGCCTCAGCCTCAATTCCTATCTCAATCTTGCCGTTCGGCAGCTGGTAAATCAGCGAAAGATTCCTTTTGAGATTGTAGGAAGGGCGGAGATGCCCAACGAGGCGACGAGGCGTGCCATGGTGATCGCCGAGGCTCATGAGTTGGGGATTTTGCCGGACGATAGCCCGTCATTCAATAACGCTGATGAGCTTATGTCATTCCTCGATGAGGAATAGCGATGTTCGAGATTAAAGTTGAGGCTCAATTTAAGGCGGACTACAAACGAACGATGCGCATGCATCCGCAGCTAAAAAGTGAGTTTAAAGCGGCGGTTGCAGAGCTTGTGGCTCATGGGTCACTTCCGGCGGAGTATGGCGCCCACGAGCTCTCAAACCCGGGCGGAAACTACAACGGCCACATCGATTTCCACCTATCCGATGGCTTGGTCGATGTGGTCGTTCTTTATCTTCCCCATAAGACTAACCCAGTGATTAGGCTGGTGAGAATGGGCTCGCATGAGGAACTGTTTCAGGGTCCGCTGGGCTGATCGCCGATTTCCAAGTTGCGGTGGAATAGGGACTGATTTGCGGTCGATTGGCCAAAAACAGTCCCTATTTCACCGCAACTGATAGGCGCGCCCCGTTCGCTGCTGCGGCCCCCGGTTCTCCTCATTGCTGGATTTCGCTCAAAAACTCAGCGGCGACTTCGTTGCTTTTGAAACGGATGCTGCGGTCTTCTTTCTTGGGGAATGCCAGCAGCGGGATAGTCCCGTACCAGACAGTTTCCTCGTCAATCACGGCCGCGCACAGCCGCCCTTTGGCCTTGACGGAATAGTCGACGTTCATCTCGGCAAAAATCGCTTTCGCGTCATCGCGCGGAGGTGAGGCAACATAAACCTCAAGGATAATCCCACGGGCGGCTGCGCCTGCGAGTGTGGTGGTGAGTTTCGTGAGGCATGCGGCGGATGCGTAGGATGCGGCTATGAAGGCACTCTTTGTGGCACCGGTGATGTCTTTAATTAATGCCTCAATAGCGTTTGCCGGCTCTATGAGAATGTTGTAATCGGGTTGCTCGCTGTCCTCTGCTGAATAAATTTCGTACCCCAACTTGGCGTACGTCTTGAGTCTTTTCTGGTACATGCGGGCGAGCATGGGTATCGACAGGTCAATGTAGTCGAATATCTCAACCTGTTGCTTGCCCTCGTGGCTTCTATGCAGTCTGCCCACCTGCTGCGTTACGCTGCCGTCCCAAGATATCGGCGTGGCAATGAAAAGGGTGTCAAGGTAGGACAGATCGAAGCCCTCGCTCAGAAGGCTTTCGGTGGCGACGATGATTCGATGTTCATGCTCAAAGCCGGGAAGACTGTTCAGTATCGCTTTTCTTTCTTTGGCGCCGATTTCTCCGGTTAAGAGTATGGGCTCGTGTCTGCGATCATTAAGCAACCTGAACAGTTCCTCAGCATGCTTTTTCCTTTTGGATAGTATGAGCGGATGTCGACCGTTTGACGCTGCTTCGAGGGCGTCATCGACAATCAATTCGTTTCTTGCCGCATGTGCACACAGCATATCGAGAATCTGATTGAAGCTTGCATCCGGCTCGTAGGCGGATAGCCGAATGCCGGTAAATCTCGGTCGAACGATGCGCTGGATGCCCTGCTGAATTGCCTGCGTTTTTGGATCGATGACATAGCGAAGCGGGCCGCAGAGCATCGAGAGCGCCCGCGTGAGTCCGTCGGAGCGCTCGGGTGTCGCGGAGAGGCCATATATATATTTGGCTGGAGCGGACTTGAGGACGAGCTCGAGCTGTGGCGCGGCAGCATGGTGGCATTCGTCGCAGATAATGAGGCCGTAATTACGAACAAGGTTCTTAACTATCGGCTCCCCGGTTTGGGAGTCTTTGCCAGATAGCGACTGAAAGGAAGCGACGTCGATAAGGCCGCTGACGGCGGTTTTGCCCCCTCCGATTTGTCCAATAAGGGGAGGTTGCTTTTTGCTGATTCGTCCTTTTGGCGTTCGGACCGGCTCTCTGGTGTCCGTAATGTCGAGAAATCGTTCGAGCTGCGATTTCCATTGGGCTATGAGCGCGGTCTTTGGAACAATGACGAGCGCCGGAAGACCAACGGCGGCAATAAGATAAGCTCCGATGACGGTTTTACCGAAGCCCGTTGGCGCAGACATGATTCCGTCTTCGTATTCAAGCATCTGGTCGGCGGCAATTTGCTGTTCGGGATGAAGGGTCCCTTTGAATGCCATCTCAATTGGATTGCCCGTGCTACGTTCGTCTGAATAATGGGCAGTAACGTGGGCTTCTTGAATCAGCTGCTCAAGTTGGGCTTTGCAGCCTCTGGGAATCGCGACGCGGCCATCTCTAAGTTCGCTGAGGTCTATGAGTCGCGGTTTGCCGAATACTGATTGATGCATAGATTGCGCACGGAAGAACTCCGGGTTGGCAAATGTCGCAAGCCTGCGGATTTCCATTTGAGCTGCCGGGCTCAGAGACTTTTCGGGGATGTAGAGCATATCGGCTTGTGTGACGGGCAGGTTCGAGGGGAAGTCTCGTGGCGTGAGCGGGAGCCGCTTTCGTGGCTTTTGGACATTGCGCCTGGTTTTGTTTGTCGCTGCAGCTGTTGCTATTCCAAGCGGTTTGTTTTTGGTGTCCTCGATCAGACGATCCACCGTCGCACGCGAGATTAGTTGGATTTGCGAAAGGTAAAGCCATTGGTCGGGAAAGGGCTCGAATCGTTCGTCAACAAATACGCTGTTTCCTTCCCGCTGCGCTTTTCCCTGAAAGGGCAGCGCAATGAGATTTCCAAAGCCGCCTTCAGGAATGGTGGACTGCGCGGGTATCATTCGGTCAAAGGCTTCGAAGGTGATTGTCTTGTTGAGTGCCGCTGCTTCGGCGATAAGGCAGCTACCGAAATCTCGTGCTGTCTTTGCGTTTATAGGTTCTAGGAAGAAAAACCAGATATGCGCGCCGTTGCCTGACCTTGATCGCTCGACCGCAGCGTTAATTCCATGGTTTTTTACGACAAGCCTGATAGCGTTTGTCGCTTCTTTCCAATCGGCTTTGTCAAAATCAATGACAAGGACATTTGTGTTGCAGTCTCTGTCGAGAACATATTGACCTATGACGTCCCGGAGCCTGTCGTCGCTGCCTTTGAAATGGGCGATAATGGCGGCATCGTTCAGCTCAAGGAATGTGCGGCTGCGACATTCAGCGCATTTAATTCTGTGATGGTTTGCTTTGGGGCAAATGCCTGACTTCCACTCATTTGCGCAGGCGGGTGTATAGCCGATGCCCCCGTCTTTTCTGCGATACCCGTGAGCGTGCACATCTTTGCGGCCGGTAAAAAGATTGCGAAAGAGCTCGAGTTTGTCGCGCGCTGGGCTCGCGCTGGTAACGATGCCCTCGGTCTGTGCACGTTCGCCGAAAGATTTGCCGGCTTTGTCCCATTCTTCGAGTGTTGCGTAACGGATGTCTGGACCGTTGCTACAGATTACGATCTGCTTACGCGGATCTGAAGCGTGGACAACCGTTTTATTGAGTTTGAATAAGGCGTTCCCGAAAAGGGCGTATTGATGCACGGCGTTGCTCATTTGAATGCCATTCTTGTCAGCGTTCATTGGGATGAGGGTACGTCATTTCAGCTTTATGAGATACACGACTTCGATTTTGGTTCGGTAATAGTGGGGTACCGATCCGTGAGTGGCAATTAGCCGGTGCCAAAACGTGCGGCGGCTGTTGTTAAAGGTGTTTTGGCGGCTATGGGGCGTGTTGGCGGCGTGGGGAGGGGTCCTCGAATGACTCCGTGGTCAAATAACGTCAAATATGAGTACTGTTGTTAATGTAGTCTCATAACATTTGGTAAGAATAGAATACCAATTCCACATTATTCTATATATCTAACCCACTAAACACGGAATTTTGAGCCTTGGCAAGACGTGGAATTGATCGAAATGATCAATTCCGGCGAGATTTTGCTGCTACTAATTTGGTGGCGGTACTCATATTTGCCATTTTTTGTCCAGTGGGTACCGCGAGGGGCCTGTTCGACTGGCTCAACGGGCCGGTGATGGATGCCGGCATGATCAGCCCACTCGATCCAGACCTTGTCCACATTACCGACGACCTCAACGAAGCCGTCGACATCGCCCTGAGCGGGCTGATGTAGGGTAGGTAAAATGGGACGGGGCTAAAAGACTGGTCTGAAACGTTTGATACCAGTCTTTTTAGCCCCGTCCCAAATGAACTGCTTCTAAGTTGCGGTGGAATAGGGATTGATTTGCGGCTGATAAGCCAAAAACAGTCCCTATTCCACCGCAAGTGGTAAAGGTGCCCCTAGTGGATGGGCTGGTAGCGGGGGCAGTAGCTGATGGCGATGGCATCGACGCCTACGTGGGTGGCGATGGTGCAGCCGATGGGGCCGGTGCCGGCGTCTACGTAGTCCTGGCCCGCGAGCGCCTGGTTGACGAGCTCCTGCTCCTCGGCGGCGCCGGTCGTGAGCACGCGCACGCTGGAGCCCGGATGCTCGGCCAAAAACGCGAGGCAGTCTGCCATGGTGTTGGCGACGATGCGCTTGGCGCCGCGGCCCTTCTTGATGGCCTTGATCTCGCCCGATTTCCACTCCGGCGAAACGGCCAGGCGAATATTGAGCATCTGCGTGAGCTGGCCGGCGAGCTTGGGCGCGCGGCCGTTCTTAACGAGGTTCTCGAGCGTGCGGGGAATCAGCAGCAGGTGCGCGTCGGGCAGGGTCGCGCGGATCTGTGCCTCGGTCTCGTCCAGGCTGCGATCATCCTCGCGCATGGCGAGCGCGTACTCCACCAGCAGGCCCTCGGCACCCGAGCCGGTTCGCGAGTCGATGCAGCGCACGTCGAGCTCGTGTGTTTCGGCCGTCAGGCTGGCGTTGGCATAGCAGGCGGACCACTCGCTGCACAGCGAGATAAAGATCGCGCTGTCGTGGCCATCGGCGCGCACGCGGTCAAACAGCGCCTTGAACTCGCCGGCACTCGGCTGCGAGGTATGCGGCAGCTGCTCGGAGCCGGCCATGCGGGCGACGTACTCCTGGGCGGTGATCTGTACCTGGTCGAGCAGGTCCTCGCCTTCGATAATCACATGCAGCGGAATGACGTAAATGCCGAGCTCTTGGGCGCGGGCGGGGGAGATGTCCGACGTGGAGTCGGTTATGATGGCAAAAGACATAATTGCACCTTTCGTTGGGGCGCGGCAGCGCCGCCTTCTGAGAGCAAAGTGCGACAAGTATAGTGGAGTCGTTCCACATTTATAGGTTCAATTGTTGAATAGTCAACTGTTTGAAGTGTCGGTGTGGAAATCGTCAACTGGGGAAGAGGGATGCCGATGGAGGCGCTGGAGATATGCAAGCGGCCGGTCGTGCTGTTTGATTTCGATGGCACGGTGGCAGATACGGGTCGAGCGGTGATGACCTCGACGCGCAAGACGTTGGCCGCGCGCGGGTTTTCGGAGGCGCAGATGGGTGACCTGCGTCGCATGATCGGGCCGCCCCTGTGGAAGAGCTTTCACGACTTTTATGGCTTCTCCCGCGAGGAGTCGCTTGTGGTGGCCGACGAGTACCGTGCCTTTTTTGATGAGCTGGGACCGGAAGAGTATCCCGTGTTCGATGGAATCCCCGAGCTGCTCGATGGCCTTGTCGCGCAGGGGCATCGCTTGGCCGTGGCGACGTCACGCATGGAGGCAAAGTGCATTGACATGGTGGGCGAGCTGGGGCTTTCGCAGTTTGAGGCGGTGGTTGGCATGAATCCGCCGCAGGGACGCGAGACCAAGGCCGATTCGGTTCGCGATGCCCTGGCGGCGCTCGGCGCGACGGCCGACGATGCCGTGATGATCGGCGATCGCTTTAACGATGTGGAGGGCGCGCACGCGATGGGCGTGCCGTGCATCGGCATCTATTCGGGCGCGGCAGCGCCGGGGGAGCACGAGGCCGCGGGCGCCGATGCGGTGGTGCACTCGGTGGCCGAGCTTGCTAAACTTTTCGCTATCTAATAGACATAATGTGAGGGGCGGGCGTACCCGTCGCTCATTGGTAAGGAGGTCGTCCATGAATCAGGTGGAGCAGAGCGTCGCTGAGTATGTCGACGAGGTCTGGGAGGATGTTGTCGCCGATATCGAACAACTGGTGAGCTATCCGTCCGTGGCCGTTGCTGCCGATGCGGAGCCCGGTGCGCCGTTTGGCCGCCCGGTCCGTGATGCGCTCGATTGCGCGCTCGGCATTGCGCAAAAGCTCGGCTACCAGACGAGCGACGACGAGGGCTATGTGGGCATTGCCGATATCCCGGGTCGCGGCGACAAGCAGCTCGCGACCATCTGCCACGTGGACGTGGTGCCCGCCGGCCCCGGCTGGAACACCGACCCGTTTGCGATGGAGCGTCGCGAGGGCTGGCTGCTCGGCCGTGGCGTGATCGACGACAAGGGCCCGGCGGTGTTGTCGCTTTATGCCGGCGCGTACCTGCTCAAGCACGGCATTGTGCCGCGCTATACCTTCCGCGCGCTGCTGGGCTGCGATGAGGAAGTGGGCATGTCCGACGTTCACCATTATCTGGAGAACCACGCAGACCCCGACTTTCTGTTTACGCCCGATGCCGAGTTCCCGGTCTGCAATGCCGAGAAGGGCCAGTTTGGGGCGACGTTTGTGAGCCCCAAGATCGACGGCGGGCGCATCGTGTCGTGGAGCGGCTCCGAGGCGAGCAATGCCATTCCGTCGCAGTCCATCTGCGAGCTTGCGATTGCCGCCGATGAGTTGCCGGCGCCGGTCGAGAACGCCGATCGTCTGGAGATCACGGCGCTTGATAATGGCCATGCGCAGATTTTCGCCCACGGTATCGGTGGCCATGCTTCGATGCCCGAGGGAACGATCAATGCCGTCGGCCTGATCGTGTCGTATCTGCGCGAGGCCGAGGACGCGTTTGGTGCACGCGACGAGCGCCTGCTGACGCCTGCCGAGCATGAGTTCGTCAAGTTCCTGGCCTTTGTGTATGCGGATGCCTATGGCCGCGGCCTAGGTATCGATGCGACGAGTCCGGCGTTTGGCCCGCTTACCTGCAACGCTGGAGTCATCCGCGTGGCGGATGGCCATATTGAGCAGGTCATCGACGTGCGCTTCCCCGACAGTACGAGTGCCGATACCATCCGCGAGCAGCTCGACCCGCTCGTGGGCCGTTTTGGCGTGACGTGCCAGCTGGGTCGCGCGAAGGTGCCGTTCTCGGTGTCTGCCGACGATCCGGCCGTGAAGGCGCTTATCGATACCTATAACGAGTTCACCGGCAAGCATGCTGAGCCCTTTGCCATGGGCGGCGGCACGTACGCGCGCAACTTTGCCCGCGCCGTCTCGTTTGGCCCCGAAGAGACCGGCCTGGAGCTGCCCGCGTGGGGCGGCCAGATGCACGGCCCCAATGAGTGCGCCAACGAGGAACAGCTTAAACAGGCGCTCAAGATCTATATTGTTGCGATCCTCCGTTTGAATGAATTAGAGCTTTAAGGTCTCGCGGTTTCCCAATCTAAGTTGCGGTGGAATAGTTCCTAGAATGGGCCATTTGATGGCCAAGCAGGAACTATTTCACCGCAACTTTGTTTTTATTGGTGTAAAAGGTGCGCCATGTTCGGCGCTGGATTGTTATCCGTTTGTAAAGGCTGGACAGAGCTTGCGGTAAGGGTCTATCAGATGCCCGTAAAAAACCGCAGTTGGCGCGGGCGCTGCCCGGTCGGGGTCGTATCTTTCCAAACAGCAAAGCGGGCAGGGTGCCCGCGAGTCGCATGTATGAAAGGAAGATCATGCTCGATCAGGCTTATTCTCGTCGTCAGTTCCTCGGCCTCGCTGGTGGTCTTGTCAGCATCGTCGGTCTCGGTCTCGTTGGCTGCGGCGGCTCCGGCGCATCCGACGCCGCCGACAAGGGTAGCGCCGCTGCTGCCGAGTCCGTCTCCGGCGAGGTGACCTACGACGGTGCCTCTTCGTTCCAGGCTCTCGTCGAGGCCGCTGCCGAGAAGTTCATGGATGCCAACCCGGACGTCTCCGTCTCCGGCTCGGGCAACGGTTCGGGCAAGGGCCTGACCGCTGTCGCCGCCGGCACCGTTACCATCGGTAACTCCGACGTCTTCGCCGAGACCAAGCTCGAGGCCGACCAGGTCAAGAACCTCGTCGACCACGAGGTTGCTGTCGTGGGCATGGGTCCTGTTGTCTCCAAGAACGTCAAGGTCGACGACCTGTCCCTCGAGCAGCTCAAGGGTATCTTCTCCGGTCAGATTACCAACTGGAAGGAGGTCGGCGGCGGCGACGCCACCATCGTCGTCCTCAACCGCAAGGCCGGCTCCGGTACCCGCGCCACCTTCGAGGCCGCCGTCTTTGGCGACGAGACCGTCGACTTTAAGGGCGATGCCGAGCTCGACAAGTCCGGCGACGTCCAGACTCAGATGGGCAGCACCGACAACGCCATCTCCTACCTCGATTTCTCGCACTTCGATGACTCCAAGTTCAAGGCCATTAAGGTCGAGGGCGTGGAGCCCAAGAGTGCAAACGTCACCGACGACTCCTTCAAGATCTGGGCTACCGAGCACATGTACTGCGCAAAGGACGCCGACGACGCCACCAAGGCCTTCCTGGAGTTCATGCTTTCCGACGACGTGCAGGGCAAGCTCGTCGAGGAGCAGGGCTTTATCCCCGTCTCTGCCATGAAGGTCGTCAAGGACGCCAGCGGCAAGGTCTCCGCTAAATAAGTAATCGCCCCGGAAAGGTTTGCAATGGCAAAACAGCTGCCAAAGCGCGACCTTGAGAACGTGGGCCTGGGCGTCACGGGCGCGTGCGTAGCGCTCGTGACGCTTGTCGTTGCCGCGCTCATCTTTATGGTCGCCCAAAAGGGCCTCTCGGCTTTTGTCAAAGACGGCGTCTCGGCCGTCGAGTTTTTCACCGGCACCAAGTGGGACCTGGCCAACACGGCCGAAAACGGCCTGCCCTACACCGGCGCCCTGCCCCTGATCGTCACCTCGTTTGCGGTCATGGTGCTCTCCACGCTCATCGCGTTGCCCATCGCCATCGGCTCTGCCATCTTTGCGGTCGAGATCCAACCAAAATTTGGCTCCAAGATCTTTCAGCCGCTTATTGAGCTTTTGACCGGTATTCCCTCGGTCGTTTTTGGCTTGATCGGTTTTCACGTGGTCGTCGGTCTTATGAAGAGCGTTTTCCACGTGAGCACGGGCCTGGGCATCTTGCCCGGCGCCATCGTGCTGGCGGTCATGATTCTGCCGACGATGACCACGCTTTCGGTCGATGGCCTGCGCGCCGTGCCCGACGGCTACCGCCAGGGCTCGCTCGCGCTGGGCTACACCCGCTGGCAGACCATCTGGCACGTGGTGCTCAAGTCCGCCATGCCGTCGCTCATGACCGCGGTTATCTTGGGCATGACCCGCGCCTTTGGCGAGACGCTCGCCGTGCGCATGGTCATCGGCGGCATCGAGGCCATGCCGACGTCGCTGCTGTCGCCGGCGTCCACCATCACCACCACGCTCACCACGTCCATGGCAGTCTATGCCGAGGGCTCGGCCCAAGACGATGTTCTGTGGGCGCTCGGCCTGCTGCTGATGGGCATGAGTCTCATCTTCATCCTGATCATCCACCTTATCGGCCGCAAGGGGGCGAAGGCTCGTGGCTAGCACGCGTATCCACATCGACGAGGCGAGGCTCGGGCGTGTCCAAAAGCAGGACCGCTTCGCCACGGGCGTGTTGACGGCGATCGTCGCCATCGTCATGCTCATCGTCGTCTCCATGGTGGCCTATATCCTGTTCGAGGGCATCTCGACGCTGTTCCAGCCGGGCTTTCTCACGGAGCCGTCGCGCGCCAACGGAACGCAGGGCGGCGTGCTCTACCAGCTGTTCGACTCGTTCTACCTGCTGCTGATCACCCTGATCATCTCGGTGCCCATCAGCCTGGGTGGCGCGGTCTTTTTGGTTGAGTACGCGCCGGACGGACCCATCCGCGACATCGCCTCCACCGCCATCGAGACGTTGTCCTCGCTGCCTTCCATCGTCGTCGGCATGTTCGGTTTTCTGGTGTTCTCGGTGCAGCTGGGCTGGAAGTACTCCATCATCTCCGGCGCCGTCGCGCTCACCATGTTCAACATCCCCATCCTGGTGCGCGTGATCCAGCAGGCGCTCGAGGACGTGCCGCAGGCCCAGCGCGATGCGTGCCTGGCCATGGGCCTCACTCGCTGGGAGGCCACGCTGCACATCCTGATCCCCGAGGCCATGCCCGCCATCGTGACGGGCATCGTGCTTTCGGCCGGTCGCGTGTTTGGCGAGGCCGCAGCACTGCTTTTTACCTCGGGTATGAGCTCGCCGGTTCGCCTGAACTTCTTGAGCTTTAACCTGTCGAGCCCCACCTGCGCTTGGAACGTGTTCCGTCCCGGCGAGTCGCTCGCCGTGCACATCTACAAGATCTATGGCGAGGGCAGCCCCGAGGCCCAGCAGATCGTCTGGGGCACCGCTGCACTGCTGATGATTTGCGTGCTGCTGTTTAACGTAATCGCCCGCATTGTGGGCAAGCAACTGGCAAGGAAGATGACGGCCGAATGAGCGAGATGAATGTAACGCCCGCAACCGAAGCGGCATCGTCCGACACCCGGGACTTCCTGTCGAGCGTGGGGGAGAGCGAGAAGCGCGTGCGCGTGAGCGGCAAGGCCGTGAGCGACGAGGTTGTGCTCTCCACCAAGGACGTCAACGTGTACTATGGCGACCACAATGCACTGCACAATACGTCGCTCGACTTCCACAAGGGCGAGATCACGGCGCTCATCGGGCCTTCGGGCTGCGGTAAGTCGACCTTCTTACGCAGCCTCAACCTGATGAATCGCGAGATTCGCGGCTGCCGCGTGGAGGGCGAGATCAACTACCGCGGGCGCAACGTGAACACCAAGACCGAAAACACCTACGAGCTGCGTCGCTCCATTGGCATGGTGTTCCAACAGCCCAATCCTTTCCGCAAGTCCATTCGCGACAACATCACGTTTGCACCCAAACGCCACGGCATTACCGACCGCGACGAGCTCGACCATATGGTCGAGGAGAGCCTGCGCGGCGCGGCGCTGTGGGACGAGGTCAAGGACAAGCTCGACAAGAGCGCCTACGCGCTTTCGGGCGGTCAGCAGCAGCGTCTGTGCATCGCGCGCACGCTGGCGCTCAACCCCGACGTGATCCTGTTTGACGAGCCCTGCTCGGCGCTCGACCCCATCTCGACGCTGGCGATCGAGGACCTGATGTCGTCGATCGTTGCCGACCGCGCCATCGTTATCGTGACGCACAACATGGAGCAGGCGTCGCGCGTGTCCAACCGCACGGCGTTCTTCTACATGGGCGATATGGTCGAGTACGACGAGACTGACGAGATTTTCCAACGGCCCAAGGACAAGCGGCTGAATGATTACCTCACTGGCATGTTCTCCTAGTTCGGGACATGCTTGAGGCCCGCGGCGGCCACGGTTGCCGCGGGACTGATTGGAGAGGCGGGTCATCTCTTGCGTGAGATGGCCCGCCTTTTTGCTCTGCGACCGAAACGACCACCACAAAGGGGACAGGCACCTTCGTGGTGGTTTGGGGTGAGGCTCGCTGCTATCATGGACAACGTTGAATTTCTACGAAGGAGCAGGGCATATGGCGATTCTTTTGGGATGCGATTCCGTCAGCCTAGAGTTTCCCACCAAGCATATTTTCGATAGCGTGACGCTCGGCGTGGGCGAGGGCGACCGTATTGGTATCGTCGGCAAAAACGGCGACGGCAAGTCGACGCTGCTGAGCGTACTCGCCGGCACGTTGGAGCCCGACGATGGTCGCGTGACGCATCGCCGCGACACGACGATCGGATTGCTCGGCCAAAAGGACAACCTGGCCGATACCGACACCGTGCACCATGCCGTCGTCGGTGACACGCCCGAGTATGAGTGGGCCTCGAGCCCGCGTACGCGTCAAATCCTGGCCGGCCTTATTAGCGATGTGCCCTGGGAGGGCACGGTGGGCGAGCTTTCGGGCGGCCAGCGCCGCCGCGTGGACCTCGCGCGCCTGCTGATCGGCGACTACGACGTGCTTATGCTCGACGAGCCCACCAACCACCTGGACATGCGCACCATCAACTGGCTCGCGCGTCACTTAAAGGCCCGCTGGCAGCGCGGCCAGGGCGCCATGCTCGTGGTCACGCACGACCGCTGGTTCCTGGACGAGGTCTGCACCAGCATGTGGGAGGTCCACGACGGCCGGGTTGATCCCTTCGAGGGCGGTTACTCGGCCTACATCCTGCAGCGTGTGGAGCGCGACCGCATGGCTGCGGTTACCGAGGAGCGCCGTCGCAATATGGCACGCAAGGAGCTCGCGTGGCTGAGCCGCGGTGCCCAGGCGCGCTCCACCAAGCCCAAGTTTCGCGTGGACGCCGCTCGCGAGCTCATCGCCGACGTACCGCCCGTACGTGACGAGCTGGAGCTCAAGCGCCTGGCGGTGAGTCGCCTGGGCAAGCAGGTTATCGACGTGGTCGACGTGGACGCTGGCTATGCGGATACCGATGGCGCGCCCAAGCAGGTACTTTCCGACGTGACCTGGCTCATCGGAGCGGGCGACCGCTATGGTCTTTTGGGCGAGAACGGCGCTGGCAAGTCGACGCTGCTCGACGTGATTCAGGGCAAGATTGAGCCCACGCGCGGCCGCGTGAAGATTGGCCAGACGGTGCGCTTTGGCGTGCTGTCGCAGCAGCTCGAGGAGCTCGAGCCCTACATGGGCGACACGATCCGCGAGGTTCTCGGCAACTATAAGAAGTACTACGTCATCGACGGCAAGGAGACTTCGCCTGAGAAGCTCTGCGAGCGCCTGGGCTTTACGACCCAGCAGCTCTGGAGCCGCATCGGCGATCTTTCGGGCGGCCAGCGCCGTCGCCTGTCGCTGTTGCTGACGATCCTGGACGAGCCCAACGTGCTTATCCTGGACGAGCCCGGTAACGACCTGGATACCGATATGCTCGCGATTGTCGAGGATCTGCTCGACGGCTGGCCCGGCACGCTGATCCTGGTGACGCACGACCGCTTCTTGATGGAGCGCGTGACCGACCAGCAGTGGGCGCTGCTTGACGGCCATCTGACGCATATGCCCGGCGGCGTCGACCAGTACCTGCGCCTGTGCAACGCCACCGCCGAGGGCGAGCCCGTGGGTGCGCCGAGCGCCAAGACCGGCACGTTTGACACCGGTGCCGCGGCGGCTGCGGCCGAAAAGCCCAAGTCGAGTGGCCAGCCCAATGGCCTTTCCAACGCCGAGCGCCAGAAGCTCCGCCGCGAGGTGAGCTCGCTCGAGCGCAAAATGGAGACGCAGCGCGCCCGCGTGGAGGAGGCCGAGGCCGCGATGGCCCAGGTCGACCCCACCAACTACACGGCGCTGGGCGAGCAGCAGGCAAAGATCGACGAGGCTCACGCCGCCATGGACGAGCTGGAGATGGCGTGGCTCGAGGCGAGCGAGAAGCTCGAGGGCGAGGAGTAGGCAAGGATGATCAAGGCTGCGTTTTTCGATATCGACGGCACGTTGCTGAGCTTTAAGACCCACCAGATTCCGGCGTCGGCGCAGCAGGTACTCGACAGCTTTCGCGAGCAGGGGATTGCGTGCATAATCGCCACGGGTCGCCCGACCTACCAGATGCCGGATTGGCTGTTCGACTTGGGTTGGGATGCGTACATTACGCTTTCGGGTCAGCACTGTTTTGATGCCAAGGGCGTTTATCGCAGCTGCCCGATCGATTCGGACGACGTTGCGGTGATTGTGGACCAGGTGGCGCAGGGACGCTACGACTCACTGTGCATGCAGGGCGAGAATTCGTTTGTGAACCGTCTGTCCAAGCGCGTGGTGGCGGCTGCCGACAATGCCGGAATCTCGTATCACGAGGAGCCTTTTGAGCATGCTTTCGACGCGCCGGTTTACCAGTTCTGCGCCTTTGTGGACCCGGTCGACCAGGGCATAGTTACCGATGTCCTGTCGCATTCTACAACCACGCGCTGGTGCGACCTGTTCTGCGACATTATTCCGGCCAACGGCGGCAAAGACCTGGGCGTGGCGGCGACGCTGGAGCGGCTTGGTATCGACGCGAGCGAGGCGATTGCCTTTGGCGACGGCGAGAACGACCTGTCGATGTTTGCCGCCGTGGGCACGAGCGTGGCCATGGGTAACGCACAGGACACGGTGAAGGCTGCGGCGACCTATGTGACGACTGCCGTGGACGACGACGGCATCTACAACGCCGCGAAGCACTTTGGATTGATGTAACTGCGGGCCGGCACCCGGCGCCTGGGGACACTCCTTGCGGGGCGTCCCCATTTTGTTTCGTCCCGCACGTTTTGTGAAACACGGCTAACTTTTAGACAAAGTAGTAAGACATGGGCAACTTTTGCGGTAAAGTTAGCCGTGGAAAGTATCCAAAGGCTAACTAGCAATCATCGCGAAAGGCGGCCCATGGCCCTACGTGAATCCGGAGAAGACTATCTCGAATCGATCTACGTTCTGTCGGAACGTCAGGGCATCGTGCGCTCGATCGACGTTGCGGAGTACCTCGGCGTAACCAAGGCGAGCGTTTCCAAGGCCATGGCGACGCTGGAAAGCAACGGCTATGTCGAAATGGGCAAGCGCGACGTTCATCTGACGGAGCGTGGTCTGGAGGTCGCTCGCCAAATGTGGGAGCGTCACTGCTTTTTCGTGGGGCTGCTAGAGGATGCGGGTGTTTCGGCTGAGGTCGCGTCGCAAGAGGGCTGCCACATGGAGCACTGCCTGAGCGAGGAAAGCTTTGAGAAGCTGAGGGCGATGTTGGGCCGGGAAGATGTAGCGGGTCAAACAACAGAAGCCTAACTGACCCACAGTAGCGCGGAGTTCACGCAAGGCGCGAACCAGCGACTGGGACCAGCGGCCCTTTCGGCCAAGTCCATTTCAGCAAAGGAACCCTGCCAGCAAGCGATGCCCAAGAACCGCCTGCGATGTTACCGCAGGCCGGGACCGGGCTTGGTTTTGAAAACACTCCGCAGCGCGAGGCCCGCCTTTCCGTTGCTCCGCAGGAGCAGGAAGGACGGGCCTCATGCGCGAGGACGTTTTCAAAACCAAGCCCGGTCCCGGCCGGATAGCCCAAGAACGCTACAGGTTCTTGACACCCATCGCGCGCATGGCGTTCAGGATGGCGATGATCGCCACACCCACATCGCCGAACACAGCAAGCCACATGTTGGCGATGCCGAGCGCTGCCAGCACCAAAATCAGCAGCTTAATGCCCAGCGCAAAGATGATGTTCTGCCAAACAATCGACATGGTCTTGCGCGCCACGCGGATCGCGCGGGAGATGTTGGACGGCTTGTCATCCATGAGCACGACGTCCGCCGCCTCAATTGCGGCGTCCGAGCCCATAGCGCCCATGGCGATGCCAACGTCTGCGCGGGTAAGCACGGGTGCGTCGTTGATACCGTCGCCGACAAAAGCGAGCTTGCCCTTGCCGCTTTCGCCCGCGAGCAATGCCTCGACGCGCTCGACCTTGTCGCCCGGCAGTAGCTGCGCGTGGAACTCGTCGAGCCCCAGCCGCTTAGCCACAGACGCCGCAACCTCCTCGCGGTCGCCCGTGAGCATGACGGTGCGCTTGACGCCGGCGGCGTGCAGGTCGCGAATCGTCTGCTCGGCATCGGCCTTTATGGTGTCGGCAATTACAATGTGGCCGGCATAGATGCCATCGACTAGCACGTGGAGGATGGTGCCGACGACCTCGCAATCGGGCGCTTCGACTCCGGCCGCGGCGAGCATCTTTGCGTTGCCAACGACGATGTGCTTGCCGTCGATGGTTGCCGTCACGCCGTGGCCCGCGTCGTTGGCGGAGTCGCTAACGCGCTTGGGGTCGACCTCGCCCTGGTAGGCGACACGCACGGACTGCGCGATGGGATGGTCGGAGAACGACTCGGCAAGGGCGGCGACCTCGAGCAACGACTGCTCGGTATAGCCGGCTTCGGGGTGTACCGCCACGACCGAAAACGTGCCGTTGGTGAGCGTGCCGGTCTTGTCAAAGACGACGGTGTCCACATCGGCGAGCGTCTCGAGGTAGTTGGAGCCCTTGATGAGGACGCCCAGCTTGGATGCGCCGCCAATGCCGCCAAAGAAGCTGAGCGGGACGCTAATCACGAGCGCGCACGGGCAGCTGACGACCAGGAAGGTCAGGCCGCGCAGGATCCAGTCGGACCAGGCGCCGGTGACCAAGCCGCCGCCGAGCGCGAGCACCGCGGCAGCGCCGGTGACGGCGGGCGTGTAGATGCGGGCAAAGCGCGTGATGAAGTTCTCGGTGCGCGCCTTCTTTTCGCTGGCGTTTTCTACGAGCTCCAGGACGCGCGCGACGGTGGATTCGCCAAATGGCTTGGTGGTGCGCACGTGGATGAGGCCCGTCATGTTGATGCAGCCGCTGATGATGTCGTCGCCGGCCTTGGCGGGGCGGGGGACTGACTCGCCCGTGAGCGCGGCGGTATCGAGCTGTGTCTCGCCTTCGACGATGACGCCGTCGATAGGCACGCGCTCGCCGGGCTTGACGACGATGACGGTGCCCACGGCGATGTCATCGGGGAAGACCTGCTCGAGTGTGCCGTCGGGTTGCTCGACGTTGGCGTAGTCGGGCGCGATGTCCATCATGGCGCTGATCGACTTGCGGCTCTTGCCCACGGCGTATGCCTGGAACAACTCGCCGACCTGGTAGAACAGCATGACGGCGGCGCCTTCGGCCATGTGCGGGTCGGTGTCGGGGAAGAGCACCATGGCAAACGCGCCGATGGTTGCGACTGCCATAAGGAAACTCTCGTCGAAGGCCTTGCCGCGGCGGATGTTATTGAATGCCTTTTGCAGTACGTCGTAGCCGGCAATCAAAAACGGCACGAGGAACAGTGCGAAGCTGGCGTAGATGTCGCCCGGGGTGCCGAATGCGGCAGTGAGGGCGCCGAGCTCATCGAGGGCGTACACCACGGCAAAAATGCCCAGCGCTACCAGGATGCGGTTGCGCTTATGCTCGAGTGACTCTTTTTTCTTGCGCTTCTTCTTTTTCTTCTTGGGGTCGGCGGTGGCCATGACTCGTATCCTCCCATTTGAATGTATGAACACTCGCTCATATAATTTCGCGAGCAAAGGCCGCAGCAAGCGCGGTCTTGTGGGTCAGCGTAAACCTGGGCTAGAGAATGATCTCGCAGTCCGGCTCGGCGTCGGCGGTAAACTCCACGACGCGATCGAGGACCTCATCGAACTCGGCGTCGTCGGCTTCGAGCGTCAACTTCTGGGTCATAAAGTTGACCGAAACGGACTTGACGCCATCGAGCTTGGCCAGCTCGTCCTGAAGCTCACGCGCACAGTTGGCGCAGTCGATCTCGTCGAGTTTAAACTGCTTTTTCATGGTGGGTTCCTTTCCCTGTTTTTGCGGCTTGGGTGCAGGCCGCGCTGGTACCGTGGTTGGTTGCTATTCGCAGATATGGCTCATGCCCTGGTTGAGCATGGTGTAGACGTGATCGTCGGCGAGCGAGTATAGGATGTTGCGCCCGTCGCGCCGGAATTTAACCAGGTGCGACTGCTTGAGTGTGCGCAGCTGGTGCGACACCGCGGACTGCGAGGTTTCGGTCGCTTCGGCGATGTCTGCCACGCAGAGCTCGCGGCCCATGAGGGCATAGAGGATCTTGATGCGCGTGGTGTCGCTGAAGACCTTGAACAGGTCGGCGAGGTCGTAGAGAAGCTCCTCGTCGGGAAGGTCCTCGGGCGAGCAGGTGGTGGGGATCGCGGGTTCGGTGGCCTCGATGTCGGGTTTCGTTTCATCAACGCGGATGCTCATTGCAATATCCTTTCATATGAACATGCGCTCATATAACTTGCTTCCGATTATATGAGTGTATGTTCATATGTCAATGACGTTCAGGTAATTCGTTGCACAAAATGATGGGGAATAGTGGACGAGATCCCGGACTGAGCGGTTTTGATAGCCGATGCCGGGGTGGGTGCCCCTGAGCCGTGCAAAAATTGGAGTATTCTGCAACGATAGGGGGTCCGCTAATTTATTGCAGGCCATATAATGCAGTTCAAGAGTTATCTTAGGGTGTTAATCCGATGAGTTCTTCCTCAAATGTTGCCTAACGCTCTAACGCAAGAGTGATTTCGCTTCACATTTGGATCCACTCGAGGGTGATAGACACCCGGCTCTGCTGAATACTCGCAATTTTGCACGTCGCTAAGGTGCCCACCTTGTTAGCCGGTCTAGCTTCCGGCCCCGAAGATCCTGCCCTCGGGCGCGAGGCTGCTTGTTTGGGCAAATGATGGGCTGTCGGATTCGACTGTCTGCATGTCATCGATTGCCGGAACTTCATTAATTGTCGGGTCATCCAGCGTGATGCCTTCGAGTGTTGCTTTTTCGAGGTCGATTCGTTGACGATCTTCGGAATCCTGGCGAAGCTGCTTCTGAATTCGCTTTTTCTCTTCTATAAATCTTCTGAGTACAAACTGCCTCAGGTCTTCTTGCATGATTTGAAAGTCTTTTGGCAGACGCGAGGGGCGTATGCCCTCTTTTCGTTGGATCGCCTCCATGACCCTAACGAAAGCGCTGGCATGCATAAAGGAATAACGACTGACGGTGATGATTCCGTATCCCATGGACGCAAGCGCATTCTTGCGTTCCTCATCGATGGCGCGGTCTTCTTCCGCGTCATGATAAAAACCGTTGTATTCAATGTCTGTGCGAGATTTCTTTAGATACGCATCCATAAAGAACTTCTTGCGTCTCGTGAGATTCTTTGCGGCAGCGGTGACCTGCACCTCGTAATCGGTCTCAATTCCCTTAATACCAAGCCCTCCTTCGCTTTTGGGCAGCGTTAGCATCATGACAAATGCCGTTTCCATGGGAGACCGGCATCCGTCGCGTACACATTGGATCGCCTTTCGGGCAAGGGCCAAACCGTCGCATCTGGTAATGGAATTAAAGAACTGCTTTAACCTCTCGGTCGAGGTGAGCGCGAAACGCTCGGTATAGGAGGTGGAAGAGTCGGTTCCAAGGGAATAAGCGCCGCACAGTTCAAAGTAGTACTCCACTAGTTCGCGAAAAGAAAGATAGGTGGCGGCCTGAAGTGCGCAAAGCTCAACGCCAACAATGAAGATGCCATCTTTGAGCTCTATAAAGCGTGAGTTCGAGAATCGTTTTGAAGATACGTGGCATTGACAGTTCATTGCATAGCGCGCATTCCTGCGATCAAACACCATCACCTCGAGAGAACCATTTGCGTCGAGGGAAACATCATGTTTGGTGAGCCATTCTGCGGCTGCGTCAAGGAGCGTTCCGGTGGGACATGATCCGTAAATCGCGGCAGGGTTACAGGACTCGATGCCTTTCGCAGACACCGAATGCGCGGCCTGGTAGACCGCTTTTGCAGTGGTATGTGACAATACGATACTCATGCTATATATCGTGTCAGCTAATGCCGTGTTGATGGCGCTGAGTGGAAAAGTCGTTTTAGAGGTCTAACCAAATGCTGTCCAAAAGCTTGACGCAATTATGAGTTGGTATGCCCTAAATAAAAGTTTTCGCAGCTTAGCTATAGCATATAAATACTCAATTGCCGCACATTTGATAGTGATGCATCACCATCCGACAACGAATTACGTGTCGGGAATTGGCCGAAATCGTTCAAAATGAGGGTTCAGAATTTGTGATGGCTGATCTATCTGTGGAACGTAGGGCGGCCCCGCTGCGGGGTTTCCCGCTGCGGGGCCGCTCGTGAACGGGGCCATGCTTGTCGCAGGCGTTTCTACTTGGCAAACAGGTTCTTGAGGTTGAACTCGGCTTGGACGGTGCGGAGCATGAGGTCGGTGTCGTCGAGGCCCAGGTGCTGCTCGTTGGCGTCGGCGGCGAGGGTGCCGCGGCGGCGGGCCCAGTTCTCGAGCGCGGCGGGCGCGGATTCGCGGGGGAGCGAGCGGACGTCGGCATCCAGGCTGCGGCAGATCTGGCGCGAGTCGATGACGATGATCTTGCCGGCGCGGCGTGCCTCGGCGTAACCGTCCAGGTGGATCTTGAACCAACTGTCTTCGAACGCGGCGTTATGCGCCATGTACGGGTACTTCTTCATAAGCTTGAGCAGCTGCTTCTGCAGTTCCTTGTTCTCGCGGAACGGCTTTTTGCCGTCGATGTCGTCCCAGGTGATGTGGTGGATATTCGACAACGGCACATCCTCGCCGCGGTAGATGTCGGGCAGGCCGCAGTAGTGTGCCTCGGCGTCGTGCGGGACGGCGTCGCTGGTGAGCTCCATGATCTCCCAGCCCACGTTGATGATGTAGCCGCGCTCGGGTGCACGGCCGGTGGTCTCGATGTCGATACCGAGCACGGTGCCCTGGATGGGCTTGCGGGCGTAGGCCACGCCGAGCGCGTCGCGGTCGCCGCGGATCTCGCGCATGACCGACGCGGCGGTGCGCTTTTGCATCTTACCGATGGCCGCGCAGGTGTCGGCATCGGACAGGCCGCGCGAAAGCGTCGCGGGCGTCACGTTGCGCAGGCGTGCCTCGCCAATCTGGTCGCACAGGTCGCGGTTGCGGTCAGCCAGGTCGCGCACGGTGGCAAAGTCGAAGCTGGGGTCGCCCTCGGCGGTAAAGTACTCGGTTTCGAGCACCTTAAGGGCCTCCTCGCCCTTCTGGCGCTCGGACTCCATGGCGCCGTGATCGCCATAGATAAACATGGGAATAAACGGCTGGCGCTCGTATTCGAGTGCTTGTGAAACGTTCATATAACTGCTCCTTGGATGGGCCGCGTCGTGCGGCTCAGGGTCATTAAGATGTGGCGAGATGATAGTTTACCATGGGCAACTATTGGCATCGCGCCTAGGACAACTACAATACCCTAGTTGACCGCTAGGACTTTTACAATGCTGCCGAAAGACACGAAAGGTTCCATCCGTCATGGATTTGCTGATTGATATTCTGCTCGACGCCGGCAAGGACACGCTCTCGCTGGTGCCGTTCTTGTTGGTGACATATCTGGTTCTCGAGACGCTCGAGCATGTGGCGGGCGATCGCGTTAACGGCGCCATCAAGCGCGCCGGCGCCGCTGGTCCCGTGGTTGGCTCGTTGCTGGGCATGGTGCCGCAGTGCGGCTTTTCGGCAATGGCGGCCACGCTGTACGCCGGTCGTGTCGTGACCTTGGGTACGTTGGTGGCGGTGTTCCTTTCGACCTCCGACGAGATGCTGCCGCTGCTACTTGCCGAGCAGGTTCCCGTGCAGACTATGGCGATGCTTTTGGCTTCGAAAGCGCTGATCGCACTGGTCACGGGCTTTATCGTAGATGCCGCCATTCGCGGTCTGCGCCGCAACGCTCGCGCGCATGCGGCGATTCGCCGTACCGTGCTGGGGACCGCTGCCAATCCGGCTCATGTGAACTGCGCGCACGACGACCATACCGGGGGCGACATCATTGATGAAGTGGCCGAGGCGGGCGTGAGCGCCGACCACATCCACGAGTTATGCGAGCGCGACCATTGCGGTTGCGATGAAGACGAGAACGAGCACGAACACGGACATGGACACGATCACGGTCATGAGGGCGAGCATGAACACCATGATGGTCATGCTCACTCCCATTCCCACGAAGGGACGCCTGTCCTGTCGATCATCCGCAGCGCCATCTCGCACACCGTGCAGGTATCGGTATTCATTTTTCTGGTGACGCTGATTCTGGTCGCCGTGCTCGAGACCTTCGGCGAGTCCGTGATTGAGCAGTTCCTGCGTGGCAACGAGACGCTCGCCGTCCTGGGTTCGGCGCTTGTCGGCCTGATTCCCAACTGCTCGGCCAGCGTCGTCATCACGCAACTGTACCTGGAAGGCGCGCTGCAGCTGGCCCCGATGCTCGCCGGCACGCTCATCTCTGCCGGTGTGGGCTACCTGGTGCTGTTCCGTACCAACCGCAGCGCCCGCGAAAACGTCCTGTTCCTGATCATGATGTACGTCATCGGTGCCGGCTGGGGCCTCATCCTATCCGCCTTCGGCCTCTAAGTGGGCCTAACAAAACGGGCTTCAAAATAGCCATGCTCGGCGCCTGCACAATGCGGCGACGCATGGCATTTTGAAGCCCGTTTTTTGTTGAGCCATGGATTTTGAGCGCTCACGCCGCCTAAAGCAAAATAGCAGATTTCCGGACATGTCCCAAAAATCTACCTTGGTTAGCGCAGCAGCTCGGTGAGGTTGCGCTTAAAGCGAGCGCGGTCTTCGCTGGTGAAGGCTGCCGGACCGCGAGTGCGTCCGCCGGCGCGGCGCACCCTCTTTTCCTCGTGGCGAATAAACAGCTGCATGTCGATGGTTGCTTTGTCGTACACACGCCCGCGCACGCCGATAGCGGCGGCATCGCGCCCGAGCACCATGCTCGCCAAGCCAATGTCCTGCGTCACGACCACGTCGCCCGTCTGCAGGCGTTCGATAATGGCAAAGTCGGCGCTGTCGGCGCCCACACTCACGTCGAGCGTCGTGACCCAAAAGCCGCGTCGCGCGTGCTCGGCATCGCGCGGGTCGTCGCGGCGAATATGCCGTTCCAGGTTTTGCGTGCTGTTGCCGGCGATAACAACGGCGACGCCCGCCCGCCGCGCGCAGTCAATCGACTCGCGCGTGACCGGGCAGGCGTCTGCATCAATAAAGAGCGTTCGCGGCATCTAGTGCACCAGTTTGCCAAATTGAACAGCGCGAACAATCAACGTTACGCCAAACACCAGCAGCGCGGCGCCGCTAAAGATGACGAGCATCTTGGCCGACCACAGCGGATAGATAAACACGAACATGCCGGCGATGATTGAGAGTGCGCCGCTCAGGATGGCGAGGGCGCGGTTGGACGAAAGCTCGGACTCCAGAATGGACATGACACCTTCGACAATCCAGCCAAAGCCGGCCACGATAACTACCATCGTGGTGAGCGTCGCGGTCGAGAAGGCCTGGTTGCGCAGGATTATGACGCCGCCCAAGATAATGAGTAGGTTGGAGATGATGCTCGTCACGCGCCAGCCGGTGGGCAGCAGCGGCTCAAAAATGGCAGTGAACAGCCTGATGGCAGCAGTGATTACAAAGTAAAAACCCAAGACAGTCGTCAAAAAGATGAGGGACTTGGCGGGTGCAAAAAGCAGCGCGATACCAGCAATGAGCGCTAAGACGCCCGTGATGGCGTAGATCCAGCGTACGGCCTTGACGGCTTTGCCCGCCATGCTTTTCTCGTCAAATCCAAACTGGCTCGATTTTTGATCATCGTTCTTAAAGATGCCCATAATGTCTCCTTTCCGTGCGGCGTAAGCCTTGATCGTTACAACTAGTATCGCCTAAAGGCGCTGGCGTATGGGTCGGGGATGTTAGCGCCGGGCGATTTTAGCCGCTAATAGTCAAACTATTTTGACCAATCCCGGTCACCGAATAATGGCCACCGT
>NZ_SPFO01000023.1 GCF_005845035.1 Collinsella aerofaciens | reverse complement strand
ACGGTGGCCATTATTCGGTGACCGGGATTGGTCAAAATAGTTTGACTATTAGCGGCTAAAATCGCCCGGCGCTAACAGCATAGATTGCCACGCAACAGGGATCGACTCCAAGCCAGACTGGAGTCGACCCCTGTTTTCGTTTTAAAGGTTGCCCGCAGGCACCATGGGTGCCAACATGCGCTTCAGCTTGGCTGGTCTATTTGAACATAAGCTCGACTATTCCCGCCCAAACCGCTTTTTCATCAATATCCTCATCTTGAGCGACCGTATTGCTCGCTCCCTCCAGAATGGTATATAGAATTTGTACGTAGAGCATCACGTCGGCACTATCGGAAAACGCGCCAATCTCTACACCATGAAGAAGGATGTCTTTAAGCGCATCCATGGTTCGTTTGGTCGCCGTCGCTTGACGTTCCCGAACTGCAGGAATTCGATTTGCTTGAACGCTAACCTCGGTCAGCACGCGCCGGCGCTTTTCATCGCTTCGATAGCCACCTATAACTGAATTGCCGAGCTTGATAAGCGCGGCCTTGAACCCGTCTCTATCGACTATTAGCGAGTAGTCGCGTTGATAGTCGATGGTCGGAAACATGCTGTCCAAGAGCGTAGTGAAAATCTCCTCTTTAGAGGGAAAGTAGTAGTACACCGACGGCTTGGATATACCGACAACGTCGCAAATCTTTCCGATAGACGCTTTGTCATAACCGACTTCTGCCACAAGATCGTACATTGCGTCCAATATTTTTTTTCTTGTGCTCACGCTGCATTTCTCCATTGCAAATCACTTCCGCACTACCAACATTATTAAGGATGGCAACGGAACATCAATTCGTGTCCAAACATGACCACTATATACGGTGAACGGTATGTATCAGTAGGCGAGCGGCAACTATTCAAAACTATCTACCGAACGGTAGGTAGAGTAGTACTATAGCAGGTGAAACCCCGCTATTGTCGCGGCCGGACAGCATCGCGGGAAACCCGACGGAAGGACCAACCATGTACGAGAACTATCGTATGCCGGGCGAGTTCGAGAAGCGCTCCAACGTCTATGTGACATGGCTTCCCGATTACATCCGTGCAGAGGGTTACGATAACCGTCAGCCCTGCGTTGACGTGATCAAGGCTCTGCTCGAGTATGGCGACGTTACGGTCAACCTCAATTGCGGCACCCCCGGCTCCTATGAGGAGGCTTGCTCGCGTCTGAAGGAGGAGGGGGTTGATCTCGATCGCATCGAGATCACGCAGTTCGAAGACTCCAACTTCTATGTCCGCGACAACGGTCCCAGCATCATGGTCGACGACAAGGGCCATTCTTATATGGTCAACCCCGCTTGGACTTATTACGGCGTGTGGGACAAGAACTCCCCGGAGTGCCAGTCCGCACGTAAGGCAGCCGTTCACATGGCGGTTGCGCTCGGTTGCTTCGATATCGTCAATTCCGAAATGGTTTCGGAGGGCGGCGACCGCGAGTTTGACGGTCACGGCACTCTGATCGCCATCGAGGACACGGAATGTCGCAAGCGTAATCCCGAGTTCACGAAAGAGGAAGTAGAGGCCGAGTATAAGCGCATCTACAACCTCAACAAGGTTATCTGGCTTCCGCAGCCTATGCTCGAGGACGACGACTATCGACTGGGCATCCTCGACGAGAAGGAAGACGGAACTCCCGTCTTTGGCATGAGCTTTGCTGCTCACATTGATGAGATGTGTCGCTTTATCACTCCGAACAAGATTCTTCTTGCCGAGGTGTCCGATGAGGAGGCAGCCTCGAGCAAGGCTGGCGCAGAGTCTCGTCGCCGCATTGAGGCGGCCTACGAGATCCTGAGCAACGAAACGGACTGGGAGGGCAAGCCCTTCGAGATCGTTCGTATGCCAACTGCCGAGCCGATTGAAGTTGTTATCGCCCCTGGCGATGAGGATTACGAGCTCTATAAGGGCTTCATCGACGAAATGGGCGGCAAGTTTATGGATGGCACCCCCTGGCCCGAGGGCCCCGTTCACTTCTACGCAGCAGCGAGCTACTGCAACTTCCTCATCTGCAATGGCGTCGTTCTTGGTCAGCGTTATTACCACGAGGGCATGAACGAAGTCGTGAAGGAGAAGGACGAGCAGGCCAAAGCCGTTCTTGAGAGCTGCTTCCCCGATCGCAAAGTCATCATGATTGACTCTCTCGCGCTTAACCTGTCCGGCGGCGGCGTGCACTGCTGGACCAAGGACGTGGCAGCCAGCTGCTAGCGAGCCTTTGAGCCTGCACTGTCTGATTTAGGCGCCACACTTACTGCTCCCCGAGGGATATCCGTGTTTCCCTCGGGGACACATTCGACATTCATCTATCGCTAAATGGAAAGGAAATAGGCATGAACAACAGCCTCCGCGGTCGCGACTACATCAACATCCATGATCTCTCCTCCGAGGATTTCCGCTATCTCATCGATCTTGCCTGGAACCTTAAGGCTCAGAAGAAGTCTGGTGTCGACCAGCGCTACTTCCCCGGCAAAAACGTCCTCGCCAACTTTGAGTGGGGCTCGACCCGTACTCGTTGCGCATTCGAGACCTCCTGCAATGATTTGGGCATGGGCTTCACTTATCTGACCAACTCCCACATGGGTGACTGCGAGACCGTCAAGGATGCCATGCGCGTCTTTAACGGCATGTACGATCTCATCGTCTACCGCGCACAGAAGGACGAGCAGTTCCTCTATGACGTCGCCGACCTGGTTGACATCCCGGTCATCAATGCCCTTACTCTCGGCGATCACCCGACTCAGATGCTCGCTGACGCTCTTACGATGGAAGAGCAATGGGGCGGTCTGCGTACGAGCCGCGGCAAGAAGATGGCTTTCGTTGGCAATTGCGCCGGCGCCCCGGTGTGGTATGGCCGTCTGTGCGCTATGCTCGACATGGACTTCCTCGCCATCGGCCCCGACGACCTCCGTCATCAGATGTGCAAGGAAATGATCGAAGAGGTGGAGGCCTGCTACGCCAAGTACGCTCCCAATAGGACCTTTACCATCACCTCTGACCTTGATGCCCTGGATGGCGTTGACGTTATCGTTACCGAGGAGTGGCGCTACATCAACCCCGAGTGCGGCGAAGAGGTTCTGGATCCCGACGACTACAACTCCTGGCTGGGCGATGCCGAGTCTCTGTACCCCTATCGCGTCACCAGCGAGCTGTGCAAGCGCACCAACAATCCCGATATCTTCTGCATGCATGAGCTTCCCTCTGTCCACAACGCAGATCACCGTGTTGGCAAGATGCTCCTCGACCAGTGCAAGAACGACCTTCATCGCGAGATCATCACCGAGGGTTTCGAGATTGCCGACGAGTGCTTTGAGGCCAACGCTTCGGTCATCTTCCGTGAGGCAGAGAACCGTCAGCACACCATCAAGGCCGTTATGTGTGCCCTTCTGGGTCTCTAGGAGTTGTATCAATGGAAAATGCAAAGTTAAAGAGCAGCAAGGTCTACGCATGGGTTCTCGTAATCGCGCTTGGCCTCATGTCTGCTGGTACGACCGGATCCTATAGCGTAATCGCCGGCTCCTTCGTCGCGCCCGTGTGCGAGGAGTTCGGGTTTGACTATTCAATCTTCTCGTATTACTTCACCGCGACGCTCATCGGTCTTGCGGCGGCGCTTCCGTTTGTCGGAAAACTCATCCCCAAGGTTGTTGGCAAGGTTTGGCTCCCCGTCGTCGAGCTTATTCTGCTCGCCGCCGGCGCAGGCATGGCTTTCTACACCGAAGTTTGGATGTTCATCGCCGCTGGCGCCCTGATTGGCATTTGCTTCGCCTTCACCACCGGCGTCGCCATGTCCGACGTTATTGACCAGTGGTTCAAAAAATCTGGTGGCCTGGCAATTGGTCTCGCTTGGGCAGTGAACTCGATTTACATGCTCATCATGAGCCCCGTCATCACCTCTGTCATCGAGGCCGCTGGCTGGAGGACTGGTTATCTGGTGCTCGCTGGCGTCTCCGCCGTGCTCATTCTCCCCGCTTCCGTCCTGATTATCCGCTATAAGCCTCAGGACAAGGGCATGCTGCCCTATGGCTACGTCGAGGGCGAGACGGTCGCCGAGACCGAGGATAGCACGCGTGGCGTCAGCTATGCGCGCGCCATTAAGTCGCCTGCCTTCTTCTTCTGCATCGGCTTCCTCTGCCTCGTTCAGCTCACTTGCTGCATGAACCAGCTCTTCCCGACGTATGCTTCCGAGGTTGGTTTTAGCCCCATGGTTGGCGGCTTCATGGTATCCGCTGCATCGCTCTTCGATCTGTTCCTCAATCCGATCGTCGGCACCACTTGCGATAAGTTTGGCAGCACGAAGGCCATTCTGGGCTGGCTCGCTGTCTCCATCCTCTCCTTTGTCATGCTCATGATGAGCAGCGGCAACTCGACGCTCAGCATCCTCGCAGCAGGCGTGAACGACGTAATGTACGTCATCGCTGGCACTGCCCTGACCGTTTTGGTTATGGATGTCTTTGGCTCCCGCGATTTCGGTCGCATCTTCGCGCTGATCTGCTCCGTGGGCTATATCGTCGGCGCCTTTGGCATGCCCGTTATGATGAAGGTCTATGAGCTTGTCGGCTCCTTCCAGGGCGTCTTCATCTTCTGCATCGCATGCAACGTTATTATCGGCCTGTTCTTGCTGCTGGCAAAAAAGACTGGTAAGAACCTCTCCTGGGACGAATAGTCTGATTCGTCTTAGACATACGCTGTAGGGCTTAACCTGCAGCCGCTTTGGGGCATCGGCTAACGTCGGTGCCCTTTGTCACATTGAGTGGCTTGTAAATCGAGGTCTAATGCTTTTCCCGGGAAGTGAACGAGTGAAAATGGACCCCCGAAGCATCGACACTTTCGAGATGCAATTTCCTGCGGTTTTGATCGTTGAATCCTGCGGTTTTGGCGTCAGAAAATGTCGATGCTTCGGGGGGTCCAAAAACGGTCGTTCACTTCTCGGAAAAGTATTAGACCTCGAGATATAGACGGCGTTTGCGAGCAGAAATCAGAACGTACGCTTCTAGCTCTTCTTTGCAGAGAGCATGAGCCTAATTTCCGGATGGGTGTATTCGTCGAACTCTTCCTTGGGCTCGGTGTCAAAGGCGTAGTACGACTTGATGGATTCGTCCTCTGTCTTGATGCTGATCTCCTCGTATAAGGATCCGGCTAAAAATGCCTGTTTAAATTCATCCGAAAGGCTGCATGGCGTGAGGAGGCCCGGCGTGGCAACGGAAATATCCAACCCGTTGAGCGGGGCGCAGAGCGTCGCGATATCCTGCTCGGCGCGGGCGAGGCTGTCTGCAAGGCTTGCCTCGGGGTCGATCTGACTGGTGTAATCGACGTCCGTGAGCATGCCATCTGTATCGAAAGAAAGGTAGACATAGGCTGCCTGAGCGCCAAGGTCATTATCGCGCAGATAGCCGATAATGCGATAGCCGTAGTCGTGATACGACTCGTATGGGTCGTCTGCCGCGACGCGTTCGCACACGGGCTCCAAGGCATCTTGCGCGATGGCGAGCTGCTCGGCGGCCGCAGCCTTTCTTGCCTGAAGCTCGTTATTTCCCTGGACAAACTGCGGGATGTAGACGCCAAGCAGCACAATGACGGGCAACACCGCGAGAGCCATAATCTGCTTCTTGACGCTTGGAATCGTCACGCCGTATGCGTTTGCCATGGCCTCGGCATTGCTCGAGGTCTCGGCCAGCACGTCTGCCGCCGTGGCGACTGCCCCCACGGCGCTGGCGACCTCGGCGGCACCGCCCAGGTTGCGCGCGAGATCGTTATCGCTGTTCTTGAGCAGGCGGCCGGCAGCTTGCGTGGCAAGCACACCGGCGACCTCCGCGGAGCGGTCTTTGTTAGTTTGGGCTACCGCAAGCCTGCTCTGCAACTCCTTCCACTGTTTGCCCTGCATTCCAAAGCGCGGCGCAAGAGCGCAATAGCAAAAGATGGCGAGTTCGATTGCGGTGAGTGCGATGGCGGTATATATGCCCGCGGGTTGGAATTCTTTTTGGTGGAACGCGATATCGTTGATCATTTGGAGCGGCAACATCAACAGGCATGCCACGAACGACATGACGAGTGCGGTCGCTGCGATCTTGGGGTATGTGCAGTAGCGCTGGATGCGTTTCTTTTCTTGTTCGGTGAGCTGCTGCATGGGGCCTCGACTCTCATCGTTTTCGGGGGCGATGTGCACACGCTCTTGAGTATAGATGAGTGGAGGGTGTCTGTTGTTCATACATAGCGGTCAACAGCGTGCTGTTGGTGATCGTTTGATCGCGAACGTCGTCTTTTGGAGCATGAAGCCGCTGCCGATGCCCACAAACAGCAAATCGAAGGTGAATGGTTTCCCGCGAAGTGAACGACCTAATTTGGACCCCTGAAGCACCCACATTTTTCGACGCTAAAACCGCAGGATTTGAGTGATAAAACCGCAGGAATTGGCCTTCCAAAAGTGTCGATGCATCGAGGGTCCGATTTCACTCGTTCACTTCGCGGAAAACCATTCACCTTCGTTGCATGAGGCGCCGGATGGAAGGGTGATTATCGTCAAGCTGCTGCCTCTGCCTTGTGAATCATCTGGAGCACAAGGCATAATGCATGTAACAAGGGGGCGGTTCCTTTGTCGCATCCGTTGATATGAGAGAAGAGTAGATGATTCTTTCGCTTGCCCCCATGGAGGGGATTACCGGGCATGTGTTCCGTCGCGTGCATGCGGAGTGCTTCGGTGCGCTCGATTGCTATTACACGCCGTTCTTGCCGCCGCCGCGGGTGGGAAACCGCTTTGGCGGCAAGGCGTTTAAGGAGATCGATTCTGCCAACAACCAGGGGCTCAACGTGGTGCCCCAGCTCATGTCCAAGAACGCGGACGAGTTTGTATGGGCGGCACAGGTGCTCGCCGACATGGGCTACCGCGAGGTCAATCTCAACCTGGGTTGCCCCTCGGGGACGGTTGTCGCCAAGGGCAAGGGTTCGGGTTTCTTGCGCAATCTCGACGAGCTCGAGGTGTTCTTGAGTGATGTGTGCGAGCGGTCGCCGTTGCCGGTATCGGTAAAGACCAGGCTGGGGCTGGAGAGCGACGACGAATACGAGCGCGTGCTCGATCTGTATTGCCGCATGCCGCTGGCAGAGCTGATTGTGCACCCGCGCGTGCAAAAGGACCGCTATACGGGCTCGCCGCGCAAGGAGTTCTATGGCGAAACGCTAGAGCGTGCGCCGTTTCCGGTCGCCTATAACGGTGACATTTTTGATCTTGAGGATATGGATGCGCTGGTGGAGGCCTATCCCGGCACGCGCCATGTAATGCTGGGGCGCGGCCTCCTCGCGAACCCCGCGCTGGCTCGCATGGTCAAGGGCGGCCCTGCTGCCACGGCTGCTGAGCTGCAGCGCTTCCACGACACGCTGTTTGCGGCCTATGCAGAAGAGATTGGCGGTAACGCGGTCTTTCGTATGAAGGAGTGGTGGTTCTACGCCAAGTGCGCTTTCGCCGACCCCGCTACCGTTCACAAGCTCGTACGCAAGACTAAAAAGGTCGACGAATATCGCGCCGCCGTCGAGCGCGTCTTTCGCGAGCAGCCACTTGCGCCCATAGCTCGCTTCCACGGCTAGTTGGTCGTTGGGGACGTTCTTTAACGACTAGTCATTTAAGAACGTCCCCAATGACTAGCCACAAAAAGCTGTACGTCAGCATCCAAAGATGTCGAAAAATGTCGACTTTGGATGCTGACGTACATGTTTGGGTCGGCGGGGGACTAGGCAATCATTGCATCGAGCGTGATGAGCTCCCTGAGTCGCTCTGTGCGTGTTTGCCCATGGCGCTTTGCCTTCTCGTCAAACGCTTCAAGAACCGATTCACCCACACGTGCCGATAAAACAGCGCTTGGCTCATCGGAGATCGACGGCCTTCCCAGCTTGATGGTGCGGCCCTTCGGCCACTCATCTTTTTCGTATGCCTCCGCGGCTTTCTCCAACTCTCCGGGAGCAAACCCCATCATCTTTTCGAGCTGCTTAGCGTCCATAGCGCCTCCTATCGATCGACATAATGTCGAGCGCCGGTTCTCGGATTCTCTTTTTGTATACAATTTTGTAGACAAAAATACAAGCAGTTTATCGGGCTAATTAGCTTGTTTTGACCCGCCTGTTCGATAGGAAATGAGCATTGACGGCTTCGCTACTCCTTTGCTTTTCAGCTTGGAATTTGGATGCTCATTGAACTTCCGGAGGGGAGCGCTTTATTAAGTTATCGAGATTCTGGGCAGGAACTCTCACTGGTCTTCGGTAATGGGACCAGCTTAATTCGCGACACAGTGTGTCGCGAATGGGAGTAGTCGTTAGGTGTCCTTCAATGGCTACTCATATAAGAACGTCCAAGTGTCGGATTTTGTCATTTAGTGTCGTTCTCAGCGACTATTCTGGAGGGTCGTGGTCAAAAAAGGGCAAATATGAGTACTGTTGCCATTATTGTTGCATTTATTTTGCTATAAATAGTAGCTCCTGATGAGATTTGTTCCCATTAGGAGCTACTTTTATTGAACATATGAGGAGAAATAACGTCGTCTGCGGACGAGTGGAACGTTGAATAGTTCCTGAAGTGATCAAAATCGCTGCTACTAAACAGGTAGCAGTACTCATATTTGGCCTTTTTTGACCACAGCCCTCTCGGAAACCTTTCCAGAGGCGTCAAACAGCCATAATCCAAAGGTCGCCTCAAACAATTAGCCGGCTAAGAGCGTCCATGGCTACCCAAAAGCTGTACGCCAGCATCCAAAGATGTCGGAAATGGTCGACTTTGGATGCTGGCGTACATGTTTGGGTCGTATAGGTTGGGGCGAGCCGGTCGCAACGCGAGTGTTAGAGCAGGTTCTTCTGGACCCACGCGATGATGTCACTCGATTCGTAGAGTGGTTTGCCGTTGATGAACAGGCAGGGAACCTGGCGCTTTCCGCCGACGGCGATGAGCGTCTGCTCGGCTTCGGTATCGGTCGAGATATTGCGCTCGGGGATGGTCACGCCGTTATCGGCCAGGAAGCGCTTGACCTTTATGCAATACGGGCAGCCGGTCATAACGTACAGCTCGAGCTCATGATTAGTAGCCATAGGTCTCCAATCGGTTGAGGTTTTGATTGAAATACCCAAAGCCGCCGCGGTCTATGCGCGGGCCAGAGACGACTCGATGGCCTGGACCAGAAACGCCGTGGCTCCGGTGCCGCAGGGCTTGTCGTAGTAGTCGATGAAGCGCTGGTCGGCGAGGTAGCCGCGGGCGAGCCCCAGGTATGCCTCGTCTTGGGGCTCGCGTCCCCAGTTGAGAGCAATCCAGCGACGATGCATCGCGACAAGCTTGCGGGCCTCGTTTCCGTCCACATCGCCGTCACTCATGGCAATCGAGAGCTGACCCAGAATGGCGCGTTCAAGTTCTTTCATGTCGTTCCATGTTTGAGGATCCATGTCCAGTAACGTTTCGTTTGCTGCATCGATAGCCTTATCGCCATAGCGCGCCCGAGCCTCGGCACCGTAGCGCTCCTCGTTTTTCTGCACGGTACGCCAGCGTTCCAGTTGCGGCAGCACGGCACCCATGAGCGAGACGGCTTCGTCGAGCGACATGCCGGTGTTTTGTGCCAGCCGCGGGGCACAATCCTCGATCATTGCCTCCATGGTGGTGTCGTAGGTGTACTTGCCGTGGTCGTAGCACCACTTGCAGTAATGGTCGGTCGCGGTGCCCGTGGCATCGGTGCCGCAGTCGTCGGGCGTGAGTATCATGCCGCAGCTCTGGCAATAGTGCTCGGGCATTTCGAGCAGGTGGGACAGCGGTTCTCCGGTTACGGCGGCGATGAGCTTCATCATGTCGATGCCCGGTGTGACCTCGCCGCGCTCCCAGCGGCTGACGGCTTGGCGTGTGACGAAGAGCTTGGCGGCGAGCTGCTCTTGGGTAAGGTGATGGGCGCGACGGATGGCAATGAGCTTTTCTGCAAAGGCCATAGCGGCTCCTTTCTGCTGGTTGATGGCTTAAGCATACGCAGCTGCCGGCTCTCTTCCAAGCAACCGTTGGTTGCACGATGGGGGACCGCGACAATGAATTGCGCACAACGCCTCACGTCTTCATGCCGTACAATGACCGGCATGGAACCTATCGCACACATACATACCGATCTGCCGCAGAAGTTCGGCATTCCGCGCAACAGCTTTTTGGCGCCTCATCTGCAGGGACGCATTGTCTTTGAGCCGGAATTTGCCTCCAATGCAGCGGTTGAGGGCCTGGACTCCTTCTCTCACCTATGGCTGTTGTGGCGCTTCGAAAACGGAACGCCCGGCGGCACGGCTAAGGACATAGCTGCCGATGCCAAGTCGCAGGACAGGTCCGGCACCAGCGCAAAATGGTCGAAGACCGTGCGCCCGCCGCGTCTGGGCGGAGCCGAGCGTGTGGGCGTGTTTGCCACGCGCAGTCCGTTTCGCCCTAATCCCATCGGTCTTACCTGCGTCAAGCTCGATCGCGTTGAGCTCACCGACGATGGCCCCATCATCCATGTGCTGGGGGCCGATCTGCGCGACGGCACGCCTATCTACGACATTAAGCCCTACATTCCATTTGCCGACTGTCACCCGGATGCGACGGGCGGCTGGATTGAAGACGCGCCGTGGCAAGAGCTCGACGTCGAGTTCCCGCAGGCGCTGCAGGATATGGTCCCGCCTGCAAAGCTCCCCGGCCTGGTCGAGGTCCTTCGCCAAGATCCGCGCCGCGCAGGCAGCAAGCACGAGCCAAACCGCGCCTATCATCTGGCCTTCGCCGGGCTCGACATATCGTTTACGGTCGACGAAACCCAGCTTACCGTAGTCGCCGTCAACGACGCGCAAGACTAACCTGCCATTCGTCCGCACCCGTCAAATTAAGCGCCAAACCCCATGCCAAAACCGCCCACGCTGGTGGACAATAACGCCTACCAAAACAATCACTTTGCACGGGGGCTCAGCATGAAATACGACTTTAGCTCGCTTATCGACCGCCACGGCATGGACTCCATCGCCGTTGACTCCTGGGGCGAGATCCCCGGTATGGCTCCGAACGCACCCGACGAGGGCTTCGACCGCATTCCCATGTGGGTGGCCGACATGAATTTTGCCACGGTGCCCACGGTCCAGGAGCACATCATTCAGCGCGCTCAACATCCCATGTTTGGCTACTTTAACCCGTGCGCCGAGTACTTCGACCGCATCATCGAATGGCAGCGTCGCCGCAACGGCGTTGAGGGCTTGACGCCTGAGCACATCGGCTACGAAAACGGCGTGCTGGGCGGTGTCGTGTCGACGCTGTGCGCGTATGTCCAGCCGGGTGATGCGGTGCTGGTCCATAGCCCTACCTACATTGGTTTTACCAAGTCCATCGAAGCCGCGGGCTATCGCATTGTCCACAGCCCGCTTAAGCTCGACGACCAGGGCGTGTGGCGCATGGACTTTGAGGACATGGAGCACAAGCTTGCCCAAAACCACATTCATGCCGCGGTGTTCTGCTCACCGCACAATCCCTGCGGCCGCGTGTGGGGGCGTGACGAGATTGAGCGCGCCATGGACATTTATCGCCAGCACGATTGCGTGGTGATCTCGGACGAGATTTGGTCCGATATCATCCTGCCGGGGCACAAGCATATCCCGACGCAGTCGGTGAGCGAGGATGCCCGCATGCGCACGGTTGCCCTCTATGCGCCGAGCAAGACGTTTAACCTGGCGGGCTTGGTCGGCAGCTATCACATCATCTACAACGAGACGCTGCGCGACCGCGTGTGCGCCGTGTCCAACAAGACTCACTACAACGAGATGAACGTCCTCTCCATGCACGCGCTTATCGGCGCCTACCAGCCGCAAGGCTACGAGTGGGTGGACGAGCTCAACCAGGTGCTTGCCGGCAATATCGACTACTTCTGCGATTACGCGGACGAGCATTTTGAGGGCGTGTCCTATTCACGTCCGCAGGGCACGTACATGGTGTTTCTGGACTGCACCGAGTGGTGCCGCGAGCATGGCCGCGATATCCAGTGGCTGCTCGACGAGGGAGCGCGCGTGGGCGTGGGATATCAGGACGGCCGCCCGTTCCACGGGCCTTGCCACATTCGCGTGAATCTGGCGCTGCCGCTTTCGCGCGTAAGGGAAGCGTGCGACCGCCTGGACCGCTACGTTTTTAATGCACGGTAAGAATGCGCTGCATGCGGGGCCTTCTGCCGGGGCGACTGGAAGGCCCCACATGGTAAGGCGTCTGTAACCATTGGGCGTTCGAATGGTTTCATTTGCTATTATTTTTAACCATTTCAGTCTGTAAACAGGATCGTCTGGAGCTCGATGAAAAGACCTCGCCGCTCGGTTGCCATATCGTTGTTTGTTGCGCTTGCAGTGGCAAGCTCCTTTGTCGTAGCGATAGCCGGCTGCTCCGGGTCGAATGGCGGAGCCTCGACGTCTGCATCAGAAGGTCTGGACGCCTCGCAAGCCAAAGACGACGACCTCAAGACGCTCAACGTCGGCAGCGACCTCTATCCACCGTTTGTGTATACCGACGAGTACGGCGATATCGTTGGCCTGGATGTCGAGATATTGACCGAGGCTTTGGCTCGCATTGGCTACAAGCCAAAATACCAGCTGATCGATTGGGAAAAGAAGAACGAGCTACTGGCGAGCGGCGAGCTCGATTGCGTCATGGGCAGCTTTAGCATGACGGGTCGCGAAAACGAGTATCGTTGGGCCGGCCCGTACCTTGCGAGCCGCCAGGTGGTCGCGGTCGATCCCCAGAGCGATATCTACACGCTTGCCGATCTTGAGGATAAGGTCGTGGCGGTCCAGTCCACCACCAAGCCCGAGGGCATTTTGCTCAATCGTACAAATGAAAACGTTCCGCAGATCAAAGAGCTCTACTGCTTTTCGGACCGCTCATACCTGAACCCGGCGCTCGTCGAAGGTCTGGTCGACGTCATCGCCGCGCATGAGTCCTCGCTGCTCACCTACGAAAAAGACTATGGTGTGACGTATCGCATTTTGGATGAGCCGCTGCTAGAGGTTGGTTTGGGCACCGCTTTCGATATCAATGATACGCGCGGCATCGACGTTAAACTCACCCGTGCCTACCAAGAAATGCTTGCCGATGGCACCATGGAACGTCTGGTGTCAAAGTACTTTGATGACCCTTCGCCATTTTTGAATATGGAGGGCCTGTCATGATCGATGCGCCCGACCACGCCGCTCAGGAGCGGGGCAATCGTTCGACAGGGGCATGGCTCCTTGTCGCTCTGCTGGGGATAGCGCTCTCGGTTGTTGCTGGCATGATGAGCTACGGTTACACGACGGCCCAAGCCGAGCAGCGCTTTGCCGACGTTGTCGATTACGTGGCGACGCAGAGCCTTTCATACGATGCGTTCAATAGCGCCTATACGACCAAAAACCTGATTCGCGTTATGGAGATCGCAGGAGAGACAGCGCGCGATATGGAGCGCGACGGTTCGGTGGATAACGCCATGCTGGAGCAATATGCCGACCAGTTCAACGTGAGCGCACTGATCGTGACGGACGCATCGGGCAATTTGGTGTCCGAGTCCTCGACGGATGGCGTGGGCTACGATTCGCTCGCTGCGTATCTCAAGGAAGCACCCGTGCTGGAGGTGGCAGCCCATCCGCTTAAGTCCTATACCGCCCGCATTACGCTTTCGGATGATTCGGTTGCAGACATTGGTTGCGTGACCCGGCAAGATGGCGAGGGCATCGTTATCGCGGTCAGGCATCAGAGCGCGAAGGCAGTTGCAAGCAATACGCTCAAACTGCAGAGCCTGCTCGGTGGTTATGAGACCATCGACAGCGGCAATATCGTGATCGAAAGCGATGGCAAGGTCGTTGCGACCAATGCCGTTGAACCCACCATATTGGGCGTATTCAATCTGCCTGCAACGGATGTCTTTATTGTCGACGGTATTAAGGATCGATGCCTGCCCGGCAAAGTCCGACTGGTCAACGCCAGCGGCGAGTGGTATTTGGGCACATTTGGAAAAGCGCGCGGGTTCTACGTGTACACCTATGCCTCGGCGCGGCGCTACTTTGAGGTCGTCGCGGCTGTTGCTGCCGGCGTGCTGGTGCTCTACAGCGGTGTTATAGCCGTTGTTGTGATGGTGCGTCGCCGCGCTGATCGTCGACGTTTGACGGACTTGCTGCAGCAGGAGCGCGACTATGGCGACAAACTGGCAAAGGCAGCGCGTGAGGCCTCGTCTGCCAACTCGGCAAAGACGGAGTTTTTGCGTCGCATGAGCCACGATCTGCGCACGCCCATCAACGGCATTCGCGGTATGGTTGAGGTCGGCGATGCCAATGCGGACGATCTGCAAAAACAGACCGAGTGCCGCTCAAAGATCTGGACGGCATCGGGACTGCTGCTCGACCTTGCCAACGAGGCCCTGGATATGAGTCGCCTGGAGAGCGGGCAGGTCGATTTGGAGCTTGTTCCCACAAACTTGGTGACCCTCAACCACGAGGTGCGCGATATTCTGGAGCGCCAGGCCGAGGAGCGTCTGGTGACAATTATCTGCGACCAGCAGACGCTTAATCATCCCTATGCGCGGGTGAGCGTGACGCACCTCAAGCGCTTGTTGCTCAATATTGCCGGCAATGCCGTCAAGTACAACCGCCAGGGCGGCTATGTTCGCCTGGTGTGCCGCGAGGTGGAGCCAGCGGATGGCGTCCCCGTCTATGAATACACGATCGCCGACAACGGTATTGGCATGAGTGAGGAGTTCCAACAGCACCTCTACGAGCCGTTTTGCCGCGAGGAGCAACAGGTGGAAGGTGCCTCATCGGGAACTGGCCTGGGCGCGCCTATCGCAAAACAGTTGGTCGAGCTTATGGGCGGAACCATGAGTTTTACGAGCGTCTTGGGGCAGGGGACGACGTTTACCATCCGCCTGCCGTTCGAGAAATGCAAACGCTCTGAGATTCCTCAGGCAGTGCGCGCGGATGCGGGCGATGGCGATGCGCTCCAGGGCTTGCGTGTTTTGCTCGTAGAGGATAACGATCTGAATGCCGAGATCGCGCAGTTTACACTCAGCCGTGCCGGTGCCGTCGTGACGCATGCTAAGGATGGCGAGTCTGCCGTTGAGGCGTTTGCCGCGAGCGCGCCGCACGAGTACGACGTGGTGTTGATGGACATCATGATGCCGGGCATCGATGGCCTTGAGGCCACGCGTCGGATTCGAGCACTCGATCGTGAGGATGCCGCGACCACGCCGATTATCGCCGTGAGCGCCAACGCCTTTGCCGACGATCGCAGGCTTTCGCGCGAGGCGGGCATGAACGCGCACCTGAGTAAACCCGTGAGTTCGCAGGAGCTCGTTGAGGCGCTTGCGCACATGGCTGCCGACGCTTTATAGGCATATGGCCCGGTTCCAATGTTGGTTGGAATCGGGCCATATTGTTATTGATGAGGCCTGCTGAGGGGCTTACTTTTCCTGAATCTGCTTACCGCAAAGATGTTCAATCGTAATCTCGTAGAGCTGGACGCCCTTAATGTCCTTGGCGATTTCCTCTTCGACTTCCTCGGCAGAAGGGTAGTACTTAAGCGCGAGCTGGCGGACTTTATCCTCGATAAACGCGGGAGTGTCATTTGCCAGGCGACAGCGGCCAAAGACCACGGTACTCATAACGTAGGGAGCCCAGTCACCGTCCTTGTGCCACTCGTTGCCGTAAACGGTAAAGCAGACCTTGTCATCGCGCTTGAGTGCGTCGACCTTGTGGCCGGCTTTGGCGCCATGGAAATAAATCTTGTCGTGCTCGGTGTCAAAGAAGTAGTTGACGGGAATGGCGTACGGGTAGCCATCGTCGCCGTTGACGGCAAAGACGCCGCGCTTGCAGGTAGCGAGCAGTTCGCGCGCTTCCTCGTCAGTGATGGCGCGTTTCTTTCGACGTAAGGGCCTAAACATCGTTGGTTTCCTTTCTGGTCGTGCGTGGTGGTTGAGCACAAACTATAGCGAAACGGGTCCGTTTTTCTTGATGCGGGCGAGTATGTTTTTGAGCTTGTTAAAGTCGAGCGGTTTGGACAGATGGGCGTTCATGCCGGCGTCGTGTGCCGCCTTGGCGTCCTCGGCAAAGGCATTGGCGGTGAGCGCGATGATGGGGATATCGGCTGCATCGGCCTTCTTGCTCAGGCGAATCGCGCGGGTTGCCTCATAGCCGTCCATGCCCGGCATCATGATGTCCATCAGGATCGCATCGAAGCTGCCGGCGGGACGGCCAACGTATAGGTCGACCGTTTCGTTGCCGTCGGCGGCGTGAGTTACGACGATGCCCTCGCTTTCGAGCAGAGCCTGGGCAATCTCGGCATTGAGCTCGTTATCTTCTGCCAAAAGGACGTTCATGCCGGCAAGCGAGCAGCTGTTTGCCTGGCCGTCCGCACGTTCTCCTGCCTGAGGGTTCTTGTCGATATCGAGCGGAATCTGGACGTTGAACGTACTCCCCACGCCAACCTCACTCGAAATCTCAATCGTGCCGCCCATCAGTTCAATAAGTGACTTGACGATTGGCATGCCCATGCCGGTTCCCTGGAACTTGCTGCGCGCATCGTCACCTTCCTGGGCAAACGGCTCATAGATATGCTTTAAAAACTCGGGAGCCATGCCAATGCCGGTGTCCGAAACGCTAAAGCAAAAGAGCGCGCGCCCGTTATCGAGTGGCTTGGTCTGTGAGCTAAAGGTGACGGAGCCGCCGTGCTTGTTGTACTTAATGCTGTTGTCTAGCAGGTTGATTATGATCCGTCGGATATGGGTGGGACTGCCGATCATGTATGGCCCCGTGGCGTACGGCAGGCTATTGTTCTGCATTGTGATGCCGTTACCGGACGCGCGGAGCTTGCACAGCACCAGTGCATCGTCACAGAGCTCTTTGAGGTTAAAAGGCGCATGTTCCAGCGTTAGCTTGCGGTCTTCGATTTTGCCCATCTCGAGGATGTCGTTGATCAGCGAGAGCAGGTGATTGGCGGCAACGCGCGCCTTGGTACGGCTCTCGCGGGCGACTTGCATATCGCCTTCCTTCAATTCCTCGATCTCGATAAGGCCTAGGATGCCGTTGAGCGGCGTGCGGATGTCGTGGCTCATGCGCGTGAGGAATGCCGTCTTAGCGGCGTTGGCAGCATCGGCTTTTTTGCGCTCGGTTCGAGCGCGCACGAGCGCCCAGATGAGCAGGACGATGCCGACCGACAACATACCGATGAGGGTAGCTGCAATGGCGGTGCGGTTGCGATAAAGGAATTGAAGCGTGTTGGATTCCTGGGCCGTGTACGACGTGGAGGAGAAATTGCTTGCGGAGAGCGATTCTCCGGCATTGATGATGCCCTTGTTGATGATTCCCAACAGCTCGGGTTTTCCGCGCGAAATCCAGCACGAGAGCTCACAGGTGTCAGGGAGCTCGGTTGTCTCGCAGTCCTCGAGATCGTAACGGTCACCGATGGTTTTTACGCGTGAACTGGGAGCGACGATGCAGCGCGCCGTTCCCTTCCTAAGGGCGTCGAACGCTTCATCGTCGGATTGGTATTCGGTTACGGTCGCTGTGGGGAACAGACTTTCAAGTGCATTTTTGTTGACAAACGACGATTTGGTACAGGCGATGTTCTGAAGGTCTTTGTTCAGGTTGCTGCCGGTGTGGATGGCGGTGAGGGACATGGTCCCCAACGATACCGACTGCACAACGCCTGTTTGCTCGGCAAACCAGTAATCTCGGTATACCGGCAGCGCAACGTCTATGCTTCCCTTTGACAGGGCCTTTGACATCATCTTGTAGCTATCAAAGGGGACGGTTTTGACCGTAATGCCAAATTTATCGTGTAGCGTCGTCGCAAGCGATGCGAGCGAGCCTTCCATTTCGCCGTCTTCGCCTTCGTTGCAGTAGGGGAGTTTGCCCGTAATGTAGCCGAGCGTGATGGTGTTGTTGTTTGCTTTGAGCCAGGAACATTCGGGGCCGTTGAGCGATGATGAACCGCTGTTTTGGGCCGAGTAGTTAGATTTGACTTCGTCGATATAGCGTGGGTTGACGCGGGCGATTGCCGACATGGCGGCATTGATGTCGTCCATCAGGTCGGGGCGGCTTTTGGGGACGGCAAGATAGTAGTCGCTCGAACCAATGTAGAACATGGGGGAGGCGCTGGGCGACGAGGTCGTGTCGTTCATGATGATGGCATCGACCTCGTTGTTTGCGAGTGCGTCAAAGAGGGCACCGCCAGTGTCGATTTCTTTATAGGTGCAGGTAATGCCTTCGTTGGCGAGCCACTGCTGGCCAACGAAGGTTTGCATAACGTCGGGGTTGCAGCCGATGGTAAGGCCTTGGAGCGCTTGGGGGTCACCCTTGGCCAGATCGTCGCGATCGGGCTTGGCGTAGATGTAGTAGCGCTCGGTGCCCTCGGGGTTCGAGGGAAAGAGCAGCTTTTGGGCGCGTTCCTCGGAGTAGGAGATGTTGGGCATGAGGTCGATCTCGCCCGCCTCGAGCATGTCCATAAGCTCGGCGAAGGTGCCGGAGACGTATTCGTACTGCCAGCCGGGTGTGTAGTACGAGAGGGTCTGGAGGTACTCGTAACCCCATCCCGAGAGACGCTCGCCGGGGGTGCCGTCCTGGAAGCCCTCGTTGTTGACAAGCCAACCAACGCGGACCGTTTTGACCTGCTGATCGGTATTGGCGGCATAGGCGGGGGCGGGCATGATGGTGCTCAGTACGGCGAGCACGGCAAGCGCGACGGCCAAGGTGCGATATATAACTGAACGAAGGACAGCGGAAGCTCTCACATGCAATCCTAACGAATCGAGACATTACCGCATAAGGATACCAGCTCAGCCTGCCCAGTCGGCAGCTGCACCGCTAAACGGTCCCGCCCGGCAGTTGGGGACAGTCCCTTTCTGCCGGCACAAAAGGAGGGGGTGCGATGAAAAAGCTCAGGACGCTTGCCGATGTGCTGCGACAGGCTGGCTTTGCACGCATCACGGGCCTGTTTCTTATTTTCTATCTGCTTTGCTCGACGGCTGTCTGGCTGTCCGAGCCCACGACCCTCACGTTTGGCGATGGTCTCTGGTTTAGCTTTGAGACGGTCTCGACGATCGGCTTTGGCGATATCCCCGCTGAAACGCCGGTTGCCCGCGGCATTACCGTTATCCTAAGCGTCATCAGTATCTTCTATATCGCCATGCTTACGGGCGTGGCGGTGAACTACTGCAATACGCTCATTAAACTGCGCCAAAAGGACACCATGGCGCGCTTTATGGACGATCTTGAGCATTTGGAAGAACTCGACCGCGATGAGCTCGCCGATTTGTCGCGCCGCGTGCGCGAATACCGTCGCCGGCAACGATAGAACGGGTGCCGCGCGTCACGACGAGGGGGATTGCATATGAACATCACGGCGTACCTGGGCGCGAGCGTCGGCAACGACCCGGCGTTTCTGCCCGCGGTGCAGGAGCTGGGCAATTGGATTGGCGCCAACGGACACGCGCTCGTATACGGCGGGTCCAAATCGGGACTGATGGGCGCGCTCGCCGATAGCGTACTCGAGGCAGGCGGACATGTGACGGGTGTGGAGCCGAGCTTTTTTATCGAGGCAGAGTTTCAACACGACGGAATCGACGACCTTATCGTGACGAGCGACATGGCCGAGCGCAAAGCCAAGATGATCGAGCTCGGCGATGCGTTCATCGCATTTCCGGGCGGCACGGGCACGCTCGAGGAGATTGCCGAGGTCATGTCCGCGGTGTCGTTGGGGCACCTGAGCTCTCCGTGCATCCTGTATAACCTGGACGGTTACTACAACGACCTCAAGGCGTTGCTCGGGCACATGATTGATAAGGGGCTTTCGAGCCCGAGGCGTCAGCACGGCATCTACTTTGCCGACGATTTGCGCGAGATTGCCTCGATTATCAACGGATAAGTCTTGAGCCTGCCCCACTATGGCTCCCAATGGTGCCGTTTGCGGCGCAGGTGGTTGGCTCGTTCGGGTAACGCTCGCTCTACAATAAAACGTATCTATGTCGACTTTGACCGCGGGAGGACCCGATGGATAACCTTGCCAAACCCACGAACCGAGCGCTGTTTTTGGTCAGCGTTGCCGTGACCGGTGCACTCGCGGGTGCCGCAGTCTGGCTGTTCTTTTTTGCGATGGAGCACGGTATCGACTATCTATGGACCGAGATTCCGCACGCGCTGGGCGTCGCTTCGCCCGAGCTTGCCAGCGGCCCGTTTGGCTTTCTGCCGTACCCGTTTTTTGTCTGCCTGCTGGGCGGCCTGCTGATCGGTCTGTACGAAAAGACGACGGGCACCAAGACCGATGACCTCAACCAGGTGATGGCTAAGGTTAAGCAAGACGGGCGCTACCCGTACGACAACCTGGGCAAGCTTTCGCTCGCGGCATTGCTGCCGCTGCTGTTTGGCGGAAGCATTGGACCGGAGGCCGGCCTGACCGGCGTTATCGCCGGTCTGTGCAGCTGGGTCGGCGACCGCATGCGTCGCTTTGGCGCCGAGTTTAGGGAGCTCACGTTGCTGGGCACCCAGGCTGCCCTGACGGCGCTCTTTACCGCGCCCGTCTTTGGCTTTGTGGCGCCGCTTGCCGGTAGCACCGACGGCCAGGGTGAAGACGCCGACGATGAGTCCGCGTCCGGCGAGATCACCATCAAGCTGCCCAAGGCGCAAAAGACGGTGGTCTACGGCATTGCGATTGCTGGCGGTCTGGGCACCTACCTGCTGCTTGGACAGCTTGTGGGCGGCGGCATGGGCATGCCCAGGTTCGAGTCCGCCGAGGTGGGCAACCTAGAGCTTACCTGGCTCGTCCCTCTGTCGTTGATCGGCACCGTCTGCGGTTGGTTGTACTTTGTCTCTGAGCATGCAAGCGAGGCACTGTCCCACGCAATAGGGGAGCGTCCTGTCGTCAAGGCCATGCTGGCCGGTTTGGCACTCGCCATCTGTGGCACGGTCCTGCCCTATACCATGTTTGCCGGCGAGACCCAGGCCGACGTGCTCATGGAAACCTATCTGACCATTCCCGCTGGCGTGCTTATCGCGACCGGTCTTGTTAAGGCCATGCTGACGCCCGCCCTCATCAACCTTGGTTGGCGCGGCGGTCACTTCTTCCCGGTTATCTTCTCGGGCGTAAGCCTGGGCTATGGCCTTGCCATCCTCACCGGCGCAGATCCGGTCTTTTGCGTCGCCGTCTGCACGGCATCGACGATGGGTGCGGTCATGCGTCAGCCGGTCATGGTCGTGGGCCTGCTGCTCATGTGCTTCCCACTCAAGGGTATCGTCTGCATGATCATCGCGGCCGTCATCGCCGCCGGCATTCCACTGCCCAAGCCGCTGCGCAAGTAGTACAGTGGCGCACGCCGGGGACATGCCCTTTGCCACGGATTTGCGGGGAGGGGGGCAATCGCGTCCTTCGCGGATTGAGACTCGCGTGGTTACAGATCGCGTGCTCGATAAACCTTGATGCTGACAGCGCAGCTGATTACACATAGCGCGAGGGCAAGCGCGGCGATGCCTGCACACAGGCAGCCAAGAACGGCAGGATCGGGATTCGCTCCGGCAATCGACATGAGCCAGTTGCTAATGGGGTTGGAAGAGCTCAGCATCGCCATGGTACCGCAGCCCATCAGGGCAAACAGGCCGACGGAAAGGCGCAGCGCCTCCATGTGTCCAAATCGAAAGAACAGCGGCTGTGCCAAAAACACCATCATGAGGGAGATGAGCATCGATGCGGCGGAGGCTATTGTGATCTCAAAGACGGTCTGTCCCGTCGAGGGAATGCCCGTGTGATCGAAGAACGGAAGGGCGATGATGTTCAAAAGCACGGCGGTGCATGCCATGACGGCCGAGAAAGCAATAATGCACAGGTAGCGTGCGCAGATGATGTCTTTGCGCGAGAACGGCAGCGTTGCCCGATAGCGCTCCCAGCCGTTTTGGTTATCGTAGCCAGCCAGTGAGTTCATGATTATGATGGGCGACATGGCGCTGACCGCGCAGGCGCCGGCGCTCATACCGGAATCGCCGTCCGATGCGTTGGCAAGGGTTAGCACGACGAAGATGAACAGGCCGACGCCCGCAATGCTCGGGATGAGCGTGCGAGCGATGGCGAGCTCGGACATAAAGGCGCGTTTCATTTCGAAGCCCCTTTCAGCGTGAGGCGAAGATAGTCGTCAATGGTTGCCCGATCGCAGGGAATCTCGGGAAAGGCCTCGAGCGTTTCGCGACGGTTGGGCACGAGCACGTCCACGCTGTAGGCGTGGCGGGCGGCATGGGCACCTTCGACGCAAGCCATAAGCTCGGCGGCCTGAGCTTGGGTGCAGTGGGCGATGCCGGCTCGGTCGGTAATGTCCTCGCGCGGCAGGTCAAACACAATCGAGCCGTTATCGATGCAGATGACGCGGTCGGCGGCGTGATCGAGGTCGGACGTAATGTGGCTCGAGAGCAGCACGCTGTGCTGGCCGTCGGCGACAAAAGCAAGCAGCTCATCGAGCAGTTCCTCGCGCGCCATGGGATCGAGGCCCGCGGTGGCTTCGTCCAAAAGGAGTAGCTTGGCATTATGGCTGAGTGCACAGGCAAGCTGCAGTTTCATGCCCATGCCGCGGGAGAGGTCCTTGACCTTTGTCTTGGGATCGAGGTCAAATCGGTCGATGAATCCGGCAAACGTTTTGCGGTCCCACGTGGGGTACGCCTGGCCTACGAGTGCCTCGATTTGGCCCACCTTGAGCGTTGAAGGGAAGGGGCATGTGTCCAGGACGAGACCGACGCGGGAGCGCAGGCAGCGCTGTGTCTCATCGGGCGCGTCGGTGCCACAGCGCTGCCCAAACAGGCGCACCTCGCCGGCATCGAGCTTGATAAGCCCGAGCGCGGCGCGAATGGTCGTTGTCTTGCCGGCACCGTTAGCGCCCACAAAGCCAACAATCTGGCCGGGCTCCACGGCGAGCGTGACATCACGCAGCGAAAAACGTTCGCTCACGCGGCGTGAGACACCTTTGAGTTCTAACAAGTTTTGCATGGTATAGCCTTTCTTGCAGATGGCTACTGCATGGTTTCGGGAGCTACCAGGTCAAGCATTTCGTGCAGCTTGTCGCGTGTGACGCCCAGGGTTTCGGCTTGGCTCGCCGCTTTTGCAAGTAGCTCTTCGATATGGCAGAGCTGGCTTTCGCGTAAGAGTTCTTGGTTGCCCTCAGCGACAAAGCACCCCTTGCCCTGCACGGTGCAGATAAACCCGAGCTGCTCCAAGTCGGCGTAGGCGCGCTTGGTGGTGATAACGCTCACACTCAGGTCGCTGGCAAGCGCACGGATACTGGGGAGTTTGGCTCCCGCAGCGAGTGCGCCCGATAGGATCTGAGCTTTGACTTGCGAGGCTATCTGCTCGTAGATGGGCTTGTCGCTCGAATTGGATAGGATGATGTCCACAGCGGCTCCTTAGCTGTTGGGCTACACGTGTATATAACCGGTAAGCACAGTATATATACACTATGCACAGTTACGCAAGAGGTAAGTAGGGATTGTCCGCCCGTTCATTCATCTCAATCTGTAACATCTGGAACCGATTTGGACGGCCACCTGTTACAGATTGAGATTTTACTGGCGGGCCCCACCTGGTTGTCTCAATCTGTAACAACTGGAGAAGATTTTGGCTGCTAGATGTTATAGATCGAGACATTGGTCACCCGTCTATCCTTATATCTCAATCTGTAACAGATGGACCCGTTTTGAGTGGCTAGATGTTACAGATCGAGATCTTTCTGGGACGCCCATCCGTTTGTCTCGATCTGTAACAGGTAGAGGTTCAAAACCCGTCTAGATGTTACAGATTGAGACAAACTGCTGCGGAGTGCCGCCATCGACTGCTACCCAGACCCCAACTGATGAATTTGTCCTGATAGGTGCTCTGTTGCAGCATTTCACGGCTACAATAGTGCGGTTACAACGACGTAATGCACTCAATGCAAGAAAGGATCCGCATGGCAAGCCTGTCGGATGAAATCTCGTCGCGCCGCACATTCGCGATCATCAGCCACCCGGACGCCGGTAAGACCACACTGACTGAGAAGCTGCTGCTCTATACCGGCAGCATTCAGACCGCCGGCTCGGTCAAGGGCAAGAGCTCGGCCAAGCATGCCGTCTCGGACTGGATGGACATCGAGAAGGAGCGTGGTATCTCCGTTACCTCTTCGGTGCTGCAATTCACCTACAACGGCGCCTGCGTCAACATCCTCGATACACCCGGTCACCAGGACTTCTCGGAGGATACCTACCGTACCCTTATGGCCGCCGACGCCGCTGTCATGGTCATCGACGGTGCCAAGGGCGTCGAGGCCCAGACCAAAAAGCTCTTTAAGGTCTGTACGCTGCGCCATATTCCCATCTTCACCTTTGTGAACAAGCTCGACCACGAGGCTCGCGATCCGTTTGAGCTCATGGAAGAGATCGAGAACGTCCTGGGCATCAATACGTATCCTATGAACTGGCCGATCGGCAGCGGCCGCAACTTCCGTGGCGTGTTCGATCGTCAGACTCGTCGCGTCATTGCCTTTGAGGGCGACGGCCACGCCAACGCCACCAAGAAGGTCGTCGAGGTCGAGGCCGAGCTGGGCGATCCTTCCATGGATGAGCTCATTGGCGAGGAAAACCATAAGAACCTGATGGACGATATCGAGCTGCTCGATGGCGCCGGCGACGAGCTCGACTTGGATGCCGTGGCCTGCGGCAAGCTGAGCCCGGCGTTCTTTGGCTCGGCGCTCACCAACTTTGGCGTGGAGCCCTTCCTCAAGGAGTTTCTGCGTCTGGCCCCGACGCCGCGCGCCTATACCGATACGCTCACCAGCGAGCCGGTCGATCCCTGCCGCGACGACTTTAGCGGCTTTGTGTTTAAGATCCAGGCCAACATGGACAAGAACCACCGCGACCGCATCGCCTTTGTGCGCATTTGCTCGGGCAAGTTCGAGCGCGGCATGGATGCCTTCCACATGCAGGGCAACCGCAAGCTCAAGCTTGCTACGGGCACGTCGATGATGGCCGATGACCGCGCCATCGTGGACGAGGCGTACGCGGGCGATATCGTGGGCCTGTTCGATCCGGGTATCTTTAGCATCGGCGACACCGTGTGCTCCGGCAAGCGCCACGTGCAGTATCCGCAGATCCCGACGTTTGCCCCCGAGATGTTCGCTCGCATTACGCAGGTCGACACGCTCAAGCGCAAGCAGTTCGTCAAGGGCATGGAGGAGCTTGCCCAGGAGGGCGCCATCCAGATCTTCCGCGAGCTGGGCGCCGGCATGGAGAGCGTCATCGTGGGCGTGGTCGGCGTGCTGCAGTTTGAGGTGCTCGAGCGCCGTCTCAAGGCCGAGTACCGTGTTGAAGTTCGTCGCCAGCCGCTGCCCTATACGGACATTCGCTGGATCCAGAACGACCCCGATACCATCGATATCCCGGGCCTTTCGCTCACGCGCGACACGCTGCGCGTCGAGGACATGCGCGGCGGCAAGCTGCTGCTGTTCACGAGCCCGTGGAACGTGGATTGGGCAACCGACCACAACCCCGACCTTATCCTGTCGGAGTTTGGCAACGTAGCCTTTTAACGCATCGGCGCGGTGGCCCTGCGGGGCTGCCGCGCCGTTTGCTTGCCTGATGCCGTGTGAGCGGCTATCATACCCACCGTCGTCTCAAGACCGGGGCGTCCGAGCAGTTCGGGTCCGATATCCTGCTCGTTAAACCTAAAACCAAAGGAGTACATAATGATCAAGAAGGTCATGGAGGACTACAAGGTCCTGTTGCGGAGCATTCCCGCGGCAACGGTTTCGCTGTTTTTCGTGAGCGTCATCATGATGAACCTGCTGGCCAACAAAGAGCTTATCAGCCTGCCGTATCTGGCACTCGATTGCGGCTTTGTGGTGAGCTGGGTCTCGTTTTTGTGCCAGGACATGATCTGCAAGCGCTTTGGCGCCAAGGCATCCATCAAAATTTCTATCCTCGCGCTGCTGGTCAACCTTGCCGTGAGCCTGTGCTTTTGGGCATGCTCGCTCACGCCCGGCATGTGGGGCGCTTACTACGACACGGGTATGATCGAGGTCAACACCGCCCTTAACGCCACCATCGGCGGCACCTGGTACGTGGTGCTGGGCTCTTCGCTGGCAATGCTCGTTTCTGCCGTGGTTAACTCCACGCTCAACCAGTCGCTCGGCCGTATGCTCAAAAAGAATAACTTTGCGAGCTTTGCCTTCCGTTCCTATGTGTCCACGGGTGTTGGCCAGTTTATCGACAACCTGGTCTTTGCCATTGTGGTGAGCCACACGTTCTTTGGTTGGACCTGGGTGCAGGTCCTCATGTGCTCGCTGACCGGCGCTGTTGCCGAGCTGCTGTGCGAGGTTTTCCTGAGCCCCGTGGGCTACAAGGTCGTGCGCGGCTGGGAGCGCGAGAACGTGGGCGCCGAGTACCTCGAGCGCCACGCAACCGCCTAAGGAGCAAGTATGCGGGTTTTGATCACGGGCGCTTCGGGTGGTATCGGGGCCGCGTGCGTGCAGCGCTTTTTGGACGAGGGCCACGAGGTCGTGGGCTTTGATCTGCTGCCGGCGGCGATCGAACGCGAGCGCTACCGCCATCTGATCGTTGATGTCCGCAAGCCGGACGCGTTTCCGGACGACCTTGAACCCCAGGTAATCGTGAACGTTGCCGGTGTGCAGGATTCGGCTGACGACATCGCCGCCAACCTGTGTGGCACCATCAACGTGACCGAGCGCTACGCCTTTGTGGGGGAGGGGCTTGCCGCCAAGCCGGCGCCGGCTATCGAATCCGTGGTCAATGTGGGGTCGGCGAGCGGACATACGGGATCGGAGTTTCCCGCCTATGCTGCCAGCAAGGGCGGCGTTATCGCCTACACCAAGAACCTTGCAAACCGCCTGGCACCGCAGGCCATCGCCAACAGTGTGGACCCGGGTGGCGTTATCACGCCGCTCAACCGTTGCGTGATGGAAGACGAACACCTGTGGAACCAGATTATGGAGCTCACGCCGCTTAAACGCTGGGCCACCGCCCAAGAAATCGCCGAGTGGATCTACTTTGTGGGCGTGACCAACCGGTTTATGACCGGACAGAGTCTGCTGATCGATGGTGGCGAGGCCGGCCGCACCCAGTTTATCTGGCCCGAGTAACAAAACGCGCCCGATGGCAAGATTGCCGTCGGGCGCGTTTTTGATGTATCGATTTTTAGCCGAGGCAAGTCCAGTTGACGGGGGTCGAGCCGTGCTGTTCGAGTAGCCGATTGGCTGCCGAGAAGGGGCGCGACCCCATAAAGGTGGGGAGTTCTGCCGTGGCACGGTTAGCCGAAAGCGGTGAGGGGTGCGTGGAGGCCAGGCAGAACTTGCCGGTCGCCTTGCCCGCGCCGGTCGCGGCGAGCTTGCCTTCGACCATCTGCTGGGCAAAGCGGCCCCATGCCAAAAAGACTATCGGCTGGGGCAGCTGGCAGCAGCGTTCGATAACGTAGTCGGTGAGCGTGCTCCAGCCCAGCTTGGCGTGCGAGTTCGCGGCATGCTCGCGCACGGTGAGCGTGGTGTTGAGGAGCAGGACGCCCTGTTGTGCCCATGGGGTTAGGTCTCCCGTGGCGGGAATGGGGCAACCCAGATCGGCTTTGAGCTCCTTATAGATGTTGCGCAGGCTCGGCGGCAACTTGGTTTGCGTCGCAGGGACCGAGAACGACAGCCCCATGGCCTGGTTGGGCCCGTGATAGGGGTCTTGACCCAGGATGACAACCTTGACCTGGTCGGCCGGCGTATAGGCGAGGGCATTGAGGATGTCGTCTTGTGCCGGGTAGATGGTCTGCTCGGCACGCAAAAGGGCGATGCGCTCGAGCAGCTGGTTCGTAGTGTCACGTACCGGCTGCGGCGCATCGCCCAACCAAGTTGCTATGTTGCGGTCGCGAGTTGCGGTGTCCATGGGGCTCCTTTATGGCAGATGCTCTGTTGGCATCTATTGTAAAGGCGTCCGGAGACCTTTGTGTTGGGGCCACAAAAGGTGAGGCGCTTACAAGGCTCGCTCGGGCGTTCCTGTCATGTGGGCGTGGTCGTGAGCATGCGCATGAAGTCGCGGAAACTCGACGGTTGCCGCCATGACGCCGGTGAGGATGAGAGCTGCACCCAGGAAGGCGATGGGGCTCAGGACCTCGCCGACCAAGAAGAACGAGAAGACAGCGGAGCAGACCGGCTCGAGCGAGAAGGCGAAGCCGGTGGTCTCGGCGGGCACGTGGGGCTGCACGAGCGTCTGGGTGATAAAGCCGTAGGCAGAGCAAATGAGTGCGAGCGCGACAACAACCACGATCTCGCTGGGCGTACTGGGAAGTGCGAAACCGCCAAAGACGCATGCGGCAATGCCCGAGAACAGGCCGCCAAAGCCCAGCTGCCAAACGCCCAGGGACAGCGGATCGACTTCTTCGACAAAGCGCTTCGCCACAATGATATGGCCGGCATAGACAAAAGCGGAGAGCAGCATGATGAGCGCGCCCGGGTTCAGGCTGGTGAAGTCGGCGCCCGAGAGCAGCAACATACCGCAGGTGACGATGGCGGTGCCGACGAGCACTTTGCGCTCGGGGGCGCGGCGCAGCAGGGCGGCGTTGGCAAACGGCACGATCACGACCGTCAGGCTCTGCAAAAAGCCGGCAGTGGAGGCAGAGGTGAGGCTGGAGCCCAGGCACATACAGGTGAGCTCGGTTGCCATGATGGCGCCGATGATGGCGGCACGGACCATAAGGTCGCGGTTGATACGGAACGCGCGCTTGTGGAAGAGCAGCAGGCAGGCCGCGAAGGCGATGATGCAGCGCAGCGCAACGATGCTCGTGGCGTTCATGCTGTCCATGCCGATCTTCATGAGGGGGTACGAAAAGCCCCATGCGACGGGAACGGAAAATGAGAGCGCGATTGCTTTTTTGCGGTCCATGGGACTCCTTGTTGTTACAGAACGGTTTCGTAAAAAGGATTCTGCTCCCAGATGTAGATGTAGTAAAGCGAATGTATCTTCAGTATGATTAAGAAACGCTAATGTCGGTAGGAAAAGCCCTGGCAAAACGTTTTACGGCTGCATTGATGTGGAGGCACGATGGCATCGCGGTATCAGATTGTTTGTATGGTGGTCGATCGCGGCAGTCTTAAGGGCGCGGCCGACGAGTTGGGCTATACGCAAAGTGCGGTGAGCCAGGCCGTCAAAGCGCTCGAGCGCGAGCTGGGCACCACGCTTATCGAGCGCGGTAAGCAGGGCGTTTCGCTTACGCGCGACGGTAAACAATATTTGCCGTACCTGCGCCAGATCGTGACTGCCGAGGCCGAGCTCGAGGCCAAGCGCCGGGAGCTGCTGGGCCTTTCGTCGACCGATATTCGCATCGCGACGTTTACCAACGTGAGTCGAACCGTGTTGCCGCGTGTGATCCGCGACTTTGGGGCGCTGCACCCGGGCGTACGCTTTACCCTCAAGCAGGGTGATTACACACGCAACGCCCAGTGGGTGCACGATGGCGTGGTTGATTTTTGCTTTACGGCACGCGGTTTTACCGCAGGGCTCGAGAAGCGCGTGGTCTATCACGACGAGTTGGTGGCGCTGTTGCCTGTCGGGCATCCGCTGACGGCAAAGGAAAAGGTGACGCTCGCCGATTTGGCGTCCGAGCCGTTTGTGCTGCTGGATGAGGGCGAGCAGAGCCTGGTGCTCGATGCATTCGCGGCGCATGGCCTGTCGCCGCGCGTGACGAGTGAAGTGACCGACGACTACACCATTATGGCGATGGTGGAGGAGGGCCTAGGCGTGAGCATGCTCTACCGTCGTACTGTGGAGGGCATGCGAGCCGATATTCGTGTGCGGCCCATCGTGCATGCCCCTTCGCGCGACGTGGTGGCCGCCTGGCGCAGCTGGGACACCATGCCCATCGCCACGAGGCACTTTATCGACTATATGAGCTCGCATATTGTCAATTAATGACTGGCGTGACGTTGAGTGCGGTGTTTAGCGGGCTGTCGCTCTGGCTTGGGTGGCGCGATAGGTGCGTGCCGGGTGGCAAAGTAGCACCGCCACGACCATAAAGAACGCCGTGGTGCCCAGGCTGATGGGGTAGACCATCATAATGTTCGCAAAGGTGCGGAAATGCGGGAACACGCAGAACACCCAATAGAAGCGGATGCCGCAGACGCAGATCATGGTGATGAGGGCGGGCGTGAGCGAGATACCAAAGCCGCGCAGGTAGCCGGACATGTTTTCGTAGAACATGCTAAAGGCGTACGCCGGGAAGATCGAGCACACGCGGATATAGCCGATCGAGACGATGTTGGGATCGCTGTTGAACAGCGACAAGATCTCGCGCCCCAGGCCGACAATAACGATAATCGTGGTGAGCGCGACGATACCGCCTTCGACCAGGCAGACCTTGAGCGTTTTGGTGCAGCGGTCGATCTGGCGGGCACCGTGGTTTTGTCCCACAAAGGTGGTGCAAGCCTGGCTAAAGCTGTTGAGCAGGTTGTAGCACACGTACTCCAGGCTCATGGCAGCGCTCGAGGCGGCCATGACCTCGGTGCCCAGGCTGTTGATGGCGGACTGGATGATGATATTGGCGACGGCAAAGACGGCGCTTTGGATGCCGGCGGGCAGTCCGATCTTGACGATGCGCTTGAGGGCGACGGGGTCGATAGCCAGGTCGCGTGGGGTGACGTGGACGACGGAGTCGGTCTTGAGCAGGCGGATAAAGAGCGTAGCGGCGCTGACGGTGTAGGCGATGGCGGTGGCGATGGCGACGCCCGCGACGCCCCAGTGGAGTACGGGGACAAAGATGAGGTCCAGGCCAATGTTGAGGACGGTGGACACGGCAAGCGCCTGCAGCGGCATGCGGGTGATGCCGACGGAGCGGAAGATCGCGGCCTCAAAGTTGTAAAGCAAGATCGAGGGCATGCTGAGCAAAAAGACGCGAAGGTAGAGCGAAGCGAGCGGCATGGTTTCGGCGGGAACGTTGAGTGCGGCGAGCATGGGCTCGGCAAAGATCTCGCCCAGGGCAATGACGACAAAACCCACGAGCGCCATTAAAATCGAGGTATGGACGGCGCGTTTGACCATGTTTTGGTCGTTGCGGCCGATAGCGTTGGCGATGACCACGTTGGAGCCAAGCGACATGCCAATAAACAGGTTGAGCATAAGGCTGGTAAGCGGAACATTGGAGCCGACCGCCGCCATGGCGAGGGTTCCCTGGTCGCCCGAGAAGTTACCGATGATGACCGTGGCGATGAGGTTCGACAGCTGCTCCAAGATGCTCGTGGCGGCCACGGGGAAGGCGAACAGGGGGATATTGCGCCACAGCGATCCGGTGGTCATGTCAATGTGCTTAGATACGGTGTCAGCCATGCGCTCTCAATCTCTAACATGCTCTTTCGTGCTTATTTGCGCAGACGATGATACTCCTAATCGACTAGTCATTGGGCCTTGATTATCGACTTTATCCGAACACCTCCCACATTCATCCGCACATGTGCGGATGAATGTGGGAACCCGATACCCTGAGGGCCGGAT
>NZ_SPFO01000022.1:3978-34094 GCF_005845035.1 Collinsella aerofaciens | reverse complement strand
GGGGCCGCGGGGGCGTTCGGCTAGCTGCGGGAATGGCCTATTTGCTCAATGTGTTCGGCTGAGATCGGAAATCAACCCTTTTATGCCAGTTTGCTTGCACGCTGCGTATAATACATCTAGTACGTGTTGTCATACCGCTCGCTTTAAGAGCGACTAAGGACTCTGAAATGCCCGATTCCCGCACCCTCTGGACCGCCGTCGTTATCATCTGCATCGCCGTGTCGGTGTTCTTTAGCGTCAAAAAACGCACCACGTTCAAGCGTCTGCAGCAGTTGATGGCCGCCAAGCAGTGGGACGAGTTCGATCGTTTGCTCGATGGCAAACTCACCAGCATGCTGTACCCGCGCTATAACCGCGACTACCTGCGCCTGAACTCCTATCTGCTGCGCGAGGACCACAAGCGCGCCGACGAGATGTTCGATTTGCTGCTGGGACTCAATCTGCCCAAGATGCAGCGCGTCGACCTGGTGATTAAGGCCTTTAACTACTACGTTGGCCAGGAGGACCGCAAAAAGTCCAAGGAGCTGCTGCACGAGATCAAAGGCTTTGAGGGCGGCCAGGCCGAGGCAGTCGCACACGAATGCCAACTGATGTACGACACGATGATCCTCAAGCGCCACAACGACATTCCCGAGCTGGAGCGCATGCTCAAGGAGGCCGGTGACGACAAGGTCAAGAGCTGCCGCTTGGAGTATCTGTTGGCTCTGCAGTACAAGAACAAGGGCGACGAAGCCAAGTTCCAGGAGTTCCTGGAGAAGTCGGGGCAACACTCGATGGCCGTCAACGCGTAACGGACGGCTTGTGCTAGACTTCTAGTCTCACGGGGGCGTGGCGGAATTGGCATACGCAGGAGACTTAAAATCTCTCGCCGCAAGGATTGTGGGTTCGAGTCCCACCGCCCCTACCATATGGAGCTTTCGAGCCCGTGTCCCCAAGGGATGCGGGCTTACTTCTTTTAGATGCCGGTGGGACTCGAACCCGCGAGGGGGGGGCGAGCGTCAAGCGGACGCGCAGCGTCCGCAGCGAGCCGGCGAGGGCGCCAGCAGGCGTCCGAAGCCGGTGCGGATTTGCGCAGCAAATACGCAGACGTCCCACCGCCCCGCGCTTCAGAAAGCCAACTAATTTAGGACGGGCCAAAAAGACAGCTTCGGTCCCTTAGAAGTTGCGGTGGAATAGATCCTGTTTATACCGTTTACCAGCTTATTTAGGAACTATTTCACCGCAACTTATTTAGAGGGTGCTGAGCTCTGGGGTCCAGGAGATGGTGGGGGTCGCACCGTCGAGAGCCTCGTTGATGGTGGCGGCCATGCCGGCGAGTAAGCTGTTCTCGCTTACAGTGAGCGTCTTGTAGCCGCCGGCTCGCATAAGCTCGCGGATTACCACGGCACCAGCCAAGATCACGCCCGCGCGTTTGGGCTGTACACCCGGTAGAGCGGCGATGCCGTCCGCATCCAACGCAGACATGCGCTCGATAGCGGCCGAAACCTGATCCAGCGAAAGCTCGCGCAGGTGCACAAAGCTCGAATCGTACGGTTCCAGCTCATGAACGAGCGCCACGAGTGTGGTGACGGTGCCACCCACTGCGACCAAGCGTTCGGCGCGCTCAAAATTGCTCGGCAGGCCCTCAAAATAGGCAGCGAACTGCTCGCCCGCCCACGCGGCAGCGGCAGTAAGCTCGCCGCGTGCGGGCGGCAGTGCCAAGAAAAATCGCTCCGTCACACGGCGACAACCGATGTCCAGCGAACGCGTGCCCTCCAGCGCAAAGACCCCACGCTCCGGCGCATAGACGCCCGTCGCGAGCTCCGTGGATCCGCCGCCCGAATCGGCAACAATGATGCGCTCGCCGGCAAAGTCGTGCGCCACGCCAAAAAACGTCAGGTGCGCCTCGACCTCGCCCGGAATCACCTGCGGTTCGAGCCCCAGCTCACGCAGACCGTCCAGCAGCAGTGCGGCATTGGATGCGTCGCGCGCGGCGCTCGTGCATGTGGTGCAAATGCACGCGGCCCCAAAGGCACGCGCCTCGTCCACAAACATGCGGCATGCAGCGAGCACGCGCTCGACCGCCGCCTCGCAAAAGCGACCCGTCGCGTCCACACCCTCGCCCAGGTCGGTAATCTCGGTATGCTTGGACGAATCCACGATCGCCCCGGCCTCGACCTGCGCCAACACCAGTCGCGATGACACCGTTCCCAGGTCGATCGCCGCCACCTTATATCGTTTGCAATCTGCCATTGCGGGCCCCCCTCCGGGCGCTACTCGCCTATTCGCCGCTGGACGCGACCGTCTGACCCTCGACGCCGTTAAAACCAAACAGCATATCGAGCGCCTGAATGTACCACGGCGCGTCCTTGCCGACTTCCTCGATCTCCTTGGCCACTTCGCTGGCCTTCTTGGCGTTCGACGACTTCTTACTCGACGACGAGTCCGAATCGTCGTCCAGGCCCAGCACGTCGATCTTGGTCTCGCCGGGCATCACCAGGCCCAGGTCCTCGGTCGCCGCATCCTTAATGCCCTCCTCCGAGAGCAGTTTGTCGACGCTTTTTTGCAGCTCGTCATTGTATTGCTCGCGAATCTCGACCTGCTTGGCCAAGATGTCGCTCGAACGCTTGGCCACGTACAGGTCGCGCACGGGGAAATACAGGCTCACGAGCGCCAACGCCACGACGATACCGATGAACAGAACACGCTGTGGTCCGTGGGTAAAGTCGTAAATCGCCTTGACCACCGCGTTGTCGTTGGCGTAGTGCATAAAGTCCGAGCCCGAAAGACGGCTCGAGGCCCTGCTCGACCTGTCGTGTGCCTGAGTCGAGGGACGCGATGCGTGCGCCGAGCGCGACGGACGCACCGGGCTGTCTGCCGAGGTATTCATTTGAGCACTGGGGCGCGAGGCACTCGTCGGGCGCCGCGCCGAGCGATCGGCGCTGGCGTAAGCGGACCCGCCGAGCTGCACCATACGTGCGCGACGGGACGACGGCTCACGCGAACCGGCGGAATAGTACCTGTTGTCGTAAATCTGATCCATGTGCGCCTTGTGCGGTTGAGGTTTGTTTGCGCTAAGTATTCTAGTTATAGCACGAGCGCGCGCAACGCCTTCGGCAGCCTTTGCTCGACATAAAAAAGGCGCTGAGCCACACGGTCCAGCGCCCAATGGCGGCCATCAGAAGTGGGCGGAGCCGAGTCAACCCCGCCCCCGCAACACCACTTGTCTTAGCGGATGTTGTAGAACGCGGCCTTGCCGGCGTAGCGCGCACTGCCCTCGAGCTCGTCCTCGATACGGATGAGCTGGTTGTACTTGGCAATGCGGTCGCTGCGGCACGGGGCGCCCGACTTGATCTGGCCGGCGTTGACGCCCACGACCAGGTCGGCGATGGTGGAGTCCTCGGTCTCGCCGGAGCGGTGGCTCACGATGCAGGCGTAGCCGGCCTCCTTGGCGGTCTCGATGGCCTCGAGCGACTCGGTGAGCGTGCCGATCTGGTTGACCTTAACCAGGATCGCATTGGCGGCACCCAGCTCGATGCCCTTCTTGAGACGCCCGGTGTTGGTGACGAACAGGTCGTCGCCCACCAGCTGCACCTTGTTGCCAATGCGGCGGGTAAGCTCGACCCAGCCGTCCCAGTCCTCCTCGGCCATGCCGTCCTCGATGGAGATGATGGGATAGGTGTCGACGAGCTTCTCCCAATAATCGACCATCTGGGCGCTCGTGTACTCAACGCCCTCGCCCTTGAGCTCGTACATGCCGGTCTCGGCGTTGTAGAACTCGGTCGAGGCCGGGTCCATGGCATACATGAAGTCGACGCCGGGCTTAAAGCCGGCCTTCTCCACGGCCTTGGTAATGTACTCGAACGGCTCGGCATTGGTCTTGAGGTTGGGTGCGAAGCCGCCCTCGTCGCCCACGCCGCCGCCCAGGCCGGCCTCGTGCAGCACGCCCTTGAGGGTGTGGTAGACCTCGGCGCACCAGCGCAGGCCCTCGGCAAAGCTCGGGGCGCCCACCGGCATGATCATGAACTCCTGGAAGTCCACGTTGTTGTCGGCATGCACGCCGCCGTTGAGGATGTTCATCATGGGCGTGGGCAGCAGGTGGGCGTTGACGCCGCCCAGGTACTGGTACAGCGACAGGCCCGCCGACTCGGCCGCGGCGCGGGCGACGGCCAGCGACACGCCCAGGATGGCGTTGGCGCCGAGCTTGGTCTTGTTGGGGGTACCGTCCGCGGCGATCAGCGCAGCATCGACGGCGCGCTGATCGAAGGCATCGAGGCCCACGACGGCGTCGGCACACTCGTTGTTGACGTGCTCGACGGCCTGCGAGACGCCCTTGCCCAGATAGCGGCCCTTGTCGCCATCGCGCAGCTCGCATGCCTCAAAGGCGCCGGTCGAAGCGCCCGAAGGCACCATCGCGCGGCCGAAGCTGCCGTCCTCGAGCACGACCTCGACCTCGACGGTGGGGTTGCCGCGGCTGTCGAGCACTTCGCGACCGTAGACGTCCAAAATATCACTCATGTTGTCTCCCTCTCACTTGGAAACGTAGTGGATGCAAGCGACTGGCCGACTGCGCACCATTGGTGCGCCTCCGTAAGTTAGCCATGTCGCACTTTTTGCATTATGCCCTAAGTTAGCCGAGGGATACACTTGATTTTCGAAAAATTTAGCGGGAACGATGAGGCATGTCAGCCCGTCGTTCCCGCAGTCTTACTCCTCCGCCTTTGCGGCATCCCACAGGTCGTTGAGGCCGTGGGTCGAAAGCTCGGCAAGATCCACGTGGGCATCGGCCGCCATCTGCTCCATCGCGGCCCAGCGGCGGCGGAACTTTGCCGTGCTGGCACGAAGGGCGCTCTCGGCGTCAATGCCCTCCTTGCGCGCGACGTTGACCAAGGCAAAGAGCAGGTCGCCAAACTCCATCTCGCGCTCGGGCGAGCCAGGGGCCTCGGCCTCAAACTCGGCACGCTCCTCGGCGACCTCGTCCCACACATCCTGGACCGTCTCCCACTCAAAGCCCACGGCAGCTGCCTTGCGCGAGACCTTCTGAGCCTGCATCAGCGCCGGCAGATGCGTGGGCACGCCGTCGAGCAGGCCCTCGGGCGTGGCCTCACCCGCCGCCACGGCCTTGTCCTTGGCGGCCTTCTCGGCAAGCTTGACCTCGTCCCAAATCTTGAGCACCTCTTCGGAGCTGTCGGCATCCGCATCGCCAAACACGTGCGGGTGGCGACGAATGAGCTTGGCGTCGATATCGCGCGCCACGTCGGCCAGTGTAAACTCGCCGGCGTCGGCCGCAATCTGCGCATGCAGCACTACCTGCATGAGCACGTCGCCCAGCTCCTCGCGTAGGTGAACCGCGTCGTCCGCCTCGATGCAGTCGAGCGCCTCGTAGGCCTCCTCGATCATGTTCTTGCCAATGCTGCGGTGCGTCTGCTCACGGTCCCACGGGCAGCCATCGGGCTGACGCAGACGCCAGATAGTCTGCACCAGATGCTGCAGCTCGGTCGACGCGTCTACCAGCGTGGACAGATCGCGCGAGCCCTCGGCATTTTGCTGAGCCATGTGCTGCGCCATGGCTACTCCTCCTCCATGACCACGTGGCGGAACGTGCCGCCCTCGTAGATGCCGTAGCTGTGCGTACCGTCCTTGGGAATGCTCACGCTGCCGGGGTTGAAAAGCCACAGGCCCGGGTGCGCGGCGCTCTCCTCGTTGATCTTGATGTGCGTATGGCCGTAGACGAGCGCGGAGCCCTCGGGCAGCGCGGGCGTGTGGTCGACGCTGTTGTGCATGCCGGCGCCAAAGACGTGGCCATGCGTCAGGAACAGCTCGCGGCCGGTCTCGTCGAACAGCGTGGCGTAGTCCGCCATAACGGGGAAGTCGAGCACCATCTGGTCGACCTCGGCGTCACAGTTGCCGCGCACCGCGATGATGCGGTCGGCCAGGGCGTTGAGCAGCGGAATCACACGCTTGGGGGCGTAGTCGCGCGGCAGGTTGTTGCGCGGGCCGTGGTAGAGCAGGTCGCCCAGCAGCACGATGCGGTCGGGGTGCTCGGACTCGATGGCGGCGACCAGGCGTTCGGTCCAATATGCCGAGCCGTGAATGTCGGAAGCGATGAGGTATTTCATGGTGGTCCTTTCGGGTGGGGTTGATATGACTGGGCGCGGAATGTCGCCGGCCGCGCTATTCAAATCGCAGCGCCGCGCTCTGGGCCGCCTGCATCACGCGTTGGAGCGGCACGTTGTGCTCGCGAGCGAGGCGGGAGCAGTCCTCGTACTCGGGCGCCGCACGCTCACTGCCGTCGGGCAGGGTGGCTACTTTGACGGCCACCTCGCCCCAAGGCGTCGCCACCTGCTCAAAACGACGCGGCAGACAGACGCGTTCCATCACCTGGCGACGAATGCCGTTGGTCGTGGTTTCCAAAAAGATGATCATCTGCAGACGGTCAATGTCCTCGCGGGCGCAGATTACCTGCAGCTGCCAGCCGGGACGACCTTTTTTGCAGTAGAGGGGCAGCCAGTGCACTTCGCGGGCACCCGCCTCGCGCAAGCGGTCGGCGGCATAGGCGAGTACCTCGGGCGACGCATCGTCGATGTCGCACTCCAGCTTGACGATGGTTTCGGGCGCATCGGTCTCGCGGGACAGCGGAGATTTGCTATCGCATGGCATACGGTCCGGATCCTTTCAGCGCGGGCTCGTTTTGTTCACCCAAACGCTAGCACATCGGACGTGGCACAGGCATGACTTTCGTCCATCGCCGCCCTCGCCCCTATCTAAACATGTACATCAGCCTCCAAACATGTCATTTTTTGTCGGTTTTGGAGGCTGACGTACATGTTTTGGAGCGGGGCCGTACGCGATCAGAATTGCGCCTGCACTCCGTCCACCACAAAGTTCGCCGCACTCAACAATTTTGAACTTTCTACGCAGTTCATCGGCCAAAAAATAACCCTCGGCATACTTACCCGCTGCACGATGTTACTCTAGTTGCATTTGGCTAACTAAGCGGCTGCCGAGGACCCCGCCCGGCACCGTTACGGCATAGGAGGTTTCATGTTCGAGAAGCGGCTCTTCTCCCTGGTTCCGCAGGCAACGCCCTACATTATGGCAAGCGTCCTGTTTAAGTGGATCGCGCTCATGGCAAACATCACGGTGATGTGGGTGCTTGCGCGCATCTTGGGCGGCATCGTCACGGACGGTCTTTCCGCCGCGCTCGCCGTCGACGCCCTCGCACAGACGGCCTTGCCGCTCGCCGCCGCCATCATCGTGCGTACCGCTGCCATCTATCTGGCGCAGCGCTCCGGCGACAAGGCCGCCTTCGAGGCCGTTCGCCGCGTGCGTTCGCTCGTCTACGACAAGCTCACCGCGCTGGGCCCGTCCTACACCGAGACCGTCCCCACCGCCGAGGCCGTACAGACCAGCGTCGAGGGCGCCACGCAACTCCAGGTGTACTTTGGCGGCTACCTGCCGCAGCTCTTTTTTTCTGCCTTGGCACCCATCACGCTGTTCGTGCTGCTCGCAGGCCAAGCGGGTCTTCCCGCCGCGCTGCTGCTCGCCTGCGTTCCGGTCATCCCCATCTCCATCATGATGGTCATGCGCAACGCCAAAAAGATCGGTGCCGAGTACTGGGGCAGCTATGTCGATCTGGGCGGCATGTTCCTGGAGGCCGTGCAGGGTCTCACCACCCTTAAGGTCTACCAGGCCGATCGCAGCTGGCACGAGCGCATCAACGCCGAGTCCGAGCGTTTCCGCACAGCGACCATGCGCCTGCTGGTGATGCAGCTGCGCTCCATTTGCGTTATGGACCTGGTCGTCTATATGGGCGCCGCGCTCGGCATTATCGTAGCCGTGCTGCAGCTCGCCACGGGCAAGATTGGCTTTGAGGCGGCCTTCCTCATCGTCTTTCTGTCGCAGGAGTTCTTTTTGCCCATGCGCCGCTTGGGTTCGCTGTTTCACACGGCCATGAACGGCATGGCGGCCTCACGACGCATGTTTGGCATCCTGGATACGCCCGAGCCCGAGCGCGGCGATGTTGAGCTTGACGGTCGCGGCGATATCGAGCTCGCGGGCGTGAGCTACGCATACGGTGACCGCACGGTGCTGGACAGCGCCAGCGCGACCATTGCGCACGGCTCGCTCGTGGCACTCGTGGGCGAAAGCGGCGGCGGCAAGTCCACGCTCGCAGGGATTATCGCGGGCCGCAAGGGTGCCTACCGTGGCAGCGTGCGCATCGGCGGCGTCGAGCTGCGCGATGTCACGGCCGCCTCACTCATGCGCGCCGTCACCCTGGTGCCCACCAACGGCTACCTGTTTGCCGGCACCTTGCGCGACAACCTGCTGCTCGCCCAGCCCAATGCCACCGATACCGAGCTTTTGCGCGCGCTCGACCGCACGCGCGTGGCGGCCTTTGTGCAGGCCAACGGCGGGCTCGACATGGTGATTAACGAGGGCGGCACCAACCTTTCGGGCGGCCAGCGCCAACGCGTGTGCATGGCCCGCGCCCTGCTGCACGACTCGCCGATCTATGTGTTTGACGAGGCTACGAGCAACGTCGATGCCGCAAGCGAGGCGGCGATTGGCGAGGTCATCGCGTCGCTCGCCGGCGATCACACCGTGATCGTGGTGGCGCATCGCCTGTCGACGATTGTCGACGCCGACCAGATTCTGGTGCTGGAGCGCGGTCGCATTGCCGAGCGCGGGACTCACGACGAGCTTCTGGCGGACGCGGGCGTCTATGCGCGCATGTGGAATAGTCAGGAGCAGCTCTCGGCGTATGCGTATGCCGAGGACGGCACTGAGGATGTTGCCGCGGCAGAGGCTGCCGAGGGCGATGGCGTTTGCGCTGGCAGCCGCGACAACGCCGGCGTGGCTGATGCCGCCGCAGCACCGGGCTCCGGCCACGCTCGCCGCTCGGCTCCGTCCATCATGTGGCGCATGATGGGACTCGTGCGCCCGCTGGTCGGATGGCTCGTGCTGGCCGTCGCCCTGGGCAGCATCGGCATGCTTACCGCCGCATTTGTCCCGGCGTTTGGTGCCTTTGGACTTATGGCCGCCTTGGGTCACAACGCCCTGGGGTTGGGTCTTGTTGGCGCATGCGCGGCCTGCGCCGTCTGCGGTATCGCACGCGGACCGCTCCACTATGGCGAGCAGCTCTGCAACCATTACATCGCCTTCCGCCTGCTCGCGCACATCCGCGACCTGGTGTTTGGAGCCCTGCGCCAGCTGGCACCCGCCAAGCTCGAGGGCCGCGGCAAGGGTGAGCTCGTGAGCCTCGTCACCTCGGATATCGAGCTGCTCGAGGTCTTCTATGCACACACCATCTCGCCCATTGTCATCGCCTTGGTCTGCACCGCTGTCTTTGAGAGCTTCTTGCTGGCCGTAAGCCCTGAGCTCGCCGGCATCGCGCTTGTGGCCTACGCGGTCCTGGGCGTGCTGCTGCCCCTGGTCTCGGCCAAGGCATGCGGCACCACCGGTCGCCAGAGCCGCGAGGGAGCAGGCAAGCTGGGCGCCTTTGTGCTCGACAGCCTGCGCGGCGCGTCCGAGACCATCCAGTTTGCCGGCGGCGCCGATCGCAGCCGCGCTCTGAGCGAGCTGACCGAGCAAGTCGGCGCCGTGGATGCACGCCTCAAGCGCCGCCAGGCAGCCAGCGAGGCGGCGGCCGACGCGCTCATCCTCGTTGCCAACCTGGTGATGCTCGGACGTGCGCTGCAGCTGGTGGCTGCGGGGACGATTGATTTCGCCGCGGCATTTGTCGCCGTTTTCACCTTTGTTTCGTCCTTTGGCTCGGTAATGGCCGTGAGTCGTCTGGGTGCCTCGCTGCAGGAAACGCTCGCCTCGGGCACGCGCGTGCTCGATCTGCTCGACGAGCAGCCCCAGTGTGCCGAGGTCACGGACGGCCAGAACGTGGAGTTCGCCGGTGCCGCTGCCGAACATGTGAGCTTTAGCTATGTGGGTGGCGCGGGTGCCGACGATGCGGGACAGGCGGCGGGCGAGACGGCCGCAAGCCTCATCCTCGACGACGTGACCTGCACCTTTGCGCCCGGCACCATGACCTGCATCATGGGGCGCTCGGGTTCGGGCAAATCGACGCTGCTCAAGCTGCTCATGCGCTTTTGGGACCCCACCGCCGGTGCCATCACGGTAAGCTGCGTCGATGCCCGTCGTATCAACACGGCGAGCTTGCGCAGCCACGAGGCCTATATGACCCAGGACACGCACCTGTTCTGTGGCACCGTGCGCGAGAACCTGCTCGTCGCGCGTGCCGACGCCACCGATGCCGAGCTGCTCGACGCCTGCCAGTCCGCCTCGCTCACCGCGCTCATCGACCGCCTGCCGCAGGGCCTCGACACCCCCGTCGCCGAGCTGGGCGACTCGCTCTCGGGCGGCGAGCGTCAGCGCATCGGCCTCGCGCGCATCTTCCTCAACGACGCGCCCTTCATTTTGCTCGACGAACCCACGAGCGCGCTCGATGCCCTCAACGAGGCAGCCGTGATGCAGGCAGTCGACGAGCTCAAGCGCCGCGGCAAGACCATCGTGCTGGTGAGCCACCGTGCCAGCACCTGCGCGTTTGCCGATCGCTCGCTTTCGGTCGAACACGGGAGGCTCAGCTAATGGCGCGCCCGGCCGACACGCCGGAGCTGGCGGGCAAGCGTGCGCGCGAGGCCCAGATGGTGTCGCAGATGATCGCGCTGTGGTGTCGCGGGCATCATGGCCGCGGGCGTGTGGGCGAGCAGACTGCCAGCGGCGATGCGCCCGCGCGCGTGAAGCTTGGATTTCGGGCCATCACCCTCTGCCCCGAATGCGCTGAGCTGCGAGAATACGCTGTCGCACGCATTGAACGCTGCCCGCATATGGGCACCAAGACGTTTTGCTCGGCCTGTCCTTCGCATTGTTACCGGCCTGCCATGCGCGAGAAGATCCGCGAGGTCATGCGCTGGTCGGGACCGCGCATGATCTTCTATCGACCCATCACCGCCATACGCCACGCGATGGTGACCGTACAGTCCAAACGAGCGGCGAAGCGGAGCAGGTAGCCGTCGGGTTGATGTGCGCCGGTGCGTCCCTCGCCTTCATCTCAAATGTGTACGTCAGCCTCCAAACATGTCATTTTTTGTCGGTTTTGGAGGCTGACGTACATGTTTTGGAGCGGGGCCGATGTCGCGCGACGGACCTCATGCGCTGCCTAGCCTTTCCAGTCGATTTCGGCCCCCGGCGTGCCCGGTGCGTTGGGAGCCGCGCCGTTACAATGGAGCGGATTCGCCAACTGCAAAGGAGCCGCCATGTCCGCATGTCCGCTGGTCGATTGCCATACCCACACCTCGTTTTCGGACGGACATGCCTCGTTTGAGGAAAACGTCCGCGCCGCTACCGCCGCCGGATGTCAGGTCATGGTCTCGACCGACCACCTCACCCTGCCTGCCAGCATGGACGCCAACTGCGAGGTGCAGGTCGTCGAGGGCAACCTGCCGGCACATCGCCTGGCATTTGAGGACGCCCGCAAGCTCGCCGCGCAGATCGCGCCGGAGCTCACCTTTATCTACGGTTTTGAATGCGATTGGTACGAAGGCTGCGAGCCCTTGGTTGAGCGCTGGTCCGATGGCGCCGTGGTGCGCCTGGGCAGCGTACATTGGATCGGCGACCCCGGCGACATCATGGCCGGAGCCGCGGGCACGCCGGGAACGGAAGACGTCGCTCGCCCCGATACGCCCGATTCACTCTGCGGTTGGATCGACGACGACACCAACCTGCACGTCTGGGAGAACCTGGGGGTACGTGGCGTATGGAAGCGCTACGTCGACGACTGGTGCCGTGCCTGCGAAAGTTCGCTCAACTTTGACGTGATGGCCCATCCCGACCTGGTCATGCGTTTTTCGAAGGAAGGCCTTGCGCCTAACTTTGACCCCGCGCCGTTCTGGGAGCAGATGGCAGAGTGCGCCCACGATACGGGCCGCCGCGTTGAGGTCTCGACCGCCGCACCGCGCAAGGGCCTCGACGACTACTATCCCGCAACCGGCCTTTTGCACTGCTTCGCCCACGCCGAGGTGCCCATTACCTTTGGCTCGGACGCACATCGCGCCTGCGACATCTGCTGGAACATCCGCGAAGCCCAGGCCCATGCCTACGACTGTGGCTACCGAACCTTCGACGTTCCTCACGCTAGCGGCGAATGGGAACCCACGCCCCTGGCCTAGTGGCGGCGGGCGTTGAGTTCGCCGGCTAGCTCGTCGAGGGTGATACCGTAGCGCTCGAGCGTCACGAGCAGGTGGTAGACCAGATCGCCGGCCTCGTAGCGGATGTGATCGTGATCGTTATCCTTGCAGGCCATGATCACCTCGCTCGCCTCCTCGGCAAGCTTCTTGAGCAGCTCGTCCTCGACATCGGTCAGCAGGCGAGCGGTATAGCTCTCCTGGGGCGACGCATCGCGACGGCCATGGATCACCTCGGCCAGGCCCGTCAGCGTCTCACCGATATTTCCATCCTGAACATTCGCGGTACGCACACCCATGGTTCAATCCTTTCTGGTTGGCCAAGCGCCTAGTCGAGCGCCCGTCCTACGCGAGTTTCTTAAAGAAGCAGGTACGGTTGCCGGTGTGGCAGGCCGGGCCCGGCGAGTCGACCTTGACCAGCAGCGTATCGCTATCGCAGTCGGCCCAGAGCTCCTTGACCGCTTGCATATTGCCGCTCGTCGCGCCCTTGTTCCAGAGCTCCTGGCGACTGCGGCTCCAAAACCACGTGGTACCGGTCTTGAGCGTCAGCCCCACCGATTCCTCATTCATCCAGGCAACCATAAGCACCTCGCCAGTGTCATATTGCTGAACCACACAAGGAATCAGCCCCTTGGCGTCGTATTTGAGCTCGGTAGCATTTACCACCTCAGTCATCATTTCTCCCAAGTAATAAACGAAATCCCACAGGTCGGCGAGGGTTGTCCAGGTGCCCGAGATTCCGAGCGACAAGCCCGACGACGCGTACTTAAGTACGCGAGGAGGGTTGGAGCCGGAAGGTCGGGTGCCCGGGCAAGCCGCAGCATTAGAAGTCCAGCCTCACAGGAATACCTTGAGAGGCCATATACTCTTTGACCTGGCGAATGCTGAAGGTTCCAAAGTGAAAGACGCTGGCCGCCAGCACGGCGTCGGCTTCGCCCTCGATCACGCCCTCGGCAAAATGCTCGAGCGTGCCCACGCCGCCGCTCGCGATGACGGGAATCGGCACTGCGCGCGCCACGGCGCGGGTGAGCGCCAGGTCGAAGCCAGCCTTGGTGCCGTCGCGATCCATGCTGGTGAGCAAGATCTCACCGGCGCCGCGACGAGCCGCCTCCTCGGCCCACGCCACCGCATCGATACCCGTGGCGCTGCGACCGCCCGCCGTGAAGACCTCCCACTTGTCGGCACCGGATGCGCCGGGCAATCCGACACGCTTGGCATCAATCGCCACGACCACGGCCTGGCTACCAAACGCCGCGGCGGCCTGGCTGATCAACGACGGATCGCGCACGGCCGCCGAGTTGAGCGACACCTTGTCGGCACCGGCCGCCACCATGGTTCGCATGCCCGCCAGGTCGTGAAAGCCACCGCCCACGGTATAGGGGATGGCGAGCTCCTCGGCCGCATGCGCCGCCATCTCGATAGTCGTCGCACGGTTGTAACTCGTGGCGGTAATGTCCAGGAAGACGATCTCGTCCGCACCCTCGCGGTCGTAGGCACGCGCCAGCTCCACCGGATCGCCCGCATCGCGCAAGCTCACAAAGTTGACGCCCTTGACCACACGGCCGTCCTTGACGTCCAGGCAGGGAATTACGCGTTTGGTAAGCATGGGCTACTCCTCCCCTCGGGCGGCGGCCAGCGCCTGTGCCAGCGTAAAGTTGCCCTCGTAGAGCGCACGGCCGGTAATGGCGCCTTCAATCGCGCCCTCACCCACCGCAGCCAGCGCGCGGATGTCGTCGAGCGTCGAGATGCCGCCCGAAGCCACGACGGGAAAGCCCGCGACCTCGGCCACATGACGATACGCCGCCACAGCGATGCCCGTCTGCATGCCATCACGCGCGATGTCGGTATACACCAGGTGTTTAAAGCCCAGCTCGGTGAGCTGCGCCACGGCGTCGTCGAGTGCCACGCCCGCGCCGTCACGCCAGCCGTTCACCTTGACCTGACCGTCGCGTGCGGCAATGTCGGCAACCAGCATCTCGCCAAAGCCTTGGGCTGCCACCTCGGCAAACCCCGGCTCGGTCACCAGCACGGTGCCCAGCGCAATGCGGCGAGCACCATAACCTGCCAGCTCATCGATGCGTGCGAGCGAGCGAACGCCGCCGCCCACGTCCACGGACAGACCGTCGACGCCGCAGATGGCCTTAATCGCCGCCGAATTGGCAGCGCATGTGTCCTCGTCCTCGCCAAAGGCAGCGGACAGGTCGACGACGTGCACCCAGTTCGCGCCCTGCTCGGCAAACGAGCGGGCGACGGCCACGGGGTCGTCGGAATATACCTTGCAGCGGCTGCGGTCGCCGCGCTCCAGGCGCACAACCTTGCCGCCGATCAGATCGATTGCGGGAAACAGGATCATCGGCCAACCTCCTCGACGATGCTGACGAAGTTCTTAAGGATGCGCTGACCCAGCGCGGAGGATTTCTCGGGATGGAACTGGCAGCCCCACACGTTGCCGTGGCGCACGATGCACGGGAAGCTCCGCGTATAGTGCGTGCGCGCCAGCACATCGGCGGCATCGGCATCGTCGGCCACCGCATAGCTGTGGGTGAAGTACATATTGGCGCCCTCGGCAAAACCGGCGAGCAGCGGATCGGCCGCACCGGCGGGCGTCATGTGCACCTGATCCCAGCCCACGTGCGGCACCTTCAGGCGGCTCGACTCCAAGTGCGTGCACGAGCCGCGCATGATGCCCAGGCCATCGACCCAGGGGCCACCGGCCTGCTCGGGGGTGTTGCCGTCGGCAACCGCGCCTTCGTCCGCAGGCACGCCCTCGTCGCCGCGCTCAAAAAACAGCTGAAGGCCCAGGCAGATGCCGAGCAGCGGAGTTCCAGCGGCAACGGCGTCGAGCACCGCGTCCGCCTCGCCGCTCTGGCGCATAAAGGCAATCGCGTCGCAGAACGCACCCACGCCCGGGATGACCAAGCCGTCGGCGTTACGGATCTGCTCCGGGTCGTCCGACGTGCAGGCGGCGGCACCGGCGCGCGCAAGCCCGCGCACAACGCTCGACAAGTTGCCCTTGTGGTAGTCGACCACCACGATCTTCGGTTCGCCCACGCGATCCCTCCCTTATCTCATTCAAAACCTGTCCCTTTTTGGCAGGTTACAGCGAGCCCTTGGTGCTGGGGATGCCCTGCACGCGGGGATCGAGCTCGCAGGCGCGGCGCATCGTGCGGCCCACGGCCTTAAAGGCAGCCTCGATAATGTGATGCGAGTTACCGCCCGCCAGCTCGCGCACGTGCAGCGTGAGTTTGGCGTCGCGCGCGAAGGCGTAGAAGAACTCGACAGCCAGCTCGGTATCAAAGGTGCCCACGCGCTCGGTCGGCACGGGCAGCTCGCAGTAAGCCTGGCCGCGGCCCGAGATATCCACGGCGGCCATCACGAGCGTCTCGTCCATGGCGATCGCCGCGTCGGCAAAGCGCGTAATGCCCACCTTGTCACTCAGCGCTTGGCAAAACGCCTCACCCAGCACAATGCCCGTGTCCTCGACGGTGTGGTGTGCGTCGACCTCCACGTCGCCCACCGCGCGCACCGTCAAATCAAACAGGCCATGGCGGCCAAAGGCGTTGAGCATGTGGTCGAAAAACGGCACGCCGGTCGAGATATCGCACGTACCGGTTCCATCCAAATCGAGCTTGACGACAATATCGGTCTCCCCCGTCTTACGGGTTACCTCGGCATAACGGCCCATCTACATCTCCTCCTTCACCAGCGCGGCAAACGCGGCCAGCACCTCGTCATTTTCCTGCGGGGTGTCCACGGTAATGCGCAGGCAGTCCGCGAGCCCCGGCGCGTAGCTAAAGTCGCGCACCAGAATCGAATACTCATCGCGCAGACGCTCGCGCACGCGCGTGGCATGCGGCGTACGCACGAGCACAAAGTTCGCCGCGCTCGGCCACGCCTCCACGGGCAGGCCCTCGGCAGCCATCGCGCGCAGGGCGCACAGCTCGCGCTCGCGCTCGGATGCGACCTGCGCCACCACGGGCGCATAGGCATCACGGGCACGCACACAGGCAAGTGCTGCCGCCTGGCTCAGCACGTTGACCGAATAGATCTGGCGAATCGCCGCGAACACGTCGATGACCTCGGGTGCCGCGATCACATAGCCCAGGCGCGTGCCGGCAGCGCCAAACGCCTTGGACAGCGTATGCAGAATCACCAGGTTGGGATGCTCGGCAATAAGCCCCTGCGCCGTGGTGGCCGCGCCAAACGAATCGTCGGCAAACTCAACGTAGGCCTCGTCGACCATGACCATGCCGGGGCACGCATCGCACAGCGCCGCGACAAAGTCGAGCGGCGCCACGTCGCCCGTGGGATTGTTGGGCGAGGTCACGATTGCCAGGTTGCACTCGGGCGCGGCCGCGAGCACAGCAGCCTGGTCGAGCTCAAAGGTCGCCGGGTCGCGCCACACGTCGCGCACCTCGGTCTGGCACAGAGACGCAAAGAACGCATACTCGCTAAAGCACGGCGGGCAGTTGAGCAGAATCCTTCCCGCGCCGCCAAACGCCAGCAGATAGTTATAGAGCAGCTCGTCGCCGCCGTTTCCCACGCAGATGTTCTCGCGCGTCACGCCATGCCAGGCAGCAAGCTCGTCGCGCAGGTCGTTTGACATGGGATCGGGATAGCGGTTGAGCGGTGTAGCAGCCAGGGCCGCGTCGATCGCCTCGCGCACGCCGGCCGGCACGGGATAGGTGTTCTCGTTGGCCGAAAGGTTGATGCGCGTGGGCGTAAAGTTAGGATCGTAGGGCTCAATACCGGCCAGGTAAGGCTGGACGAGTTCCTTCATGTGGGGCGTCAGCTCGGCCATATTAGGCCTCCTCGACGACCGCGCCAGCGGCACCGCCCGCAGCCGCCAGGTCCACACCCTCGGCAACCGTCGCCACAGCGTCGCCCGGCCAGGCAACCTTGGTCAGATCGGCCGCGGCCAGCGACTCGGCACTCACGGCATCCTCGCCCTGCTCCAACACGCGGCGACGCAGAGCGGCCGAAAGCGCGTGCGCCCACAGGCCCTCGGCCTCGGCTAGACGCTGCGTGGCGGGAGCGTCGGAGAGCAGGCCCTCGGGCGTATAGCAGATGACGCTCGAGCGCTTAACGAACTCTTCGACCGAAAGCGGGTTGGAGAACAAGGCGGTGCCGCCGGTCGGCAGCGTGTGGTTGGGACCGGCAACATAATCGCCGAGCGGCTCGGAGCTCCAGGCGCCCACAAAGATGGCGCCGGCGTTGCGAATGCCGCCGAGCAGGCCCATCGCATCCTTGCAGTGCAGCTCCAGGTGCTCGGGCGCCACGGTGTTCACAGCCTCGACGGCAGCTGCCATGTCGGCGGCCACCACGATGGTGCCCTCGTTATCGAGCGAGGCACGCGTAATCTCGGCACGCGGGGACTGCGCTACCAGAATTTCGATACCCGCCTCGACCTCACGCGCAAACCGCTCGTCGCAGGTCACCAGATAGCAGGCTGCCAGCGGATCGTGCTCGGCCTGGGCCATCAGGTCGGCCGCGACCACCATAGGCTTGGCCGTGGCATCGGCCAGCACGCAGACCTCGGACGGGCCAGCGACCATGTCGATTCCCACGTCGCCCGAGACAATCTGCTTGGCAGCGGCAACAAAAGCGTTGCCCGGACCGGTGATTTTATCGACACGCGGAATGGTCTCGGTACCGTACGCCAGCGCGGCCACGGCCTGAGCGCCGCCCACCATATAGATCTCGTCCACGCCGCCGAGCTTGGCTGCCGCGAGCGTATACGGGCTGATCAGGCCGTCCTTTTGCGGCGGCGTCACCATGACCACGCGCTTGACGCCGGCGACCTTGGCGGGAATGGCATTCATAAGCACGGTGGAAGGATACTGCGCGCGACCGCCCGGCACGTAGATGCCGGCCGCCGCGAGCGGGGTCACCTTAACGCCGAGCATCGTGCCGTCCGCACGCGTGGTAAACCAACTCTGCTCGACCTCGCGCTGGTGGAACTCGCGGATCTGGCGTGCAGCTTTCTCCAACGCGGCGACAAAGGCCGGATCGAGACCTTCGAGCGCGGCATCGATCTGCTCCTGCGGCAAGCGGAAGCCCTGCAGCTCAACGCCATCAAAACGCTGGCAATAATCGCGCACCGCGGCATCGCCGTTGACGCGCACGTTGGCCACGATATCGCGGGCGGCGTCGACGATGTTTTGTGGCAGCACGCCCTTGCGGTTGAGCTGGTTGGTAACGAGGCGCTCACCGGGAGCAAGCTTGATGGTCTTCATTTCGGTATCCCCTATCGGTTGAGGTTGCGTTTGAAAAACGAGATGCCGGGCGGCGGCGCCAGTCGACCCGCAGCCCGTACGTTGGGGCGCCCGTGCGTGCTCTCGCTATTGTGCCGAGCCCGCGACGGGCTCAAAATGCTTGTCCTTCACGGCCGCGGCCAGGCGATCGGCCAAGTTGCGAACGCGCGGATCCAGGCGAGCGGCACCCGGATTGACAAAGAAGCGCGCCGTGCAGTCCATAATGCGACCAGTAATAACCAGGTTGTTATCGCGCAACGTGGCGCCCGTGGCAGTAATGTCCACGATACGGTCGGTCATACCGACGATGGGGCCCAGCTCGATGTTACCGTGTAGCGAGACGATATCGGCATTCACGCCGCGCTCGGCATACCAGGCGCTCGCAATGCGCGGATACTTGGTGGCCACACGAAGCGACCCGCGGCGGGCATAGTTGCGCTCGGCCTGGCCGGCACGCCACGCGGGCTCCGCCTCAATGAAAGTGCACAGGCCATAGCCCAGGTCGACCAGCTGCAGCAGGTTGAGGTCAGCCTCGATGAGCGAGTCCCAGCCGCAGATGCCGCAATCGGCGCCGCCGCAGCCCACAAAGGCGGGCGCGTCGCTGGGGCGCACGATGACAAACTCGATATCTCCGACCGCGCCCTCACCGGCACGCGTGTCGCGACCGCGTACGATCAGGTGACGACCGGGATCGCGCAGCTCAGAGACGTCTAAGCCCGCTGCCTCGAGCACGTCGAGCGTGTCGGCCTTAAGCGAGCCCTTGGGCACGGCAATGCGCAGCGGACCCTCGGCGCCACGGCCCACGGCGTGATCGCCATCGGAAGCGGCGTCCTCGGCCGAGGTGCGCGCGGCCTCCAGACGCTCGAGCGAAAAGGCGAAGCCCGCCGCCGGCACCTCGATGCCGTCGCCGAACGCGCCGGTAAAGATGGAGTCGTAGCGGCCGCCCGAGCCCACCGGATCGGGCAGGCCACCGGCATAGGCCTTAAAGACCAGACCCGTGTAGTAATCAAAAGAGTTCATGATGGAGAAGTCGAACGACAGCACCCGGGCGTCCTCGGGCGCCAGGCCCTCGACCAGGGCACGCAGTTCGCGCGTCAGCGGCGCGGCGATACCGGCAGCCTCCAGCAGTGCGTCCACGCGGTCGAGTACCTCGGCTCCGCCGTGCAAGCGCGGCAGCTCGCTAATGGCGGCCTTGACGGCATCGGACTCGGCGCTTGCCGCCACGCGAGAATCGAGGCCCACGAAGTCGTTGGCGTGCACGCAGCACAGGGCTTCGGCAGCCAGCTCGCGATCCTCGCACGCCGCGAGCAGCTCCTTAAACGGACGCACACTACCTGCGATAATGCGCGCATCGGGCAGCGCGAGCTTACGCACGGCCTCGGCCACGAGCGAGACAATCTCGACATCGCCCGCGGTATCGCCCGCACCGATGAGCTCAAAACCCAGTTGCGTAAACTGACGCGAGCCGCCGGCATTGCGCTGGCACTCACGAACCACCGGCGCCTCGTAGCGAAGGCGCAGGGGCAGGTCGGCCGCGCGCATGCGGGTCGAAACCAAGCGCACGATCGGCAGCGTGTTGTCGGGACGGACCACCAGCAGGCGACCGTCGTCATCAAAGAGCTTAAACGGCGTGTCCGCAATGCGGCCGCCTTCCTCGAGCGAACCCTTGTCCTCGAGCAGCGGCGTCTCGACCGGCAGGTAATGATGCTCCCTAAAGCAGCCCTTCACCGTACATGCGATCTCCTCGCGCGCCTGAGCCTCCTCGGGCAATATGTCCCGGAATCCCCACGGTGTGGCCGTCATCTGGTGAGCCTCCTCATGCTGTGTTTCATATAGAACAGAAGACCGGCATAGCTCCGCCGGTCTTCTGGGTACTTTAGCATACTAGAGTGTTTGCGGGGAAAATCCATCGCAGCCGCTCACGCCGTATTCATTTGGAAACATAGGGCAGATCGCCGCAACCCAAACCCGCCTAGGCGCCAATCGCACGACGATACTCTGCCATTACCTGCGCATCGGCAGCTGCGGGGTCGGCGAAATAGCGCCCGTCATAGGTCTCGGCCGAAACAACTCCGCGATAGCCGCGCGCCACCAGCCTATCCAGGTCGGCGCGCATATCGCGATCGCCGTCACCCCAGGCAAGATGCGTCGTGCCATCTGCCGCAACATCGACAAAATGCACGTGGGCGACATCATCGCCAAGCAGATCGAAATAATCGTCGATGGTATCCCCTGCCACCGCCATAGCGCCCAAATCCAGACACGCCTTAAGTGCCGGATGATCAACTGCCTCGATCATGCGCTTCGTGTCGGCCGCCGAGTTCACGATCATCGACTCAACCGGCTGTAGGGCCTCGAGCACCAGTCGCACGCCGCGCTCTCCCGCATGCTCGGCAATCGCACGCAGCATCGAGGCGCTGCGACCCCACGCGTCCTCGATCGGCTCGTTCAAAAATGCCCAGCCGCTCGAGACCATGACCTGCTCGGCTCCAAGTTCCGCCGCGATATCCACAACGTTCTTAAAGTACGCGAGCGTGCGGGCACGTGCCTCATTCCCGCGCGCCGCGATATTCCACGGCTTGGGGTTGTTCTGTTCGGGACAAAGCCCCACAATCCGAACCCCATACCGCTGTGACAGCTCCCGCACCTGCTCGAGCGAATCGTATCCATGGCAATCGACATACAGATGCATCGCTCCGGTCCAAAGCTCGCAACACGTGTAACCCGAGGCCGCTGCCGAAGAAAAGAATTCCTCAAGGTCAAAATAACGATGGCTGATATTCATGACGGCAAGCTGCGGATACTCCATCTTGTCCACCTTTCAGCAAAAGGGCGCCGCAGCACAGTGTGCGCGACGCCCCCTCTTACATTGTTCTCATTATGACGGATACTCTACTGGACACCAAGCACTCCAAAGAACGCGCCAGCGATACTCACGAGCAGGATCACGAGCATGATGAGCAGCGGATTCATCTTCTTCTTGAGCATGAGATAGACGATTCCAAACAGCCCCATCGTGACAAAGCCCGGGAAGATTCCGTTGAGCAGCTCGGCGAGCGTCTGAGCACCATCGCCCGCACCGACCATGAGCGGAATGTCCACGGTCACCATCTCCATGGTCATAGCACCGATCACCATGGCGCCCATGATAGAGGCCATCTTGACGATCGTGTCCATAATGCCCGATTCCTGGACCTTGCTGATCATGTCCGAGCCAAAGCGATACCCCACAAACGTCAGCAGGTAACGGATGATGTAGTGAGGGACGTTGAACACGAGCAGGAACAAAATCGGGCCAAGAATAGAGCCCTGCAGCGCCAGCGACGTGCCGACACCCGTTGCCAAAATTCGCAGCGTGCCCCAGTAGAAGGCATCGCCCACGCCGGACAGCGGTCCCATCAAAGCAAGCTTGACATTAGAGATCGCGCTCGTGTCAAAGCTATCGTCAGTAGCGTTGACCTCTTCCATTGCGGCGGCGATGGACATGGGAAGCGTCGAGATGTACGGCGTGACGTTATAGAGCTCCATATGGCGCTTAAGGGCGGCCTTAAAGTCCGCATCCTGCGGATACAGCTTGCGGAGAATCGGCATAAGGGCCCACATAAAGCCGATATGGCCCATACGCTCGTAGTTCCAGGAATGCTCATAGGGAATCGAGCGCCAGAACAGCTTCTTAAGGTCTGCGCGGGAAATCAGCCCGTCGTAAGAAGACTCAAACTTAAAACTCATCGAACCCACTCCCAATCGCAGGATCCTCGGTTGCCGCTGCAGGCTGCTCCGCCTTTTTCTTGTCACCCAAAACCGTCATCGCAACGACGATGATCGCGGCAAAGATCGCCACGCCCGTCGTGCTAATACCAAAGTAGGCGACGAGGAAGAAGCCAGCGAAGAAGAACGGAGCCACAGTCTTGTTCATAATCATCTGGGCCAGCATCGCAAAGCCGAGTGCAGGCAAGAAGGCGGCGGCGACATCCATGCCGGTCTGAACGAAATCGGGGATGATGTTGAGCAGGCTGGCAACAGCATCGGCGCCAAAGAAGAATGCCAGGGGAATAATCAGCAGGCCGCACCAGCTCTGCGCGTAACCGGCGATGAGCATGTTGCGCGTGATGGCCTTGGTGTCTCCGTCCTCGACGTTTTTGTCGATACGGTGCACCAGCAGCAGCATCACCGGCTGGCCCAGGGCGGTATCGAGCGCTAGGACGATCGTTGCGATGGGAATGCCCAGGGTCAGGGCCGCCGAAGCGTCCGCGCCGGCCTGCATGGCAAGCGACACACCCAGGATGGTTCCGGAAATCGTATCGGGCGGGTTATATGCACCGACCGAGATGGCACCGACCATGGCAAGCTCCATCGTGGCGCCCATAATGGTGCCGGTCACTACATCGCCCATGACAAGGCCAACCAGAGGCCCGAGCACGATTGGGCGCTGGAGGTAGCTCGTGCCCGTCAGCCACTCGGAATAGCCCAAAAGGGCGATCAGGAAAATCAGGATTGTCTTGATAACCATGACAACCCCTAACCGATGACCTTCGCGGCGTCAGTCTTCACATCTGCCGGAATCATCTGAATGAACAGTTCATAGCCCTCGCCGAGCAGTTCTTTGACGTATGCCTCGTTTTCGGGCGTGAGGAATACGCTCGTCGAGACCTGGCGGGCATTCTCGCTAAAGGCAACGTTGCCGAGATTGATCTTCTTGATGCCCATCGCCTTGGCGACGGCACCGGCCTGCTGGATCGTCTCGCAAACCACGAAGAGCTTGTACTTATCAGTCACACCGCTCTGGAGCGCCTTGACGGCATCCTCGGTGTTTTTGACGACGACCTTGCAGCCCTCCGGCTTTGCAAGGGACAGGGCCTGCAGACGAAGCTTGTCATTGAGGACCGTGTCGCTCACCAACAGGATGCAGTCGGCACCCAGAGCCGAGGTCCAGCTAACGGCAACCTGGCCGTGAAGCAGTCGATAGTCCACGCGAATCATCTGAATCATGATGTGCTCCCTAGCGATTAAAACTCATCGAGTTCGGCCTGCCCCAGCAGGTCGTTGACGTACTTGACCTTGGTGTCGTCCGCCTCGACGATCTGGCGAATGGCCTCATCGATCGGGGTGGATTCGGGCACGAACAGCAGCTGAATAAGGAGCGGCAGGTTCATATTGGTCACCAGATGCGTGTTAGGACGCGTCTGGACGATCTTGGTGAACTCGTTGTTGACACTGCCGCCAAAGAGGTCGGTGCAAACGACGACCTCATCGTCCGCGGCAAAGCCGTTCAGAATCGCTGCGGCCTCCTTGGTCAGGTCCTCGTTTCCGTCGACATACATAGAGAGCGCATGGACGTTTTCGCGCTCGCCGGAAAGCAGGCCGATGCTCTCGACGATTCCAGACGCAAAATGAGCATGGGACGCCACGATAAACTGCCTCATTCGATTCCCCTTCCTAGCGAATTTCGGCATAAAAATGCCCGGACGCATGCGCCCGGGCAGGGTGCTTCTTAAATGAGTGGTCAACTATTAGTAGTCGAACTGGTGATAGTAACGACGGTAGTTGAGGTTGTGCTTGGTGACCGTCTCGTAGTAAGCGGCAAGGCGATCGGTGATCAGCGAGGAGAGGATCCACGGAGACACGATGACGCGGAACTCGTCGTCAAGGCCGGGAATCGCGAACTCGGCGGTGTCGATGATGTTGATGTCGGTGTCGCCGGTCACGCCGCGGTTGAGGAAGGCGCGGACGCGCTCGTCGAGCTTGCGGTTCTCGTCCTCGCCCATGAACAAGAACACGGGGACGCCGGGCTCCACGAGCTCGAGCGTGCCGTGGAAGAAGTCGGCCGAGGTGATGTAGCGGGTGCGCTTCCACTGCATCTCCTCCAGGATGCACATCGAGAACAGGATCGTCTCGCCCCACAGGGCGCCGGAGCCGATGAACATGGTGTAGGGGGCCAGGGCGTACTTCTTGGCGAGCTCCTCGGCGCGCGGCTCGAAGCTCTTGCGGATGTCGACCAGGTGGGTCCAAACGTCCTTGGTCTGCTCGATGAACTTATCGAACTGCGGGAAGCAGCCGCGGCGGTTGAGCAGGCGCAGGCCGAAGCAGTCGGCGAGGTAGTAGCCCATCTCGCAGCCACCGTTACCATGATCGGAAGCCATCTTGACGCAATTCTCGGCGCCGACAGCCTGGCCGATGGGGCCCTCGGGCTTGGTCATGGCGTAGACACGAATGCCCTTGTCCTTCATCTTCTTGACGGCCTCGAGGACCTCGGGGGTGGTGCCGGACTCGGAGGCGGTGAGCACGACGGACTTCTCGGTCATGCGCTTGTGGCCCATGACGTTCCACTCGGCGGCGTGGATCAGGTAGACCTCGAGGTCGCGGTCGCCGAACTTGTTCATGAGGTACTCGAGCTGCATGAGCTCGTCCCAGGTGCCGCCGACGCCCATCAGGAACACGGCGTCGTAGCCCTCGTCGGCGACCTTGTCGGCGAGCGCGGTCATCTTCTTGCCGGCCTCGTAGACGTTCTTGCCGTCCTCGACGTAGCCCTCCTGGCTAAAGTGCATGATCTCGATCTTCTCGGTTTCCTTCATGGCTTTTCCTTTCTGTCCTGCACGCGAATCTATACATCGCGTTTCTTTTCGATACCAATTATAGACATACACCCAACGTGTTTTTAATACCACTTTTCAATCTGTTCCAATCCTCGGTGAACGGTCGAAATTCTCTGGTGAGTGGTATTAAATTAGAATTTGATGTATAGCTAACGCCCCCGGCGTCTCCCTTGTGTGACAAAGAACAGCGTTCCTACCAGCGCAATAATGGTCGATGCTCCAAACAGTACCGTCTGGACGCCCAAAGCCTCCGCCAAAAACGGAGCCGCCAGCAGCGGCACCACGCCGGCGCTCATCAGGCCAAAGCGCACAAAGCCGGTAATGCGACCCAGGTATTTGATGTCGGCGCGCTCCTGAATCAAGATCATCTGCAGCGGCTCCAGGAACCCCCAGGCCAGACCGTTAATCGCCTGACCGACAATCGCGACCCCCAGCATATCGGTGCCCACGTACACCATGGACCCAATGCCCACGGCCATGAGCGCGCCGAGCAGCAATCGTAGGTTGACATGGCGAGCAGAAAGCTTGGTCAGGATGAACGCGCCCACCGAGGAAGTGAGGCCCACGACCGAGGACAGCCAGCCCAGCCAGACGATATCCACGTTGAGCACATCACGGTAGAACAACGACTCAAGCGAATCAAACGCGCCAAACGCAAAGAATCCCAAAAAGCCCGAGATAAAGATGAGGCGCAGGTCGTGGTCGCGAAACGTAAGTCGCGCACCCTCGGCCATGCCGCCCAGAATACCGCCCTTCGGCTTTTCCCCTTTTGCGGGAACAACGCACTCGTGACAGCCCAAGGAGAGCACGGCCGCCACACCCATCATGCCCGCCATGAGCAGATAGACCGATTGCGTGGCAAAACAGCTCACGATGGCACCGCCGAGCAGCGGGCCAGCGGTATAGGCGATATTGCTGTAGAACACCATGAGACCGTTCACGCGGGTACGGCCCTCGGTGGTCGACTCCAGGTATCCCGGAAACGCATGCGTGCAGGTGTTGATAAAGCCGCCCGCAAGCCCCAAGACGCACGCGGCAAACACAAGCCCGGGGACAGACAGCGGCGCCAACCCCACGCCAAGCGATAGCACCGCCGTAATCACGCACGTCACAAATGACGTCCGGCGCGGTCCAAAGCGATCGATGACCGAACCCGACACCATATTGCCCGCCGACGTCATAAGATTGCGCACGAGCGTAATGGCGGCAACCAAAAAGGCCGTGCCGGCCAGATCATACGTGGCCGCACCGATAAGCCCCAAAAAGTAGACCGCGTTGTTGGCGCACCACTGCAGGGACTCAATGAGAATCAGCCTGACCTCTGCCGGCGTCAGGCGCATTGCTTCGCGATCCTTCGCGAACATACGAACTCCTTCTATACAAAAAGGGGATGGAGGGCATAGGCCTGCTCCATCCCCTTTCCAGGTTGCAACGAAAATCTATGCAGCCGGGCCCTTACGCCAGCACGCCGAAGAACGCGCCGATGATGCCCACGACCATGGTGGCCACGATCAGCACCATGGGGTTGATCTTCTTGGACAGCAGCCAGTAGTACAGCCAGAAGGCGATCATGCCGAGCATGCCGGGCATGATGCCGTCCAGGATGTCCTGGAGGGTCTGGGCGTCGTCGCCCGAGCCGATGGCCACCGGGATGCTGGCCCAGAACATGTCCTTGCACATGGCGCCCACGACCATGACGCCCACGATGCCCACGCAGGTCATGATCTTCTGCATGAGGCCGGTCCTCTGGGCCTCGTCCAGGAAGCCCACGCCCAGCTCGTAGCCCTTGACGGCGCCCCAGACGCGCAGCGCGAAGCCGGGGACGTTGTAGATGAGCAGGAAGGCGATGGGGCCGAAGGGGTTGCCGGCCTGGCACAGGCTGATGCCCACCGCGGCGGCGACCACGCGCAGCGTCGACAGGAAGATGGAGTCGCCGATGCCGGACAGCGGGCCCATGAGGGCGGCCTTGACGTCGTTGACGCTCTCGGGCTCGATCTCGCCGCGGGCGACCTTCTCCTCCATGGCCATCGCGATGCCGCCGACGAACGGGGCGAACTGGACGGTGATGTTGAAGAACGCGCAGTGGCGGTGCAGGGCCTCGGCGTAGTCGTCGGGGCGGCCGGCGTAGATCTTCTTGAGCATGTTGGCGACCATCAGGCAGAAGGCGATGTTCATCTGCTTGTAGTAGGTCCAGGAGAACTCCATGCCCAGGGCGCCGACGTTGACGGCGCTCTTGACGAGGTCGGAGCGCGTGATCTTGTTCTCGGGACTAGAAGTCATCGTCCTCATCCCCTTCCGCGGAGAGCTGGGGCTGGGCTCCGCCCAGGCCGAGCAGGTCGAACTTGTCGATGCCGATGATGATGGCGATCAGGGCGACGCCCAGGACGGGCACGTTGGCGTAGGAGCACAGCAGGAAGCCCAGGAAGTAGAAGGGCACGAGCTGCTTGGTGAGCACCAGGCGGCCGAGCATGGCGAAGCCCATGGCCGGCAGGATGTTGGCGGCCACGCCAAAGCCAGCAAGAACAAAGTCGGGGATAAAGTCGAGCACGCCCTGGATAGCGTCAGCACCCAGATAGAACGACAGCGAGCACAGCAGGAACGCCATGATGATGCCGGTTAAACCGATCAGGAAGTGCATCGCATAAACACCCTTAAGGTTGCCCTGGCCGGAGAAGACATCAGCGCGGTCAACCAGGATCGGCAGGGCGGCGTTGAGGATGTTCTTGATGGCAAGGCACAGCGTGGCGATGGGCATGGCAAGCGCGATGGCTGCCTCGGTGCTCTGGCCCAGCTGGATAGCGAAGGCGCAGGCGAGCACGCCGCCGATCGTCTCATCAGGCGGCACGTAGGCGCCGATGGAGATCGAGCCCATGAACAGCAGCTCCAGACTCGCACCGATCGCGAGGCCGGACTGCAGGTCCCCCAGCACCAGGCCCACGAGCGGGCACAGGACAATGGGGCGGAACGCATAGAGCGTACCGAGCTGGAAGTCGAACTTACCAAATGCGGCGATAAGTCCGATGAGGATTGCTTGGGTAAGCATATATCCCCCTTTCCTAATAGGACACTACGAAGAGCTCAGACTCTTCGAAATTGAACGCCTAGAGCACGCTGGCGCAGTCAACCTTGGGGTCATCGGCCAGGGGTCGAATCTCGACCTCAACGCCACGATCCAGCATCTCGCGCACATCGGCTTCCTCGGCCGCGGTCAGGGAGATCTGACGAGAGACCTGACGAGCATCGGGACGCTTCTCGTCCTTGGGCTTGGTGTTGCCCAGGTTGACCGACTTGATCTGCGGGCAGCCCTCAACAAGCTGCTTTGCCTCAGCAATAGTGGCGACACAGATGATCATCTTGTACTTGTCGGTCACGCCCGAGTTGATAGCTTCGATTGCATGCTCCATATCTTTGATGACGAGCTTGCAGCCGGCAGGCTTGCCCATCTTAAGCGTCGTCTTCCACACCGGGTCGTTAGCGACCTTATCGCCCACGCAGAAGATGCAGTTGGAACCAAGGCCCTGAACCCAGGAAACTGCGACCTGGCCATGAAGCAGGCGATGGTCAACGCGAAGTAGCTGAATCATAATGTGACCCCCCAAAGGTCTTGTGCCGTCTTACGGCGTGTCAGTAGGTGCTGCGGATTAGAACTCTTCTTCCTCGTCGTCATCGACCAAAAGATCGTTGACAAACTTCACGCGCGTATCGTCCGCAGCGACGATGGCGCGAATCGTCTCCTCAACCGGCGCCGACTCGTCAGAGAACAGCAGCTGGATGAGGAGAGGAAGGTTCATGTTGGTAACGAGGTACGTGCGGGGACGCGTCTGGACGATCTTGGTGAACTCGTTGTTGACGCTGCCGCCAAAGAGGTCGGTGCAGACAACGACATCATCGTCAGCAGACATGCCTGCCAGCAGTTTTTGGGCCTCCTCGGCCACGTCCATGCGGCCATCGACGAACATCGAAAGATCGTGGACGTTGTCGCGAGCGCCCGAGAGCAGTTCGACGCTCTCCTTGATGCCGGTAGCGAAGTGCGCATGGCTGGCGATGATGTACTGTCTCATTCTGTGTTCCTCTCAATAGCCCGGCACGTTCCCGCACCCGTTTTCTTTAGTAGTCGAACTGGTGATAGTAGCGGCGATACTTGAGGTTGTGCTTGGTGACCGTCTCGTAGTAGCGAGCCAGGCGGTCGGTCACAAGCACCGTCAAAATCCACGGGGAGACGATGACGCGGAACTCGTCGTCAAGGCCGGGGATCGCGAACTCGGCGGTGTCGATGATGTTGATGTCGGTGTCGCCGGTCACGCCGCGGTTGAGGAAGGCGCGGACGCGCTCGTCGAGCTTGCGGTTCTCGTCCTCGCCCATGAACAGGAACACGGGGACGCCGGGCTCCACGAGCTCGAGCGTGCCGTGGAAGAAGTCGGCCGAGGTGATGTAGCGGGTGCGCTTCCACTGCATCTCCTCCAGGATGCACATCGAGAACAGGATCGTCTCGCCCCACAGGGCGCCGGAGCCGATGAACATGGTGTAGGGGGCCAGGGCGTACTTCTTGGCGAGCTCCTCGGCGCGCGGCTCGAAGCGCTTGCGGATGTCGACCAGGTGGGTCCAAACGTCCTTGGTCTGCTCGATGAACTTATCGAACTGCGGGAAGCAGCCGCGGCGGTTGAGCAGGCGCAGGCCGAAGCAGTCGGCGAGGTAGTAGCCCTTCTCGCAGCCGCCCGAACCATGGTCAGAAGCCATGGCGACGCAGTTCTCGGCACCCACAGCCTGGCCGATGGGGCCCTCGGGCTTGGTCATGGCGTAGACGCGCACGCCCATGTCCTTCATCTTCTTGACGGCCTCGAGGACCTCGGGGGTGGTGCCGGACTCGGAGGCGGTGAGCACGACGGACTTCTCGGTCATGCGCTTGTGGCCCATGGCGTTCCACTCGGCGGCGTGGATCAGGTAGACCTCGAGGTCGCGGTCGCCGAACTTGTTCATGAGGTACTCGAGCTGCATGAGCTCGTCCCAGGTGCCGCCGACGCCCATCAGGAACACGGCGTCGTAGCCCTCGTCGGCGACCTTGTCGGCGAGCGCGGTCATCTTCTTGCCGGTCT
>NZ_SPFO01000022.1:0-3883 GCF_005845035.1 Collinsella aerofaciens | reverse complement strand
CGCCGACGCCCATCAGGAACACGGCGTCGTAGCCCTCGTCGGCGACCTTGTCGGCGAGCGCGGTCATCTTCTTGCCGGTCTCGTAGAGCGCCTTACCGTCCTCGAGATAGCCCTCCTGGTCGAAATGCATGATCTCGATCTTCTCGGTTTCCTTCATTTGTCTCTCCTTTCTGGGGTTGTTTCCACATCCCCCATGCCAACGGGCATCAAAACCCGCTTACATTCCGTAACACTCGGCCTCTTTGGCCTTAAGCGCATTGACTGACTCTTCGTAGCCCTCTGCCTTGACCTCCATTTGCTTGGAGACGGCATCGAGATACGGGTGCACGTCCCATGACTTCAGACGCTCGGCGATCATTGCCGCAATCGTCTGGAAGAACACAAGATTGGGAATTGCGCTGAGCAGCGGAGCCACCTGAGGCACCGCAACCTCGTGAGCCTTGCCCTTGGGATGGGCCGTGAGCAGCACCGTTTTTGTCGTAACGTTCGATAGCGCATCGGCGATATTCGCAAGACGCTCCGACCCCTGCGGATCGTCGACAATAAACACCAGATAGCCCGGAACGATCTGCATCTCGGGACCGTGGACGAACTCCTCGCCTTCGTGATGCATGGCAGGAATCTTGATGGTCTCGCTCAGCTTGAGCGCTGCCTCCTCGGCAACACCGTAGTTGGGGCCGTTGCCGACGACCATGGCGGGCATGTGCTCAGAAAGCTCGAGCATGTGGCCTTGGACATATGCCTCGGCGGTCTTGCACATCACGGCATTGGCCTGGATAGCCTCGCGCAGGTCGTCAAGACGCTGGGCAACGCCCTTGGCGTCAATCGTTCCGCGCGCCTGACCGCCGTAAATACCAAAGAGCACCAGGTACTCAACGAGAACCTCGACGCCCAGAGTCACAAAGTCCACCGACTCGACGCCCACACCGTAGTCAAGAACGATGTCAGTGTGCTCCTTGATGGGTGCCTCGACGTTTGCCGTAAGCGCAACTGCAGCCATATCGTGTGCGCGCATGTAATCGAGCGCCGCAATCGTATTGGTCGAATAACCACTCTGCGAGACGGCGATGTTGAGCGCATGCTGCGGATAGGTGTGTTCAAAATCGACGAAGGCCTCGGGCGTCACAACGGACACTTGCATCTGCAGCGCATCTTGCAGGTAATCGCGGGCGCAATCGGCGGCATGGCGCGACGAACCCGAAGCAACGATGCGCAGCGCGTCAAAAGAACCGGACTGGAAAATATCAACGAGCTGCGCCACCAGCTCAGACGAACGCTCGAGGTTCTCTCCCATACGCACATGGGCGAGTTGAACGTAATCGAGCATCTTCATCGTCTCACCTCGCAACAAATCATTAGTATTTGATACCAATCACGATTACAGGTTACGGCTTTTTGATACCTCTTTGTCGATTAATTTATTCCCTTCGGCGAACGGTCGATTTTGAGCCCTGTAAGGTTGTATATACAGCTGACCCAACGAATCAAAATTCCGTCAGCTTTTCAGCCCGTTATGCAAAAAAACCAGCTAGTACGTATAGGTATATCCACCCGCATCACCGCGGTTAAACGACTTGACGTACTCGATCGCCTGGCCGCTCGCATCGAAGCTCACGCACTCAAGCGTCAAGGCAAGATCGCCCTGCTCCAGTCCAAGCAGGCCGGCGTCTCGTGCGCCCAGCGCTTCGATATCGAGCTTTTCCTGTGCCATGACCGGCTTTCGGCCCAACATCTCATAGGTCTCGTACAAACTGAAGACCGACACGTCAATATCTTCGATTGTGGGAAACAGCAGGCACGGGATGAACGCCATCTCAATTGATGCGGGATCGCCGTTGACGCAGTTCAAACGCCGAATCGAATACAGCAAATCATCCTCGGCAATGCCAAACAGGTTGGCATAATATGGGCCTGCATAGCGTTTGGAGCGCGCGAGGATGCGGACGGACGGCTCGCCGCCCGAAGCACGGACCGATTCACGGAAACCGCCCGTGCGTTCAAAAAAAGCAGGTACTTTCTGTGCCACAAAGGCACCTTTTCCCCGAACACGGCGAATCTGCCCGCGCCGAACCAGCTCATCGACAGCGCTTCGGATGGTCAAGCGTGTCGTACCAAATTCCTCGGCGAGGTCTTTTTCGGACGGAATCATGGAACCCGTGGAATATGTACCGCGCTCGATACGCTCCTCGATGCGGCGTCGAATGCGCATATAAACCGGGGTGGCATCTACTGTTTCAGCCATTGTTCACCTGCCACGCTCCTCATGCCGTTCTCTTCGCCGTTATCGGCAAAGCGGAACTTTGTGGGCAAAATCACCGATTTGCAATGCTCCACAAAACGCATGTCCCTATCAAATTCGATCGAGCTCTCATAGAACACCGGCGTTCCCTCTTCTTGCTGGAGCAGCTCGGCCTCTTCGACGTTCAAACGCGAGATGGAGATATGCTCACGTCCATGCTCAACACGCACGCCACCTTCTTTGAGCAAGACATCGTAAAGGCTCTCGCACTCAAAATCGTGCTCGGTAAGCGATGGGCACAGGGACAGGTTAACGTGAGCCGTCTCGATTGACGCCGGCTCGCCCTCAATGAGACGGACGCGCTGCATACGAAGCAAGGGAGCGCCTACGGCCACCCCAAGCTTGTCGGCAAGCGTCTCATCCGCCCCGACAGTCTCGGTGGAAACCAAGCGAGAGGAGGGGTGCAAGCCGGCAGTCCGCACGGCATCGGAGAAGTTATACGTTTCCTGGAAGATATTCTGTGGTTTGGGAGGACACACATACGTGCCCGACCCGCGGCGGCTCTCGAGCGTTCCACACGAGATGAGCCGCGTGATGCCAGCACGTAACGCCGTACGCGAAACGCCGATATCTTCGCACAGCACACGCTCGGCCGGCAGACGATCGCCGCCGGCAAGCTGATGGTGCTGGATGTACCAAAGAATCCCCTCAACAGCACGGTCTTTGGGGGGAATTGCATAAGATTCGCCTGCCATTGCACAGACTCCTCATTCAAAAATGTATGTCACCAGAATTAGGCCAGCCCTCCCATGGCATCAAACTCGGCCTTGATTTTCTCGGCGACATTCCGATACGACTTATATAGGTTTGAATCGCGTTTGACTTCGTCGGTCATAACGGGAATCTCTAATTTGGAAACCTCGTCTTTTCCCGTCTGAACCGCCACGACAACGCCCATACCAAGACACATATTACGCTTGGCAGCGTTTATTTTTGCCGCCTTCGCGGGATTTGCCAGAATACGCTGGGCAAATTCCTGTTTTGAAGGCGTCTCGTCAGCCTCCGGATCGCCAGCCTCGGCCACCTCGCACTGCAGAACATCCGCATAGTCAAAGATCTTCGGCTGCGCACCGCGCTGATGCACGGCCCACTTGCGACGCGTAGCATCCTGGTAGATAGCAGGCAAAAACGTAAACCGCGGCGGGTCCAAAATCGTATCGGTTATGGTAAACACACCGGGGTCAAAGGCATCCTGCGGGTTTTTCTTCTTGAACAGCCCCATATCAGCCTCCCGAACTAGCATTAAACAACTCAAGCCGAATATAGCACCAATTTCAAGCCGACGCTTTAGCGCGTCGGTGCGTGGTGCCTATGGCTCGCTCAGCGGGGTAATACGGGCGAGGGCCGGGGTGGTTGGTATAGGTTTTGGAAGTGGGCTCCGCGAACTTCCAAAACCTATACCAACCACCCCGGCCCCGGCGATGTATTCTGGGCTGACCAAAGGAGGATGGACAGTCTCCAAGGCCATAACAACAAAATCCCTATTACATAAAAAGAATCAGACCCCGCAAAACGAAACGGTCGAGAGGCCCTGCTCCGGGCGGGTTGCCTTGCTCCGGGAAGTTCGCGAAGCCCACTTCCCGG
>NZ_SPFO01000021.1 GCF_005845035.1 Collinsella aerofaciens | reverse complement strand
CCATCGCGCCGAGAGTACTGCGGGGTCAGCCCGTGGGAGGCCAGGGCGCCGCTGACCGGTGGACGGCACCGAGCCGTACGCTTGAACTGAGAAGGGGGAGGCCTCGCGGCCTCCCCTTTTTTTGCGTTTACGGGCTTTTGTCTCACATAGTAGCTGTGTTTTATAACCCTCGTTTGTCGCATCTTCTGTGAACGGGCTACAATAACTTAGTCTGTGCGATATGGAGGTGAACATGGCTGAAGCTGGTATCGGCGTTGATATCGTCGAGATTTCCCGTATGAAATCAATTCTTGAAAAGACGCCGTCGTTTGCTCGGCGTGTGTTTACCGAAGAAGAGCGTGCGTATTGTGATGCATCATCGCGTCCCGCTGCTCACTATGCCAGCCGCTTTGCTTCGCGCGAGGCGGTACTTAAAGCTCTCGGCACGGGTTTTAGTCAAGGCGTTGGTCGCAAGGATGTTTCGGTTACGCGTGATAAACTCGGCAAACCGAAGGCGCTGCTTTCGGGCCGTGCTCTCGAGATCGCTCAAGAGCTGGGTGTTGTTGAGGTCGCTCTTTCCATTACGCTTACAGGAGACTTAGCCGTTGCGAATGCCATCGCGATTACCGAAGATGCTCGGCCTAAGCCAAAAGAGGAAAAGGTGAGTACCAAGAAACGCGTAGCGCAGACATTTAAAGAGGCTCGCTCTGTTTTAGATGAGCTTGAGCAGCTGCAGAATTCAGCATTGACGGAGCACCTGGGCGATGCTTCGCAAGATACGCTAGGAGCATAGATGAAACCGGTTTTGAGTACCGAAGAAGTCGTTCGTCTCGAGGATATCATCGAACGCGAAGGGACTTCGAAGGCCGAGCTTATGGAGCTAGCAGGTGAGTTTGCCGCCAACGAGGTCTTGAAGCTCAATCCCGATCGGGTTCTCGTTCTGGTCGGTTTTGGTAATAATGGCGGCGACGGTTGGGTTGCCGCCGATATTCTGAGCCATAAGGGTGTGGACGTCGATATCGTTTCTCCGGTTGAGCCGGATGAGATTCCTGCTGCTCTGGCACGTCATGTTGCTCGTCGTACTGCCGGCCGCGATGTGCACGTTTGCGTCGGCCCCTCGCGTGACGAACTCGAGGTTTTGATCGATAAGGCCGATGTTGTTGTCGATGCCATTTTTGGTACCGGTTTTCACGGGAATCTGCGTGCGCCGTTCTCCATCTGGATTCCTACGGTCAATGAATGCGCCGATTGTGTCGTATCCATTGATGTCCCCTCGGGCCTGAATGCCGAGACGGGCGTTGTTGATGACGACTGCATTCGTGCCGAGCATACGGTGACGATGATTGCGCCCAAGATTGGTCTGTATAGCGCTGATGGCCCTGAGTATGCTGGTGATTTGATCTGCGGCAATCTTTACGACCGTCTTGACGAGGTCATCGATGATGTCGACCACGCCGCCGAGATTGTCGAGCCCGGTGACTTAGTTGATTACTTTGCTCCACTACCTACGAATATCGATAAGTATTCCCGTGGCTCTGTGCTTATTGTCGCCGGATCTGCGCAATATCCTGGTGCTGCCATTATGGCGGCCAAGTCTGCAGCTCGCGCGGGTGCTGGTTACGTGGCAGTCGCGGCTCCTGACGCCTGCGCCAATCTTATTCGCATGGCACTTCCTTCGATTCCCGTCTTTGCTATTCCGTCTGATTCCCGCGGCTCCTTTGGCGCCGCTGCGCGCATGACTGTGTGCGAGATTGCAAAGAAGTACAGCTGTGTACTGTGCGGTCCCGGTATGACGACATCTGCCGGCGCTATGCAGGTGGTTTCGGGCTTGCTCGAGCTTGATGTGCCGCTTATTTTGGACGCCGATGCACTCAACTGCCTTGCTAAGATTGCCATTGACGGCATTGATAGTAATCCCGAGATGTATCGTCGCGAGCAGCCGTTGGTTATGACGCCGCACTATCGTGAGCTTTCGCGTCTGGTTGCCGGTGACGAGGTGAACGACCTTGGTACCGCGATTGCGGCCGCGCAGAAGGTTGTCTGGGCTGCAGGCTCCGACAATCTGGTGGTCATTGCCAAGGGGCCGACGACGGCTATCTGTGGCGTTGAGCGTGTGCTGCTGCCGCTCTCGGGTCCGGCTTCTCTGGCAACTGCCGGTTCGGGTGATGTTCTCGCGGGTATTTTGGCCGGCACGCTTGCCACCATGCGCGACGAGATGGATCGTTGGGAGTTGCTGTATTCGTACGCCGTCGCACTTCACAGCTACGCCGGTTTTGCCGCGGCGACGGAGTATGGTGAGAAGAGCGTCATCGCGACCGATCTTATCGACTTGATCGGTCCTGCCATGGAACTGGCGGCAAAGGATGCGCTCGAAGATCTGGGAATCATGGATGAAGGGTCGGATGACTAATCATGAATAAAGCCGATTTGACGCGCTGGTCCTGGGTCGAGATCGACCGCGGGGCGCTCCGTCGCAACACGAGGGCCTATAAGAACTTGCTGAATCCACGTCAGCGCCTGTGCTGCGTGGTCAAGGCCGATGCTTATGGTCATGGAGCTGTTGAGTGCGCCAAGATCATGTATTCGGCCGGTGCCGACATGTTTGCCGTGGCGACGGTTAACGAGGGCGTTGAGCTCCGACAGGGCGGGATTACGAAACCCATCCTCATCCTAAGCGAGCCGCCTATCGAGGCCATTCCGACGTTGCTCGAGTTTGATATCATGCCCTCGGTCTATACGTCTGACTTTGCTCTTGCGTATGGCGAATGCGCCGTCGCGGCGGGCAAGGTGGGCAAGTATCATCTCGCCATCGAGACGGGCATGAACCGCATCGGCGTACATTACACGCAGGTGCTCGACTTTGTCCGCGGCATCAGTTTCCATCGCGGTATTCAGTGCGACGGCGTATTTACGCACTTCGCCACGGCCGATGAACCTTCGGGCTGGGACTACAAGCTGCAGTGTCAGCGCTTTACCGAGGCCGTTCAGGCCATTAAAGATGCGGGTTTTGAGTGCGGTATCGTGCACTGCGCCAATACGCCGTCCTCGATGCTCGACCCCTCGATGCATTTTGATATGATTCGCGCCGGCGTTGGCTTGTATGGCATGCAGCCGTGCGAGCTGAGTGGCCGCGTGATGCAGCTCGATCCCGTTATGAGCGTCCATGCGCGCGTGACGCGCGTGGCACACCCTGCGATGGGTGAGGGCGTGGGCTACGGTTTTACCTACCGCGTACCGCGTACGCGCGTTCAGATCTGCACGCTGCCGATCGGTTATGCCGACGGCCTATCGCGTACGCTTTCCAATCGTATGGATGTGCTGTATCGCGGCGAGCGCGTGCATCAGGTTGGCAATATCTGCATGGACCAGTTTATGGTCGCCATTCAGTCCAACCCGGCGCATGAGATTCCCGAGGCCGAGTATGGTGACGAGATGATCATTGTCGGCCGCGATGGCGATGCCGAGATCACTATGGACGAGATGGCCCGACTGCGCGGCACGATTAACTACGAGGTCGCCTGCGGCTTTGGCATGCGTCTCGACAAGGTCTACGTGTAGGAGCCGCTATGGGCGTCATGCACATCCCCGGCCATACCCATCAGGCACCACGTGAGGTCGCACTCGAGGAAATTGAGGCCGTTCTGGGCGATTGTCACCTCTGCCAGCTCTACCAGTCGCGTCACAATATCGTGTTTGGCGTGGGAAACCCCCGCGCTCGCGTGATGTTTATTGGTGAGGCGCCGGGCCGCAATGAGGATTTGCAGGGCGAGCCCTTTGTGGGGGCGGCAGGCGAGGACCTCAACGGCATTTTGTCGCTGGCGGGGCTCAAACGCGAAGACGTCTACATTGCCAACGTGCTTAAGTGCCGCCCGCCGGGAAACCGCAATCCGCGTCCCGAGGAAGTGCTGGCTTGCTCGCCGTTTTTGCGTGAGCAGATTCGAAGCATCTGGCCTGATATTATCGTGACGCTCGGCAACCCCGCGACGCACTTTGTGCTTAAGACCGAGATTGGCATTACTAAGTTGCGCGGCAGGTTCCACCAGATGGGGCATTTTGTAGTAATGCCCACGTTCCATCCGGCAGCAGCGCTGCGCAATCCGGCGTGGCAGGAGCTGCTGGAGGAAGACTTTAAGATGCTGGGCGATTATCTGGAGCGACATCCCGCACCAGAGGACGCCTCGGAATAATAAGGAGCATATATGTCCCTGGAGCGCCTGGGGGTAGGTACTTACAAAACGACTTGCGCTGCCGATACGGAGTACTTTGGCGAGCTAATTGCACCGTGCCTTGAGGACGGCGATGTGCTCATCCTGACCGGTGGCCTGGGAGTGGGCAAAACTCACTTTACCAAGGGCGTCTCGCGCGGGCTGGGCGATGGGCATATGGTTACGAGCCCTACGTTTGCGCTCATGGCCGTTCACGATCAAGGTCGTATTCCGCTGTTTCACTTTGATCTATACCGCCTGGAGCATGCCTACGAGCTCGAGGATACGGGCATTTTCGATGTGCTGGGCTATGAGGGTGCTTGCCTGCTGGAATGGGGCGAACAATTCCAGGACGAGCTGACGGATGAGTATCTTTCGGTGACGCTCAAGCGTGATGAGGGCGACAGCGATGTGCGAACGATAACGCTTGAGGCGCACGGTGACCGCGCAATGGAGCTTTCCCATTTGATTGATAAGGCTGTACAAGATGAGCTTGCATAACGACAACGCGCTGGTGGTGGCGCTCGATACCTCGACCGACATGCTTGCCTGCGCGGCAAGCTGGATTGATGGGCAGACGGGCGAGACGAAGCTCGTGAGTGGCGACCACATGTGTCGCCGTCACGCCAACGTTGAGCTCGTGAATACCGTTGATGGCGTGCTGGCTCAAGCCGGTCTGGATCGCAGCGATGTTGGTTGCTATGTGGTCGGCCGCGGCCCGGGGTCCTTTACGGGTGTGCGCATCGGCATCTCCACTGCCAAGGGCCTCGCGCGTGGTGCCAATGTTCCGCTGCTGGGCGTGTCGACGCTCGACGCTTGCGCTTGGACGGCGTGGAAGGCTGGCGTGCGCGGCAAGCTTGGTATCTTGGCCGATGCTATGCGCGGTGAGGTATATCCGGCGCTGTATATGCTGGTCGATGAGGGCCCCGAGCGTCAATTTGAGCGCGAACACGTGGTCAAGGCCGCCGTGGCGCTCGATGAGTGGCGCCAAGCAGCGGACTGGGACCAGGTTCAGCTGACCGGTGACGGTCTCGTGCGCTATGGCAAGCTGCTGGGTGAGGACGAGACCGCCCGCTGCGTGGAGCGCGACCTGTGGTGGCCTTCGGGCGAGGGCTTGCTGCTCGCGCACGCTGCGGGTGACGGCGATCCGGCCCGCGTCCTGCCGATTTACACGCGCCTTTCGGATGCCGAGGAAAACGAGCGCAAGCGTCTTGGTCTTGCCGAGAGTGCGCAGAGCGGAATTACGGGCGTTGCCGATGAGCTCGCCGGTCGTCATCTGCAGTTCCGTCCCATGGGCGCGGCGGATGCCGAGGGCGCGAGCGCGCTGGAGGCTGCCTGCTTTGAAGGTGCCGGACACGAGGCGTGGACGCCGGGCATGTTCCTGTCCGAACTGGGCGAGGACGTCGCTGCGCCGCGTAGTTGGTGGGTGGCACACGACGACGGCAAGCTACTGGGCCTTGCCGGCGGTATGGTCGTGGACGGTGATGTGCAGATTCTGGATGTCGCCGTCGACCCGGCACATCGCCGTGAGGGCATTGCCCGCAAGCTGCTGTCGCATGTGAGCTATGATGCCCAGATGCTCGGCTGCACCACGGCTTCGCTCGAGGTCGAGGACGGCAACGAGGGAGCGATTGCGCTCTATAACGCTCTGGGCTTTACCGAGGCTGGCCGTCGCCGCGGCTACTATGGTGCCGGCAAGGACGCCATCGTCATGACGGCCCCGCTGCCCCTGGTGCTTCCGGTCGACAATGCTTCGCCCGAGCCGACGGCGGCAGAGCAGCGCGTGTGGCCGCTGCCTGCGCCTGGGCGCTCCGAGGGGGAGCGTGCCGAAATTGAGCGCCGCCGCCTAGTGCTCGCTATCGAGAGCTCCTGCGACGAGACGGCCGTGGCGATTATCGATGCGGATGGCAATATGCTGGCCAACCAGGTGTCGACGCAGATTGATTTTCACGCCCGCTTTGGCGGCGTGGTGCCCGAGATCGCCTCGCGCAAACACGTCGAGGTGATTGTGAGTGTCGTGGATGCGGCGCTCGAGGATGCCGCAGCATCGCTTGGTCTTGAGGATGGAGCCATTGCCCCCAGCGAGCTTGCCGCCGTGGGCGTGACACAGGGTCCGGGCCTGGTGGGCGCGCTCGTGGTTGGCGTCGCCTTCGCCAAGGGCTTTGCCTACGCTGCTGGCAAGCCGCTCGTGTGCGTCAACCATCTTGAGGGTCATCTGTTTGCCAACTTGCTGGCGCAGCCCGACCTCAAGCCGCCATTCATCTTCACGCTTGTCTCGGGCGGGCACACCATGCTCGTGCACGTGAAGGCGTGGGGCGACTACGAGGTGCTCGGTGAGACACTCGACGATGCTGTGGGCGAGGCCTTCGACAAGGTAGCCAAGGCGTTGGGTCTGGGCTATCCCGGTGGCCCCATCATCTCCAAGCTGGCCGAGACGGGCAATCCCCGCGCGATCGATTTCCCCCGTGCGCTTAACAGCAGGGGAGACTATCGTTTCTCGCTTTCGGGTCTTAAAACGGCCGTGACGCTCTACATTGAACAGGAGACCAAGGCCGGGCGCACGATTCACCTGCCCGATCTGGCAGCTTCGTTTGAGGCAGCTGTCTTTGACGTGCAGTACAAGAAGGCCAAAAACGCACTGCACGCTACCGGATGCAAGGAATACTGCATCGGTGGCGGCGTCTCGGCCAACCCGCATCTGCGCGAGATGATGATCAAGAAGCTTGGACGCCAGGGGATTCGCGTAACGGTGCCGCCCTTGTCTGCCTGTACCGATAACGCAGCCATGATCGCGGAGGTCGCTCGCCGTAAATTCGACCGAGGTGAAATCTCGCCGTTCGACGTCGACGCCGATCCAAACATGACGCTGTAGCTGGTACGGCGCGGTCCCCGGACGGAGGGGCCGGATATAAGGTTTCCTGCTCTACAGTCCTGCGCAAGACGAAGGCCACATTAAGTGGCCTTCTTTGCGTGCGGAACTCGCGATAAAGTTCATATGCGCCGCCCGGCTCCCGCGGCTCTCAGGGGCATCTCTCATGCAAAAACTGTCGTGGGGTAAAGTCCGAGGTCAGTGGCGTTTTATACCGAGAAATCCAAAAAAGTTGAAAATTCATTACAAATTTGCGTTGACTTTAGGTAACTAAAGTTTCATACTCCTTTTCAACCACTGGGGGATGTGAACACGCACGGATCGTTCACATCATGATTGAAGAGGATTTCTTAGACATGTTCACGCATCAGCTAAACATTATCAGCGTAGTAATTATCTGATGCGGGTTAGCACATACAGCTAGCCCGTACGATAACGGGCGGCTGATGAAGATGAGGGCCGTCGAGCGCAACCGACGGCCCTCATTTTTTATGTCTAGGAAGTTCTTTTTAGAGGAGGAAATGTAATGAACGGAGTTTTGCTCATGGTTGTGGCCGCGGCGGTGCTCGCCTGCGGCTATCTGGGCTATGGCCGATGGCTGGCCAACAAGTGGGGCGTTGACAAAGAGGCCCTCACGCCGGCCAAGCGCATGAAGGACGGCAACAGCTTCTCGCCCGTCTCCGCCTTCACCGCGTTCTCGCACCAGTTCAGCTCGATCTGCGGTGCTGGCCCTGTTACGGGTACGATCGTCGCCATGGCCTTTGGCTGGCTGCCCGTCGTGCTCTGGGTCCTCGTCGGCGGCATCTTCTTTGGTGCCGTCCATGACTTTGGTGCCCTGTACGCCTCGATGAAGAACAACGGCAAGTCGCTCGCTCAGCTCATCGAAAAGTACATCGGCAAGACCGGCCGTCGCCTGTTCCTGCTGTTCTGCTGGCTGTTCTGCATCATCGTCATCGCCGCCTTCACCGACATGGTCTGCAAGACGTTCATGTTCACCCCGACCGTTGACGCTTCTGGTGCTGCTACCGGTGCCATCGACTTCACCAAGTCCTATGCCGCCGGATGCGCTGGTACCATCTCCATCCTGTTCACCTTCGTCGCTATCGCCTTTGGTTGGGCCCAGAAGAAGTTCAACCTCACCGGCGCTGCCGAGTTCGTCACCGGCGTTGTCCTCATGGTTCTCATGTTCGCCGTCGGCATGCAGTTCCCGGTCTACTTGGATAAGTTCCAGTGGTTCGCCGTCGTCATGGTCTATCTGGTCTTCGCTGGCGCTATGCCCATCCAGATGCTCAAGACCCCGCGTGACTACCTCACTTCCATCATGATGATCGTCATGATCGTCTGCGCTGTCCTCGGCATCGTCGTCCTGGGCGTCAACGGTCAGGCCACTATCACCGCTCCGGTCTTCACCGGCTTCTCCACTGCCTCCGGCATGATGTTCCCGGTCCTGTTCGTCTCCGTCGCTTGCGGTGCTCTCTCCGGTTTCCACAGCCTCGTTTCTTCCGGCACCTCTTCTAAGCAGGTCGAGAAGGAGCAGGACGCCGTCAAGGTCGGTTACGGCGCCATGATCGTCGAGTCCTTCGTCGGCATCCTTGCCATCATCGTCGCCGGCATCATGTTCTCCGACATGAACACCGCCGGTACCGGCGCCCTCAACGCCGGTGTCGCTTCCACCCCGTTCCAGATCTTCGCCGCTGGCATCTCCCGCGGTATGCAGGCCTTCGGTGTTGACGGCACGCTCGCTACTGTCTTTATGACCATGAACGTCTCCGCTCTGGCCCTGACCTCGCTCGACGCCGTCGCCCGCATCGCCCGCACTTCGTTCTCCGAGTTCTTTGCCCAGACCAACGATGCCCTGGCCATCGAGTCCAAGGCCGGCTACATGAAGGTCCTCGGCAACCCCTGGTTCGCCACGGTCGTTACCCTGCTTCCCGGTCTCGCCCTCGCTTTTGGTGGCTATGCCAACATCTGGCCGCTCTTTGGTGCTTCCAACCAGCTGCTCGGCGGCATGACCATGATCACCCTCGCCGTGTTCTGTAAGTGCACCGGCCGCAAGGGCTGGATGCTCTACGTGCCCGTCGCCTTCCTGCTCTGCTGCACCTTCACCTCGCTGGTCCAGAGCGCCATGGGCTGCATGACCGCCGTCCAGGCCTACGGTTTCTTCGGTACCATCCCGGCTACCGCCACCACGGCCGCCGTCTCCGTCGCCGCCACCAAGGGCCTGCAGCTCGTCTTTGCCGTCCTGCTGATGGTCCTGGGCCTCATCGTTGCCGTCAACTGCCTCAAGGAGTTCTTCGGCAAGGAGGCCGGTTCCATGCCCGACGAGGAGCCCGAGTGGTCCGAGATGGGCAAGGCCGAGTATGGTCGCGCTGCTGCCGCTGAGGCTCCTGCCGACGCCGAGGCCGCCCAGGCTTAATCGATCGGACGGATTGAATCCTCCATCTCTATGACTCGGAAAGACCGGGTCCGCAGAACGCGGGCCCGGTCTTTTTTCTTGTGAAGACGGGCGATGCCAGGGGTGTTCTCGCAGATGTTTTGCGTGGACGGGCGCGCGCGTTGTACCATATGGACGTATATGTGTGCATATGAAAGGGGCCCCGTGGCCAAGACGGTATATTCCGATAATCAGAACAATGTCGATGCCCTGGCCGAGCGTCTGAGCAGTCAGACATCGCTTTCTGCCGAGCGGGCGAAGCTCGTCGCCTACGACCTGCTCTGCCGCAAGGCACTCAAGATTAAGTCGAGCGCCCTGGCGCAAATCTTCCGCTCCGTGGATAAGGAGTGCGATACCAAGGCGATGCGCGATGAGCTTATCGCGGCAAATATCGTGACAAAGATCGAGGGTAGCGGCATTAACGGGCGCCCGGCGTTCTATACCATCAATGCCGAGATCAGCGATGTCCAGGAACAACCTACCGAGTCCGTCGAAGACTTTGTCGTCGAGGATTCTGCTGACGTGCCTGCTGTGGAAGAAGTTGCTCCGCGCGAGCATGTCGATACCGATGAGTTGCTCGATGAGAACGTCGTGCGTGCCTTTACGGCCAAGGCAGGACGCGGCGGTTTTGGTGGGGGTGGCAAGCGCGATGCGCAGCGCCGCGCCCAGCAGGAGCGCTTCCGTCGCGCCGTTGCTCAAAAGGGTGAGACGGATGCTGAGACCGTCGAGGAAAAGTCCGTCGGGATGCAGGAGCCGACTCGCACTCAAGAGCATGCTGAGATCCAGGAGCCCAAGCGTCGCCGCGGTGCCCACTTTAAGGCCGAGCAGCGAGGTATTGCATGCGAGGTCCAGGATTCCGTCGAGGCTGCTGACGCGTCCGGTGAACCGGTCAAGAAGGCTCCGGGTTCATGCCGTCCCGGACGTGGTTTTGCGGGGCGCGCGTATCCCGTAAGGCATCAGGAGAAGAGCGAGCCAGCTTCGACCACTCAGGACGAGAAGGCCGAGAAGGCCGTTGAGCCGGCGGCTCGCGAACAGAAGCCTGCTGAGCCGCAGCTTGAGGTTGATGCCGAGGCCAAGGGCCAGCAGCCTACTGATGAGCAGGCGGAGCAGGGCGCGTCGAGCAAGCCTCGCCGCCGTCGCCATCGTGGGGGCCGCAGTTCCCATGCCGAGACTGCAGCCGAGAAGATCGCGCCGCAGGACGAGGATGCGAAGGTCGAGGTTTCTTCGGGGCAGCCTAAGCGCCAGCCGGCGAAGGAGAGCAAGTCCGATCGTCCGCAGAAGCAGGCGCCTATGCCGAAGCGCGAGCGCAATTCCCAAGGCGATTCTAAGCGCAAGTCTCAGAAGAAGCCGGAGTCTGCCGCAGCAGATACTGCTGCCCGGCAGCCCGAGTCGGCCGCCCACGGCGAGGTCTCGGCGTTTGCTCTTGCCCGCGTTTTAGGCAGGCAGCTGCTCAAAGTTGTCCCTACGTCTATGGCGCTCTCTAAGATCAAAGAGCAGCAGACACAGATCGTAAAGGTCGAGGGCAAGGACGGCAAAAAGGCTCCGCAGCGCACTCAGCACAACGAGATGTCCAACCGCAAGATTGCCGAGGAAATCGCAATCATCCAGGCTTGGATCGAGCAGAACCGAGGTGCCGATACGCCGGTTGCCTCGCGCCGCCAGCGTGCCTACCAGATCTTTAACGACGAGAAGGCTTTTGACGGCAAGCACGGTGAGCGCTTGATCAGGCGTATGACCGAAAAGGGCATCAGCATGCAGGCGATCAAGGTCGCCCCCAATCGCCCCGTGCACTTTACGGGCTTCTTTACGCTGGGAGCCGACAAGCCGTTCATTATGGTCGAGAACCTGGACACCTACGACGAGATCGTCAAGCTGCTGCGTGGCCGCAAGCACGCCAAGCTCTTTGGCATCAAGGTGGGCGGCGTGATTTTTGGCGGCGGATGCAAGGCGAGCGTCTCGCATGCCCTGGACGATTATCTGGCCGAGATTGGCTATCGCTTTAACTACGTCTACTACGTGGGCGATATCGATCGCGAGGGCGCGCGCATCGTCGAGCAGGCTCGCAATGCCAATGTGGTTGAGATTCGCCTGCATGCCGGCATGTACCGCGCCATGCTCGCCGAGCATAAGCGTCGCGTGAAGGCCGGCGGCGAGTGCGAGCCCGCGGCTGCCAACCAGGGCGTGCCGCAGAACCTGGCAGCGACGATCAAGGATCTGCCCATGGTTACGCGCGTGCAGTTCCGCAACGTGCTGCGCGAGGGCGGGCGCATTCCGCAGGAGATTCTGATGACCGCAGACTATCGGGATGGCGACTCGGGAAGCTTCGACCGCATGCTGAACAACTAGGGACGCGTGGCCCCGGCGGGCCGGGCATTAAGTTTGCTGCTCTACAGTCCTGCGCAAGACGAAGGCCACATTAAGTGGCCTTCTTTGCGTGCGGAACTCGCGACAAACTTAATGCCCGGCCCGCCGGGGCCACGCGGCACTTTGTTGATGACGGCTCGCTTTTCGGAACTGGGCTGATTTTTTCTACTTGGTTGTTGCAGAAGCCGGCACTTGGGGACGTTCCTTTAGTGCCGGCACTTTAGGAACGTCCCCAAGTGCCGGCTTGTGGGGCGGAGGGATTCCGCGTCCGCCTTTTCGGCGGCCGCGCCCCGCTGTGTCGCTTCGCTCCTTGCGTGCTGCGCTGGAAAACGCTTCGCGTTTCCTCAGCTCCGCACCCTGGCGGGTTCGAATCCCTCCGCTTGCCCACAAGAAAGCGCCCCGGGCTGATGAAAGTCCAGGGCGCTCAGTTACCTTGGCTGGGACGGAGGGATTCGAACCCCCAACAGCCGGCACCAAAAACCGGAGTTCTACCGTTGAACTACGTCCCAATGTGTGGTGTTGCCCAAAAGCAACTCGTTTAGTTTACCTAATCTGCGAGGGCATCGCAAACGCCATCGAGCAGGCGTACGGCGAGTGTCTGCGCGTCGCTGGCCGTGAAGGTGCCGTTGTAGCGCGTCATGCCCGTGAGCTCAATGCGAATGCGAGCCGGCTTCTGCTGCGCGGCGACATTGGCAGTGCGGATGCGCTGGGCCAGGTTGTGGCACTCGGCGAGGGCAATCGTGGCGCGCGGTGCGGCGTCGGCGGGCAGCTCGTCGCTTGCGATCTCGAGCACCAGGTCTACGTCGGTTGGGACCTCGGAGTCGCAGAGCATCATGCCGCTGTTGTCGGTCGTTGCCGTGGCGATATTCCACATGCGCGACGCAACGCTGCGTGCGATGGGGTCCTCGCCGATAACGGCGATCTGGAAGCGCTCGAGCACGTTGGCGGCGCGAGCAAAACCGATACGGGACTCGGCTTCGGTGACCGAGGGCTTGCCCTCCCACACATGGTGCAGGCGGTTGATGTAGGCGTAGGTGTCCTGGAAGGCCATGCCGTCGGCAAACAGGCCGACATTTTCCTGGAACTGCTGCAGGGCGGCTTCGGTATGCGGGCCAAAGTAGCCGTCGTCTTCGCCACAGGCAAAGCCCAAAACGTTGAGAGCGCGCTGCAGGGCCTGCACATCGGCGCCATGGAAATTGGGCATGCGCAGATAGAGGGTGCGGTCGCCCAGCTTATACGAAGCGTCTACAAGGGCGCTCCAGCAGGGGATATCGACGGCATGACCGGTAGCAAGGCCGCTGTCGAGCCTGAAGGTGCTGACGGCCTGCTCAGTGGTGGCTCCAAAGTACTTGTCGGTGACTTCGGCGGCATCAATCGTGTAGCCGAGCTGCAGGAGACGAGACTGCACGTCCTCGACGGCTGCTCCTTGCATGCCCGTTGTAATAGGTTCCATGAACGAACCCCTTTCGGCGTACCATTCGTACTATTTGAGCGTCTGTCGGATAGACAACGCAAAGGGATGCATAAACATGCACTCAACAGTGTAGCAAGTTGTGCCTAAATACGCTGCTGACAGGTTTTATAACCCCCGTTAGTTAAGGCGCTCCACAAAGAAATCTGCCATGGAGAGGAACAGCTCGCGTGCGTGCGGATCAAGCTCAACGTTCTCGATGGCCGCTTTGGCCTTAGCGGTCAGGTCGAGCGCGTAAGTGTGGGCGTAATCGATGGAGCCGGTTTCCTGGAAGATCTCCACGGCGCGTGCGAGCTGCGCGGGATCATCGGTGCCCGAGGAAAGAATCGCCTCGACCTCGTCGTGGTGGCGCTCATCAGAGAGGGCGTGTACGGCGACAAGCGTGCGCTTGCCCTCGGTGATGTCGGTGCGGAAGTCCTTGTTGGCGGCTTCCTTAGTGCCGACAAGGTTGAGCAGGTCGTCCTGAATCTGAAAGGCAAGGCCCGTGTGCAGGCCAAAGGCGCGCAGCGCCTCGATTTGCTCATCGCTGCCGCCGCCGATAATGGCTCCGGCGGCAAGCGGCGTCGCTCCGCTGTAAAACGCGGTCTTGTGCGTCGCCATGTCCAGGTAGTCATCAACCGAGATATCAAAGCGCCCGTCACGGACCCAACCCAGGTCGAGTGCTTGACCCTCGATGGTGCGGACGATCATCTCGGTAAGCTCGTGGAGCACGCGCAGCTTCACGTCGGACTCAAGCGTAGGGTCGTCGAGAACCGTCTTGGTGACCATGGTGAGCGCCAGGTCGCCACAATTGATGGCAAGCCCCGTGCCCTCGGTAAGGTGCATGCAGGGCTTGCCTCGACGAAGCTGTCCGTTGTCGGCGATGTCGTCGTGGATCAGCGCGCCCGACTGGAAATGCTCGATGGCTGTCGCGGCGCTGCGGGCGCTCTCAAAGCTGCCGCCCACTGCGGTTGCGGCGAGCATACAGATAAGCGGGCGGTGGCGCTTGCCGGCGTTGGCCGTAAAAGCCGAGAGCGGCGCGTACAGGTAGCGCTCGATATCGGCAGAGGTCGCCTGTCCGTCAAAGAACGTGGCCAGATAGTCGTTGATCTGGTCAAAGTGCTGGGCTAAAAAGCTGGTAAACGGACTGGACACGGGTTCTCGCATTCTTTCTTGGGTTACATCGTTGCGGTGTGCAGATACCATATTGCCACATTGGAGTTGCCGGCGCGTCTGTTTTGGCGATTTGGGGAAACGGGACGCGTGCGCGTGCCGGCTGCTTATATAAGCCTAAAGTGCTCGAGCGCCTTGACGACGCCATCTTTGTCGACCGAGTCGGTGATGTAGTCGGCGCGCTTTTTGAGATAGTCCGGCGCGTTGCCCATGGCGATACCGACATCGACGGCGTTCATCAGCGAGACGTCATTGCTGGCGTCGCCGATGCCGTATACGGTTCCATGGTGGGGATCGAGGGCGTCGAGTACAGACTGGATGCCCCCGCGCTTCGTGCATTCGCGGGGTGAGATTTCGGTTACCTCGAGTTCGAGCTCGTTAAAGCACAACAGCGGCTCAAGTGCCTTATCTTGAGCGATGTGGTTGGCGAGCGATGTAGACATCAAGATCTTGTAGGCACTGTAATGTTGCAGCTGCGTGACTGCGTCGCCCAGGGTGCGCGCGTATCCGGGAGCATCGGGCGCATCGGCACTCATGCGCACGACGCCGTTGAGGCCCTCAAAGCGGATGACTTCGCCCGACTGCTCAAGATAGGGGGCAAGACGCTGCAGCATACTGGGCGTCATCGACAGATCACGAATTGCGTGTCCGTTGATCTCGGCGTAACCGCCCGCAAGACAGACGATGCCGGTCCAGGGCAGCTCAAGAAGTTTGGGGTGGATGCAACTGAGGGTGCGCCCTGTGCAGATAAAGGCCATGTTGCCGTTTGCAACGAAATCGCGGATTGCCTGCGAAACCGCCTCGTTGGGATAGGGGGAGAGGTCCCGCTCGTCTTCGGGAAGGTCTTGGGCGAGCCTGGGGTCTTGCCAGGCGAGCGTTCCGTCGATATCGAAGAAGCAAATATCGCCGCGCTTATGGGCTGCGCTGGCGGCAGGGGAGGCCGAGGTGGTGGGCACAAATCCCGGCTCGAGGCCCATGATCTGGTCAAAATGCTCTTTAACGCGGGGAACGGAGATGCCGATAATCACCTGGGCGGTCTTGCCCGTAATGATGAGGCCCTTGGCGCCCACCGCGACAAACGACGCGTTATCTGCAACGATGGAAGGGTCTGCGACCTCGACGCGCAGGCGCGTGGCGCAGTTGGTTGCGCCCACGATATTGCCAACGCCACCTAAAAGCTGAATTACCCGCTCAGCGAGGACGTGATCTTGATCGGATCGACTATTGACCTCGTCATTGGGAGATTGCTCTTTGGCAAAGTCGCTTCCCGTTAAACAATCGATTGCCGCGCGATTGGCGACATGATTCTCGCGGCCCGGCGTCTTAAGGTCATAGACCAAGATGAGTGCTCGAAAACTAACAAAAAAGATGAGGCTAAAGGCAAGGCCGATACCGAGCGCCAAAAGATAGGCACCGGCATGCGTGCGCATGAGCGGAATAAAGTTGAAGGCTGCCATCTCCATGAGGCCGCCCGAGAAGATGCCGACGATGCCAAAGAGATTCATGGCTGTGGCAAGGCAAGACGATAAGACGGCGTAGAGCAAAAAGAGCCCGGGGTGGGTGAACATAAAGAGAAACTCGAGTGGCTCGGTAACGCCGCAAACCACCGAGGCGATGATGGCGGGAGCAAGGATGACCCTGAGGCCGGCGCGGCGCTCGGGTTTTGCGGTGGAGTAGAACGCAGCTGCGATGGCAGGAAGGCCAAAGACTTTGACCCAGCCGGTGGCGGTAAAACCGGCCCACGGCGCAAGCTCATTAAGGGGGCGCGTGCTATGGGAGAGGATGGGGAGCAAACTGCTCCACGTGGCGTAGATGCCGTCGTTAATGACCAGGTTGTCGTAGTAGATCGGCATGTAGAGCAGGTGGTGCAGGCCAAAGGGCTCGAGTGCTCGTTCTAAAAAGACAAAGATGCCCACGCCAAAGGGACCGACGCCTGCAAGCGCGTGACGCAGCGTATCGGTTACATCGTATACGTAGGGCACGATGGCGGCCGAGATGGCGGCAAGGGCAAACACGGCAAAAAAGCTGATGAGGTAGACCAGCGAGGAGCCCGAGAAGGTGCCGAGCCAATCGGGAATCTTGGCATCGTAGAAGCGGTCATGGATGGTGACGACGGTTGCCGATACCGCCAGCGGGCCGATAATGCCGGTGTCGAGCGTCTTGATGCCGTCGATGACGGTGATACCGCTGGCGGTGGTCAAAGATGACGGGTACTCAAGTCCAAGGTTGTCTCCGCTCAGCTTAATGATCTCGCTCAAAAAGAAGCAGTAGGCAAAATAGGCGACGAGAGCCTCGAGGCAGCAACGAGCCGGTTGTTTTTGGGCAAGACCGATGGGCAGCGCTACGGCAAAAAGGAGCGGGAGGCGTTTAAAGACCGTCCACGAGCCGCGCTGGATGATGGTCCAAAAAACGTACCAAGGGGTTCCGTATACGGCGAGATCGCCGACGATGTCCGCAGTCGTTGCGAGAGCGGAGACGCCGACCATGAGGCCTGATATAGAAAACAGCATGGCGGGCGCGAACATTGCCCCGCCAAAGCGTTGGATTTTTTGCAGCATAATATGCCTTTCGGATGCAACATGCTGTGCGAGCAAGAACGTTTAAACAATGAACTCATTGTAGAGGACTGGCTGCTTGCCGCATTGACGGTTTTGATTCGGTCCGATTTAAGTTTCGGGGGAACCGTCGACGGTAAATAATCCGTGCTTTACCGATAATCGGTTTAAACAACCCAAAGAAATGCTATCGTGCCTAGCCATACATATTCATTAGAGGTGAAACAATGCCAAAAGCGATATACGAAGGAATCTACCGAGAAATACGCTCGCGCATCATTAATGGGACCTATGCGTTTCAGGAGATGCTGCCAACCGAAGCCGAGCTGACCGCGGAGTTCGGATGCACTCGCAATACCGTCCGTCGCGCCTTGAGTATGCTGGCCGACGGGATGTTTGTGCAGCCCATACACGGCAAGGGCGTGCGCGTTATTTGGCTTAAGGGCGAAACCGACATGTTGGGCGCACTCGAAGAGGTTGAGTCGTTTGGCGAGTTTGCAAAGCGCAACAATGCCGTTGCATCGACGGACGTTAAGTCTTTTGAACATCTGGTCTGCACCGAGCAACTCTCTCGTCACCTGGGCTTTAAGGTGGGCGAGGAGTTGATTCGCGTGGTGCGCGTCCGTAGCCTTAACGGTAGCGCTCGCCAGGTGGACCACGGCTATTTTCTGGAGTCGATCGCCAAAGGCCTGACGCCCGAGATCGCTGCAAAGTCAATTTACGACTATCTGGAGCACAAACGCGGCGTCAAAGTGATGGCGAGTCGCCGTACGGTGAGCGTCGAGCTTGCCAACGATGAGGACTGCAGCTATCTTGACCTTGGCAAATACAACTGCGTTGCCGTCATGGAGAGCCAGTCGTACACCTCGGACGGCATCTTGTTCGAGGTCACGCATGCCCGCACGCATCCCGAGATCTTCCACTACCGCGTCAACTCCAAGCGATAGCCGGCTAGCTCGCAGCCTGACGAGACTCATGCCCTCAAAGAGAAAACGCCCGGTCAAACCGACGATGCATCGGCTTGACCGGGCGTTTTCTCTGCATTCGATAACAAATAATTGTTTATACAAAACTTGTCAAGTATCAAGTTGAAATTACCGTTCACTGATGTTTTTCTACCGCTCTAGTAATACTTGTTCAAACAACTAGCAAAATAGCGTATTGTACAAATCAGCAAAAGGGGCAAAGTCCCCGAGCCAATCTCCGAAGGCGGCGGCAAAGGGTGCCGCCACGGTGTGAAAGGGTGGATTGTAATGAAGAACGAAATGAGCAGAAGGCAGTTCCTGGGCTTCGCTGGTTCCGCGGCTGCGGTTCTGGGCCTTGGTCTTGTAGGCTGCGGCGGCTCCGCCGGCTCCGGCTCCTCTGCTTCTGGTGACGCTGCCGAGGTCTATTTCCTCCAATTCAAGCCCGAGGTCGACAAGGAGTGGAAGGAGATCGCCAAGGCCTATAAGAAGGAGAAGGGCGTCGAGGTCAAGATCGTGACCGCTGCCTCCAACACCTACGAGGAGAAGCTCAAGTCCGAGATGTCCAAGAGCTCCGCTCCGACCCTGTTCCAGGTCAACGGCCCCACCGGTCTTAAGAACTGGAAGGATTACTGCGCCGACCTGTCCGATACCAAGCTCCGCGGTGAGCTCATTGACGACTCCCTGGCTCTGCAGTCCGATGGCAAGGATCTGGGTATCGACTGGGTCCAGGAGAGCTACGGCATCATCTACAACAAGCAGCTGCTCGAGAAGGCTGGCTACAAGGCCGAGGACATCAACTCCTTCGACAAGCTGAAGGCTTGTGCCGACGACATCCAGGCCCGCAAGGACGAGCTTGGTGTTGAGGGTGCCTTTACTTCTGCCGGCATGGATGACTCCTCCAGCTGGCGCTACACCACCCACCTCGCCAACCTCCCGCTCTACTACGAGTTCGAGAAGGAGCACAACCAGGAGGACGACGAGATCAAGGGCGAGTATCTCGACAACTTCAAGCAGATTTTCGACCTGTACATCACCGACTCCACCTGCGATCCTTCGCAGCTTGCCTCCAAGACCGGCGACGACGCCACCAACGAGTTCGCAACCGGCAAGGCCGTCTTCTACCAGAACGGTTCTTGGGCCTACGCTGACCTCACCAAGGCCGGCATGACCGACGATCAGATTGGCATGATGCCCATCTACATCGGTGTCGACGGCGAGGAGAACCAGGGCCTGTGCTCCGGCGGCGAGAACTACTGGTGCGTTAGCTCCCAGGCTTCCGAGGATGCCCAGAAGGCCACCGAGGACTTCATGTATTGGTGCGTCACTTCTGACACCGCCACCAGCATCATCGCTGACAAGATGGGTCTGACTGCCCCGTTCAAGAGCGCTAAGGAGACCACCAACGTCTTCTCGCAGCAGGCCGTTGCCATGGCCAAGGACGGCAAGAAGACCGTCGCTTGGGACTTCGTTTACATCCCCTCCGAGGAGTGGAAGAAGAACCTCAAGCAGGCTCTGATTGCCTATGCTGCCGACAACAGCAAGTGGGACGGCGTCAAGAACGCCTTCGTCGATGGCTGGAAGACCGAGAAGGCTGCTTCCGAGTAAGCAGTTGCTGCCCAAGCTATCTGATTAGCGACAGGGGGCGGGCAGACGTTGGTTTGCCCGCCCCCTGCATATTGAAAGGACCCTTCTATGGGCAAAGCACTCAAGCGCTGGTGGCCGCTCTTTATGCTGCCCACGTGTCTGGCGTTTATGATCGGGTTCGTGATCCCCTTTATCCAGGGTTTCTATCTCTCGTTCTGCCAGTTTATTACCATCAACAACACGCACTTTGTCGGTATCGAGAACTACGTGCGCGCACTGTCCGATCCGCAGTTTGCCACGTCGTTCTTCTTTACCGTGGCGTTTGCCTTCCTGTCGACGGTGCTCATCAACGTAATCGCCCTCGCCATCGCGCAGGCGCTCACCCGCAAAGCGCTCAAGGGCACCAACATCTTCCGTACGATCTTCTTTATGCCTAACCTGATCGGCGGCATCGTGCTGGGCTACATCTGGCAGATTCTGATCAACTGCCTGCTCTCCAACGTGGGCGCCCAGCTCATCGCCCTTAACTCTGCTGCTGGCTTCTGGGGCCTTATCATCCTGACCCTGTGGCAGCAGGTCGGCTACATGATGATCATCTACATCGCTGGTCTGCAGTCCATTCCGTCCGACTACATCGAGGCCGCCAAGGTCGACGGTGCCACGGCATGGCAGACGTTTTGGAAGGTTAAGATCCCTAACCTGATGCCGACCATCACCATCTGCCTGTTCCTGTCCATCACCAACGGCTTTAAGCTGTTCGACCAGAACCTCGCCCTTACCGGCGGCGCCCCCGCGCACTCCACCGAGATGCTCGCCCTGAACATCTACAACACGTTCTATTCGCGTGCCGGTATCGCATGGCAGGGCATCGGTCAGGCCAAGGCGGTTATCTTCTGCATCCTGGTCGTAGCCATCTCCATGATTCAGCTTAAGGCCACGAGGTCCAAGGAGGTGCAGCAGTAATGAAACGCGATAAGGTTATCAACCGCGCGCTCTCGATTTTCTTTACGATTCTGTCGCTCGCATGGATCTACCCCGTGTTCATGATTGCGCTCAATTCCTTTAAGAAAGCGACCGCAATCAGCACCACCACGGCATTCGATCTGCTCACGCCCGAGACGTTCAACGGCCTCGCAAACTACATGCACGCTCTGAACGAGCAGGGCTTTGCCTCGGCATTTATGTACTCGCTCATCATCACGGTCACGTCGGTCGTGCTGATCTTGGTGTGCTGCTCCATGTGCGCTTGGTACGTGGTTCGTGTCAACAGCAAGATCTCGAACTTCTTCTATTACCTGTTCGTGTTCTCGATGGTTGTACCGTTCCAGATGCTCATGTTCACGCTGTCCAATTTGGCGGACCGCATCGGCTTCAACACGCCGTTCAACATCTGCTTTATCTATCTGGGCTTTGGCGCGGGCCTGGCGGTCTTTATGTTCGCCGGCTTTGTAAAGAACATCCCGCTCGAGATCGAGGAAGCGGCCATGATTGACGGCTGCAACCCGGTCCAGGTGTTCTTTAAGATTGTCCTCCCCATCATGAAGCCCACCTATCTTTCGGTCGGCATCCTCGAGACCATGTGGGTCTGGAACGACTATCTGCTGCCCTACCTCACCCTCGACTCCACCAAGTACAAGACCATTCCTATCTTGATCCAGTACTTCCGCGGCGGCTACGGCCACGTCGAACTCGGCCCCATGATGGCCTGCATCATGATGGTCGTTGTCCCTATCGTCGTCATGTACATCCTCTGCCAGAAGTACATCATCGACGGCGTGGTGGCAGGTGCCGTCAAGGGCTGATGCCGTAACTGTTTTGCAAGTTTCTGCGGCGCCCCTCAGCGCGGCGCCGCATATCGAAAGGTAAAGACATGGCCGAGATCGTTCTCAAACATGTTCAGAAGGTGTATCCCAACAACGAGTCCAAAAAGAAGGGCTTCTTTGGCAAAAAGAAGAAGACCGAGGAGAAAAAGCACAACCTCAAGGTTACCGAGGACGGCGTGCTCGCGGTGGAGGACTTTAACCTCACCGTGCATGACCAGGAGTTTATCGTTCTCGTCGGCCCGTCTGGCTGCGGTAAGTCCACGACGATGCGCATGGTTGCTGGCCTGGAGGACATTACCTCGGGCGATGTGTTTATCGACGGCAAGCGCGTCAACGACGTGGCACCCAAGGACCGCGACATTGCCATGGTGTTCCAGAGCTATGCTCTGTACCCCAATATGACGGTGTACGAGAACATGGCGTTTACGCTTGAGCTCAAGAAGGTCCCCAAGGACGAGATCGACCGCAAGGTTCGCTCCGCTGCCGAGATTTTGGGTATCACCGAGTACCTCGACCGTAAGCCCAAGGCGCTTTCGGGCGGCCAGCGCCAGCGTGTCGCTATCGGCCGCGCCATCGTGCGTGATCCTAAGGTCTTCCTGATGGACGAGCCGCTGTCCAACCTGGACGCCAAGCTGCGTAACCAGATGCGTGCCGAGCTCATCAAGCTGCGCCACGAGATCAAGGGCACGTTCATCTACGTCACTCACGACCAGACCGAGGCCATGACCCTCGGCGATCGTATCGTGGTCATGAAGGACGGCGTCGTCCAGCAGATCGCCACGCCGCAGGAGGTCTTCAACCATCCCGCAAACATCTTCGTTGCCGGCTTTATCGGCGTGCCGCAGATGAACTTCTTCGATGCCCAGCTGGTGCGCTCGGGCAACGGATTTACCGTCAAGACCGAGGATATGAACGTGGCGCTCGCCCCCGAGACCTGCGCTCAGCTTGCTCTCAACTGGGACGGCGGCGACGCGAAGGAGATCACTGCCGGCGTGCGCCCCGAGCAGATTCTGCTTGCCGACAAGGACGAGGAGGGCGCGCTCCAGGGTACCGTCGAGGTGACCGAGCTCATGGGTTCGACCGAGCATGTCCACGTGACCGCTCCCGATGGCCAGTTCGTCCTGATCATTCCCGTTGTCGACCTTGAGGCCAAGGGTGCGCTCAAGGCTGGCGACACCATCTGGTTCAAGTTCGAGAAGAACGCGACCCACCTCTTCGATAAGGTCTCCGGCAAGAACCTTATCTAGGCCCGACCCAATCAGGCCCTCCTTTTGGGCGACTGCGGCTTTGCCATCCTTTTGCCGTGGTCACATATAAGGCTCCCCTTCCGTCCACTGGACGAGAGGGGAGCCTTTCTTTGTGTTGGGGAGGTCTGACGGTTTGTCTCGTTCTGTAACAGTAAGGTTGGATTACGGCGGCCAAATGTTACAGATTGAGATAAACCCAGGGGAAGGACCGGTATGTCTCGATCTGTAACAGGTAGGACCGTTTTGCCTAAGTAGATGTTACAGATCGAGACAATTTGGCCGAGGCGGGCCACGGGTCAATATATCGGCACAAAAAACGGAGCCGTGTTGCCACAGCTCCGTCTTCAAGAGGATGGGTAGGGGAAGCGAATTAGCCCAGGTGCCAGATCTCGTCGTTGTACTGCGAGATGGTACGGTCGGACGAGAAGCTGCCGGCGTTGGCGATGTTGATCAGCGCCTTGCGCATCCAGGCTTCCTGGTCCTCGTAGTCGGCCAGCACGCGCTCCTTGGTCTGGATGTACTCCTCGATGTCGAGCAGGGCCATAAACCAGTCCTTGCCCTTGATGTCGTCGTGCAGGCGCTGCAGGCGCTCGGCGTTGCCGGTCGCCATAAAGGCGGGGTTGGTGATAAAGTCCACCAGCAGCTTGATGCCGGGCTTGCGGTAGAGCGCGCCGGCATTGTAGGTGCCGTCGGCGTAGAGCTGCTCGACCTGCTTGGACGAGGCGCCAAAGGTGTAGATGTTCTCGTCGCCGACGAGCTCGGCGATCTCCACATTGGCGCCGTCGAGCGTGCACAGGGTCAGGGCGCCGTTGAGCATGAACTTCATGTTGGAGGTGCCACTCGCCTCCTTGGAGGCCAGGCTGATTTGCTCGGAGATGTCAGCGGCGGGAATCACGCGCTCGGCAGCGGTGACGTTGTAGTTCTCGATCATGACAACCTGCAGGTAGGGGGCCACGTCGGGGTCGTTGGCAATCCACTGGGACAGCGTCAGGATCAGGTGGATGATGTCTTGGGCGATGGTGTAGGCAGGGGCCGCCTTGCCGCCAAAGATGATGGTGACGGGGTGCTCGGGCTTGTTGCCGTTCTTGATGTCGAGATACTTCCAGATGATGTAGAGCGCAAGCATCTGCTGGCGCTTGTACTCGTGGATGCGCTTGACCTGAACGTCGATGATGGCGTTGGAGGGAATGGTCACGCCCTGCTCGAGCGCCATAAACTGGCGCATGATGGCCTTGGCCTCGACCTTGGTGGCGGCCAGGCGCTCAAGAACGTCCTTGTCGTCGGCGAACTCGGCGAGCTTGGTCAGATTGCCGGTGCTGCGCCAATCGGTGCCGATCACGTCGTCGAGCAGGCTGGCGAGTGCGGGGTTGGCGCCATGGATCCAGCGGCGGAAGGTGATGCCGTTGGTCTTATTTGAGAACTTCTCGGGGTAGATCTCGTAGAACGGGTGAAGCTCGGTGTTCTCCAGGATCTTGGTGTGCAGTGCGGCGACGCCGTTGATGGAGAAGCCAAAGTGGATGTCCATGTGGGCCATGTGGACGTTGTCGTGCTCGTCGATGATGGCAACGCGCGGGTTGTCGTGCTCGGCCTTGGCGACCTCGTCGAGCTTGACGATGATGTCGGCGATGGCAGGGGAGACCTTCTGCAGGCTGGCGAGCGGCCACTTCTCGAGCGCCTCGGCAAGAATCGTGTGGTTGGTGTAGGCGACCATGGACCGCACGATGGTAACGGCCTCGTCAAACTCGATGTCGTGCTCGGTGGTGAGCAGTCGGATAAGCTCGGGGATGACCATGGTGGGGTGCGTGTCGTTGATCTGGACAACGGCGTAATCGGCCAGGTCGTGCAGGTTGCTGCCGCGCTCGACGGCCTCGTCGATCAGGAGCTGGGCGGCGTTGCTCACCATGAAGTACTCCTGATAGATGCGAAGCAGGCGGCCCTGCTCGTCGGAATCGTCGGGGTACAGGAACAAGGTGAGGTTCTTGGCGATCTCGGTCTTGTCGAAGTCGATGGAGCTGCCGGGGACCAGGCCGTCGTCGACGCTTGCCAGGTCGAACAAGCGCAGGCGGTTCTTAGTGGGCTGGCCGTAACCGGGCACATCGATGTTGACGAGCTTGGAGGTGACGGCAAAATCACCGAACTCAACGGTGTAGGAGCGGTCGTCATCGATTAGGATATCCTGCTCGCCGAGCCACTCATCGGGAACGGCCTTCTGCTGGTTGTCGACAAAGCGCTGACGGAACAGGCCGTAATGGTAGTTGAGGCCCACGCCGTCGCCGGTGAGGCCCAACGTGGCGATAGAGTCCAGGAAGCACGCAGCCAGACGGCCCAGACCGCCGTTGCCGAGCGAAGGCTCAACCTCAAACTCCTCGATTTTGTTGAGGTCGTGGCCCGCGGCGACGAGCTGCTCCTTAACCTCGTCGTAGATACCGAGGTCGATCATGTTGTTGATAAGCAGCTTGCCGATCAAAAACTCGGCAGAGATGTAGTAGAGCTTTTTCTTGCCGTTGTTGAGCGGGCAGGCGGCAGAGCGCTCCTGCACGAGCTTGACCAGCAGCTTGTAAATGCGACGATCGTCGAGTTGCTCAAGCGAGGTGCCAAAGGACTGCTCGGCGAGATCCGCGAGATTGATACGGGGCATGTTTCCTCCTGTGATGGGTTGACTACATGTCAGAAATTCAAAAGAAGCCCCGCGCGAGGGGATTGGGGTGGCCTCGCGCGGGGAAAGCGAACGCGTCCACACGATGGGGTGGGGTCGGGCGCGGTTGCTCCTATTGGGGAAGCTCGATTTCGGCTTCCGACGGGATGCGGAAGTAGGTCTCCGTCCAGTCAGTAAGCTTGTGCTCGAGCTCGCGGGTGATGGCGCCATCGAGCATGCGCCAGGTCCAGTTGCCGCCCAGGGTGGCGGGCGTGTTGATGCGTGCCTCATTGCCCAGGTTGAGCAGGTCCTGCATGGTGTAGATGCAGGTATCGCTCACGCTGGCGGCGATGGCGCGGTTGAGCGCATCGGTGATGGGCTCGCCAGTCTGCTGATGGGTGTACAGGGCTGCCTGCTCGCGCTGGCGCGGGGTGGCCGTTCCCTCAAACCAACCGCGTGCCGTCTCGTTGTCGTGCGTGCCCACATAGGCGACGGTGTTGGCGATGTAGTTATGCGGCAGGTAGTACGAGTTGGTGCCCTCAAAGGCAAACTGCAGGATCTTCATGCCGGGGAAGCCCGTGGTGTCGCGCATCTCGATAACGCCGGGGGTGAGGAAGCCCAGGTCTTCGGCGATGATGGGCAGCGTGCCGAGCTTTTCCTCGAGCGTTTTGAAGAGCTTGAGGCCGGGTCCCTGCGTCCACGAGCCGTAGGAAGAATCGGGCGAGGAGAACGGCACCTCCCAAAAGGCCTCGAAGCCGCGGAAGTGGTCCAGGCGGATGATGTCGTACATGTCGAGCGCGGCACGGATGCGGCCCTCCCACCAGGAGAATCCGTCGGCCTCCATGGCATCCCAGTCGTAGATAGGGTTGCCCCAGTACTGGCCGGTTGCCGAGAACTGGTCGGGTGGCGTGCCGGCGACGCTCACGGGGTTGCCGGCGGCGTCGATCTTAAAGAGCTCGGGCGTGGCCCACATCTCGACAGAGTCGCGCGAGACGTAGATGGGCAGATCGCCGATGACTAGGATGTCGCGCTCGTTGGCGTAAGCCTTGAGGCGGCTCCACTGGCGATCGAAGAAGTACTGCGTCATCTGGTGGTAGAGCATACGCGCGGGATGGGCGGCGCAGACCTTGGCAGAAGCCTCTCCGCGGGTACGCAGCTCCGCGGGCCACTCCCAAAATGCCTTGAGCCCGCACTCCTCCTTGACGGTCATGAACTCGCAATAGGGGATGAGCCAGTCCTCGTTGGCCTGGACAAAGTCGTCGAAATCGGCCGGTTTATCGGCGGCGAAGCGCTCGGCGGCGCGGTCGAGAATCTGACGGCGACCGCCAAAGATGGCGCCGTAGTCGACGTTGCTGGGGTCGGAACCCAGATACACGCCGTCGATATCGCACTGCTCCAGATAGCCCGCCTCGATGAGTTCGGCGAAGTCGATAAAGTTGGGGTTGCCAGCGCGGGCCGAGAACGACTGATAGGGCGAGTCGCCATAGCTGGTCGTCGTAAGGGGCAGAATCTGCCAGTAATGTTGTTTGCACGAGGCGAGAAAATCGACGAAGTCGTAGGCATTCCAGCCAAAGCCGCCGATTCCGTATGGTCCGGGCAGAGATGAGACGGGCATGAGGACGCCGCTTGCACGCTCCATGAATGCGCTCACCAACCTTCTTGTTGTGGGGTCGGCCTGCCGATGGGTGTGCAGTCCGCCTCCGATGTTCTGATTCGATACGCCTATTGTAAAACATGTTGTTTAAACATGTACAGGCAAGATAAAAAAGTTGGTCGATTTTCGGCGAATGGTTACATGCCATGAAAAAAGCCCCGACCTCACAACGTGAGATCGGGGCAAGAGCGGTATGTAGGTTTTTGCTACTCGGCGTCGGCGAAGCCGTTGGGGTTGTGGCTCTGCCAGTTCCAGCTATCGCGGCACATGTCCGCGATGTCGTATTGGGCCTTCCAGCCCATCATGCGCTCGGCCTTGGAGGCATCGCACCAGTTGGCAGCGATGTCGCCGGCGCGGCGCTCGCGGATCACGTAGGGCAGCTCCTTGCCACAAGCCTTGGAGAAGGCGGCGACGACCTCGAGTACCGAGGTGCCGGTGCCGGTGCCCAAGTTAAAGATCTCGACGCCGGTCTTGCCGTTCATCCAGTTAAGGGCGGCAACGTGACCAGAGGCCAGATCGCACACGTGGATGTAGTCGCGCACGCCGGTGCCGTCGGGGGTGGGGTAGTCGTTACCAAAGACCTGAACGGCCTCGAGCTTGCCCACGGCGACCTGGGCGACATAGGGCACCAGGTTGTTGGGGATGCCCTTGGGGTCCTCGCCGATCAGGCCCGACGGATGAGCGCCGATGGGGTTGAAGTAACGGAGCAGCACGACGTCCCACTCGGGGTCGGCGGTGTGGACGTCCATAAGGATCTGCTCGATCATCCACTTGGTCCAACCATAGGGGTTGGTCGCGGGCTTCTTAGGATCCTCCTCGGTGACGGGCGGGTTGTCCGGGTCGCCGTAGACGGTCGAGGAGCTCGAGAAGATGATGGACTTGCAGCCATGGTTGCGCATGACGTCGACGAGCACCAGGGTGTTCTCGATGTTGTTGTGGTAGTACTCGACGGGCTTGCTCACCGACTCGCCGACGGCCTTAAAGCCGGCGAAGTGGATGACGCGGTCGATCTGATGGGTATCGAAGATCTTGTTCATCGCATCGCGGTCGAGCACGTTGGCCTCGTAGAAGGTGAGGTTCTTGGCGGCCTCGTCGCCCACGATGGTCTTGACGCGGTCGACGGCGACGGCGCTGGAGTTGGAGAGATCATCGACGATGACGACCTGGTAGCCACCCTCGAGCAGCTGAACGACGGTGTGCGAGCCGATAAAGCCGGCGCCACCGGTAACGAGGACGCAGGTGTCTTTGGGGTCGAGTGCTTTGGACATGTAGTCTCCTATCGAATCAGGAACACTTCTTCAGGGGAGTATAGCGCAGGCAGGGACACCCAAATCGTGCGCTGTAGGAAAAGCAGAGGATTGTGCTAACGTACTCATAGAAGAGCTTGCGTACGCATAACCTGATCTTTGGCATTTGCTTACGAGCCGCTGACCTTGTAGTTTCCTGCCGTTCGTGGAAATCGTTGGGACGCGCCATATGTACGCTAATATGTATGAGTTGAGCGACATATAAATAAACATGTAACGGAGTACATATGTCACCAAACAGCGATTCCATCCTTTCCCAGGAGCTCTCGCGCCGCACTGCCCTCAAGGCTCTGTTCGGCGCCGCTTCTGCGGCGGTTCTTTTTGGCCTGCCCGCTCGCGCCCATGCGGCGGAGGCTTCCAAAGAAACCACCGATAAACTGAATGCCGCCCAGGCCCAACTCGACGAGGTTCAGGCCCAGCTCGACAGCATCGCAAATGAGTATGCGGCGCTGGCCAACAAGAATGCCCAGACCCTCAACGACATCGAGAATGTCCAGGGCAAGATTGACGACACGCAGGCCCAGATCGATGAAAAGAAGGCCGAGCTCAAGAAGAAGCGCAACGACCTTTCCGATCGCGTGGCCGCCAGCTACAAGTCCGGCGGCACGAACATCCTGTCGCTGCTGCTGGCCTCTGGCTCGTTTGAGGAACTCGTCGCCAACGCGCATTACGTTGAGAAGATCAACAAGAGCGACCGCGATGCCATCGAGGATATCCAGACGATTCAGGCTGAGCTCGACGCACAGAAGACCGAGCTCGAAGCACAAAAGGCCGACCTGGAAAAACTCAAGGACCAGCAGACGGCTCAGATGCAGGATATGCAGGCCAAGCAGCAAGAAGTCCAGACCGTGCTGAACGGTCTTTCCGACGACGTCAAGGAGCTCATGGCTCAGCGCGATTCCGAGATTCTCGCTGCTGCCCAGGCCGAGGAAGCTGCCAGGAAGGCTGCCGCTGCCGCCGCGGCTGCCGCGAATAAGAACAATTCCAGCTCGGGCGGCTCGAGCTCGGGCGGCGGATCGTATGCTTCCGGAACCCCACAGCAGAATGCCGGCTCGGGCAAGCAGCAGGCCGTCGTCAACGCGTGCTACTCCACGCCTTCGCCTGGTCAGAATTGGTGCGCGGCGTGGGTGACTAACGTCTTCCGTAACGCCGGCGTGGGCTATTTTGGCGGCAACGCGTGTGACATGTTTAACGCCTGGTGCTACAGCTCCAATCGTTCGGCGCTGCAGGTGGGCATGATCGTGGCTGACTCGTCGCACAGCGGTACCGGTGCCCCGGGTCTGCTGTACGGCCATGTGGGTATCTACGTTGGCGGCGGCATCGTCATGAGCAACGAGGGTGCCATTACGTCGAGGTCGCTTGATTCGTTCATTAGCTTCTATGGTACTGGCTCTGGCGTGCGCTGGGGCTGGCTCGGCGGCGTGGTGCTGTCGTAACTGTAAGTTGGGCCGCGTGCCCGTCCGCAATATATTTGATTGCCTGCTCGGACAGTCCTGCGCAAGACGAAGGCCACATTAAGTGGCCTTCTTTGCGTGCGGAACTCGCGATCAATCAAATATATTGCGGACGGGCACGCGGCCCTCTCGGGTTCGGGGCGCTACGCACCGGACTGGGTTAGCTGAATAAATATGGTGAAGGCCCCTTTCGGGGCCTTCTTTTTATAGGAATTCGCCTACTCGGTGGACTTCGGGTTGTAGGTCTACGCCGAATTGGTCTTTTACTTTGGCCTGGATGTCGCGGATGAGTTCGTCGACGTCGGCGGCGGTGGCGTGGTCGGCGTTGACGATGAAGCCGCAGTGCTTTTCGCTCACCTGCGCGCCGCCGATGGCGTGACCGCGCAGGCCGGCGTCCATGATGAGCTTGCCGGCAAAGTGGCCCTCGGGGCGCTTGAAGGTGGAGCCGGCGCTCGGCATGTCGAGCGGCTGCTTGTCTTCGCGGCGCTGACGGTAGTCGTCCATGTCGGCCTTAATCATCGCGGCGTTGCCCGGGGCAAGGTTGAAGGTGGCCGAGAGCACGATAAAGCCGTCGTCGGCGATGCGGCTCTTGCGGTAACCCAGGTTGAGCTCATCGGCATCGAACTCGATGATATTGCCGCTGCCGCGGGTACCGTCGTCGAGCTGACGAGCAGGCTTGTAGACGCGCACGGACTCCAGCACATCGGCCATGCAGGCACCGTAGGCGCCGGCGTTCATGTAGCAGGCGCCGCCGACCGATCCGGGGATGCCCGAGATGGGCTCCATGCCGGTGAGACCGGCCTCGGCTGCCGCCGCGGCGACATCCGAGAGCAGCGCGCCCGCTGCTGCCGTGACGTGCGTGCCGTCGACGGTAATGTCGGAGAGGCCTTCGCCCAGCGCCACGACGACGCCGCGGATGCCCTTATCGCCGACGAGCAGGTCGGAGCCATTGCCCACGATAGTGAGCGGTAGATCGCAGCGATAGCAGGTGTCGAGTGTGGCGACAAGGCCCTGCTCGGTATCGGGCGTGACAAAGACATCGGCCGGGCCGCCGATCTTAAACGTGGTGTGCTCGCGCATGGGCTCGCTCATCAACACGTTGTCTTCGCCGGCAACGCCAGCGAGTGCGCAGAGCAGGTCCTCGTTAAAAAAGTCGTTCTCGTGCATACGAATATCCGCCTTTTGGTGGTCGATTTCATCAATCGAATGCAATATACCCCACCCGGATGGATTTGGTGCAAAGGGGTCAGGTTGCTTTGCACCAATCGCGGCGATAAAACAGCCGTCTACCGGATTGGTAAAGTGTTTATCACCGAGGTAGATGGGCAGTCGCTATACTTTCAAGAGATTGCGCGTAAACCCGGAAGGAGCGAGATGGCCAACAAGGTAACCCTGAAGCAGATCGCCCAGGAGGTGGGGCTTTCCCCCTCGTCGGTCTCGCTTGTGCTCAACAATCGGCCCTGTCGCATCTCGGAAGAAAACCGCAAGCTCATCAAGGAGGTCGCGGCACGCAACCACTATGTTCCCAACCAGATCGCGCGCAGCCTGGTCATGCGAGAGTCGCGCACGCTGGGCCTTATCGTTCCCAACATCGAGAGCCGATTTTTTGCCTCGCTCGCCGGCAGCCTGGAAAAGCGCTGCCGCGAGGACGGCTACGCGCTCTTTATTACCAGCTCGGGTGGAAGTGCCGAGGACGATCTGGAGCTCCTGCGCCAGCTGGTGACCCGTGGCGTCGATGGCGTCTTCCTGGTGGTGGGCGACGAGTTCTCTGATGACCGCGCTTTGCGCGAGGAAGTGAGTCACCTTCCCATCCCGGCCGTAATGGTCGACCGCGCAATCGAGGGACTCGAGTGCGATAAGGTGATGTTCGACCACGAGATGGGCGGCTACATGGCCACCCGCTATCTAATCGAGCAGGGTCACCGTCGTATCGCCTGCCTGGTCAACGCGCGCCGGTCCAACACGGGCCGCAAGCGTCTAGCCGGCTACGAGCGTGCGCTGCGCGAGGTGGGGTTGCCCATCGATGCTCGCTTGGAGTTCGAGAGCGAGTATTACATCCCGAGTGCCTACGAGGCCTCGGAGGCGGTGCTCGCAACCGACGCCACCGCCGTGTTCGCAAGCTCGGACAACATTGCCCTTGGTCTGCTCAAGCGTTTGCACGAGATGGGGAAGAGCATTCCGGGCGACATCTCGGTCGTAAGCTATGACAACTCGGCGGCCGACGTTCTCTTTGAGCCAGCGCTGACGGCGATTGAGCAGGATCCGGGTGTGCTCGCCGAGCATGCTTTTGGCTGCATGTCCAAGCGGCTTGCCGGCAAGGGCGGCAGGCGTGCCGAAGAGGTGGTTTTGGAGCCTGTGCTCATCGTAAAGGACAGCGTGCTCGAGCTTGCTAAACACAACTAAACACGTTTATCAATTCGTAGAGATCGATTGTGAAGTACCTGTGACAGGCAATGCCGCAGGTGAATGTCTCGTTTTGCCGATTCATAAGGCAAATAAGGATGATAAAACGTTTTTTCACCTTGATAAAACGTTTTAGCAAATATACTAGTCCCAACGAAAGGTTGCCGTATCGGAGGGTGACCGCGCAGCGAAGGGACATAAACAATGGCTAAAACACTGGGAACGCCGTGGCAAAAACTGGGACATGAGGTTCCGGCTTCCGAGCTCGAGGGTGTCGACCTGTATTGGCGTGCCTCGAACTATCTGTCCGTCGGCCAGATTTACCTTCGCTCCAACCCGCTGATGCGTGCTGACTTTGTCGACGAGAAGACCGGCGAGACGCGTGACTTTGGTCGTCCGGACGTTAAGCACCGCCTGGTTGGTCACTGGGGAACCACGCCCGGCATCAACTTCCTGTTCGGCCACGTCAACCGCCTCATCGCCGACCACAACCAGAACGCCATCTTCCTGATGGGTCCTGGCCACGGCGGTCCCGCCGGTACTGCCCAGTCGCTGCTCGACGGCACCTACCGCGAGATTCGCCCCGACATCACCGATGACGAGGCTGGCCTGCAGAAGTTCTTCCGCCAGTTCTCCTATCCCGGCGGCATTCCGAGCCACTTTGCGCCCGAGACGCCCGGTTCCATCCACGAGGGCGGCGAGCTCGGCTACACGCTCAGCCACGCCTATGGCGCCGTCATGGACAACCCGAGCCTGCTGGCCGTGGCCGTGGTGGGCGACGGCGAGTCCGAGACCGGTCCGCTCGCGACTTCTTGGCAGTCCAACAAGCTCGTGAACCCGGCAACCGACGGTATCGTTTTGCCGATCCTGCATCTCAACGGCTATAAGATCGCCAACCCCACTATCCTTGCCCGCGTGTCCGACGAAGAACTCACCAAGTTTTTTGAGGGCATGGGCTATAATCCGCACTTCTTTGTCGCCGGTTTTGACGACGAGAGCCATGCGAGCATCCACGAGCGCTTCGCCGCCCTGTTTGAAAAGGTCTTTGACGAGATCTGCGACATCAAGGCCACCGCTCAGGCCCAGGCCGCCGCGGGCGAGACCGTGGTCCGTCCGGCCTACCCCATGATCGTGTTCCGCACGCCCAAGGGTTGGACCTGCCCCAAGCAGATCGACGGCAAGAAGACCGAAGACTCCTGGCGCGCGCATCAGGTGCCGCTGGCGAGCGCCAAGGACACCCACGAGCACTTCCGCGTGCTTCGCGAGTGGCTGCGCTCCTACAAGCCCGAGGAGCTCTTTACGCCCGAGGGCCAGGTGCGCCCCGAGGTGACGGCCTTTATGCCGACCGGTGAGCTGCGCATCGGCGCCAACCCCAACGCAAACGGCGGTAAGGTCCGTCGCGAGCTTGAGCTGCCCGATATCCACGCCCACGAGATTCCCGTTGCCGAGAAGGGCCACGGCTGGGGCTCCACCGAGGCCGCCCGCGTCTTTGGTGAGTACACCGCCGATGTCTTGGCTAAGAACATGGACGACTTCCGCATCTTCGGTCCCGACGAGACCGCGTCCAACCGCCTGCAGGCTGCCTACAAGGTGACCAAAAAGCAGTGGGATGCCGGCTTCTACGAGGATGAGGCCAACGACGAGCTGCTGGCCGGCTCCGGCAAGGTCGTTGAGCAGCTGTCCGAGCACCAGTGCGAGGGCTTCCTCGAGGCTTACGTGCTCACCGGCCGCTCCGGCGTGTGGAGCTCCTACGAGAGCTTTGTCCACGTGGTCGATTCCATGGTCAATCAGCACTGCAAGTGGCTCGAGGCCACCAAGCGCGAGATTCCGTGGCGTGCCCCCATCAGCGGCCTCAACATTCTGCTGTCGAGCCACGTCTGGCGCCAGGACCACAACGGCTTCTCGCACCAGGACCCGGGCTTTATCGACCTGCTGCTCAACAAGGCCAACGATACGCATATCGTGAACGCCTACTATCCGGCAGACGCCAACATGGCCCTTGCCGTTGCCGAGCGCGTTTACCAGTCCACCGACTGCGTCAACGCCATCTTCTGCGGCAAGCAGCCCGCCCCGACTTTCCAGACGGTCGATGAGGCCAAGGCGGAGCTCGCCGAGGGCGTCGCGACCTGGGAGTGGGCATCGACCGCCGACTCGCTCGCCGAGGCCGATGTCGTGGTCGCCACCTGCGGCGACGTGCCGACGCTCGAGGCCTTGGCCGCGACAGACATGCTGCGCGAGCTGGGCATCAAGGTGTGGTTCGTCAACGTGGTCGACCTGCTCAAGATCCAGAACGTCTGCGAGAACGACCAGGCCATCAGCGACGAGCGCTGGGCCGAGCTGTTCGGCTGTGGCGAGAAGCCCGTTCTCTTTGCCTTCCACGCCTATGCCGGCACGATTCGCCGCCTGATCTGGAACCGCCCCGGCCACGACGCCTTCCGCGTCCACGGCTATGAGGAGAAGGGCTCCACGACCACGCCGTTCGACATGCTGCGCCTGAACAACATGGACCGCTGGGCCCTGGCTGCCGACGTGCTGCGCATGGTCGATGCCGACAAGTTTGCCGAGCAAATCAACGAGTGGGAGGCTTTCCGCACCGAGGCCTTCGAGTTCGCCTGCGACGAGGGCTACGATCACCCGGCCTTCACCGACTGGGTCTGGCCCGACGCCGCTGCCGCAACCGCAGCCGACGGCGCACTCTCCGCAACGCAGTTAACTGCTGGCGACAACGAGTAGCATCCGGGACGGTCTCGCGCTGGGGCCGCCTCCGGGCGGGTGCCTTCCTCTGAGAAGTGGGCTTCGCGAACTTCTCAGAGGA
>NZ_SPFO01000020.1 GCF_005845035.1 Collinsella aerofaciens | reverse complement strand
CCATCGCGCCGAGAGTACTGCGGGGTCAGCCCGTGGGAGGCCAGGGCGCCGCTGACCGGTGGACGGCACCGAGCCGTCATCGAACTGAGAAGGGGGAGGCCTCGCGGCCTCCCCCTTTTTTGCGTTTAAGGGCGTAAAGGACTCAATTACACTAGACGATCTTATTGTTTTTGGTATTGAGCTTTTATTTAAAGAAAATAAATCGAATAACAAGGGCAACTGCTATGGCCACAATGATCAAAAGTAGGATTGTCAGTCGATGCTGCTTGCGTCGTTTACTTGACGAAACGAAGATTGATTTTCCTTGTTTTGGCGTCTCGAGATAACGAGCCGAATGCGTTAAGGTTTGCTTAGGTCGGGGACCTCTTTGCTGCCGAGTTATGGGCGTTTTCGTCGGGTCGTCATTGATTGCGCTGTTTTTAGATAATGGTGCGTCTTTCAGATATACAGGGTCTCCCGAGGCGACGCCCATATGTTTACGCCCCGTTTGGGCATCCTCGAGTGTTTGATATCGATTTCTCGTCACATACTCGGGCTCCGAATCATTAATGGGCTCTTGCGAGATGTGGGGGCGATGGAACCGTGGCGGCTGCGTGGAAGTATCTTCCCCCTGCGTCGGCATAAACATTTTGTTCTGGTTTTGGTCGTCCATGATGCCCTTTAGCTCGTTATCAACAACGTGTACGCGCTCATTGTAAGCCCCCTGTTATTTGTAGCTGCGAACATACTCGTTATTTAAGCTCTGGTTCAAAGAACCTTAACCTTATTTAAACCTGAGTCACACACACTTAGATATGCTTATAGTACTGGACTCAAAAAACTTTATAGTCGATGTATATATAAGCACTGTGTGGGCATATATAAGAGCGTCAAAAGAAGTCCCAGTCACCTAGAAGATGGCTCGGCAGTCCTAAAAGGAGTGGTAAACATGGCAAGCATGGTTCCTTATCGTTCGGTTTTTGGCGTTCGTCCTTCTGCTAGCTCGCTGTTCGATCTGTTTGATGATATGACCGACCTTGCAAACAACTCGATTGCTTCCAAGGCGTTTCCCGTTGACGTTGAGGATAAGGGCGACGGCTATGAGGTCAAGGCCTATCTGACCGGTGTCGCCAAGGACGATATCGATGTCGAGCTCAATGAGGGCCGTCTGTCCATTAGCGTGAATGTCGAGGAAGACGAGGAGAACGAGGGCAAGAACTTCCTGCAGAAGGAGTTCAGCTCGTACAGCGCGACGCGTGGCGTGTATCTAAAGGACGCTTCGAGCGAGGGCCTCTCGGCTAAGTACGCTGACGGCATCCTGACCGTTACGGTTCCCAAGATCGTCGAGAAGAAGAACGTTACGAAGATCTCCATCGACTAACTTCGTTGGTGTTCTGCGCTATTAAAAGACAGCAAAAGGGGCTGGGAAGCGATTCTCGGCCCCTTTTGCTGTCTAGGACAGTCTATTGAATGGTTGCCGGCTGATACTGACTCGCAGGGCGTATCGAGAGTTTTCGCGATCCTTGGAGAAGGGTTGCGGAGCTGCCGACCTCGTCATCCAGGGTTGCGGCCAGAGCTTTGGCATAGCTTTTGACGGTAAGGCTCGGACGATTGTTTTCTTGGCTGATATGCATGGCAATGAGCTGTTCGGTGCAATCGGTAACAAGTTCGCGCGCGGCTTCGGCGGCTTGGCTGTTGGAGAGGTGTCCCCTTGCAGACAGGATGCGCTCCTGAAGAAAGCGGGGATATTCTCCCTCGCGCAGCATGGTCACATCGTGGTTGCTTTCGAGTGCGAGGACTCGACAATCTTTGAGGGTTTTCATGGCTTGGCTCGATAGCTCTCCGGTGTCGGTGGCAAAGCCGATGGAATCATCGAGGGTGTCGAATCGATAGCCGACTGGATTGATGACATCGTGTGACGTTGAGTAGGTTTGCACGTGGATGCCGGCAATGGATAGGGTGTCACCGGGATCGAATTCCTCGACAGGCAGATGCGAAAGATTTTCTTTGCTCGAAAGAGTGCCACTGCTGGCAAAGAGGGGGCCGTGCCAGTGCTTGCACCAGACATCGAGGCCCTTGATGTGATCGCTATGCTCATGAGTAATGAGAAGAGCCGAGACGTTGTCTGTCGAGAGCCCCAGTTCTGCCATGCGCTTTAATGTCTCGCGGCGAGACAGTCCGTCATCGACCATAATGAGCCCCTGCGGGCCCTCGATGAGTGCGCAGTTGCCTTTAGAGCCACTGCCGAGGATATGAAGGTGCAGACGAGACATAAGATTCCAAAGGATACAATGGGTGCGGACGAATAGAGGAGGAAGCGAATGCCAACGGTATCAAAGCATTACGGACACCATGCCGTGCCCGGGGCAGTCGATGAGACCCGAACGAGGCAGCAGGCTGCTCCTGTCGTGCTCATGGTATCAGGCGGCGCGGACTCGACGGCACTGCTTCTTATGGCGTGCACATCAAAGCTGGATATCCAAGACGGACGCGGTGTTGCCCCCATTGCTCGCGAGCGCCTGCATGTGCTGCATGTGAACCATCATCTGCGCGGCAAGGCGTCCGATGGCGACGAGGCCTTTGTGCGCGGCCTATGCGCACAATATGGCTTGCCGCTGTGTGTTGAGCATGCCTATTTTGATGATGAATCGGGCAATATCGAGGCGGCTGCCCGCGAGGTGCGCTATGCCGCGGCGCGGAGGTATGTCCGCGAGCTCTGCGCCCAGACGGGGGCACCGCGAACGGCGGCTCGTATCTGCACCGCGCACACGTCTTCGGATCGCGCGGAAACGTTTTTGATGAACGCGATTAAGGGTTCGGGGCCCGCTGGTCTATCGAGCATTCCTCGCCGGAGGAATATTGTGGTGCGTCCCTTGCTCGACCTGACTCATGATGAGCTCGTGGGCTATCTGCAGGTGCATGGTCAGCCGTGGCGAGAGGACGAGAGCAACGAGGACGTGTCGTACTTGCGTAACTACGTGCGCCATCGGGTGATGCCGGTGGTGGCGCAGCGCAACGCGAGCGTCTGTAAGACGATTGGCGCCGCCTGCGAGATCTTAGGCGATGAGGACGCCTTTCTTTCCCAGCTTTCCGCGCAGGCGTTTCGAAGCTGCCTGCGTAAGGAGGCGGCGGGTGCACTGGTCCTTGACGCTCGCCGACTGGCCGCGGCCGAGGTGGTGATTGCTCGGCGCATGGTGCGACTGGCAATTAAGCGTATCGACCCCGACGCTCGCCCGGAGATGCGGCATGTGGAGCGCGTGCTCGCCTGTGTCGCCGAAGGCTCGGGTTCGGTCACGCTGCCGGCGGGAATCGATGCGCGCGTGGAGTTTAGCACGCTGTCATTCAAGGCCCCGGCGGCGCGCGAGGGGTTAGTTGCCGATTGGGTCACCATTCCCGGTCGATTGCCGCTGGGGGCGGGCCGCATCCTGGTGGCAGAGCCGATGGCCGTCGAGCCGGGGTGCGATATTGTGCGCCGTGCCCGTGAACTCGCGGGTGCCGGAGGGGTGGCCGCTATGGTGGATGCCGCGACGCTGGGCTTTGCCGATCGCGATAGCGAGCGGATGCTCGCCGGCTCGCGCGGGGAGATTCCCGCCGGGGCGCGTTTGGCGCGTCTGTGGGTAGACGGTCCCGCGCCGGGGGATGTGATGTGTCCGTTGGGCATGAGTGGGCGAAGCAAGAAGGTATCCGACCTGCTCAATGAGGCCCGTATTCCCGTTTCTGAGCGCACAGGCGTTCCTGTGGTGAGAACGGCTCCGGGAGGTGCCGTGGTATGGGTCGCAGGCGTTCGTACGGACGAGCGTTTTAAGTGCACGGCCGCAACGCGCGTGGCATATCTGCTCCGCGTGGTCGATGCGGAATAGCGTCCCACGCCTGCTATTCTGTGCGACGTTGACGGTATTCCCGCGCTGATGGCGCACGTGCTGGTAAATATACCCCGTGCGCTGCTAGAATGTGTAGTTCGCGTCCATGCGGCGGTGCGTGGGCGATAAGCACAAGAAAGGGTTGTCATGGCTTCTCAACATCCGGATATCGAGAAGGTTCTGTTTACGCAGGAGGATATCGACGGTATCGTCTCTCGCTTGGGCGAGCAGATTACGCGCGACTACGCGGGTAAGGATCTGGTGCTGATCGCGGTTCTGCGCGGCGCCGTGGTCTTTATGGGCGACCTGATGCGCAAGATCGAGCTGCCGACCAATATCGATTTCATGGCTGTTTCGAGCTATGGCGACGGTGTGAAGTCCTCGGGTATCGTGCGTATCATTAAGGACCTGGATATCGACATCCGCGGTCGCGACGTGCTGATCGTCGAGGACATTCTGGACTCGGGCCTGACGCTCAAGTATCTGATGAAGAACCTCAAGAGCCGCAAGCCCGCCTCGCTGGAGGTCGCCGCCTTCCTGTGGAAGGACGTTGAGGACCGCGTCTCGGCCGTCACGCCCAAGTATGTTGGAACCCATTGCCCCGATGCCTTTGTGGTGGGCTACGGCCTCGACTATGCCGAGCGCTATCGTAACCTTCCGTATCTGGGCATTTTGAAACCGGAGGTTTATTCGTAAGATGCCCGACGACCGTAACGACAACAATTCCCAGACTCCCCGGGACCCAAAGATCCCGGGGATGCCCGGAGGCAAGAAGCCCACGCGTACGGGCTGGCTGTATTTTCTTTTGGCTTGCGCGCTCCTGGGTTACGCCTTCTTTAACATGGGCTCCGGCTTTGCCAAATCCAGCAATACCGTAAAGCTCGCGACGAGTGAGATGGTCAGCGCCATCAAGCAGGATCGCGTCGAAGATCTGACCTATACGGTTCAGGACGGAAGCGTGACGGGTCATTACTGGAAGACGAAAAAGGACAAGGGCGACACGAGCGAGCTCAAGAGCTTTTCCTCGACCTATGTCGGCTCCGATTCGCTTGCCGAGCTCATGTCGGAGCACCCCGATACCAAGTACATCGTCAACACCAACGATCCCGATTTTTGGGGCGACTTGGCGATGAGCGTGCTGCCGACGATTGCCCTGATCGCCATCATGTTCTACTTTATGCGCCAGATGATGGGCGTCAATAATAGGAACATGCAGTTTGGCAAGACCAACGCCAAGACCAACGAGGCTACGCGCCCCAAGGTCAAGTTCGAAGACGTTGCCGGCGTGGACGAGGCGGTCGAGGAGCTCGAAGAGATTCGCGATTTCTTGAGCGATCCGGACCGTTATCGCAAGCTGGGTGCCAAGATCCCGCGCGGCGTGTTGCTGGTGGGCCCTCCGGGTACCGGTAAGACGCTGCTGGCCAAGGCCGTTGCCGGCGAGGCGGGCGTGCCGTTCTTTAGCATCTCGGGCTCTGACTTTGTGGAGATGTTCGTGGGCGTCGGCGCCAGCCGCGTGCGCGACCTCTTTAAGGAGGCCAAGTCTCAGGCTCCGTCGATCATCTTTATCGACGAGATTGACGCCGTAGGACGTCAGCGCGGTGCCGGCTTGGGCGGCGGCCACGACGAGCGCGAGCAGACGCTCAATCAGCTGCTGGTCGAGATGGACGGTTTTGAGGAGAGCGAGTCGGTCATCCTGATCGCTGCCACCAACCGCCCCGACATTCTGGATCCGGCACTGCTGCGTCCCGGCCGTTTTGACCGTCAGGTCACGGTCGACCGTCCGGACGTAAAGGGTCGCGAGCAGATCTTGCGCGTGCATGCCGAGAACAAGCCGATGGACGAGGACGTGAAGTTCGAGAAGCTCGCCCAGATGACCGTTGGCTTTACTGGTGCCGATTTGGCGAACCTGCTCAACGAGTCCGCGCTGCTTGCCGCTCGCCGTCATCGCTCCGTGATCTCGATGGACGAGGTCGAAGAATCGATGGAGCGCGTGATTGCCGGGCCGCAGCGCAAGGGCCGCGTGATGACCGAGGCCGAGCGTACCACGATTGCCTACCACGAGAGCGGCCATGCCCTCGTGGGTCACATCCTGGAGCACTCCGATCCCGTCCACAAGATCTCGATTGTCAGTCGCGGTCAGGCCCTGGGCTACACGCTGCAGCTGCCGCAGGAAGATCACTTCCTCAAGACCAAGAACGAGATGCTCGACGAGCTCGCCGTGTTCTTGGGCGGTCGCGTGGCCGAGGAGCTCATGTGCGATGACATTACGTCGGGCGCGAGCAACGATCTGGAGCGCGCAACCAAGATGGCGCGCGAGATGGTCACGCGCCTGGGCATGAGCGAGGAGCTGGGTACGCAGGTTTTCGGTGAGGCGCAGCATCAGGTGTTCTTGGGTCGCGACTATGCCGATCATCAGGATTACTCCGAGGAGACGGCGCGCCGTATCGACATCGAGGTCCAGCGCATTATGCGCGAGGCCCATCGTCGTGCTGTCGAGATCCTGGATGCCCGTCGCGATCAGCTCGACCTGATGGCCAAGGTGCTGCTCGAGCGCGAGACTGTCGAGGGCGATGCCGTGAATGCCCTGCTCGATAACGAGTGGGACGCCTATCTTGAGCGCGAGGGCGATATCCTGGCGGCCAAGGAGGAGCGCAACGCCAAGGCAGCCGGTATACCGGTCAAGAAGCGTGCGCCTCGCATGAGTGAGGAGGAGCTGGCGGCCGATGCCGCGGCTTTTGCGCAGGCGGCCATGCAGGAGGATGCCGAAGTCGCATCCGATGACGCTGGCGATGACTGTGCTGTCAACGCCGATGCCGACGCCGACAAATAGCCCTTGTAACAAAAGCCTCCGCGGGGAAACCTGCGGAGGCTTTTTCTTTTGAGCGATATGGGGCCGTCTGCCGGGCATAGGTGAATCCGATAAATTTCGGGTCACATTGCTGCGGCACTTTGCTCGGCTAAAGCGTACAATAGCGCCTATGCGAAAGGGGAACAGATGATCAACGAAACTATGTATGCTCGCGGTGCGGAGAGCTCCATCATCCGCGAGATCTTTAGCTATGGCCTTGAGCGCAAGGCACAGATCGGTGCAGAAAACGTGTTCGATTTCTCGCTGGGCAACCCGAGTGTTCCGGCGCCTGCTGCCGTGGCGGAGTCCATTAAGAAGGCCTTGGAGCTGCCGAGTGACCAGCTGCACGGCTACACCCCCGCTCCGGGTCTGCCGCAATGTCGAGCAGCCGTCGCCGAATCGCTCAACCGCCGCTTTGGCACGAGCTATGAGGGCAAGGATGTCTTTATGACGGTAGGTGCGGCGGCCTCGCTCACCTGCACGCTCAATGCCATTACCAATCCGGGTGACGAGGTCATCGTTATCGCCCCGTACTTTCCGGAGTATCGCGTTTGGATTGAGAAGGCCGGCTGTACGTGTGTCGAGGCGCTCGCCGATGAAGATACGTTTCAGCTGAGCGTGGGTAACGTGCTCAAGGCGATCACCGACAAGACAGCGGCGGTCATTATCGATTCGCCGAATAACCCCACGGGTGCCGTGTACACGCGCGACACGTTGACATGTCTGGCAAATGTTCTGCGTGAGGTCAACGCCAAGCGAGATCCCGAGAATCCGATTATGCTAATCTCGGACGAACCGTACCGTGAGATTGTGTATGGCGCCGAAGTGTCCTGGGTGCCTTCGATCTATGAGAACACCATCGTGTGCTACTCGTATTCTAAGTCCCTTTCGCTACCGGGTGAACGCGTGGGTTGGATTTTGGTCCCCAATACCAATCCGCAGGCTGCTCGCCTGATGCCAGCCGTCGCCGGTGCCGCCCGCACGCTGGGCTTCGTGTGCGCACCGGCCCTCTTCCAGCGTGTGATCATCGACTGCATTGATGAACCGAGCGATGTCGAGGCATATGCGCGCAACCGCACCGCGCTTACCGACGCGCTAGCGGAGTACGGCTACACATATGTTGAGCCGGATGGTGCTTTCTACCTGTGGGTGAAGGCGCTGGAGCCCGATGCGAATGCGTTCTGTGAGCGCGCGAAGAAGTATGAGCTGCTTGCGGTGCCCTCGGACAGCTTTGGCATGCCTGGCTGGTTCCGCCTGGGCTACTGCGTGAGTTACGAAACGATTGTCAATTCGCTACCCGCTTGGAAACAGTTGGCGGACGAGTATCGTTAAAAGTAAAGCGCTCTGCTTACAATGTTTTACGTGAAACGGGGTTTGGTGTTAAGCCAGGCCCCGTTGTCATGGACGTTGTGTCGTTGGGATGGAGCGGTTTTACGACCATCGAATGCTATGCGTACAATGAATATACGCGACGGCCATACCGGATAAGGAGACCCGATGCCCTACCTTCTTTCTTGTGACATTCATACTCATACGCTGTTCTCCGCGCATGCGTACTCAACCATTGAGGAGAACATCTATTGGGCAGCCGAGCGCGGTCTGCAGGTGCTTGGTTCTGCGGACCACCTGAGCTCGATGGTTACGGCCTGCCCCAATGACCTGCGCAGTTATCAGTTCTTTATCAATCAGGATATCTGGCCGCGCATTTGGAGCGGTGTGTTGGTGCTGCGCGGCGCCGAGGCCGATATCGTTTCGCTGGACGGCAGCTTGTTTGGCGAGGATATTCCCGTCGACCTTGATATCGCCGGCGATTCGTACAGTCGTCAGCATTCGCTGTTCGAATTGGTGACGCGCAATTTGGATTATTTGGTGGCAAGCGTGCATAATCCGCAGTTTGCCGAGGGCGCGACGCTGGCTCAAACGACCCAGATGTATATCAATGCCTTGGAACATCCCAAGGTGTTCATGTTGGGGCATACGGGGCGCTCGGGCGTACCGTTCGATATCGACGAGGTGCTGTTGGCGGCCATGGCCAAGCACAAGATTATTGAGATTAACAACCATAGTCTTGAGCACGGTGTCGACACTGAGCATTGGGTCGTATGCCGCAAGATCGCCGAGCGCTGCGCCGAGCTGGGCGTGGGCATTGGCGTTTCGACCGATGCGCACATTGGCATGGCAATTGGTAAGCTCGATTACGCTCGCAAGATGCTCGACGAGATTCACTTCCCGCTGGATTTGATCGTGACGCGCGATCGCGAGACGCTGCTGTGCGAGATGGCGGCAGCCGGCGTGTGCGACCTGCGCAAGGGGATATAGCGGGATTTATAAACCAAGCGAAGGGGGCGGCCCAGACGGGTCGCCCCCTTTCTTGTCCCAAAAATCTACTGAGGTTGGTTAGCGGCGTTCGAGGACCGCTACGGTTTCGGTGTGGTCGGTGTGAGGGAACATGTCGACGGGCGTGATCTTGAGCAGGCGATAGCCTCCGTCGAGGAGCTGGTGCAGGTCGCGCTCTTGGGTCACGGGGTTGCAGCTGATATAGGTGATGCGGCGCGGCTTAAGTGCGCAGGCAGCTTCGAGGAACTCGGGGGTGGAGCCGGCACGCGGCGGGTCGATGGAAAGGACATCGACGCGTTCGTTGTTGTCGGCGGCATCCAGGATGTAGTCGGTGGCGTCGTCGGCCATAAACCAAGCGCTGCGGGTGAGGCCGTTGAGCTCGGCATTGCGACGTGCGTCGGCAATGCCCGCCGGGTTGCGCTCCACGCCGAGCAGCATAATGCCGATACCCTTGTTCTGGGCATCTTTAGCTGCGCAAAGGCCGATGGTACCGCTGCCACAGTAGGCATCCATAAGAATGTCACCCTGCTGCAGGTCCATGCCGTCAATCGCGAGCTGATAGAGCAGCTCGGTCTGCTGCGGGTTGGTCTGGTAGAACGCGGTGGGGGAGATATCGAACTCACAGCCGAGTAGCTGGTCGCGCATGCACTCGGCGCCATAGACGATACGAGTCTCCTCACCCAAGATGGCGTTACCGGGGCGTCCGTTGATGTTTTGGGCAACGGTGACGATATGCGGATCGAGCGCCGCGACGGCTTCAAAGAACTCCTGCGCATGCGGTAAGTCACGCTGGGCGGTCACGAGCGTAACCATGACCTGGTCGGTGCGCCAACCGCAGCGGACGACGGCATAGCGAAGCAAACCAAGATGCTTGTCCTCGTTAAAGGCGGGAATATGCAACCGCTCAGCTTCGCGTGCGACGCCGTTGAGAATCTGACGAGCGCCCGGTGCCTCGACGGGGCATTCGGGTACGGCAACGATCTTGTGCGTGCCGCGCTCAAAGAAACCGCAACGGACAGCGCCCTCCTTACCGGGAGCAAAGGGAGTGGCAGCCTTATGACGAAAGCCACGCGGCGCAGGATATTTGCCCGGGTCGCCCAGGGTGACACCCATGCCACGAATAGGATCTACAGCAATGCCCTCACGCTCACAAAGCGAAGCAAAAAGCTCCTCCATAGCAGCCTGCTTGGCGGCGAGCTGCTTCTTATAAGGACGATTGAGCGCCGTGCACCCACCGCAAGCTTTCATGATCGAACAAGGGGACTTGGGGTCCACAGCCTTACGCGCAGGCGAAACCTGATCTTTATGCGAGCGCTTGGAGCGAGTCTGAGATGCCTTATCCTCGTTCCGACGAGAGCCGGGACGCTTGGCCTTAGCCTTGCCCTTGGCCGACTTACCCTTTGCGCCCTGAGACGACTTGGATTTCTTAGAAGATTTTTTCTCTTCCGACCCCTCAGCTGCCTCGATCAAAGCACGACGAGCCTTACGCTCCGCACGAGATTCTGCCATGAATTAACTCCACTATTAAATAAAAGAAAAGTCCGAAGTAATTGTACCGTGCATTCAACGTGCCCGATTGGAGGGGACGCCTATTTAAGTCCCGAGCACGTTGTCCCCCGGAATGCCGGCAGCCGTCACGGTATTTTATTTGTCGCGAGTTCCGCACGAACAGGAGGCCACTTAATGTGGCCTCCGTCGTGAGCAGGACTGTAGAGCAGCAAATTAAATACCGTGACGGCTGCCGGCATTCCGGGTGCACCAACCTTGTGCTCCATGCGTGCTTTCCGTCTTGCGCAGGACTGTAGAGCAGGAAACTTAATCCCGCGCCGCTCCCCGCCCACGCCGGGCAAACCCTCCCTTGTACTCTATCAAGGTAAAGTGTATGATTCTGAACGTTACATGACTCACTTTACCTAACTAAAGTGCCATCAAGGGGGAATACCATGAATACCGATATGTCTCGTCGTCAGTTTGTTGGTCTAGCCGGCTCGCTCGCCACGGTGCTTGGCCTTGGTCTTGTCGGTTGCGGCGGTGGTGCTGGCAAGGGCTCCGCTGCTGGCTCTGCCGCGGCCAAGGATGTGAAGGGCGCTGCGGAGTCCAAGAAGCTCGTGGTGGGCTTTGATAAGTCCTATCCTCCGTACGGCTTTGTGGGCGATGACGGCGAGTACACGGGCTTTGACCTCGACCTTGCCAAGGCCGTTGCCGATAAGCAGGGCTGGGAGGTCAAATACGAGGCCATCGATTGGGATGCCAAGGACACGCTGCTCAACTCTGGCGCCATCAACTGCATCTGGAACGGCTTTACCATGGAGGGCCGTGAGGACGACTACACGTTCTCCGAGCCGTACATGCTCAACGAGCAGGTGCTGGTGGTCAAGAAGGATGCGGGCATCAAGGGCTGGGACGATCTTGCCGGCAAGACTGTGATTACCCAGACTGATTCCGCTGCGCAGGACGTGCTTGAGGGTGACCAGAAGGATCTGGCGGCGACGTTTGCCACGCTCGACACGATCGGCGAGTACAACACGGCCTTTATGCAGCTCGAGAGTGGCGCGGTCGATGCCGTGGCGTGCGACCTTTCGATTGCTCAGTATCAGCTTGCCGCAAAGCCCGATGCCTATACGCAGCTTGATAAGCCGCTGTCTAGCGAGCACTATGCCGTCGGCTTTAAGAAGGGTGACACCAAGTCGGCCGACGCCGTGACTGAGTCGCTCAAGGCGCTCTACGAGGACGGCACGGTCAAGGACCTGTGCGACAAGTACGCGAGCTATGGTCTTTCCTTCGATAACTGGGTGCTTAAGTAATGTCTATCCAAGTCATGATGCAGATGCTTGGCCAGGGATTCTTGGTCAGCTTGCAGCTGTTTGTGCTGACGCTGCTCGGGTCGATTCCGCTGGGAATCCCCGTGGCGTTCATGCGCATGAGCAAAATTGCGCCGCTTCGCTGGATAGCGCGCATCTATATTTCGGTGATGCGCGGCACGCCGCTCATGCTACAGATGTTTGCCATCTACTTTGCCCCGTACTACGTGTTCGGCATCTCGCTCACGCCCGACTCCAAATGGACGGCATGCGTCGTGGCGTTCATCATCAACTACGCCGGCTACTTTGCCGAGATCTATCGCTCGGGCTTGCAGTCCATTCCGCGCGGTCAATACGAGGCAGCCGAGGTGCTGGGCTATTCGCGTATGCAGACGTTTCTGTATATCGTGATGCCGCAGGTTGCCAAGCGTATTCTGCCGGCGATGGGCAACGAGATCATCACGCTGGTCAAGGACACGTCGCTGGCGTTTGCCATTGGCGTGGGTGAGATGTTCTCGACCGCCAAGGCGCTGGTTGCCTCGCAGGTGAGCATGGTGCCGTTTGCGATTGCGGCGCTGATCTACTGGGTCTTTAACTTTGTGGTCGAGATGCTGCTGGGCGCCGCCGAAAAGAAGCTGGACTATTATCATGACTAACTCAGTGATGAAAATCGAAAACGCGCGTAAGGCGTTTGGCGGCAATGAGGTGCTCAAGGATATCTCGCTTGAGGTGAAGCGTGGCGAGGTCGTGGCGATTATCGGGCCTTCGGGTGGCGGCAAGTCCACGCTGCTGCGCTGCGCCACGCTGCTCGAGACACTCGACGGAGGCTCACTCTCGTTTGGCGACCTTGCCGTTGCGACGGATGCGGGTTCGGGCGCGGTCTATGCGAAGGGCGATGTGCCCAAGCAAACGCGCTCGCGATTCGGCCTGGTGTTCCAAAATTACAACCTGTTCCCGCACTATACCGTGATGAAAAACATCATCGATGCGCCGATTCGCGTGCTTAAGCGTCCGCGCGAGCAGGCGGAAGCCCGCGCTCACGAGCTGATTGCACAAATGGGGCTGACGGGCAACGAGAACAAGGTGCCGTGTGAGCTTTCGGGCGGTCAGCAGCAGCGCGTGAGTATTGCCCGCGCCCTGGCGCTCGATCCGGAAATCTTATTCTTTGACGAGCCGACCTCGGCGCTCGATCCCGAGCTGACGGCCGAGGTGCTGCGTGTCATTAAGGACCTGGCGGCGCAGAATATGACGATGGTAATCGTGACCCACGCGATGCAGTTTGCGCGCGATGTTGCCGACCGCGTAGTCTTTATGGACGGCGGCCGTATTGTCGAGGAGGGTCCTGCCAAGCAGGTCATCGACCATCCACGCGAGCAGCGTACCCGCGAGTTCTTGAGCCGTATCGAGGGGTAGGCTCAGCTATTTACTCAACTATTATATTGAGGCGAAGTCACCGCACGTCTTACGGCCTGCGGTGGCATTTTATTTGCATCGGCGGGGTTCAATAATCGCCTCGCATGTGTTCTTCTTCCTCTCGCCGCCTGTATCCGTACGTGCGCCGAAAGGTGTGCATGGACGGTCGCCCGTGAGGGTAGGGTGGTGGCATAGGACATTTGGAGGGTGAGTCGGCTCGGCTGCCGACCATGCTGCTCCCGGGACGGCACCGACCGCGAACTCTCCCCGTTGGCGTCGCGCATTGCGCGCGGCCCTGCAAGGAGGTCATCATGGGTGCTCCCAAGACCGGCAATGTAAGGAACGTGGTGCTCGTAGGCCAAGGCGGGGTGGGCAAGACTTCACTCGCCGAGGCCATGCTCCACCTTTCCGGCAAGACCGCCCGCCTGGGCGGCCACGACGGCACCAAGCCCACGCTCGACTACGACCCCGAAGAGGTCAAGCGTTCATTCTCCATCTCGACGACCATCGCGCCGATCGACTGGAAGGGCGCCCGCATCAACGTGCTCGATGCCCCGTGCTATCCCGATTTTATCGGCGACGCCTTTGCCGCAATGAGCGTCTGCGAGACGGCTCTGTTTGTGGTCGACGCCGAGGCCGGCCCGCAGCCTACGACCGTCAAGCTTTGGTATGCGGCGGAGGATCTACGTCTGGCGCGTGCGGTGTTCGTGAACCGTCTGTCGCGCCCCGAGGCCAGCTTTACGACCACAATGGACCTGCTGCAGGAGCGCTTTGGCACACGCTTGGGCGCCGTGACCCTTCCCTGGGGCGAGGGCGAGGACTTTGACGGCATTATCGACCTGGTGCGCATGAAGGCGCGCCATTGCAACGGCACCGAAGCCGTTGAGTCGGAGATTCCCGAGGAGTATCGTGCCCAGGCCGAGGAGGCCCATGACCACCTGTGCGAGCTGGTGGCCGAGGCTGACGACGAGTTGATGATGAAGTACTTGGAAGGCGAGGAGACGCTGACGCAGGAGGAGCTTGAAGGCCTGCTGTCGAAGGCGATCGCCGAGCGCATCTTTGTGCCGGTCTTTGCGGGCGATTGCATTAAGGAGCAGGGCGTCAACTCGCTGATGGACGACATCGCGACATACTTCCCAGCGCCGACCGACTATGGCGAGATGCCGCTCATCGACGGTGATTCGCTTAAGATCTCGAGTGACGATGACCGTCCGGTGGCGTTTGTGTTTAAGACCCTGGCCGATCCGCAGCAGGGCCGCATCAGCTTTATCAAGGTGCTGACGGGCACGCTTGAGCCGGGCCTTGAGTTGATCAACGCGCGCACTCGCAAGAGCGATCGTCTGGCTCACCTGTATGTGATGTGCGGCCGCGACATGACCGAGGTCGGTCACGCCTATGCCGGCGACATTATCGTGGCGCCCAAGTTGGCGGCAGAGACGGGTGACACGCTCTCCATTACCGGTAAGGTCGAGGCGGCGGCGTTTAAGTTTCCCAACTCGCAGTACCGCATTGCCATCGAGGCCGAGAACCGCGGTGACGAGGAGAAGCTCTACACGTTTATCGAGAAGGCGTGCAAGGCCGATCCGACCATGAGCATCGATCGTGACGAGGAGACCGGCCAGACTATCATCTCCGCCGTGGGTGAGGCGCAGGTTTCGGTCCTGCTCAACCGTTTGGAGGATCGCACCAAGGTCGTGGCCAAGAGCGTGCCGATCCGCATTCCGTATCGCGAGACTATCCGCCGCACGGCGAGCGCACAGGGCCGCCACAAGAAGCAGACTGGCGGTGCCGGTCAGTATGGCGACTGCTGGCTGCGCGTTGAGCCGCTCATCGGGCCCGACGGCACGAGCGATGGCTATGAGTTTGTGGACGAGGTCGTGGGCGGCCGCATTCCGCGCTCGCTGATCCCCGCCGTGGACAAGGGTGTCCAGGAGACCATGAAGGACGGCATCATTGCCGGCTACCCGCTCACGGGCATTCGCGTGGCTGTGTACGACGGCTCGTATCACAGCGTCGACTCCAACGAGATGGCGTTCCGCGCGGCGGCTCGCATCGGCCTGCGCAAGGCGTGCGCCGATGCCGATCCGGTGGTGCTGGAGCCCATCGAGGAAATCACGGTGACTATCCCCGAGAGCTACGCCGGCGCCGTGATGGGCGACATCTCGGCATCGCGCGGTCGCGTGACGGGCATGGAGACCGATGAGCGCGGCGACACCGTGGTCATCGCCCAGGCGCCGCTGGCCGAGCTGACGGATTATTCGACGCGTCTGCGCTCTATTACGCGCGGCACGGGCGACTTTACCATGAAGCCCGCCGGCTACGAGCAGGTGCCTTATGACGTTCAGGCCAAGCTGGTCGAGCGCTATGAGGAGGGCCGCGCCAAGTAGCGTGGGGCTTTGCCTGCAACATACATGCTGATGCAAGGGCCGCTCTGGGCAATCCAGAGCGGCCCTTTTTGATCCCTGGGGGACGGAGGAAAACGGATCATGTTAGGTTTTGGGGCAGCTTGATCGGTCCTAGTCTCCCGAGGCCTGGTTGCGGCCGGTGGTGTAGTCGATCTGCACATGCGGCTGCAGGTTGTAGCAATATACGTGGAAGCAGAGGGTCTTGCCGTGGTCCTCGACCGATTGCGCCTCAAGGCGCACGCCGCGGCAGACAAGTTCCTCTTCGTTATACATAGGCGTGACGCGATAGAGCACGTGGTTGCCCGTGTCGCGGATGTAGCCGAGAATCTGCTCCTCAAACGGCAGCATGCCTGTCTCGTTGAGATAGCGCGTGCCGGTGAGGAGATTTTTGCGGTTGGCGTTTTCGCCGCAGAGCGACCAGGCGATAAGGTGGCAGCGGTTGTAGAGGCTCTGGCCCGGAATAAAGTCGTAGCGCTGCTGGTGCCAACCGGCAGGATGGATACGCGAGATATCGCCGCGCTCGCCTTGACCGAGTGATTCGGGGCCCACGCAGGCGAGTGCTTTGCGGGTGCGGCCCAGGCTGTCGAGCTTGGAGAACTTCTTAAAGCAGCCCTCTTCTGTAGCGCGTTCGTATTCATCGAGCGTGAATGATGGTGTGCCGAGCGGGTGCGTGCTGTCGGCGCGAAGGGCAACGTAGGGGTTGCCGGCATAGTCGGGAATGCTGCTGAGATAAACACCGCGGGCGCGGTTGAGGTCGGGGTTTTCAACCTCGTCGATGGGGGTGGCGGCGCTGTTCTCGGCAACGTTGCCGTTGGTGTTGGTCGTGGTGGATTCGGAGCCATCGCCGGAGTCCTCGGAGCTCGCTGTTCCCGATTCGAGCCGGGCGACCAAGTCCGCTTCGTCGTCGGTGCGGTTGGGGCTCTCGCTTTGCTTCTCGGCCAGAGCCACCGCCTGTTCATCGCTTTGCGGCGACAGCAACTTGGGCGCTCCGTCGAGCGATCCCGTAAACAGCGCAAACCCCAGCACCACGGCGGTGCCGATGGAAAGTACTTGCTTGTAGGTGGACTTGCGCGACATTGAGGCTCCTGGATGGACGGTTGGGAATCTACCAGTCTAGCAGGAGCCGGCAGGGGTCGTTCTATCGAACAAATACTCAAGATTTGGGATAGACGCTACTGATTCATTTGTCCCGCAGCCTAGATCGAGGTGGAGCCGAGCCAGTTGAGCTTGCACTCGAGAATGCGCTGCTCGCCGGGTTCGCCGCTGCCGTCAAGTAGGGCGAGCAGCATCTCGGCTGCTTCGCGACCTTCTTGGTCGACGGGCTCGATGATGGTGGAGACGGTCGGTGTGGTGAGATTAGTCCAGTCTTCGCAGTTGAGTCCCAAAAGGCCGATTTGCTGCGGAAGCAGATGGGCCATTGGCTGGAGGGCCTTGTAGACACGGGGAAGTGCCCACTGATTTTGCACGAAGATAAGGGTTCGCTTGGCGGGATTGAACTTGAATTTAAAGTATTCGGTGAGCTCGTTGATTGACGGCTTGTTGTGATCGATGGGAATCGCTTTGTAGAGCTGCCCGTTCGCTGCCAGCGCCTCGGCATACCCCTGAAAACGCTCCATGCGGGTGCGCATTTCGGTCATGTTGGCGGCAATGGAAAAGAAATCTTCGTAGCCGGCGTCGAGGAGTGCCTGTGTGGCGTTGTACACGCCGTCGTAAAGGTTGGTTTTGATCCAGCTGGTACCTGGGCTATAGATGGCCGCATCGAAAAAGACGACCGGCTTGCCGGCGCGTCTAATGCGGTCATGCACGGCTTTGAAGTTTGCCGTGGGCTGGATGATAAAGTCATCGACGCCCAGCGAGAGCATCTTGTCGACGTACATGAGCTCGGTCTCGGGGTTAAAGTTGCTCGTGCAAACGACCGTCTGGTAGCCCGCGGGGAGCATGACCTGCTCCATGCCATTGAGAACGAGCCCCGCCCATTTGTTGGTGTTATCCAAAATGATGATGGCAATGACGTGGGTTTGCTTGCCGGTGAGCGTCTGCGCTTGGGCGTTGGGAACGTATCCGAGTTCCTTAATGACGCGCGCGATTTTGTTCTGCGTCTTCTCGCTAAGCTTTTCTCGTTTGTCGTTGAGGTAATACGAGACGCTTGCCGTCGAGGTTCCCGCCTCTCGAGCGACGTCTGCGATCGTAACGCGCTGTTTTGCCACAGCGACTCCTTCCGACAGATGAGCATTTTCCAACATGATGACTTTGAGTCTTGGTGAAGGATACGCTTCGGTGAGCGGCTTTTTCCTTTCATATGAGTATGCAACAAATGCGGCATACGGGTGGGGTCGAAATTTGTGACCGGCATGCGCATCTGCCGTCTACCGAGAAAATCAAATACTTCTTGACTTTTGAAATCGAGGGCAAAATCGCAGGATTCATTTTTGGTTAAACGCATAACTAAATCGCATAACCAACGCTCTGACCTGCGCGTTTACCGAAATAAGCTGGCATTAAGAAAAACGAGCACCTATATTGTTCTTGTCGAAAAGACAGCAAGTCCAAACGGCAGGGGATGCTCCGGAGGCCTCCGCAAACGGTGTCTTGCGCACGCAACTCTATGAAAAGAGGGAAGCAATGAAGATCGTAGGCGTTGCCGCCTGTACTGTGGGTATCGCCCACACGTATATGGCCCAGAAGGCGATTCAGGATGAATGCGCCGCCCGTGGCATCGAGTGCAAGGTCGAGGCTCAGGGTGGCCTGGGTATCGAGAATGAGCTCACGCAGGAAGACGTGGACTCCGCCGACCTGGTCCTGGAGTCCGTCGACGTGGGTGTCGAGAACGAGGACCGTTTTGAGCAGAAGATGGCCGAGGGCAAGTTCCTGAAGGTCGGCACCTCGGATGTAATCGCCGATCCGGTAAAGATCATCGACCAGGCCATTGAGATCATCAAGGCGACGGGTGGCGCCGTTGACGCGCCCAAGGCCGAGGCCAAGGCAGAGAAGAAGGCCGTCTCCGCTGCCCCGCAGGCCCCGACACCGGCGTCCAAGCAGTCTATCTTTGCCGATCCTGGCAAGACGCTGCTCAATGCATTCAATACCGGCGTTTCCTATTTTATCCCCATCGTCGTTATCGGCGGCGTGTTTCTTGCCTTCTCGCTGGCATCCGGTACCGCCGGCGCCAACGGCATGGAGGTTACGAACCCGCTGATGGTGAGCCTTAACACCATCGGCATGGCCGGCATCTCCATGATGATCCCGGTGCTTGCGGCATACATCTCCTACTCGATGGCCGGCAAGCCCGCGCTCGCCCCCGGTTTTGTCTTGGGCTACCTGGTCAACAACGCTGTCGTTACCCCTAACGGCAACAGCGTTTCGACCGGCTTCTTGGGCGCCATGATCATGGCGGTCATCTGCGGCTACTTTGTCCGCTGGATGAAGACCTGGAAGGTCAACAACACCATCCAGACCATCATGCCCATCCTGATCATCCCGATTCTGACCTCGCTTGTCCTGGGCATGGCCTATATCTACATCCTGGCCACGCCGCTTGGCTTTGTGATGGACTGGCTCACCGGCGTGCTCGGCAGCCTGCAGGGCGGTTCCGCAGTTGTCCTGGGTCTGGTCATTGGCGTTATGACCGCCTTCGATATGGGTGGCCCCATCAACAAGACCGCCTCGACCTTCACCATGGCCATCATGGCCTCCGGTATCTACGGTCCTAACGGTATGTTCCGCGTTGCCGTCGCCGTTCCCCCGATCGCCTGTGGCCTCGCTGCGCTCATCGCCAAGAACAAGTTCGATGACGCTGACCGCCAGATGGGCATCTCCGCGCTGTTCATGGGCTGCATCGGTATTACCGAGGGCGCTATCCCCTTCGCGGTTAAGGACCTCGGTCACACCCTGCCCGGCATTTGCATCGGCTCTGCCGTGGGTGCGGCACTTGCCGCCTTCCAGGGCATCGACTGCTACGTCCCGCACGGTGGCTTTATCGTCGCCCTTGCCACCAACAACGTCGCGCTGTTCTGCCTGGACATCGTGATTGGCGCCGTGGTCGCCGCTGCAATCCTGATTGCCATGAAGCCCACGCTCGATAAGCAGGCCAAGTAAACCTTTAAGGACTCCGGTTGTGCGGAGGGATGGATTTGACTCCGCACAACCGCCCCTACACAACAAAATCCATCCGTACTGATAGGGCCCACATCTGGGTCCCAGGGAACTTTTGTCAAAAATCCTCTGGAGAAGGAGAACAAAATGTCCAACCTCACCATCCGTCAGGCCGTTCAGGGCATGCTCAAGCTGCAGGATAGCGGCGATCACGCAACCATGGTCGGCATTGGCCCCATGAGCCCCAACCTGATTCAGGCCGTGTTCGAGCTTGCCAAGGACGAGGATTTCCCGCCCATGTTTATCGCCAGCCGCAACCAGGTCGATATGGACGAGATGGGCGCCGGCTACGTCAACGGTTGGGACCAGACGCGCTTTGCCGCCGACATCAAGAAGGTCGCCGACGAGGTGGGTTACACCGGTCCGTACTACCTGTGCCGCGATCACGGCGGTCCGTGGCAGCGCGACGAGGAGCGTAACGCCCACCTGCCCGAGGACGATGCCATGGAGCTCGCCCGCAAGTCCTTCGTCGCCGACATGGAGGCGGGCTTTGACCTGCTGATGGTCGACCCCACCAAGGACCCCTATCAGATCGGCAAGGTTATTCCGCTCGACGTGGTGCTTCGCCGCACGATCGATCTTATCGACTACCTTGAGCAGTACCGTCGCGAGCATAACCTGCCCGAGGTCGCCTATGAGGTCGGTACCGAGGAGACCAATGGCGGCTTGACCTCTACCGATAAGTACGAGGAATTCATTTCTCAGCTGCAGCCCGAGCTCGAGAAGCGCGGCTGCCCCATGCCCACCTTTATCGTCGGTCAGACCGGCACGCTTACCCGTTGGACCGAGCAGGTCGGCCATTACAACTTTAAGAACGCCCGCGAGCTCGCCGACATGGCAAAGCGCTACGGCGTGGGCCTGAAGGAGCACAACGCCGACTATCTGGATGACGCAACGCTGCTCGAGCACATCCCGGCTCACGTGACGGCCTCAAATGTCGCCCCTCAGTACGGCACCGAGGAGACCCGCGCCTACCTCAAGCTCTGCGCTACCGAGCAGATTCTGGTCGACAACGGCCTGTGCGACGATCCCTCCGACCTGTATCACACGCTGCTGGTCAAGGCTATCAAGACCGAGCGTTGGCGCAAGTGGATGACCGGCGACGACGTTAACCTGCAGGTTGACGACATTCTGGCCGACGACGAGCTCAGCCTGAAGATTCTGGATGTCTCCGGCCACTACGCGTTCAACGATCCCGAGGTCAAGGAGCAGGTCGAGAAGCTCTATCGCAACCTCGCTGCCCAGGACATCGACGGCAAGCGCTTTGTGATCGAGCACATCAAGCGCCCGATCAAGCAGTACGTCGTCGGTCTTAACCTCAAGGGCGTCACGAGCCGCATCGAGGCCGCTCTTGCCGAGTAAGTAGCTTTTCCTACGCGACGCCGGGCCTGGGGCATGTCCCAGCTGCAGGCCCGGCACATGGGACAAAGGGACTGCCCCTTTGTCCCATTCTTTTGAGTTTTAGCTTCCTTTGAAGGGGTTCACCATGAAGTTCTTTATCGATACCGCCAACCTTGACGAGATCGCCGAGGCCAAGAGCTGGGGCTGCCTGGCCGGTGTTACCACCAATCCGTCCCTGTACGCCAAGACCGGCGGTAAGCTCGCCGACTTTGAGCCCCATATGCTCAAGATTGCCGAGCTCTGCGAGGGTCTGCCCGTGTCTGCCGAGTCTACCGCCACCACGGCCGAGGGCATGATCGAGGAGGGGAAGCGCCTTGCCGCCCTCGCCCCCAACATTGTGGTCAAGCTCCCCGTCTGCGAGGCCGGCCTCGCCGCCTGCCGCGCCCTGGCCGACGCAGGCGTGCGCGTCAACATGACGCTTGTTTTCTCGCCGACCCAGGCCTTGATGGCCGCCAACGCCGGCGCTCGCTACATCAGCCCGTTTGTGGGACGCTTCGATGACATCGCCGAGGACGGTATCTCGCAGCTCGACAACGTTGTGACCTGCATCAAGAACTATGACTGGACTGGCAAAAACGTCGATGACACCGTCGAGATTATTACCGCATCCGTCCGCACGCCTAACCACGTGACCCAGGCGGCGCTGCTCGGCGCTGATATTGCGACCGTCCCCATGGCTGCTCTTAAGAAATGCCTGCATCACCCGCTGACCGACCAGGGCCTTGCCTCGTTCGAGGCTGACTGGCAGAAGGTCGTCGCTCAGGCTTAACGAGTGGATTGCCCCGGCATCGCGTCATCCGGTGCCGGGGTTGTTCTCAAGAGAGGAATTCGTATGACCAACCAGGAGCTGGCGAAGGTCGCCAATGAGGTCAGGAAGGGTGTCGTGACTGCGGTCCACGCGGCCAAGTCGGGACATCCGGGTGGATCGCTCGGTGCTGCCGACATCATGACGTATCTGTACTTTGAGGAAATGAATATCGATCCTGCCGACCCTCGCAAGGCCGATCGCGATCGCTTTGTGCTCTCCAAGGGTCACGCGGCGCCGGGCCTGTATTCGGTGTTGGCAAATCGCGGCTATTTTCCCGTCGAAGAGCTCGAGACGCTCCGCCATATTGGCAGCCGACTGCAGGGCCATCCCAACATGAACGACACCCCGGGCATCGATATGTCCACCGGATCGCTCGGTCAGGGCATCTCTGCTGCAGTTGGAATGGCGCTTGCCGCTAAGCACTGGGGCGACGGCTACCGTGTCTACACGTTGCTGGGCGACGGTGAGTGCGAGGAGGGCCAGGTGTGGGAGGCGGCCATGTTTGCCGGCAACCATGCGCTCGACAATCTTGTTGCCGTCGTCGACCACAATGGCTTGCAGATTGACGGCACGATCGATGAGGTCAACTCGGCGATGCCGCTCGCTGACAAGTTCCGCGCCTTTAAGTGGCATGTGATAGAGCTAGCCGATGGCAACGACATGGCGCAGATTGAGGCGGCTTTCGCTGAGGCTCGTGAGGTGACCGGCGCGCCCGTCGCTATCATCGCCGAGACGGTGAAGGGCAAAGGCGTCTCCTTTGTGGAGAACCAGGTTGGTTGGCATGGCAAGGCGCCCAATGACGAGCAGTTTGAGCAGGCCATGGCCGGGCTCGCGGCAGCAGGAGAGGAGCTCTAATGGCAGAGGTCAAAAAAGTCGCCACGCGCGTAAGCTACGGCGAGGCGCTCGTCGAGCTGGGCAATGAGCACGATGACTTTGTAGTGCTCGATGCCGACCTGGCTGCCGCTACGCAGACGGGTAAGTTTAAGGCTGCGCACCCTGAGCGCTTCTACGACGCCGGCATTGCCGAGAGTAACTTGATGGGGCTCGCCGCCGGCATTGCGACCACGGGCCACGTCGCCTTTGCGAGCACCTTTGCCATGTTCGCCGCCGGCCGCGCGTACGAGCAAGTGCGTAATTCCATCGGCTATCCGCACCTCAACGTCAAAATCGGTGCCACACATGCGGGTATCTCGGTCGGTGAAGACGGCGCCACGCATCAGTGCTGCGAGGACATCGCGCTCATGCGCACGATCCCGGGTATGACGGTGATTGTTCCCGCCGATGACATCGAGGCTCGCGCATGCGTGCGCGCCGCCTATGAGTTTGAGGGGCCGGTCTACATGCGTTTCGGACGCCTGGCAACACCGGTCATCAACGACTGCGAGGACTATGAGTTCAAGATTGGTCGCGGCGTGGTCGTGCGCGAGGGGTCCGATGTGACCATCATCGCTTGTGGCCTTATGGTCGCTGAGGCGCTTGAGGCTGCCGAGGCGCTCGCTGCCGATGGTATCGATGCCGAGGTCATCAATATGCACACGATCAAGCCGCTTGATGAGCGCCTGGTGGTTGCCAGCGCCAAGAAGACTGGTCGTGTGGTCACTGCCGAGGAGCATTCGATTATCGGTGGTCTTGGCGAGGCCGTGGCCTCGGTGCTCGCGGAGCAGCATCCGGTGCCGATGCGTCGCGTCGGCGTGCGCGATGTGTATGGCGAGTCCGGCCCTGCGGTCGATTTGCTGCACAAGTACGGTTTGGACGCCGACGGCATCGAAGCTGCGGTCAGGTCCGTGTTGTAAGGAAGGTTTCCATGGGATTTGTATCTGCCAACCAAGTGACAATCGGGTATACCGCCGCCTCGCGCGAGGACGCCCTGCATTATTTGTCCGAGCAGGCCATCGAGCTCGGCTTTGCCGATGACGCATCTGCCGTAGAGGCCGCCTTCATTGCTCGCGAGAACGAGGCCGAAACCGGCCTTGTCGCCGGTTTTGCCGTTCCGCATGCCAAAAGCGACGCGATCCACACGCCGGGCGTTGCCGTGCTTAAACTGACCGAACCCGTTGAATGGCCGAGCTTCGATGGGGTGCCCGTCGATGTTGCGCTCGCGCTGTACGTGCCCGCCGGTGAGGCTGGAACCACGCACCTGCGTTTGCTCTCCAAGGCTGCCGTGATGCTGATGGACGCCGGCTTCCGTGACAAGGTGCGCGCGAGCACCGATCCCGGTGAAATTGCGGAGCTCATCAATAGCGGACTCGAAGACTAGAACGGTCATCCCGTTCAATCAATCGATCCTTCTCTAAGGAAAAGGGCCGCGACGCCATAGGGGTGTCGCGGCCCTGTTTGCGTTTCCCCAGATAAAACCTGCCAAAATAAACCTGTCCCTTTTTGGCAGGTTAATCGGGGACTATTTCACCGCAACTTAGGGCACGGTTAGGAAGTGTGCACCTTAAAGAGTGGAGCCCATGATTAGAGAGGTCGCACTCGTCTCTCTAAATGTCTCTCTAAAGGGAAGGTTGGTTAGAGAGATAGCATTAGGCAATCTAGCAGCGAATTCGATACATCTCTCTAAATGTCTCTCTAAAACAAGGCATTTATCTCTCTAAAGTTAGAGAGATAAATCTATTGTTTTAGAGAGACGGAATGCCAAAATTCGTCCGTCAGCTACCATCTGCCAAAAATGGCGGATAAAGGGCTCATTGAAGTAATGGGCTCATCGACGAGCCGCAACCGCCGCTATCGGAAGAAGTAGATGCAGCCGAGTCGCCCCTCTTGTGTCTCTCGAAGTAGATGGGTGCTAGAGGGGCGACTGCCTCGTGATATTTCCCCAGATAAAACCTGCTAAAACAAACCTGCCCCTTTTTGGCAGGTCAGTTAACGCAGTGCAGGTTGAGCATATGCGAGCGAGCAGACCCCGGGTGCGGTAAGGTGACGTGAAACAAGCGGGCGCTGACCTTTTGGTCGCGCCCGTGAAGTTGAACGTCAGATTGCCGTGCCCGGAGCATGCGCAGCGCCGAGCAGTTACGCCGTTTGTAAAACGGCGTAACCTAAAGGTTCATGTTGCCGTGGATGTAGGGGGTGACCTCGGGGGAGATATGGCCGCAGCCCAGCTCGCGCAACGCAGACTCAATCGCAGCGGGCAGCGGGGCCTTGCCCCCGTCGTCGACGGCGCTACCGCCGAGAGCGGCAATTTTGGTGACATCTGCGGGAGCGGCTTCGATATGCATGCAGCCGCCGACCAAGCGCGCGCGAACCTGCGCCAGGTCAAGATCGTGCAGGTAATCCTCGCAGGCGCGGATTAAATCGACCTTCTCGCGCGTCAGCTTCTCACCCGTGGGGACGCGCGTGGCAAGACAGGCTCCCGCCGGCAGGCTCCAGACGGGATAGCCCCATGAACGCAGCAGCTTGCGCTCTTCGTCCTTGGTAAAGCCGACCTCCATAAGAGGGGAGCGTACACCGAGCTCTTCTGCCGCGCGCATGCCAGGGCGGTAGTCACCGCGATCGCTTGCATTGCTGCCATCGATGACGGTGGGAAAGCCGAGTGACTTGGCGTGGTTCACGATGGCGATAAAGCCGGCGTGCTTGCAGTGGTAGCAGCGATTGGCGTCGTTGCAAGCTACTTGGGGGAGCTGCAGCTGATCGACCGAAAGATTGAGTACGGGGAGCTTAAAATGCGGCTCCTCACTGGCTTGTACGTCAACGGATCGCTCAAATGAAGCCTGCTCGGGCGTGCCGATGAGCGGCGTGGTGAGGTGAACGAGAAGCGTGCTAGCGGGCATGATACGGGCGCAGACCGCGGCCAAAAAGCTGCTGTCGACGCCACCGGAAAAGCCGATGGCGACGCGTCCGTATGCCAAAAGCAACTGCTCGAGCGTCGCGAGTTTGTCCTGAAGCTCCTCTGCAGGTGCAGTAGTGTCTGAAAGCATGAAACGATCCTTACCATTGAGTACTCGGTCGAAAACTATAATCCTACCGAGCTGCCTGTCATAAGACTTCCGCTTATGTAACGAAAGTGCAATATGCTATATACGTTATATACAAGTTTGTAAAGTGCGGTAGAGTGGCAGTAATGCAATCCGGTGAGGGGGCCGATATGATCAAGGCTGTTATTTTTGACATGGACGGAACGCTGGTCGATACCGAGCGTTTAGGCATCAAGGCATGGAAGGCGGGCGCTGCCGAGCTGGGGATCGCGATTGATGATGCTCTGATCCATCAGTTTATCGGCCGCACGCTGCCCGATGTCATGGACATCCTTGATGAACATTACGGTAGTCGCGAAACCGCCGAGGCGATCTATGTCCGCCACAAGGAGATTCGCGACGAGATAGTCAAGACCGAACTGGAGCTTAAGGCCGGCGCCGCCGAGTGTCTAGACGAGCTGCTGGCTGCGGGCTATCACGTGGGCCTTGCGACGTCGTCGCGCCACGTTACGGCGGAGCGCAACCTTAAGATGGTCGGCCTCTTTGACAAGTTTGAAACGGCGACCTGTGGCGAGGACGTCGTGCACGGCAAGCCCAACCCTGAGATGTACCTGCTTGCCTGCGAGCGCGCGGGCTTCGCTCCCGAGGAATGTGCCGTGGTCGAGGATTCGCGTAACGGTTGCGTCTCGGGCATTACGGCCGGTTGCCACGTCTTTGCCGTTCCCGATATCGTGCCGCTGCCGCAGGACGTGGTGGATGGCTGCGAGGCCGTGCTCGATACGTTGTTCAATCTGACGGCGGCGGTCAAGGCCGTGCGCTAGGCAATTGCGGAGCTGAAACGAGCAATTGGCCGTCTTTTGCTTGAGCGGCGTTTTGGCATACTGGCCGACGTGCTATAGATACGCGCCGAGGTTGATGGCGGTGGCTTCGGCTTGGCTGCTCGCCTGGGTACTGGCGCGCTCCAAGAGGAACGGCCGCACGAGTTCCTGACGGTTGATGTCCTCGGCGGCTGTGACCGCAGTAACGGTTCGCGCTGCGGAACCAATGCGGATGTGCTTGGTTTTTGCCGGCGCCTTGTTCTCGATTTGCTCCATGAGCAGCTGGACACCCTTGCGGCCAATCTCGTAGCCCGGGGGTGCCACCGTGGTGAGGGGGACCGACCCGCTCCATGCAAGCGGGTTGCCGTCGCAGCCGGCCACGCGAACCTGTTCGGGGACGGAGATGCCTTTGTCGGTCAACGCCGAGATAACGCCCGAGGCCAATACATCGGTAAGGCCGATGACAAAATCGGGACGCTCGCCGGTAGAGCGCTCGGCAATCTGAGCGCCGATGCTGTAACCGTCGGCAGCGGTATTCCATTCTCCGGCGTCAATGACCTCAATTTTGATATCGGGATGCAGGGCGAGGGCCTTGTGAATGCCAAGTACGCGCAGGGTGAGCTGCATAAATGCCGCTCTGCCCACAACGGTGATATGGCGCGCGCCGCGGGTAATGGCGAGCTCGGCGATAATGCGCCCCTGTGCCTCGTTGTCGGCGGCCACGTAGTAACCGGGTTCGGAGCAGTGGATGTCCAGATGGACGATCGGCACGGGCATCTTGGTCATTGCGGGGTGCCAATCGGGGGACGCCATGGGCTGAACCATGACGCCGGACATCTGCGTGCCCATAAAATAGCGCAGGTAGTGGTCCTCGAGGATGTCGTCGTTATCGGCGTTGGCGATGAGCAGGTCGTAGCCGTGCTTGCGGGCCTCGTTGTGGGCGCCGCTGGCAATTTGGAGCGAAAAGCCGTGGTCGAGACGGGGGAGGACCAGGCCAAAGGACTTGGTGGCGCCGCCTGCGAGCTGACGAGCGCTTTGGTTGGGCAGGTAGCCAAGGCGATTGATGGTCTCGTTGATGAGTTTGAGGGTCTCGGGGCGCAGCTTTTCGGGATGGTTGAGCGCGTTGGAAACCGTGCCCAGCGAGACCCCTGCCTCGCGCGCGACGTCGCTGATTTTTACCTTTGCCATAGCGGCCCCTTTGATGCGTTTCAAGTACGAGTCAGATTGTAGCATCGCCCATCCTCAGGGTGTCAAAGCCTGTCAATTGGGGGCAGGTTTATTTTGGCAGGTTTTATCTGGGCAAACACCGGAGTTCAGACCACACAAAGGTGCCTGTCCCCCTTTGTGGTGGTTTTGGCGCGGCTGGGCTGCGCGTTAAACGGTGGAGTGTCTACAATGGAAGCCGCTTTGAACGTAGATTGAAAGGCTTTGGTATGACTCGCGCTGTTTCTCGTCGTGATTTCCTGGGTTTGATCGCCGGTGCTGCAATGGTTGCGGCGAGCGGTTGCGCCGGCAGTGGCGCTGACAAGGGCTCTGCCGCTGGTTCTGCTGCGGTTGCGGGCGACGATATCAAGGGCGCCAAGCTCACCTTTGTGGGCGACGATGCCTTTGCGCCCTATCGCTATCTGGAGACGCAGTCGGACGGCAAGCAGAAGGTTGTCGGCCTGGATATCGCCATTGCCGACGAGATGGCCTCGCGCCTGGGCTTTTCTTACGACTTTGAGCCGCAGGACTTTGCCGCCACGCTTGCATCGGTGCAGAGCGATGACAAGGCCTTTACCATGGCGATGAGCTCCAACGAAGAGCGCGAGCAGACCTATGACTTCACGCGCGGCTACTATCAGCCGCTTGTGGGCGTTCTCACGCTCGGCGGCGATCCCGTCAAGCGCGTTGAGGACCTCGCCGGCAAGTCTATCGCCTGCACCACCGGTACCGTGCAGAACAAGTTCATCGCCAAGGTCATGCCCGATGCTGATATTCACACGTACGACGGTGGCGACCAGTGCCTGCAAGAGGTGCTCGCCGGGCGCATCGATGCCTACCTGTGTGACGGCGCCGAGGGCCAGTCCATGCGCGATGCGAATGAGGGCCTGGTGCTGGGCCTGCTCGATCGCTCCGAGACGAGCGATCACGTGGGCGTGTACCGCCTGATGGCCAAGAAGGGTGCCGGATTTGTCGCGGCGCTTGACGAATGCATCGGCGAGATGCTCGAGGACGGCACCATCGATGACTGCATCAAGCAGTATGTGGGCGCCGACTTCATGTGGAACGGCGACTATTCCGCTTCCGGTACGTCGACGGTTGCCGGAAAATAGCGAGCCGGTGAGGCGCGCGCCAAGGGCATGCTGATGAAGTTTGAACTGCTAGAACCATATATACCGATGTTTATGAGCGGCCTGGTCGTGACCTGTCAGGTGACGGCCGCCGCGCTGGCCATAGCACTCGTCCTGGGCTTTCTCATTGCCGTGCTCAAGGTTTTGCCCTGTCGCCCATTGCGTGCGGTGCTCAACTTCTACACCTCCATCTTTCGCGGCGTGCCGCTCATCGTGTTGCTTTTTTTGGCGTACTTTGCGACGCCGCAGCCCACGGGCTTCAAAATTTCGATGTTTGCCGCCGGTGCCATTACGCTGGGGCTCAACGGCTCAGCGACGGTGTCCGAGACGGTGCGCGGTGGTATCGAGGGCGTTGACCGGGGGCAGTACGATGCCGCTCGGGCCATCGGGCTTCGCTATGTTCCCATGATGCGCAAGATCATCGTTCCGCAGGCGATGCGCTCGATTGCCCCTGCTCTGGTCAACGAAGTGATCACGGTCCTCAAGAGCTCCTCGCTGGTGGCAACCATCGGCCTGATGGATATGATGCGCGCCGCCCAGAGCGTGCAGGCGCTCACCTATCGAGCCTTTGAACCGTTTTTAGTGGTGGCCGTGGTCTACTACGTCATTGTTATGGCACTCACGGCCCTGGGCAATCGGCTCGAACGCCGCCTGCGTCCCTAGGGGAGTGCCAACCACCACAAAGGTGCCTGTCCCCATTGTGGCGGTTTGGACCGGCTGGGCATGTGTGCATCGGGTGGTATCTAAGTTGAGATACCACTTCTGGTATATCAGCTTGCGTTTGCGTGAGTACAATACTCGAACGTTGTACGTCTCAGCGCCCCTTGTGCGTGGACGTTTTGCAGTCAAGCGGACGAAGGGATTTATCCTATGTGCGGAATTGTCGGCTACACCGGCTCTGATATTGCAAAGAACATCCTGGTCACAGGCCTCAAGCGTATGGAGTATCGCGGCTATGACTCCTCGGGCGTCGCGCTCGAGGTGGGCGAGGGCGCCGCGGCGCACCTCGACGTCATCCGCCGCGTGGGCAAGGTCGCGGGCTTGGAGAGCGAGCTTTCCAACATTGACAGCGACGCTACCTGCGGTATCGGCCACACCCGTTGGGCCACCCACGGCAAGCCTTCGGTCGTTAACGCTCACCCCCACACCAGCTGCGACGGTCGTATCGCCATCGTTCACAACGGCATCATCGAGAACTTCGCCGAGCTGCGCGAAGAGTTGGAGGGTCGCGGCCACCACTTTAAGAGCGAGACCGATACCGAGGTCTTCGCGCATCTGATCGAAGAGGCCTATGCCGAGACGCACGACCTGATGGCCTCCGTGCGCGAGGCTTGCACCCACGTGGTCGGTGCCTATGGTCTGGCTGCCGTGTGCGCTGACGAGCCCGGCGTGATCGCCGTGGCCCGCAAGGATTCCCCGATCGTAGTCGGTGTGGGCGAAACCGGCTCCTATGTTGCTTCCGATGTCATCGCGCTCATCGACGCCACCCGCGATGTCGTGGTGCTCGAGGACGGTCAGTTTGCCAAGCTCACGCCCGCAGGCGTCGAGTACACCGACGAGGCCGGCAACGTTATCGAGCCCAAGGTCACCCACATCGATTGGGACCTGGACATGGCAGAAAAAGGCGGTTATCCCGACTTTATGCTCAAGGAGATTCACGAGCAGCCGCGCGTCGTGCGCGACACGCTGGTTGGTCGTATGACGCCGGCCGGCGAGCTCGACATCGACGAGCTGGGCCTTTCGCTCGAGGAGCTCAACGATATCGACCGTGTCTACGTGATCGCTTGCGGCACTAGCTATCACGCTGGCCTCATCGCCAAGAACCTTATTGAGGGCTGGGCTCGCATCCCCACCGAGGTTGAGGCGGCCAGCGAGTTCCGCTATCGCAATCCCATCATCACGCCGACGACGCTTGTCGTTGCCGTGTCCCAGTCGGGCGAGACGGCCGACACCCTTGCCGCCATTCGCGACGCGCGCATCAAGGGTGCCAAGGTCTTCGGCATCACCAACGTGGTTGGTAGCCCCGTGGCGCGTGAGAGCGACGGCGTCATCTACACTAAGGCCAACAAGGAGATCGCGGTCGCCTCGACCAAGAGCTTCATCGGCCAGGTCGTGAGCCTTACGCTGCTGGCTTTGCTGTTGGCGCAGGTTAAGTACCGTCTGACCACCAAACAGGCGCGCATGCTGTTCCGCGAGCTTTCCGATACGGCCGAGCAGATCCAGTGGATTTTGGATACCCAGACCGAGGCCGTTCATGAGGCCGCCCTGCTGTGCAAGGACGCGCAGTCCGCGCTGTTCGTGGGTCGCGGCATGGGTGCCGCTATTTCCTACGAGGGTGCGCTCAAGCTCAAGGAGGTCAGCTACCTGCACGCCGAGGCCTACGCCGCCGGTGAGATGAAGCACGGCCCCATTGCCCTGATCGACCCGGGCTTCCCTGTCATCGCTGTGGCCACCAAGAGTGCCACCTACGACAAGACCGTGTCGAACCTTATGGAGTGCAAGGCACGCGGCGCCAAGGTCATCGTCGTTGCCACCGAGGGCGACGAGGAGATCAACAAGATCGCCGACTGCATCGTCCGCGTGCCGGCAGTCCGCGACGTGTTCAGCCCCATCACGGCGAGCGTTCCTCTGCAGCTGCTCGCCCGCGAGGTCGCCATCCTGCGCGGCTGCGACGTCGACCAGCCCCGTAACCTGGCCAAGAGCGTCACGGTAGAGTAGTTGGTTCCGCCGTTCTAGCGACTAAGGCCCGGCTCCGCATCAAGACGGAGCCGGGCCTTGTTGCATTTGCCCAGATAAAACCTGCCAAAATAAACCTGTCCCTTTTTGGCAGGTTAGCGAAGCTTGCTGGTCTCGAAGTACTCGGGGAATTGGTCCAGAACTTCGGTTTGGTTGCGGAACATCATGTGCAGGTGCTTGCTGACCAAAAAGCTCGCTTCGATGGGGTCGCGACCGGCGATAGCGCGGCGAATCTGCTTGTGCTCGTTCACGATGTCCCGATTGTCGAGAACCTGCGTGGCGGCGCGCAGCCAGCGGAAGCGCTCCAGGTCGGCATTGGTCTCTTCGAGCCACGACCAAACGGTGCTGCGACATGCGATGCTAAAAATCATGTGATGCATGAGGTTGTCGCTCAAAAAGAAGCCGATGCGATCCTCTTCGGCCATGGCTTTTTCCTGCAGCACGATGGCGCGGTCGAGCTGCTCGATGCCGGCCGACGTGGCTCGCGCACAGCACTCCACAATCACCTGCTTTTCCAGATGTTCGCGGATGTAGCAGGCACTCTCGGCAAGGGTGAGGTTGATGGGTGAGACGTAGGTGCCGCTCTGGGGCACGGTGCGCACCAGGCCTTCCTGCGCCAAGCGAACCAAAGCCTCGCGCACGGGCGTGCGCCCCATATCCAGGTCGTCGCAAAGTTGCTTGACGCCCAGCTTTTCGCCCGGCTTGTAGTCCAGGTAGACGATTTTGCGTCGAATGGTGTGGTAGGACTGGTCCTGTAGGCTCGTTTCCTGCTCGCCGACGTGCATCGATTCTTCCATAGCGCCTCGCAACTGTTCTATCAAACTCATATGTCAGTTGTTAATTATGCCGCGAATCAGCTCTCCGCGGTGGGTAATTCGGCTGTTGCCTGAGAACTATTGCGGCATCTTAGTCTGTGTTTGCGCAAGGCTGCGCTCAATGTTGCCGTATCATAAGCCGTCGCAAACGTGAAATAGAAAGAAGGAATCCCATATGCAACTGGCAAATATCGTACGCGAGCGCTGGAAAGGCGTTTTGTTCTGCCTGATCATCGCCATTCCCGCGACGTTGCTCGGCAAACAAATTGAGGTGGTCGGCGGTCCGGTATTCGCCATCCTCTTTGGCATGGTCCTGGCGCTCGTCTTTCCCAAGAATCGTCGCGAACAGCTCGCCGCCGGCGTCACCTATACGTCTAAAAAAGTCTTGCAGTACGCGGTAATCCTGCTTGGCTTTGGCATGAACCTCTCGCAGATTCTGTCCAAGGGCGCCCAGTCGCTGCCGATTATCGTGGCGACAATCTCGACTTCGCTTGTCATTGCCTTTGTGCTCTGCCGCGTTATGAACGTGCCGAGTAAGATCGCGACGCTTGTGGGTGTGGGCTCGTCGATTTGCGGCGGTTCTGCCATCGCCGCGACCGCGCCCGTCATCGATGCCGACGATCGCGAGATTGCCCAGGCTATTTCGGTCATCTTCCTGTTTAACGTTATCGCGGCGCTCGTGTTTCCAACGCTCGGCGGTATGCTCGGGCTGACCAACGAGGGCTTTGGCCTGTTTGCCGGCACCGCCATCAACGACACCTCGTCCGTAACGGCTGCGGCGAGCGCTTGGGACAGCATGCATCCCGGCGCCAATGTGCTCGAGAGCGCCACGGTGGTCAAGCTCACCAGGACACTGGCCATTATTCCCATCACGTTGGTCCTCGCATGCTGGCAGATGCATCTGGCGCGCAAGGCCGGCGGCGACGCCAAAAGCACGTTCTCGCTTAAACGCGCGTTTCCCATGTTTGTGCTGTTCTTTGTGCTGGCGAGCGTAATCACCACGGTGCTTCAGCTTCCTGCGTCCTTTACGGCGCCCATCAAGGAGCTGTCGAAGTTCTTTATCGTGATGGCCATGGCGGCTATTGGCTTTAATACCGATATCGTCGAGCTGGTCAAAAAGGGCGGCAAGCCCATCGCGCTGGGCTTTTGCTGCTGGATTGGCATTGCGTGCATGAGTTTGGGAATGCAGCACGTGCTGGGAATCTGGTAGAGGAGTAGCTTATTTGCGTGCTGGTTGCTGGTGAGCGCATGCCTGCGGTGGAGCGATAGGAGCTCTTGCGGGTATGGCTTGTCCGCAGGTTTATAAGTCCCGAAGAGCTCTTATCGCCCCGCCAGGATGGCGATGCGGGGCAACACCTATACTCGCAGGACGGCGCTTTCTGCCCTATAGTGTTTGGTGAGCAATATCGTTCAATTTTAAAACACTCGGTCGTGCGACCGTCGGCGGTTGCACGTCGCCGCGGACAGGGGCAAATCATGGATAGCGATGCCAAGCTGAACATCTTGACCGAGGCCCTGGCTGCTGCCGGGGCCTCGGCATTGGCAATCGATGCGCGTGGGGACGTCGCGATTTCGACCATGAATGACGCAGCGCTTGAGCGGGATGTGGCGGCTTTTGTCGCTGAGCGCCTCGACCGTATAGGAGACGGCGCGCGTCTGGTTATGGGGCGTGCGGGTACGCGCCTGAGCCTGACCGTTCGCCCCACCGACAAAGAAGGCGGGGGCCTTTGGGTCGTCGTGGTCCGCGAGGTACGCGGCGCCGCGGCACATGCGGGCATCGAGTGGCTCAACGCCGACGAAGTTGAGGCCCGCTACGAATCGAGCGCGTACGGCATCGTTGAGGGGGCGGCCTCGGTAGCTGCGCCGGTCGCCGAGAGTTACGCGCGCGGCGTGCCCCTTATGCTCGAGGGCGAGCTGGGAGCGGGTCAGGTCGAGATCGCCAAGCGCCTCTATCTGGACGGTCCTTTTGCCGATCAACCCTTTGTTGCCGTTGCGCTCGATGAGCTTACCGATCGCGGTTGGCGCCACGTGCTCAAAAGCGCCGAATCGCCGTTGTTCCAAACGGGGCTGACACTTTGCATTGAGGGCTGGAACACGGTTGGCCCCCAGCGTCTCCGCGAGCTCGTTTCCACGATGGCCGACACCGCGTTGGCGACGCGCTGCCATGTGGTGCTGACGGCGAATGACATGCCGGGCGGCAGCGAAAGTGATCAAGCTGCCTTTGTGACTGAGCGCTTCGCCTGTGCGGTGAGCGTGGCGCCGGCAATCGCCGAGCAGGGAGCCACGTCGCAAAAGATTGCGCGCTATTTGGAATATCTCGCTGGTGCATTTGGGACGGCAGCGCCCATGCTGTCTGCCGCGGCGATGAAGGCGCTCGATGCTTACCGCTGGCCGCGCAATTATCTGCAGCTCCGCGAGGTCTCGGAACGACTGTATATATTGGTGGGGGCGGGCACGGTGGATCGCGCTGTGGCGGAGGAAGTGCTAGCCCAAGAGGACGTGATTAAGACCGCAACCTTTGGCGCCCCGACACTCGAAAGCGACCTGTATATCCTGCGACCGCTGGCCGATACCGAGCGAGATATCGCGCATCTGGTTGTAGATCATCTCTACGGCAACCGAACCCGTGCGGCGGAGGTGCTGGGCATAAGCCGTACAACGCTGTGGCGCTTGCTGAAGGACGATGACCGTTGAGCGAGGCGCCCGTGACCGCGCGCGACGCGTGTGCTACAGTCCAAAGCGTTATTGTTTCGATTTGGTTACGGCGTGCGAGGGCATATGGCTGAGACTTCAAAACCGAGCCGCAGAAGGCGGAGTGCCGCGCCGGTTAACCGACGCACAACATCGGTGACGTGGGGCAAACACGCCTCGGGGTTTGACGGCTCGTTCAAGCGCACTAAATACGGCTATCCTTCGACAGGTGCTCGCTTGGCAATGCAGGCAGAGTGCTCGCTGTGGGGCCGCAAACGCGTGGTGGGCTCAAAGCTCAAGCACGACGGCACGCTCGGCTACATCAGCCGCGGGGCGGCTCGCCGCAGTGGGCTCAATCCTGCTGGTTGGCATCGTTATGTGCCGATCGCGGTCGTCGTTGCAGTGATCGTCATCGCACTCGCTGCGCTTGGCTACGCCGGCGGTGGCGCCAACTTGGACGCGGTGTTTAAATCGCCCGAGCTCGCGCATGCAGGCACAGAAGTTGTCGAGGGCACTCAGACCCAGACGGGCGTCGCTCCCCAGCGCGGCATGGTCGCGGCAGCCTCCACCATCGCCGACGCTCAAAAGGACGAGGGCGAATAGGGCGACGGCGCCGAAACGACCCACACGAACGAAACGACGACAACTCCATCGGCAAGATAAGTTGCGAGTGGGGTGGCTAAAATAGCCTCGTCCCAAATTAGCTACCCCTATGACGCTCTTGGGTTACCTTACGTAGACGACGTTGTCGCGGCGGGGTTTGGGCTCGGGTAGCGTGTCCTCGGCATAGCCCAGAATGCAGTGACCGACACCGCGCAGGCTGCCGTCGGCGGGCAGGCTCCAGCTGGCCAGCAGCTCCAGGCCCTCGGGCGAGTCAAAGACCTCATGCGCGCGGTGAATCCAGCATGAATCGACACCCAGTGCATAGGCGGCGTTGAGCAAGTTGCCCATGGCGAGCGAGCCGTCTTCCAGATGCGTGGGCACGTTGCGGTCGACCAGTACCACCACAACCGTTTTGGCTCCGTAGAAGGGGTCGCCGTTGCTACCCATGACTTGGGCGTTAAGCTGCGAGAGACGCTCGACGGTCGCGGGATCGGTGACGGCGACAAACGTCACCGGCTGGCGGCCCATGCCGCTCGGTGCATATTGGCCGGCTTCGATAATACGTGCAAGCTTTTCGGCCTCGACGGGACGATCGCTGTATTTGCGGCAGCTGCGGCGGTGAATGAGCGCTTCGATAGTCTCCATGGTGCCTCCTTGTAGTGGCGTTGCAGATGCCCCGTTCATACCCGTCGGGCTCAAACGATAGACGGTCAATTGCCCGGCCAAAAGGATAGATTCCAATTGGGAAAGTAGGTTTGCATAAAAGTACCTTCAGAATGTGACAAACAAATGGGATGGTTAAACGTTTTATCCCGTCTACCCTGCGGTTTTTTACCACTTGCCTAAATGACGAACGTATAACCTCTGATAAAGGTTTTACTAAAGGAGTACCAACGTTTATCAATGCGCCGTGGTGGCGCCGGGCCAGGAGGTAACTATCATGTTCCAGGCTGGAGATGTCGTCGAGATCGACTTCGAAGGATTTCTGAAGCTGCTGCGTTCCAAGACGCGCGCTTTTGTGACGATTGACGATCACGAGTACTACATCACGCACACCGATGGCTATTGGCGTGTTCAGGATTGCGAGGCCCTCAACGACAAGGGCCACTTTACTGACTGCTCCGAGCTGGTCAATACGGTCTGCGAGGTTGTTGAGCTGCCTTGGATTTGCGGCAAGAGCCTGCATGACAGCTTTGCGGGCGCTACGGTCTACGAGGCCGTCGCTGCCTAACAGGCAATAAAACCCGATTTTCACGTGACCGCTGGCGCCGCCCCCGCGCCGGCGGTCTTTTTCTGCCGATAGGCCATAAAAGTGCACGCGTTTGCGGTTGATTTTCAATCTCAACGCAACAGCTTGAACGGACCCCGCGTTTCCGCAGCTAGCGCAACGCGGAACTAGCTCC
>NZ_SPFO01000001.1 GCF_005845035.1 Collinsella aerofaciens | reverse complement strand
GACAGACCGAATGAAGATGCGTGCGACGGGGGCGAGGCGAATGGCTGAGCGGTATCGATATGCGGGTTCAACGGTATCACATTGGCCACATAGATTTTTAACTTGCATTTCTACCCGCCCTTTTCGTAGAGTCGCCGATACGTGCTTAGCGCACCCTCGGCGCGTCCGGCAGGCTTTGCGAAATGGGATCCAGGAGACTTCGGCGCAGCATCATCTTGCGGAATGCTTCTAATGAGCCTCCCATCCTTCAAAAACAGAATCTCATCGCACAGCCTATCGACCGAATCCAAGATGTGGGATGACATGATGATGCACGTACCAGAATCGGCCAGCTTCCTGAGAATCTCGGAATGCAAGTCCACCCTGCTGGGGTCGAGCGCGTTCATGGGCTCATCTAATAGAAGGTACCGCGCGCCCGTCGCATACGCAATCGCCAGGGTAAGCTGCTGCTTCATGCCCTGGCTCAGAGTGCGGATCCTCATCTTCGCGAACTCGCCTATCTGCGTTTGTTCCACTATCTCTTCGATATCGCGAGCATGCGGCCACATATCGCAAACCATCTTGAGGTGATCTTCCGCACGCAATCCGGGATACAGCAGCGTCCCCTCACCAGGTGCATAGAAGATCATAGAACGGACCTCTCTCGCACCCGTACCCTGCACCTCATCCAGAACGATGCTCCCGTCCACGCGAGGACCCGGCAAACCTGCCATCGCACGCAGCAACGTCGTCTTTCCATGCCCGTTCGGAGCGACGAGACCGTAGACCGTACCCGGGGCAAACTCAGCGTTCACCGAATCTACGAGCACCTTCTTTCCATAAGAGATCGTCAGCGTTTGAAGGTCAATCATCGAGATCATCCCCTTTCGATCTTTGGAACACTCAGGCGCACCATCAACGGAGATACGGCACCCAAGACCACCAGCAGAGCGCCCGATGCGCCGACGACCTCTCCAAAAGGCATCGCGTTCGTCCCTCGCCCAAGGAACCCAATCGTCCCCACCTGGGAAGCGGGATCAAACGAGGCGAATGGAGCCAGCAGCGCGACGCCCATGCCCACGCTTTCAACATGAGCGCTCAACGAACCCAACACCAAGAGAACCGCGCAAACCATTCCGGTGACAACGGGGTTGCGGCTAATCGCTGCTGTCAACGCAGCGACGACGGAAATCACGCCGTATGCCATGACCAGCAACGGAATACTGCACAACACCGCCTCCCCCACCATGGACGTTGTCGAAGCTCCCGCCCGAATGAGAGCGACGGGATACTCCGATCCACCCGCACCGTTCTTAATCACGGACACAACGACAGCGGGAACCATCGACACCAAAAGCAGCACCAAGCCAAGCAGGAGAGCCAGCGCAACAGCCGTCAGAAAACGCACATGCGCTGTTGCGGGGATCTGGAGAACCAGAAGGGAACGACACTGCAGGTGGGTACACGCGAGCGATGTGACAACCACGGGCAACAGCAAAAATAAGGAGGGAAGCGCTGCCTGGAGATACGAAAGGAGGATTAATGGGGGCATCTTCGTACTTAACTCGTAAACCTTGGGGTCCGGCAAGCTCGCGATCGACTCAAGCAGAAGGGCGCGCGCCTCCGCACGAGAAGGAGTCTCCGGCTCGATTCCGATCGATTGCAGGAGAGTCGCATCTGCCGCGCCCAGCTCACCTCGAGCGCGCTCGTACGTCGCAAGGCTTCGAAACCCCTCCGCAGGCATAGGCGCGTACACGAAACCCGAAAGAGCATCCCGCATGTCTTCCAGGGCCGCTTTGCCCTCGACGTCCATATTCGCAGCGTTCTGCTCTAGATACCGATCTATTGAACGGAGCTCCCCATCCCTATACCGAACAGCGGAAACGTTATCAGCGTCAGGAAACATCTCGACCAGAGCCGGGGCCAGCATCGTCGTCGACATTGCAATCGCGCATACGGCGAGGGTAGGAGAACGCAGGAGCAGTTTCCCCATCGTTCTTACGTATGCAACGGCGGAGGCACAAGCGCTCGAACGAGTTGCCGTTCTCGATGCAGTGAAGGAACCTCTCTCAAGACAAATCGGGGATATCGGGCACGCGCAGCCGCTCTTTCCAGCAACGCAAAGCAGGCTAATTGCCAGCACCTCGATCCCGATTGCGCATACGAGGGCAATCGCGCCACGCTCGAAGCAAAGTCCAGGCAGATTCACTATCTGCGTTGTCGGGTACGGGCTATAGGCGCCGACGGTCAACTCAGTGTTCGCATACGTAAGGGGATTCAACAGGGCGAACTCACGTAAAGCGATGGATCTTCCGTAATACCCGGGAACCATCGTCACCCCCATCAGGGCACATACGAACACGATTCCAAGCGTAGGGTTATTGGCAATCTTCACGGCAAGGTGAACGACAAGCGAGATGAACGCTGCCACCAAGAATTGCAAGATGGCCGTCTGCGCGAACACCAGCCAAGCCGGTTTGATAACCGGAGTCGCATATTGAATGTAGCCTATCGGATAGAACGGCGAGCCCGGGCCATTCTTCACAAGCGCGGCGATTATCCCTGGAAGATTGATGGCGAGGACGGCAAGCATTGCAAAAACACTCGCCCATACGCTCGATGCAACAAGTCTACCCAGCTCGCCCATCGGTGCCTGGATGATGAGCTTTTCACGTTTGTTAAGACGCGCGGCAAGGAACGAGACGGCAACGGCCGTTGCGACCCATAGCAAGTACTCCTTCGATCCGTCATAATAGGTGTACTCTCCATCCGATATCTGCAGAAACGGAAGTAGGGGAGAGAGCGGTGCCAAGATAAGACGTCCCGCGGCAAGAGGGTACAGAAGCGCGGGCATGCTTGATGAAGAGGTATAGACACCGTCCTCCCCCGCATTCACAAGCGCATCCGCATAGGATGCTGACAATTCCTGCTCAACACGGGTTATTCCCGACTCGAGGTATTCGACCCGTCCGTCGATGCCAGCCGCGCTCCTGAAGACGGGCAGAGCACAAAGAACCATCAACGCAACAACGACAACACAGAGCGACCTGGAGGAGAGAAGCGACCTAAAGATCGCCTTCGAGATTTTGAGCATATTCATCGCCAACCTTAACCTCATCCAGTCGGAACAGAGGGGCCGAACAAAATGCTCGGCCCTTCCTCGCATCTATTAGGTGCTATAGACAAATTGCCATTTATCAGTTGTGCCAAGAACACCACAGGAGCACATTGCAGCGAGGCGGGATTCCCTATGATGCGCGGATCGGCGATAGCCATTTCGGTAGGAGATCGTCTTGTAAGAGATGTTGAACATCGAGATGCTGTGCCCGCTTACGCCGCGAGGACAGCTGTAGCTCCAGTAGGTATCGACGACGTCGTCCGTATACCCGAGGGGCTCAACGAGGGCACACTGGCTGCTCTCCTGGGAAGGAGGCATCGGGGTATCCGCAAAAGCGGGGGCTCCCGGCAGCAACAGACAAAGAGCGAGGCCGAGGAAAACCAAGAGCTTACACGACTTAACAGTACTGAACATAATCCTCTCCAATCTAGAGGGGTTTCGGTTGCAGCATGCTGTGATTACTGGCCAGCAAAGTCAATTTAACATAAACTGTTAAAAAGTAACCTGAGTTTTTTAAATTCTTCGGAGGTTATTATGAGTTCCGACAATCGCACTCCCCGGCTTTATTCCTTCCGCATCGCATGTGCGATAGCCTCTGCGACCCTTTGCGCCACCGCCATCGCACAAGTGGCGTTCTCCTTAAAGCCAGCAATCGAAGTGCTCGACAACCCTGTAATTGCAGACTCCCCCGCGTATCCAGCCCTTGCGATCTCGACATTGGTCCCTGCCGTCATCGGTATCGCTACGACCATCCTCAGCGCCGTTCTCGTGTGGACGATCAAGAGCGGAGACCCCTTCAAGAAAGGGCCTGCGACATGCTTGAAGGTGCTCGGCATTCTCTTCGTTGTTCAAGCTGCCACCAGCCTCTACGCCGGCTCACTCAAAACCTCCGTTTCGATGTTTGGCGGCGAGGGGGCCGTCGGCGCCCAAGAGATCGCTTCATCATTCGATTGGACCTCTCTGGTTCTCGGCATCGTCCTGTTCATGCTTTCCCAGCTCTTCTTGTACGCCCGAGAGCTGTACCTCGACTCCGACGAGATTGCGTAAGGAAACGCCATGCCCGTAATTGTTCGCCTCGACAAGATCATGGCCGAGCGAAAGATTTCCTCGAACGAACTTGCCGAAAGGATTGGAACCACGCCCGTGAACCTGTCCCGTATTAAAAAAGGGCATATTCGCGGCATTCGCTTCAACACACTCGAGCAGCTATGCCTCGCCCTTCGTTGCCAACCCGGAGACCTTCTCGAAGTCATGAGCGAAGAGGATGCCCGAAAGGAGTTCGGACTCGATTGGTCCGCCGAGGATTAGAGGGCGGTCGTACTCGCCCTGCACACGGGGATGCGAATCGGCGAGGTCTGCGGCCTTCGGTGGTGCGATGTGGATTTCGAGACGGGCCTGATCTCGATCAGACACTCGGTGGCGTACGCGAAGGGAATGGGTTCGTTCATCAAGGACACCAAGACCCATGACGCCAGGGGTATCCCCATCGACCCGGTCGGCCTACTCCCCTTCCTGAAGGAGACCCACGAGATCGACTGCGGAAAGCTGCGCTTGCGCGGCCTTACCGGGGCGGTCGAGATCGGGGACTGCTACATCCTGTCGGAGCCGGGCGCGACCTTCGCGACGACAAGCTATATCCGCAGGGCGTTCAAGACGTTCTCGGAGACCAACGGCCTCATGGGCACCAACGACGAGCTGATCACGTTCCACGGCCTTCGCCACACGTTCGCAACGCAGTGGATCCGCCAAGGCGGCGATATCAAGGCGCTCCAATCGATCCTCGGCCACAAGGACGCCATGGCGACGCTCAACGTCTACGCCGACATCGAGCCCATCTCCAAAATCCATAACATGCTGCGCGCCACGCCGTGCCTTTGGCGCGGGCACCTCGGGCCGAGGGTCGATCCGGGTCCCATGTTCCAACAGAGGATCCAGGAGTCCATCGAGACGCTCCAGGCGTTCGGCTACGGCATCACCGAGCCGGACGACCGAAATATCGCCATACGCGACGTGAAGACGAACAGTTGGCTCTAGCTCACCGAGTACGCGGCAGTGCTGGGCCCATCCCAACTGAGGTCACGGTGGTCCGATAGGGGCGCCGCCCGCGGCATGCGCCGCGGAGCGGTATCCCCTACCGAAGGGCGGGGATGCCCTCCGCTTCCAGTTCGGAATCAGCCGTCGGAGGCGTTCGGCTGACTGCGGGAACGGCCTGTCCGCTCAATGTGTTCGGCTGAGATCGGAAATCAACCCAACACGAGCCGGACACGCGCCAGACGGCTCTTCCCCGTGCGGCCTTCCCCCTTACGCTCATGTTGCAGGCATGTAACGCCGCAGCGAGCGCGCCTTTTTTGCGCCAGACAGGTACAATGATGAACATTGTACCGTAGCGGAGCGCCCCGCGCGCGCCGCAACCACGCGAAAGGGTTTCCCATGGCCGAGATCTCGTCCTCCCGTATCGTCATCACCGTCCTTGGCAAGAACCGCCCCGGCATCGTCGCCGGCGTCACCCGCGTTCTGGGCGAGGCCAACGTCGACATCCGCGACATCACGCAGTCCATTATCGAGGACATCTTCACCATGACCATGCTGGCCGACACCGCCGAGTCCAAGCTCGACTTCGCCGAGCTGCAGAAGGCCCTGGCCGAGGCCGGCGAGCTTTCGGGCGTCAACGTGTCCATCCAGCGCGAGGACGTCTTTAACTTTATGTACCGCCTGTAGCGAACAGGCCGTGCGGGAACAGGCCGGCGCATCTGCACCCAAGCACGCCGCCCCCACACGGCCCCGAGAGGAGCGCGCATGGCTTACGACGCCAAGAAAATCTACTACCGCTTCGATGACCATCTGAGCCGCCTGGTCTTGGATTATGAGGCGAGCCGCCAGATTTCGCCCGAAAGCGAAAACCTCTACCACGGCATGCCGACTAATCCGTATGACGAGGGTCTGTTCGTCGAGCATAACGTCAAGCGCGGCCTGCGTAATGCCGACGGCTCGGGCGTGGTTGCGGGCCTTACCCGCATCTCGGACGTGCACGGCTACAACAAGGTCGACGGAAAGGTCGTGCCCGATCAGGGCAAGCTCACGCTTCGCGGCTACAGCATCGAGGATCTGGTCAACAATGCCCAGGCCGAAAATCGCTACGGCTACGAAGAAGTCGCCTATCTGCTTATCACGGGTTCGCTACCCAACAAGGAAGAGCTCGGCGGCTTCTGCGAGCGCCTAGGTGCCTTTAGACATCTGAGCGACGAGTACGCTAAAGAGTTCCCTATGACCACGGTGTCGTCGAGCATCATGAACGTGCTCCAGCGCGCCGTGCTGCTGCTCTACGCCTTCGATGCCGAACCAGACGTGATCACGCCCGAGCACGAAATCGACGTCGCCATTTCCATGCTCGCACGTCTCCCGCGCATCGCCGCCTTCGCACACATGGCCTCGATCGCCAAGCTTCGCGGCTCCGAGGTGCACGTGCCGCACCCCACGCCCGGTCTCTCCACCGCCGAGACCATCCTACAGGTCCTGCGCGGCGGCATGGCGTTCACCCACGATGAGGCGATGCTGCTCGACGTTATGCTCATGCTGCATGCCGAGCACGGCGGCGGCAACAACTCCACCTTCGCTTGCCGCGTGCTGTCGTCTTCGGCCACCGACCCGTATTCCGCCTACGCCGCGGCTATCGGCTCGCTCAAGGGCCCGCGCCACGGCGGTGCCAATGCCAAGGTCGTGTCTATGCACGAGGACATCCGCGCGCATGTTTCCAACTGGGAAAATGAAGACGAGGTCGCGGCTTACCTGGGCAAGATCCTCGACAAGCAGGCCTTCGACGGCACGGGCCTCATCTACGGCATGGGCCACGCCGTCTACACGCTGAGCGACCCACGCGCCGAGGTCTGCCGCCGTTACGCGCGCTCGCTGGCAGCCAAGAAGGACTTGGGCGAAGAGTTCGCGCTCATCGAGCGCATCGAGCGCCTGGCCCCGCAAGTGATGCGCGATCACGGCATGACCAAGCCCATCTGCGCCAACATCGACCTGTACACGGGCTTTATCTACAAGATGCTCGGCGTGCCCGAGACGCTCTTTACGCCGCTGTTCGCCGTCGCCCGCATGGCCGGCTGGTCTGCGCACCGCATGGAAGAGCTCTTCTGCGCGCACCGCATCATCCGTCCCGCGTATCGCCCGGTTATCGAGCCGCTGGAGTACAAGCCGCTCGCCGATCGTTAGGACGCAGACCGTTATAGAACCCGAGCGTGGCCAGGGCATCACCGCCCTCGGCCACGCTTTTTATGCCAGTAGAAAGGATTGCAGCGAATGATTGTGTTTTCCGATATGGATGGAACGCTGCTGACGAGTAATAAGCAGATGAGCGACGCCACCTGGGCAATGCTCGACGAACTCGCTCGACGTGGGATTGAGTTTGTGCCCTGCACGGGGCGTCCTCTGTCGGGCATCTTTGAGCCCATCCTCGCCCACCCCGCCGTACACTACGCGGTCTGCGCCAACGGTGCCAGCGTCTGGCAGCTCGACGACGTTGTGCCCACCGATGCCTCGCGTGCCACGCGCATCTTGAGCCGTCCGCTCGACCGCGCCATCGCCCACCGCGTCCATCGCATCGCCGCCGGTCACGATGTGACCTTCGATATCTTCGCGGACGGGCAGTGCTTCCTCCCCCGCTCGCTCTACACGCGCCTGGACGAATTCTGCGGCGGCGACCCCCACATCGCGGCTTCGCTCAAGCGCACACGAACACCGATCAACATGGATATCGACAGCAAGATCGACAAGGTCGAGACACTCGAACGCATCGCCATGTACTGGCACAACCCGGCCGATCGCGACGCCATCGCGGCGGAGCTCGACACGCTCGAAGGCATTGAGGTCACGCGTTCGTACGCCATGAATATCGAGGTCATGGGTGAGGGCGCCACCAAGGGGACGGCCCTCACGTGGCTCTGCGAGCACCTGGGCGAGCGTCTCGCCGACGCCTGGGCGTTCGGCGACAACATCAACGACATCCCCATGCTGCAGGCAGCGGGCCACGGCATGGCCATGATCAACGCCGAGCCCGAGGACCGCGAGGCCGCCGGCGCCATCACCGAATACGACAACGACCACGACGGCGTCGCCCGCACCATCATGGCCGCCCTCGCCTAGCAGCAGCAACCCGGCAGGGTAGCTAAAATAGCCCCGTCCCAAATTAGCTACCCCCGGAAAACCGCGAGGACTGCCCCCCACTGCCGGCAGAAAAGGAACGTCCCCATCTGCCGGATTAAGCGAGACTCTCCAGCACGCGACGGAGCTCCTGCTGGACGGCGTGGTCGCGATTACAACCCACCACGCGATCGGCCACCGCCTTGAGCGCGGGGCGCGCGTTTTCCATCGCGCAGCCCGTGCCGACAAAGCGAATGATCTCGTAGTCGTTCATCGAGTCGCCAAACGCCATGACCTCGTCGCGACCAATGCCGTAATGCTCCGCGAGCTGCGCGATACCCGAGGCCTTCGACACACCGGGCTGCATGGCATCAATCCACGCGTTGCCCGAAGGCGCAAAAGTAAAGAGCTGACCAAGTTCGCGCTGCAGTACGTAAGCGCTGTCCATAACGGCACCGTCATCGCAAAAGATACTCGCCTTGATGATATTTACGCTGGGATCGGGCAGCTCCCAAATGCGCTCGGCATTGGGAAGGTCCTTATCGACCTCGCGCACGAACTTGCACTCGTCATCGAGCAAAAAGGACTTGGTTCGGTCAAAGAGCGCAAGATGCAGATTGGGAAACGTCGCGACTGCTTGGGCGAGCTTTCGAATCGCCAGGTGCGAATACACCTCGCGGTCCACCATCTTGCCGTCGGCGTAGACCTGGGCGCCGTTAGCGGCGACAAAGTCCATCTTGTCGCGAACGGGCGCAAAGAACTCGCACAGGCGATCGTAGCGACGACCTGACGATGCGGCGAAATGCACGCCATGCTCGTGTAGCGCCAGAATCAGTTCGTAGGTCTCGGGAGGCACCTGGCCGTTTTCGTCAAGCAGTGTGCCGTCCATATCGGATGCAATCAGTTTAAACATAGAAAAGCTCCCTTCGGGCTTGTTGGAATCGAACGCGTATCCGATTCCAACGTACCCAAAGGGAGCTCAAATAAGACTCCGCGGGCGTAAACGTTACAAGGACCTGGCAAATAGCTCACACATGCCAGAGGTCCTACGGTCGCGGCGTCAGGCAGCCCGCCAAAGAGCGTCCCCGATGACTAGTCGTTTAAGAACGTCCCCGATGACTAGTCGGCGTAGGTGAAGGTTGTAACGTCGAACATGCCCTCGGGGCGGATGCGGAGCGTCGGGATGACCGGCAGGGGCAGGAAGATGATGCCCATGATGGGGTCGAGCGGCGGCTCAATACCCATAGCGCGTGCCTTGACCATAAAGTCGTCGTGCTGCGCCGCGACGTCTTCGGCAGTGTCTTCGCTCATCAGGCCGCCGAGCGCCAGGGGAATACGAGCCACGACCTCGCCGTTGCGCACCAGCACGTGGCCGCCCTGGCCCACGGCTTCAACAGCAGCCATCATATCCGCCGCATTGTCGCCCACCACGCACACGTTGTGCGAGTCGTGGCCGATCGTGGAGGCAATGGCACCACCGGTGATAGTGAAACCGCGCACCCAGCCGCGACCGATATGTTTGCCGACCAGGCTCAGGCCAGCGGGGCCATCGCCATCGACGCCCTCGGCCTGCAGCGACACGCCGCGGCCATGGCGCTCAATCAGCATAATGCGACGCAAGTCCTCGTCAGTCTCGGGACGGGCCATACCCGTGATAGCCATACCCGGGATGACATCGATAACCGCCTCGCCCGGCTTAAAGGCATAATCGAACACGTCAAGCGAAAGCTTCGGCAGCTTAACGGAAGCACGCAGCTCATCGGCAAGAGAGGCGACCTCGGCAGTCTCGGGTGCGACCTCGCCCACAAAGGTGCCATCCTGCGCCACCAGGGCACCGGCGGCATAAACACGATGCGGAGCCTTGGCAAACGTCAGGTCATCGAGCAACAGCAGGTCGGCGCGCTTGCCCGGGGCGATTGAGCCGCGGAGCTCGTGCGGGTCGCGGCAGCCGTGGTCCAGGCCAAATGCCTCAGCCGTGGAAAGGGACGCCATGGAGATGGCGACCACGGGGTCGATACCGGCCTCGATAGCCACGCGGCAGGCATTGTCGATCATGCCGGTCGAAAGAGCATCGGAGGGAGCGCGGTCATCGGTCGCAAAGCAGCAGCGGCGGGCGCGGGCAGGATTCTCCAGCAGCATCGGGGACAAATTGGCCAGGTCGTGGCTGCACGTGCCCTCACGCAGCATCACATACATGCCGCGGGACAGCTTGTCGAGTGCCTCCTCGGGAATCGTCGACTCGTGGTCGGCGATAATACCCGCCGCGGCATAGGCGTTGAGGTCCTTGCCGGCAACGAGCGGCGCGTGGCCGTCAACCTGCTTGGACGGCGTCTGGTTGGCAGCATCAATGCGAGCACAGGTCTCGGGGTCGGCCATAAAGACGCCCGGCAGGTTCATCATCTCGCCCAGACCAAAGACATCGCCCGGATGCTCGGCAAAAAACGCCTGCATATCGGCAGCCGAAATAACGGCACCGGCCTGCTCGTCGGGTAGAGCGGGCACGCACGAAGGCATCATGTATTTGATGGAGATGGGTGCGCGGCGGCCGTCCTCAATCATAAAGCGCAAGCCATCGAGACCGGCAACATTAGCAATCTCGTGGCTGTCGGCAATGGCGGTGGTAGTACCGCGCGTCGCGGCCATGCGAGCATACTCGGCGGGACGGATGTTCGAAGACTCGATATGCAGATGCCCGTCAATAAAACCGGGAGCGAGATAGCGACCCTGGCAGTCGATAACCTCGGCAGCCTCGTAGGTACCGGCGGCATCGTCGCGACCGTTGTAGAGCACGCCGACGATTACACCGTCCTTGACGGCAACGCTACCGGGCGCCACACGCTGGCCATACACGTCGACGATCTGCGCATTGGCAAACAGCGTGTCGACGGGCACGCGCCCCTCGGCAGCATCGATCACAGACCTCATGACCTCAACGGACATACATACTCCTTTAACCGTAGAAAAAAGCTGCGGAGCGGACGAGCCTTCACCGCAGCAAGCCAATAGCCATTGTATGCCCAAACGATGGGTCAACAATACGCCTCTCCGCTTAACGGCACACGCCACTTGGTGCAATGAGGAGAGGTTGCTTTGCACCAATGACAAGGAGTGTCCCAAAGTGCCGGCACAAAAGGAACGTCCCAAAGTGCCAACAACGGAAGCGCCGATGTTTTGGCAACGACAGCGAGCGGGCCGCATTTGAGACAAGGTGACGTGAAACGAAAGGGCGCTGACCTTCTGGTCGCGCCCTTGAAGTTGAACGTCAGATTGTCCAAATGCGGCCCGCGCAGCGTCGGCCGGTCCGCCGTTCGTTAGAACGGCGGAACTAAATCAACTTAAAGCCCTTGCGCTTGCCCACAGAAAGGGTGTCGCCCAGCTTGAGGGCGCCGGGATCGATGTTATAGCTCTTGGGAGCCACGGCCTTGCCGTTGATCTTGACGCCGCCGCCGTCGATATCGCGACGAGCCTGGCCGGCGCTCGCCGAAAGACCCAGGTCCTTGAGCAGGCCAGCGAGGTAGATCTGGCCCTCGTCGTTGACGGTCAGCTCAACGTGCTTCTCGGGGAAGTCGGCGAGCTGGCCCTCCTTGAACACGCGGTCGAACTCGGCCTGAGCCTCGTCGCCGGCACCGGCGCCGTGGTAGGTGTCACACAGGTCACGGCCCAGAGCGCGCTTGAGCTCGTAGGGGTCGGCAGAACCATCGGCCAGGGCGGCGTCGATCTTGTCGACCTCTGCCGGGGTGAGCGAGCTCGCCAGGCGGTAGTACTTGCCAATCATCTCGTCGGGGATGGACATGGTCTTGCCGAACATATCCTTGGGAGCGTCGGTCAGGCCGATGTAGTTGCCATAGGACTTGGACATCTTGCGCACGCCGTCGGTGCCCTCGAGCAGCGGCATGGTGAGCGCGATCTGCGGCTCCATGCCCATTTTCTCCATGAGCTCACGGCCGGCGAGCAGGTTGAAGAGCTGATCGGTGCCGCCCATCTCCACGTCGGCCTTGATCTGCACGGAGTCGAAAGCCTGCATCACGGGATACAGGAACTCATGCAGGGCGATCGGCGTCTGAGACTGGTAGCGCTTGGTAAAGTCATCGCGCTCAAGAATGCGGGCGACGGTGAACTTGGAGCACACCTGCAGCAGACCGGCCAGATCCATCGACAAGATCCAGTCACCGTTGTGCACGATGGTGGTCTTCTCGGGATCCAGGATCTTCATGGCCTGGCTCACATAGGTCTCGGCATTGGCCTCGATCTGCTCCTGCGAAAGCTGCGGACGCGTGGAGTTCTTGCCCGAGGGGTCGCCGATCAGCGCGGTACCGTTGCCGATGATGAGGGTGACGTTGTGGCCCAGGTCCTGGAACTGACGCATCTTGCGCAGCGGCACGGCGTGGCCCAGGTGCAGGTCGGGGCTGGTGGGGTCGACGCCGAGCTTGATGTTGAGGGGCTCGCCCTTCTCAAGCTTCTTGCGAAGGTCGGCCTCGGGAACGATCTGCGCGGCGCCCGAGGTGATGATACGCATTTGCTCGTCAACAGACAGCATTGGGTATCCTCCTTTTGCTATAGCACCCTCGCCGAAAACGGCGGTGCTGGAAGTCCATAAACTCTCTTATGATAACAAACTGACGCGACGCGGCACCTACGACAGGAAAATCCTCGTCCTGCCGCATGCGTCAATGGCAACTGGCAGACGTGTACCGTCACGCTCGACCAGATAGCGTGCCTGCCGACGACGCAAGCAGTCACGACAATGGACCTGCCCCGTCGCATCGGTGGCGCAGACGCCCTCGGCGGTCAGCAGGCAGTGCTCGCACACCATGAGCTCGGGGCAATCGGCATCGACGGGGCCCAAAACATCAGGTTCGGCCGTCAGTTCGGCAATACGTTTCGCATCATTGCCGAGCAACTCGGCCGGCAAGTACACCCGCCCCGCACCGAGTCCGCGCAGCCAGGTAAGCATGGCCCGATTCGCGCAGAACACCGGCGCCGCCACGTCAAACGTCACGCCCAGCTCGCGAGCGATCACCACCTGTCCCAGGTTGCGGCAGACGACGTGCCCGGCACGCTGCATCAGTGAGCGGGTCCAGTCAGCGTCACTCGCGCGGCACACCTCGTCAAGCACCACAACGGCGTCGGACAAATCGAGTTCTCCGCACGGGTCGGCATCCATCAGCTGCCAAGCAAAAACCATGCGAGTGGGAACCGCGCACTCCACCAACTCCGTCGATGCACCGCCATCCACCGCAACGCCCTCAAACGGCAGCACTTCAACGGCGCGAGCAGCAGGCACGACCGCATCGGCCTCGGCATGCATGCGCTCCAGGGCCGTCGCCGTCTGCTCCAACACACCGGCGCTGCGAATCAGGTACACCTCGCAGCCCGTGTCCACCTTACGCTTGCAATGCACGACGACGCGCTTCCCCGCTGCGGCATCCACCGGGCAGGGCACCTGCGGCCAGCGCTTGGGCACATCGGGACGCGCGTCGACACCCGGATAGAACCGAATCTCGAGCGTGTCACCCGCCGCCACGGCGGCGTCGAGCTCAACGGTCACCTCTTCGTGGCCCACAGCGACCAAGCGCCCCACGCGCACGCCCTGGTTAATTGCGCGCTCAAAGCTCATCAGCTCGGCACCCGAACGCCCTCGCAGGTACGCATCGGTAAACCCACGGTTAAACGACCTTCCCAGCTCGCGCTCAAGCTCTTCCACGGCACCGGGGTCCCACGCGCCGTCGCACAGCATATCGAGTGCCCGGCGCCACACCCGCACCACGTTGAATACGTAATCGGGGTTCTTCATGCGCCCCTCGATCTTGAGCGACGCCACGCCGGCATCTACAAGCTCGGGCAGATGCGCAATACCCAGATAGTCGCGCGGGCACAGCAGGCGATCTCCCTCGACGGCGACAACGCTCTGCCCCGCCTCGTCCACCAGGTCGTACGCCAGACGGCACGGCTGCGTGCAGTCGCCGCGCATCGCCGAGCGCCCACGCCGCAGGGCCGAGAACTCGCACGCCCCCGAATAGCCGATGCAAATCGCACCGTGGCAGAATACCTCGATGGGCACGCCAGTAGCGCAAAGCGTCCCAATCTCCGCCATGCTCAGCTCGCGCGCAGTCGTCACGCGCTCAACTCCCAACTCCTTGGCAGCCAACTGCACGGCACCCTCGCCATGAGCGCCCGCCTGCGTGGACAGGTGAATCTCGACCCCGGGAATCGCCGCGCGCAGCGCGCAGGCCAACCCGGCATCGGCGACAATCAGAGCATCGGCGCCCAGCTCCAGTGCATGAGCTCCCAACACCACCGCGTCGGACAACTCATCGTCAAACACGAACACGTTGAGCGTTACGCACACACGCACGCCATGGGCATGCGCCACGGCGCAGCCGCGCGCAAACTCGTTATCCGTAAAGCCATGGGCGCTCACACGGGCGTTAAAGCCGCCCAACCCCGCATAGATGGCATCGGCACCCGCGGCGATGGCCGCAAGCATCTGGTCGAGTCCACCCGCCGGCGCCAGCAGCTCGGGCAGCGCCGCACCGGCATCATCCAATCCAGTCTCGTATTGTCCGCTCGGCCCCATCGTCCGAATCGCCATCGGCAAACTCCTTACCAAGGTATGCATTCACTCTGAAAAATGCCGTCTTCCAGCATACACGAGGCCTCGCGCGCCCCGTTTGGTTTATCGTGTAATAACTTATGTCCATCCTGCCCCGACGGTACATCCACCGTCCGGCACGACATACCTGGAGGTCAATATATGGGTCCTCGCCAACGACAGGGACGCAGCCGTTCAAAGACGCATGCTCTGCCCATAATCCTGCTCTCGTTTTTGGGCTTTTTGCTTATCGCGGGCGTGGCATTTGGCATCGGCATGGTCGGCAACGTCAACCGCTGGCTGTCCGATCTGCCCGACTACACCGACGCCAACGCGTATCTAGTGAGCGAGCCCACCGAGATCGTCGACTGCAACGGCAACAAGATCGCGAGCTTCTACACGCAAAACCGCAAGTCCATCACCAAGGACGAGGTCTCCCCCTACGTGCTGCAGGGCACCGTTGACGTCGAGGACGAACGCTTCTACGAGCACGGCGGTATCGACCTGTGGGGTATCGCGCGTGCTGCGGTGGCAACCCTCGGCGGCGGACACGAAGGCGCCTCGACTATCACACAGCAGCTGGTGCGCAACACCATCCTGCAGGAGGAGCAGTTCGACTCGACCATCGAGCGTAAGGTGCGCGAGGCCTACATCGCCGTCAAGATGGAGGACATGTACTCCAAAGACGAGATCCTCATGATGTACCTCAACACCATCTATTACGGCCACGGCGCCTACGGCATCGAGGCCGCAGCCGAGACCTATCTGTCCAAGAGCGCCGCCGATCTCACCCTCAGCGAGGCCGCGCTGCTCATCGGCCTTCCCAACTCGCCCTCGCAGTACGACCCCACGGTCAACCCCGACCTAGCGCTGTCCCGTCGCAACAAGGTCCTCGACAACATGTTGCGCCTGGGCCACATCACGCAGGAGGAACACGATGCCGCACAGGCCGAGCCCATCACCCTCAACGTGACCGAGATTTCGGGCAGCGGCGTCGACGTATACTCGCAGCCCTACTTTGTCGCCTATGTTAAGCAGCTGCTGGAGCAGGAGTTCTCGACCGACGTGCTCTTTAAGGGCGGTCTGACCGTCAAGACCACCATCGACCCCACGATGCAGCAGGTGGCAGAGAATGCCGTCCGCCAGCAGCTCGACACGCTCTCACTCGACGGCCTGGACATGGGCATGGTCGTCGTCGACCCCAAGACCGGCTACATCAAGTGCATGGTGGGCGGCTACGACTACAACGCCGACGAGAACCACGTAAACCACGCCACGGCCAAGCGTCCCGTGGGCTCCACGTTTAAGGCCTTTACGCTGGCAACTGCCATCCAAAACGGCATGAACCCCAACGTCACCCTCAACTGCAACTCGCCGCTCAAGGCCAAGGGCACCACGACCGAGGTCCAAAACTACGCCAACCATAGCTATGGCAACATCACGCTTAAGCAGGCAACGGCATACTCCTCCAACACCGGCTACATCCAGGTGGCGGAAGCCGTCGGCAACAGCAAGATCATCTCACTCGTCAAAAAGCTCGGCATCGATCCCGCCAAGGACAACATCGAGGACGTTCCCGTCATGACGCTCGGCACCGGCTCGATCTCGCCGCTCGAGATGGCCGCCGCCTACGCGACGTTTGCCAACGGCGGCTACTATCGCCAGCCGATCGCCATCACCGAGATTGACTCTCGTACCGGTTCGGTGCTGTACCAGCACACGGACAATCCCTCACAGGTGCTTACCGAGGGCGAGGCCGCCGCGGTCACCGATGTTCTGTCCGGCGTCATGCAGGGCGGCGGTACGGGTGCTGCTGGCGCCCTGAGCGTCAACCAGCCCTATGCCGGCAAAACGGGCACCACCGACAACACCACCAACCTGTGGTTCTGCGGCTATACCCCGCAGCTGGCGTGCGCCCTGTGGACCGGCTATTCCGCGGGCGAGATCCCCATCCAAAAATACGGCACGGACCTGCTGGGCGACAGCACCAACCTGCCTGTCTTTAAGCGGTTTATGAACACCGTTCTGACCGGTACCGAACGCGAGGAGTTTGCGACCGGAACGGCGCCCACCTACAAGAACAACAGCGTCTGGAAGTTCTACGGCACCAACAACACCAAGAAGACGGAGAACGACGACAAGGACGAGAACGAGGACGAAGAGGAAACCACCACAACGACCACCACGACGACCACGACCACCGAGACCACGGGCGGCGACACCACCGGCGGCACCGGAACGACCGGTGGCTCGACGGGCGGCTCCACTGGTGGTTCGACCGGCGGCGATGGCGGCACGCCTACGCCCACGCCTACGCCCACTCCCGACCCCTCGCCCACGCCTGACGATACTGTTGGCTAGAAATTCATCCGGCCATTAGCAACAAGGCCCCCGAGCAGCTTATTAAACTGCTCGGGGGCCTTTTAGTTTAAAGCGACCTGGTGAACGGTCTTTATACCGGCAAACAATATAGGGGGTACCGACCAACGTCGATACCCCCTTACAAGCCACCATGTCACGCACACAGTGCCGAGCGCACGACCCGCACGCCTACTTGCGAGAATTGCTCAGCTTATTGATCAGCGCCTCGAGACGCTCGCCGTCCTCGGCCGTCTGGGCAATAACCAAAATCGTATCGTTGCCGGCAAGCGAGCCAAGCACATCGGGCAGCTCTGCCGCATCAACGGCGGCGGCGATGCCGGAAGCCGTGCCAGGCTGAGCCTTGATCATAACCAGATTATCGGTGCGCAGAACGCCCGTTACGAGCTCGGAAACCATACGCTGCAGGTGCAGGTCCTCTGCCAGAACATAGATGCCCTCAGGGAGCTTACGCAGCCCCATATCGGCAATATCGCGAGAGACAGTCGCCTGCGTGCAATCAAAGCCCATAGCGCGGAGCTCATCGACCAGCACGCGCTGCGTACGGACGTCCTTATTGCGCACAATATCTCTAATGGCATCCTGGCGCCCATTGCGTTTTTTAGCCATACAAACCCTCTCTCCAAAAGATGGCGGAGACAATCAATCAGTGATTGAATAGTTTAACGCTATTTGAAGGCTTTTGTGTATAAGAACGCATTTCGAAACAATTCTATGCAAGTTTGTTTCGAAATGAGCCGTTTAGGCGGTTTTTGCGCCCGTCCGGTTAAGAAAAGCCGCCAGATGCGTACACATCACGCAGCGCGCGGGCTTGGCGCTGGCGATCGGCCCAAACAACAGACCGAGCCCCCGATGGTTATCCTTGAGCGCGGCGACCATCTGACGGGTTCGAGGCGCATCGAGCATATCACGCATGCGGGCGGAACGCTCGATTGACGACACCCCATGCGGGCTCAGACACAAATTCTCGATGCAGGCGACCAGTCCGGCAAAGTAGAACTTTTGGCTTGCCAGCTTGAGCCGACCACCGCTGTCTGCTTCCGAGAGTGAGTCCGCAAGCTCGTCGAGCGCTCGAGTGTCATCGGATACCTTGGCATACATGGTGGGATCAAAGGCATCTGTAAGTTTAGGTGCCGCCGTGTGGAAACAAGCATCGCCGCAGCCGGACACGCATCGTGTCTGCGAAAGCGCGCATGCCATAAACCCAACTGTGCGAAACACCTTGTCGCACAAAAGGCATGCCTCAAACAGCGAGCGGCTGTACATCACACCAGAGGTCTGAACGACTAGGCCGCCTAAAATCAACTGAGGCAGCCCGGCCACCATCGAAGATTTGCTATCAATGGAAATATGAGCAGCATCCAAGACGCGCGAATGGCGCTCTCGATGTGCATCATAGCGGTCGAGCGACACCGTGGGGAGCACTATGTCTGCCGTAGTATCGCACGCGATATTGACCATCTTGGAAAGGGACTGCGGAGCAAACCACTCATCGGCGTTCATAGCGATGATTTGAGAGCCGCGCGAGGCAGCAAAACCGGCACGAAGACAAGCGCCGCGCTTCGCGTCCTCGACGTCAATCAAATCAATATGAATGTCCCTGTCGGCAGCAACTTGAAGCGAATGGCGCACACCGGGCGCAGCATCGCGACAGACAACGACAATCTGCAAATCGTAGAGGTCTTGGTTCTGGATACTCTCGAGCGCACGCATCGCATAGCTGGGCGAACCTTCTACCACAAGGATCACCGAAAGTCGCGGATGCGAGCCACGTCGAACCAAGTTATCCGTCCTCTCGACAGCAGTGAATCAAACTGTCGTTCATGGTACACCCCGGCAATAAAAGCAATGAGACACCGGTTGTATTGCACGCCAAGAACAGATGTTGCACACGCGCAGCCCACAGATGACAGGTGCCGACGCACGACGCGCCGAGCCCTCCCCTAGTCGAGCACGACAAGCTCGGCGGGATCGTAATCCACGCCCATAAACGTAAGGCCGCAGGCAGGAGCCGTGGGGCCCGCAGCGGTACGGTCGCAAGCATCGATGACCTCGCGCATCCACTCGGGTTCACGGCGATGCATGCCAATCTCGACAAGCGTGCCCACGATCGTGCGGACCATCGAATGCAGAAACGCATTGCCCTCGATGGTAAACGTCAGGATGTCCTCGCCAAACGCAACCTCATGGCCAAACTCGGCCCGCATCACGCAGCGGTGCGTAGGCTTGCCCACGGCAGAGGCGACCTTGCAAAAGCTCTTAAAGTCCTGCTCACCCAAAAGCGCGGGACAGGCCGCAGACATGGCCTCGACGTCCAAGGGATAGCGATGCCACCACACGGCACCACGGGACAGCACGGGGCGCGCATCGCGATCGGCAATACGGTACGTATACGTACGGGAACGCGCGTCAAAGCGTGCAGAAAAGCCCTTACGGGCCCTGTAGACCTCGTTTATGGCGATATCTTTAGGCAGCAGGGCATCCATAGCCCGCAGCCACCTACGGCGCGTAAGGGCGAGCTCAGCGTCCGTTACGGGCACGCTGATGTACTGAGCCACGGCATGCACGCCGGCATCGGTACGACCTGCGCACGTCAGATCGATCGGACGGCGAAGCAGCGTCTCGATGGCTCGACGCAGCTCACCCGCAACCGTCGTCTGTCCCGGCTGCTCGGCAAATCCGCTATACGACGAGCCATCATAGGCCACGCGAAATACGAGCGTGGCGTCAAGCTCGGAAATCGAATTGAAATCAGACGGCGCAGTCATGGGCGCTCCCAACAAACAAGTAACGGTATCGCGACAAAAAAAGAGGGGTACGCGAACGTACCCCTCGAATATAGCCTATGCAGACGGAATGTCTACTCAGCGGTCTCCTCAGCAGGAGCCTCCTCGACAGCCTCGACCTTCTTGGGAGCAGCGGCCTTCTTGGGGGCCGGAGCAGCCTTCTTGGCCTTAGGCGTGCAAGGCTCGGTGACGAGCTCCATGATAACGATGGGAGCGTTGTCGCCCTTACGGTTACCGAGCTTCATGATGCGGGTGTAACCGCCGTTGCGGTCCTGCCACATGCCCTGGGCAGCCTTGTCGAAGATCTCGGCAACGAGCTGCTTATCGCCGAGCTTGGCGATAGCCAGACGACGAGAGTGCAGGTCGCCCTTCTTGGCCCAAGTGATGATCGGGTCGACGACCGAACGCAGCGCCTTAGCGCGGGTCTCGGTGGTCTTGATGCGGTCGTTCTCGAAGAGGGCCTTAGCAAGGCTCTTCTTCATGGCCTTGGTGTGGCTCGCATCGGTGCCGAGCTTCAGGCCCTTCTTAACGTTGTGACGCATGGTCTAGTTTCTCCTCAAATATGCGAAGCATTAAGCCTTCAGGCTCAGGCCCATGGACTCAAGCTTGTCCTTCACTTCCTCGATCGACTTAACACCGAAGTTACGGATGTTGAGCAGATCGTTCTCCGAGAACTCAACGAGCTGACGGACCGAGTGAATGCTGGCGCGCTTAAGGCAGTTGTAGGAACGGACGGAAAGGTCCAGATCCTCGATCTGCTTGTCCAGCTCGGCGTTGTCGTTGGTGACCTCGGGAGCGAAGATCGAAGCCTCCTCCTCGACCTCGGTGGTCTCGGCAAGGTTCATAAAGGCGGCCATATGCTGGTTGATGATATTGGCAGCCTGGACCACGGCGTCGCGCGGGGCGATGGAGCCGTTGGTCTCGATCTCGAGGACAAGGCGGTCGTAGTCGGTGTGCTGACCGACACGACAAGCCTCAACGAGCTTGGCGCAACGGGAAACCGGCGAGTACAGCGAGTCGACATGGATCACACCGATGGGATCGTTATCGCGCTTGTTGGCCTCGCCAGAAACATAGCCGCGGCCATAGCCGATGCGCATGCTCATGGTGAGATGGCCACCCTCGGTGAGCGTAGCGATGTGCTGCTCGGGGTTGACCAGCTCAAACTCGGACGGAATAAAGAAGTCCGCACCGGTGACCTCGCAGGGGCCGTCAACCGAGATGGTGGCGGTCGCCTCGTCGGTCGTGCCGAGAGCCCTGAAGACAAGACCCTTGACATTCAGGACGATGTCGGTGACATCCTCGACCATGTTAGGGATGGTCATGAACTCGTGCTGCGCACCATCGATCTGAATAGCCTCGACAGCGGCACCCTCGAGCGAGGACAGAAGAACGCGACGAAGGGAGTTACCCAGCGTATCGCCGTAACCACGCTCGAGCGGCTCGACGGAGACACGAGCAGACGTCTCGTTGATCTCTTCGACCTGAACCTGAGGCCTAATGAATTCTGACATGTATTACCTCCAGCCTCAGCAGCCCGGATGGACTACTTAGAGTAGAGCTCGACGATGAGCTGCTCGTTGATATCACCGCTGATCTGCTCACGCGTCGGCAGAGCGAGCACGTTACCAGACAGCTTCTCGATATCGAGCTCGAGCCAGCCAGGAACCTCAAAGCGCTCGGAGGAAATCAGGGCCTCCTTGATGGGGAGGAGGTCACGGAACTTCTCGCCGACAGCGACGACGTCGCCGGCCTTGACGCGGTAGGACGGGATGTCCACGCGCTTGCCGTTCACGGTGAAGTGACCATGACGGACGGACTGACGAGCCTCTTTGCGGGTGCGGGCGAAGCCAAGACGGAAGACGACGTTGTCGAGGCGAGACTCAAGGATGATCATGAGGTTCTCACCGGTGACGCCGTTCATCTTGCGGGCCTTGTTGAAGTAGCCGTGGAACTGCTTCTCCAGAACGCCATAGATGAACTTGACCTTCTGCTTCTCGCGCAGCTGCATGCCGTACTCAGATTCCTTGCGACGGCGCTTGGGCTGACGGATAGATTCCTTCTTGCTGCTGTAACCGAGCTCAGCGGGATCGATCCCGAGCTGACGGCAGCGCTTAAGAACAGGAGTCCTGTCGATTGCCATATTGATACGATCCTTTCAGTTACACGCGGCGACGCTTCTTGGGGCGGCAGCCGTTGTGCGGAATGGGGGTCTTGTCCTGGATGCTCGAGACCTCGAGGCCAGCAGCCTGGAGGGAGCGGATGGCGGTCTCACGACCGGAGCCGGGGCCCTTGACGAAGACGGAAACCTTCTTCATACCGTGCTCCATGGCCTGCTTGGCAGCAGCCTCGGCAGCCATCTGGGCAGCGAACGGCGTGGACTTACGGGAGCCCTTGAAGCCCACCTGGCCAGCCGACTTCCAGGAAATGACGTTGCCCTGGGGATCGGTGATCGAAACGATCGTGTTGTTGAACGTAGAACGAATGTGAGCCTGGCCCACGGAAATGTTCTTACGGTCCGCGCGCTTCAGACGGGCAGCGCGAACGTTCTTCTTAGCAGTAGCCATCTATCTAGCGCTCCTTATTTCTTCTTCTTAGCACCGATCTGACGCTTCGGGCCCTTGCGGGTACGAGCGTTAGTGTGGGTGCGCTGACCGCGGACCGGGAGGCCCTTGCGGTGACGAAGGCCGCGGTTGCAGCCGATGTCCATAAGGCGCTTGACGTTCTGGTTGCGCTCACGGCGGAGGTCGCCCTCAACCATGATCTGGTTCTTATCGATATAATCGCGGATGGCGTTAACCTCATCCTCGGTGAGGTCCTTAACGCGCGTATCCACGTTAACGTTGCACTCGACGCAAATCTTCGTCGCAGTGGTGCGGCCGATGCCGTAAATGTAGGTCAGACCGATCTCAACGCGCTTCTCACGCGGGAGGTCGACACCATTAATACGGGCCAACGTAGTCTCCTCTCTTAACCCTGACGCTGCTTATGACGGGGGTTCTCGCAAATGACGAGGACCTTGCCATGGCGCCTAATGATTTTGCACTTATCGCACATCTTCTTGACCGAAGGACGTACCTTCATCGTTCTTCCTTTCGGTAGCGCTCAAACTACTTCCCTACTATCTACTCGCCCAGCCGCAGGCGTTTAAAACTATGGCTGGTCTTCACACACAATCCGACCGTAGGTTGAGCTAAGCCTGCAGTCGGAAATGGAGTGCGTGTATGCGTGCCGCTATTTGTAGCGATAGGTGATGCGGCCGCGGGTCAGGTCGTACGGGGAAAGCTCCACGACAACCCTGTCACCGGGGAGAATACGGATGTAATTCATTCGGATCTTGCCAGAAATGTTGCACAGAACCGAATGACCGTTCTCGAGCTCGACCTTAAACATGGCATTGGGCAGCGGTTCCTTTACCGTACCCTCGAGCTCAATTGCGTCTTCCTTCTTCACAAGCAATCATCTTTCTCTAGAAAACGACAGCGATTGAGTATTCTACAACACGTATGCACGCATCGTAATAACTTCGTAATGGCTCCACAACTAAGTGGAACTTGTTACATTTCTCCGCCTTGGAGCGAACACCAAGCACCTTGGGCATCCGTGGTCAGAATCACCGGACCGTCATTGGTAATGGCGACGGTGTTCTCGTAGTGCGCGGCGGGCAGGTGGTCGTTGGTCGTGACGATCCAACCGTCGGAGCCCGTGCTCACATGGTTGGAACCCATCGTAACCATCGGCTCGATGGCAATGACCATGCCGGCCTGGAGGCGAACGCCCCTCCCCTTCTTTCCATAGTTAGGAACGTTGGGGTCCTCGTGCATCACGCGGCCAATGCCATGGCCCACATAATCACGAAGCACGCCATAGCCGTGAGACTCGGCGAGGGACTGAACGGCATAACCGACGTCCCCGATATGGTTACCGGGAACAGCCTGCTCGATGGCAGCCTTAAGGCAATCACGCGTGACCTCGCACAGGGCCTTGGCCTCGGGCGTGGGGGTGCCGACGAAAAACGTCCAAGCATTATCGCCGACCCAACCGTCGACAACGGCTCCCGTATCGATGGAGATGATATCGCCATCGCGCAGGATCATGTCGGGGTTGGGAATACCGTGGACCACGGCATCGTTAATCGATGCGCAAATGGTTCCGGGAAACCCGCCGTAACCCTTAAAGGCTGGGATGCCACCATGCATGCGGATAATCTGCTCCGCGAGCTGATCGAGCTCAAAAGTCGAAACGCCGGGGCGCACCATGGCTCCAACGTGGCGGAGCGCCATCTTAGATAGCGCTCCTGCCTTCTTCATCTGCTCGATTTGCGTTGCAGACTTAATCTTGATCATAGACCGAGAGCCTCTTTGACATCCCCGTACACGGTCTCGCGAGCCTGGTCACCGTTGACCGACTTGAGCAGACCCTGGCCACGATAGTAGTCGACGAGCGGGCTCGTGGACTTCTCGTAGACGTCGAGACGGTTCTTGATGGTCTCGGGCTTGTCGTCGTCGCGCTGATACATCTCGCCGCCACACTTGGGGCAGGTAGCATCGGCAGCGGTGCCGGTGTAACCGCAGGCGCGGCAGGTGCGACGCGAAGACAGACGATCGATAATGACCTCGGGGGCCACATCGACCAGAAGGGCGCAGTCGATCTCGCGAACCATGGCGGAGAGCTCGGAATCGAGCGTCACGGCCTGGGCGGTGTTGCGCGGGAAGCCGTCGAGGATGAAGCCCTGCTGGGCGTCATCGGCGGCAAGGCGCTCCTTGACAAGGTCGATCACGAGCTGATCGGGAACGAGCTCGCCAGCGTCCATGTACTTCTTAGCCTGAATACCAAGCTCGGTGCCACCCTTGACGGCAGCACGCAGCAGGTCGCCCGTGGAAATGTGGGCGACGCCAAACTCGGCGACGAGCTCCTGTGCGACGGTGCCCTTACCGGCACCCGGAGCTCCGAGCAATACGAGGTTCATGAGCAATCCTCCTCTAGCCTATTTAAAGAATCCATCGTAATCATACATCTTGATCTGGCCTTCGAGCTTATCGACCGTGTCGAGCACGACGCCGACCATGATGAGGATGGACGTACCGCCAAATGCCTGGATCAGATGGTTACCCGTGAAGGAGAAGATGATCGAAGGCACGATGGCGATGAGCGCCAAAAAGACAGCGCTGGGAAGCGTGATCTTGTTGAGCGCGTTCTTGATGTAGGCCGCGGTAGCCCTACCCGGACGCACGCCCGGAATAAAGCCGCCCTGCTTCTTAAGGTTATCGGCCGTGTCATCGGGGTTGAACACCATGGAGGTGTAGAAGTACGCGAAGAACACGATGAGGACAACGTTAAGCACCCAGTTGAGCCAACCGGTCGAAAGCGCGGAGGCAACTGCCTGAATCCAGCCGATGCCGGGGAAGAACACGGCAATCTGAGCCGGGAAGTACAGCAGCGCCGAAGCGAAGATGATCGGCACGACACCCGCGGTGTTGACCTTGATGGGCAGGTAGGTGGTCTGGCCACCCATCATGCGACGGCCCACGACGCGCTTAGCGTAGGAGACCGGGATGCGGCGCTGGCCGCGCTCAAGGAAAACAATCAGCGGGATAACCAGCAGGATGATGGCGCAGATGATCACCATGGTGATGATGCCACCGGCATTGCCCTCGGTGCTGGAGAAGATAGCCTGCGGCAGACCGGCCATGATGTTCGCGAAGATGATCAGCGACATGCCATTGCCGATACCGCGCTGGGTGATGAGCTCACCAATCCACATGATCAGCATGGCGCCCGCGGTGAGCGTACCGACGATCATGAGGTCGAAGATGATCTCGGGAGCGCCGGCGCCATTGAAGCTGATGCCGAAGCTCTTAAAGAGGAAGAGGTAACCCACGGAGTTGAGGATTGCCAGAGCCAGGGTGAGGTAACGCGAATACTGCGTAATCTTGGTCTGACCGACCTCGCCCTCGCGGGCAAGCTCATGCAGGGAAGGCACGACGGCCTGGAGCATCTGGAGGATGATCGAGCTGGTGATGTAAGGCATGATGCCCAGCGAAAACACCGACACATAGCTCAACGCGCCGCCAGAGAAAAGATTCAGGAGGGCCATAGCACCTGCGGCGACCGAATTGTTATCGGTCGAGAAAAGGCCCAGCATCCCCTGGAAGGGAATGCCGGGCACAGGAACGTGCGCACCAATGCGGTACACGACGAGCATAGCTATGGTAAAAAGAATCTTTTCGCGCAATTCTTTGATGCGGAAAGCATTCTTAAGACCATTTAGCACGGCAGCTCGACCTTTCCGCCGGCGGCCTCGATCTTGGCCTGCGCAGAAGCGCTGACCTTGTCGACCTTGACCGTGAACTTCTTGGTGAGCTCACCATTGCCGAGCACCTTGACGGGCTCGAACTCGCTCTTGGTGATGCGAGCGGCCTTAAGAGCGGCACCGTCGATCACAGCGCCGTCCTCGAACTTACGCTCGAGACGCTCAACGTTAACGGCGGTGTACTCGATACGACGGGGGTTGCGGAAGCCCGGAAGCTTGGGCAGGCGCATAGCCAGCGGAGTCTGGCCACCCTCGAAGCCGGCACCCTTGGTGCCGCCAGAGCGGGAACCCTGGCCCTTCTGGCCGCGGCCAGAAGTGGTGCCGTGACCCGAAGAATTGCCACGGCCGACGCGCTTGCGGTTCTTGGTGGAACCGGGCGCGGGAGTAAGATCGTGAAGCTGCATTTGCTACTCCTCTACAATCTCGACAAGGTGCTTGACCTTGAAGATCATGCCGCGGACGGACTCGTTGTCAGCAATCTCGCGAACCTCGCGGATCCTGTGGAGACCGAGGGCACGGACAGTACGGACCTGGTCCTGCTTGCAACCGTTGGTGCTGCGGACCTGCTTGATCTTGATGGTGTCAGCCATGCTTAGTTCTCCTTACCGACGAACATCTCGGAGACCGTCAGGCCACGGCGAGCCGCGACGTCCTCAGGGCTGGAGAGCTCCTTGAGGCCCTCGACGGCAGCCTTGATGATGTTGAGGCCGTTGTCGGTACCGAGGGACTTGGATAGGACGTTCTTGATGCCAGCAAGCTCAAAGAGGGGACGCACAGCGCCGCCGGCGATAACGCCGGTACCCTCGACAGCGGGCTTGATGATGATGCGGCCGGCACCAAAGTGGCCGAGAACCTCGTGCGGGATGGTGCCCTGCTCGGTCACCGGCACGTGGAACATGTTCTTCTTGGCATCGAGAGATGCCTTGGAGATGGCCATGGGCACCTCAGCGGACTTGCCCATGCCAACGCCGACGTTGCCCTTGCCGTCGCCAACGACGACGAGAGCGACGAGGCTCATGCGACGACCACCCTTGACGGTCTTCGACACGCGGTTGATGTAAACGACGCGCTCCTCGAACTCGGAGGCCTCGCGCTGCTGCTTCTGATTACGAGCCATGTGCTACATACCTCCTAGAACTCGAGACCGGCGGCACGAGCACCGTCGGCGAGGGCCTTGACGCGGCCATGGTAGATACGGCCACCGCGATCGAAGGCGACCTTGGTGATGCCGGCCTCGATGGCGCGCTTGCCAACGAGCTGACCGACCTTCTCCGCAGCCTCCTTGTTCGAGGTGTGGGTGCCCTTGAACTCGGCCTCGAGGGTCGAGGCAGAGACGAGCGTCAGGCTGGAGCCCTTGCTGTCGTCGATGATCTGGGCATAGATGTTGGCGTTAGTACGGGTCACGCGAAGACGCGGACGCTCGGAGGTACCCGAGACCTTGCCGCGAACACGACGCTGACGACGCTTGAGGCCTTCCAGCTTCGCCTTATGCTTGTTCATACGTAAACTCCTAAAAAGGTTGATCTTGCCAGCACCTGACGGGGTGCTGGTCTTATGCGAGTGAGTCGGTTACGACTACTTGGCGGCCTTACCCAGCTTGCGGCGGATGTGCTCGCCAACGTAGTGGATACCCTTGCCCTTGTAAGGCTCGGGAGGACGATGGCCGCGGATCTCAGCGGCGATCTGACCGACCTGCTGCTTGTTGATACCCTTGACGTTCACGTGGGTGTTGTCGGGAACCTCGAAGGTGATGCCCTCGGGAGCCTCGACGATCACGGGGTGCGAGAAGCCCAGGGAGAACTCGAGGTTCTTGCCCTTCTGCTGCACGCGGTAACCGACGCCGGCGAGCTCGAGCTTCTTCTCGAAGCCCTCGGAAACGCCAACAACCATGTTGTGGATGAGGGCGCGGGTGAGGCCGTGGCGGGCACGGGTCTCACGCTCGTCGTCGGGACGGGAAACGGTGAGGACGTTGTCCTCGACGTTGATAGCGAGCTTCTCAAAGACATCGAGCTCGAGCTGGCCCTTGGGGCCCTTGACGACAACGTTGTTGCCGTTGACTGCCACTTCGACTCCGGCGGGAATCTGGACAGGCTTATTACCGATACGAGACACGGTGATCTCCTTTCCTTCTACCTACCGAGCGAATTACCAGACGTAAGCGATGATCTCGCCGCCGACGTTGTGCTTGCGAGCATCGCGGTCGGTCATGACGCCATGGCTGGTGGAAATAATGGCGGTACCAAGGCCACCGCGGACGCGGGGCATGTCGGCAACGCCGGTGTACTTACGCAGGCCCGGCTTGGAAATGCGGCGGATGCCGTTGATGACCTTAGCCTTCTTGGGACCATACTTAAGCGTGATGTGCAGAGTCTTCTGGGGAACGGTGTCCTCGACATCGTAGCCCTCGATGTAGCCCTCCTCGTGCAGAACACGAGCGATCTCGACGAGCTTCTTGCTGCTCGGCATGGAGACCGTGGCCTTGTTCACAGAGTTAGCGTTACGGATGCGCGTAAGCATATCTGCGATCGGGTCTGTAAGGTTCATACAGATTCTCCTTCGTTCTTGATGAACACGTGCTCTTGGTTCTTCGCCGCCCTTAACGGCAAAGCCTTTTTAGCGCGTTTTCCCTGTTCCAAACTGATGCTTGAAACGCTGGTAGTGACTTACCAGCTGGCCTTCTTAACGCCGGGAAGCTCGCCCTTGAGTGCAAGCTCGCGGAAGCAGACACGGCACAGGCCGAACTTGCGGTACACAGAGTGCGGACGGCCGCAGCGCTGGCAGCGCGTGTACTCACGAGTAGAGAACTTCTGCTTGCGATTGCACTTGACGATCATCGATGTCTTAGCCACTTATATCCTCCTCACATAGAGTATTGTTCGCCCCAAGCGCCGCCCCCTTGTGGGAACGGCGCTTATAGGGCAGGTGAACCTATTTCTTGAACGGGAAACCGAAGGCGTCCAGAAGGGCCTTGGCCTCCTCATCGGTATTGGCGGTGGTCACGAAAGTGATGTCCATACCGCGCTGGTGATCGACGGAATCGAAGTCGATCTCGGGGAAGATGAGCTGCTCGGTGACGCCCATGGAGAAGTTACCACGGCCGTCGAAGCTCTTGGCGGAGATGCCGCGGAAGTCGCGGATACGGGGGATCGCGACGGAGGTCAGACGATCGAAGAACTCCCACATACGGTCGCCACGCAGGGTAACCTTGCAGCCGATCGGCATACCAGCGCGCAGGCGGAAAGTAGCGATGGACTTGCGGGCACGGGTGATCATCGGCTGCTGGCCGGTGATGGCGCGCAGGTCGCGCACGGCACCGTCGATGGCCTTGGAATCGGTAGCGGCCTCGCCGACACCCATGTTCACGACGATCTTCTCAAACTTGGGGATCATCATGACGTTCTCGTACTGGAACTTGTCCTGAAGCTGCTGCTTGACCTCGTTGTTGTACTTGGTCTTCAGACGCGGCACATACTTCTCTTCTGCCATTGTTCACTCCTTCTTGGGGTTTTAAGCACGGGGCGTGGCCACGATGGGTTGTCCTCGTGCCTCCTGGCTGCATCCGCGCCGCTCATGGCATTTTGCGGTTTGGACTCGACGCAGCAGGAGCCGACAAAACAATCGGTACTATACGCGCATCGGGAGCGTATTTCCAGAAAAACCTCGTCTGCCTGCACAACTCCACAACTCCCCCGCACAAATGGATCCCAAAAAGCAGTTGCGGTGAAATAGGGACTGTTTGGCGGCCTAACAGGCTTAAACAATCCGTATTTCACCGCAACTTATTGGTGGGGATGCGATTAGCGCTTGCGGGGGACGAGTTTGGTGCGGCGCAGGTGAATCATCTCGGCGGCGATGGAGATAGCGATCTCCTCGGGGTCTTCGGCCTGGATGGCAACGCCGATCGGCAGGTGCAGCTCGTCGATCTGGTCCTGCGTAAAGCCCTCCTGCTCCAGGCGGGCGCGCACAAAGGCCGTCTTGCGACGCGAGCCCAGACAGCCCAGGTAGGCGGGCTTGGCGTGCATCGCCTGAATCACCACGTCGATATCGGACTTGTGGCCTGCTGTGGCCACGACCACCAAGTCGCGCGGACCGATGGGACACAGCTCGCTCAGGTTCTTGTAATCGACCAAGCGACGATCGTAGACACCGGGCACCCATTCGGGCGTCAGCGTGCCGGGGCGGTCATCGCACGCCACAACGGCAAAGCCCGCCGCCGTGAGCACCCGCGCTGTCGCAGCGCCCACGTGTCCGCAGCCAAAGATATAGGTCAGGCCCTCGGGGCAGAGCGTCTCGATGTGCGCCGGGGGAATCTCGGAGGCGGCGTTGGTGTAGGTGACCTTACTCCCCTCCTCCACCAACGAAAGCTCGGGGCAGCCGGCAATGGTATGGCGCGATGCCCCACCATGGTACTCGGCCACATCGCCCTCGAGCGCGTTTGCGATAAACGGTTCAAAGTCGATGACAAAGTCGCCGATGCGTCGATATGCCAAGACGTCGGCAACCGACTGGAACAACGGCACCTGCGATACATCCAGGTGCAGATAGCACAGGCAGATGGCTCCGCCGCAAATCATGCCGGTATCGGAGTTCTCGCCGCCCATGGTGTAGCGGACCAGACGCGACTGTCCCGCGCTCAAGAGCTCGCGCGCCTCGTCCAGCGCAAAGAGCTCAATCTTGCCGCCGCCGATGGTGCCCGCTTGACTGCCATCGGCAAAGACGGCCATCCAAGCGCCCACGCCGCGCGGCGATGACCCTGCCGTGCCGGCCACCACCACCAGCTCGCACGTCTTACCGGCCTTCAGAGCGCCAAGCGCAGCATTCACCACATCGAGCTTTTCCATTGCAATTTCCTATCCCTGGAATACACCGGTGAGCATGGCGAGCGCCTCGAGCACGCCGCCGCCGACCGACGTCGCCTTGTCCGAAATATAGTTGATATAGCTGGCATCGCCGCGTGGGTCGACGTCGGCGCACTTAAAGCCCTCGGCCACCTGAACGCCGTCGGCCAAAAGGCCGCGCAAGCAGCCGTCGATCTGCGTGACCATGGGAGTATCACCCGCATACCCGATCACATCGCCGGCACTCACGATGTCGCCGATCGCGCGGTCGGACCTAAACACGCCGGCGGCGGAGCTGTGGATAACGCGCTCCTTGCCATAGCCGGCGATCACACCCGGCACGCCCGTATTGGGCTGGGGCGAGCCCTGGGTGATGACGCGGCCGAGGAAATGCCCACGCATGGTCTCGACCACGGCATCGCAATCGACCGGCGCGGTAAAGCCCGGCCCCACGGCGATGACGACAGGCGCCATATCGCGCGTGGTGCCCAAGTTGCGCTTGGCCAGAATCGCGTCGACCACGGCAGCGGGTTTAAGCTCATCGAGCATCTTGGCCTGGGGGTCCATCACAACGGCAACATCCCCCGCCTCGGTAATCTCAAGCGCCTCGGCCGGCGTCTGCGCCAAGCGGGCTCGAATGCCCTCGACCTGGACCTCGCCCAAGCGAATGGCCTCGCAAAAACTGATTGTACGACGGATGCACGTGGGGACCGCGATATCGGCCATGACGACCGACACGCCGGCGCGCACCAAGCGAGCGGCGACGCCCGTGGCGATATCGCCGGCGCCGCGAACATAAACGAGCATTCCCGGGGCACCTCCCTGTGCTACGGTTTGGGCAGAGCAAAAGCGGTTCGACCGCTACTCTGATGATTATTTATTATCACAGTATTATACGGCGGTGAACAGATGGAAACGGTTAGCGGCAACCTTGCCTCGGCGCTCAGGATCGAGCCGGGCATTACCGCGATTATCGGCAGTGGCGGCAAGTCGACGTTGCTAAAGGCGCTGGGTCTTGAGCTCATGCGCGCTGGCGGCCGCGTGCTCCTCTGCACCACCACGCATATGTTTCCCGTCGCCGGCGTGCCATGGGACGGGTCGAACCGTCGCCTGGACGCCGCGCCTTGGAAGCCGGGCGCCGCACATGTCTCTGGTTGCACCTGCGAGGCCTGCGCGGGCCTTGCGCGCGGAAGCATCTGTCAGGCAGGCGTCTTGGACCCGGAGACAGGCAAGCTCTCCGCCCCCGCCGAGCCACTCGGCGAGCTGGCACAGCGCTTTAACTACGTCTTGGCCGAGGCGGACGGCAGCAAGCGACTCCCGCTCAAAGCCCACGCCGCCTGGGAGCCGGTGATTCCCTCTGGCACCGCCAACATCGTCTGGATCGTCGGCGCCTCGGGGCTCGGCAAGCCCATCAACGAAGCCGTCCACCGCCCCGAGCTCTTTTGCGAGCGTTGCGGCTGCGAGCTCACCGACATCGCCACACCCGAGCGCGTCGCCCAGGTGCTCAATGCCGAGATGCAGGCGCTGGGACTCTGCACCGCACGCGTCATGCTCAACCAAGTCGACACGCTCAACGACCCGGCTATGACAGGACGCTTTGAGGCCGCCCTCGGCCGCCCCATCGTCGTCGGCAGCCTCAAGTAGCCGGCGCCACCCCGGCGCCCTTTCTGCTAACGAGGCACGTAGCGACCGGGCTGGGCTCCGGTGGGCTCGCCGTCGCGCGCCACCAGCACGCCGTTGACGTAGACAGCCTTGGCGCGGCCATGTGCCTCAAAACCCTCGAGTGGCGTGTAGTCCACAGCCTGATGCTGCGTCGCCGCGCGAATGGTCCAGCGCGCCTGGGGATCCCACACGCACACATCGGCATCGGAACCCTCGGCAAGACAGCCCTTGCGCGGGTACATGCCAAACACGCGTGCCGGGTTCTCACTCATCAGGCGGCAGAGGTCTTCGGGGCCCAGCTGCCCCTCAAAGCTCGTGGCAATCGCAACGGGACGATGCTCCACGCCGGGCCCGCCGTTGGGAATCGCGCGGAAGTCGTCGCGCCCGCGGTCCTTTTGCCCGTGCAGATTAAAGCTGCAGTGGTCGGTGGCGATGGTATCGATCTCGCCGGCCACAAGCGCCTCGCGCAGGGCCGCACGGTCGCCGGCATGGCGCAGCGGCGGACTCATCACATACTTGGCACCCGCAAAGCCGTCCTCTCCCTGCTCCAAATAGCAGGTGTCGTCGAGCATCAGATATTGAGGGCAGGTCTCGACATAGATGTTCTTCTGCCCGCGCGCCTTGGCGGCACGGATGGCCTCGAGCCCCAGCTTGGTCGAAAGGTGCACCACGTTGACCGGAGCGTCCCCGGCCAAGTGCGCCAGATACAGCAGGCGGCTCACGGCCTCGGCCTCACACACGTCCGGACGGCTGAGCGCATGCCCCTCGGGCCCATGAATCCCCTGCTCGTACACGCGCTTCTGCAGTTCATTCACCAACGTGCCATTCTCACAATGCACGCACAGTATGCCGCCCAGGCGCTTGAGCTCCTCCAGCACCTCGAGTGTCTCGGCATCGTCCAAGCGCAGGTGGTCGTAGGCAAAGTAGGTCTTGAACGACGATACGCCCGCCTCGCGCATGGCCGAAAGATCGGCGCGGTTGCGCTCATTCCACTCGGCGAGTGCCATATGAAAGGCGTAGTTTGCCGTGCAGGTGCCGTCGGCGCGATGACGCCACTCGGCCAAGGCATCGGGCATGGTCACGCCGCGATCGGCCGTCGCGTAGTCCACGATGGTCGTCGTACCGCCGCAGGCAGCCGCACGCGTGCCGGTCTCAAAGCTATCGGCTGTCCAATCCATGCCGGTCCAGCACTGCATATGCGTGTGGCCGTCGATAAAGCCGGGGAACACCCAGCAGCCCGCGGCATCCTCGACGGTATCGCCCTCGCCCGGCTCGATTGCTGCGGCAATCCGCACAATCTTGTCGCCCTCCATGGCAAGATCGGCGCGGCGAAGTCCCTGGGGCGTCACGAGCGCGCCGTTTTTGATGATGATCATAATTGCTCCTTATTGGTTGATGCAGTTGGCCACGCGATCAAAATACGAGCAGGCGGCGATATGCTCCGCTATGCGTCGCTGTCCCTTGGCGGTATCGACGTCCCACAGCTCGTAGGCACGCGCCTCGACCAGTACCACGTCGGCACGGCCCTTGAGGATCGAACCGCCGCCGTCCTTGCCCTCAAGACGTATGAGCGCATCGAACAGTTCCGCCGGAAAGAGCACCGGACTCGAAGGCTCGCCGTTGCACGCAAGACGCACCGGGTGTTTGCGGCCACGCTCCTCAAACGCGCGAACCATGGCCTCAAAAGAATCCGCGCTCACAAGCGGCTGGTCGCCCGGCAAAAAGAGACAACCTTTCCAGTTGCGTTGTACCCCCCACGAAAGGCCCGCACGGACGCTTTCGCTGCGCAGCTCGCCATCGTGCAGCACACACGGGCAATGCTTGTCCTCGCAAATCTGGGCGACCTCGGGCCAACGCGTCGAAACCACGACGTCAAAGCCCCGGGGAACCGAATCGATGGTCCGAGAAATCAGCGGCTCACCATAGATATCGGCAAGCATCTTGTTAGAGCCAAACCGCTTACCCTCGCCCGAAGCCATAATGACGCAACCAAGTTTCATGGCGATACCTCCCCTGAAACCATCGTACCCATAACTCGCGCCGCGGGCATCCACATCGAAAGCGCTTATCCCGCACGCCCGCGATGCAAAAAGGGGGCACCCCGCCGGTTGGCAGAGCGCCCCCTTTACATAGCTTACCTCAGCCCGGCTTTAGGCCTGGAGCCAACGGGCGGTGTTGCGCTCGTCGAGGGCCTTGAGGGTAGCGGCGGGATCGGCAACCTTCTGCAGGAACATCATGGCAGCGATGGCGTACGGCTTGTAGCTGGCCTCCTTGTACATGCCCACGCGGTGCATGTCGAAGACGTCGGCGTTAACCTCGCCGTGCTCGCAGGAGACACCGGAGATGTCGGCGGGCAGCGGGTGCATAAAGATGGTGTCCTGGCCGTTGGCAGTCTTCTCCATGAGCTCGGTCGTGGAGCACCAATCCTGATGGGTGGCGTTCTGGGCGAGCAGCTCCTTCTCGAGCGCAGCGATGCCGGCGTCGTCGCCCTCGGCGTACAGATTGGTACGCTTCTCCATGGCGGCAAACGGAGCCCAGCTCTTGGGGATCACGATGTCGGCGCCCTCGAAGGCCTCGGCCATGGTGTTGACCTGCTTAAAGGTGGTGCCGGACTCGGCGGCATAGCCCTTGGCGCGCTCGACGACCTCGGGCATGAGGTCGTAGCCCTCGGGGTGGGCCAGGGTGACGTCCATGCCAAAGCGGGGCAGCAGGCTGATCAGCGACTGCGGGCAGGACAGCGGCTTGCCGTAAGAGGGCGAATAGGCCCAGGTGACGGCAACCTTCTTGCCCTTGAGGTTCTCAAGGCCGCCAAACTCGTTGATGAGGTAGAGCATGTCGGCAGAGGACTGCGTGGGGTGATCGGAGTCGGACTGCAGGGAAATGAGCGTGGGACGGTGATCCAGAACGCCGTCCTCGTAAGCCTGCTGGACAGACTCGGAGACCTCGGCCATGTAGGCGTCGCCCTTGCCGATGTACATGTCGTCGCGGATGCCGATGACGTCGGCCATGAAGGAGATCATGGTAGCGGTCTCGCGGACGGTCTCGCCGTGAGCGATCTGGGACTTCTTCTCGTCCAGGTCCTGCAGCTCAAGGCCGAGCAGGTTGGCGGCCTTAGAGAAGGAGAAGCGCGTACGGGTGGAGTTATCGCGGAACAGGGAGACGGCCAGGCCCGAGTCGAAGATCTTGGACGAGACGTTGTTCTCGCGCAGCTCGCGCAGGGCGTCGGCGACGATGTAGAGAGCCTTGAGCTCATCGGTGGTCTTATCCCAGGTGTGCAGGAAGTCGCTGCCGTACATACCCTTAAAATCGAGGCCGTTCAGCTGCTCGACGAGCTCGGTAAACTTGGCGTCCATGTAAATGTCCTTTCTAAAGGTGAAACGATCGCAATGAGTAGATGTGCTCCGGCATGCGCGTGTGGCTAGAACATGCAGAGCGCTATGACGAGGACCCGCTACCGTTGAGGAAGCATGGGAGATAACGACCGCGGGCCCCAAGTCAACAGGAGGCGCCGAGGGCATAAACTGTCCCCGGCTCAACAAAATCGAGGAATGGGACTAGTCGATCTTGTTGTTGGTCAGACCGGCGCGGAACACGGTGGCGTCGCCATCGGCCTGGCTCGGATCGTAGAGGTTCAGGGCAGCCACATACATGGCGGCAGCGGTGACCAGGTCGTCCTTGTAGGTGACCTCGTTGGGAGCGTGAGCCTGAGACTCGGCACCCGGGCCAAAGCCCACGCAGGGGATGCCGTAGCGGCCCTGGATGGAGACGCAGTTCGTGGAGAAGGTCCACTTGTCGCACAGCGGGCGACCGGTGCGCTTGTCCATGCTGGGCTCGCAGCCGATGCGCTCGTCACCAAACATGGCCTTGTGGGCGTCGACGAGGGCCTTGACGTGCGGAGCGGTCTCCTTGTTGATCCACGTGGGGAAGTAAGCCTCGGTCTCGTAGACCTCGCCGGTCCAGGACGGACGGTCGTACATGTACATGGAGACCTTCACGTCGTCACCGTACTTCTTGGCTGCCGGCAGGTTGCGGATCTCGTCCAGGCAGGACTCCCAGGTCTCACCGGCGGTCATACGACGGTCGATGGAGATGGCGCAGGAGTCGGCCACGGCGCAGCGGCTGGGGCTGGTGTAGAAGATCTGGCTGACGGTGCAGGTGCCGCGGCCCAGGAAGCGGGCATCCTCGAAGTGCTCGGGATTGTACTTGGGGTCGAGCATCTTGACGAGACCCTTGATGTCGGTCGACTCGTCGCAGCCGTTGTTGTTGAGGGCGCGGACGTCGGCGATGATGTCGGCCATCTTGTAGATGGCGTTGTCGCCGCGGTCGGGAGCGGAGCCGTGGCAGGAGGTACCGTGAACGTCGACGCGGATCTCCATGCGGCCGCGGTGACCGCGATAGATGCCGCCGTCGGTGGGTTCGGTGGAAATGACGAACTCGGGCTTAATGCCATCCTTGTTGTAGATGTACTGCCAGCACATGCCGTCGCAGTCCTCTTCCTGGACGGTGCCGACGACCATGATCTTGTAGCCCTCGGGGATGAGGCCCATGTCCTTCATCATCTTGGCAGCGTAGGTAGCAGAAGCCATGCCGCCCTCCTGGTCGGAGCCGCCGCGGCCGTAGATGATCTCGTCGGTCTCGTAGCCCTCATAGGGATCGGCATCCCAGTTCTCGATGTTGCCGATGCCGACGGTGTCGATGTGGGAGTCGATGGCGATGATCTTGTCGCCCTCGCCCATAAAGCCCATGACGTTGCCCAGGCCATCGACCTTGACCTCGTCATAGCCAAGGTTCTCCATCTCGGCCTTGATGCAGGCGACAACCTCACCCTCCTCGCAAGACTCAGAGGGATGGGAGATCATAGCGCGCAGGAAGCGAGTCATATCAGCACGATGGGACTCAGCAGCAGCCTTGATAGCGTCGAAATCGAGTTCTTTAGCCATTGTTCATAACCTTTCAAACGAAGGAATCTACCTGTGAGGTGGCGGAGCGATACCTATTTACTCCGCCCCAACGATTAGCAAGTGGGATATTCGCCTTCCCAAACAATGCGGCGATACTGGTCGGGATCGGTGTCGCCCTCGGTGGAGAAGCAGAGCACGGAGCTCGTCTTGTCCAGGCCGATGAGTTCCTTGAGCTCGGCGTACTCGGGATCGAGCATGAGGGTCTCGACCAGGCCGGTGGTCACAGCGCCGGACTCGCCGGAGATGACGCGCGGGTCGCCCTTCTCGGGAGCGCCCAGGGTGCGCATGCCGCGAGCGGTGACCCAGTCGGGGCAGGACACGAAGGCGGTGACGTGGTTGCGCAGGATATCCCAGCCCAGAATGTTGGGCTCGCCGCAGCACAGACCGGCCATGATGGAGGGCATGTCGCCGTCCACGATGCGCGGATCGCCGTCGCCGGCGGCAGCGCCCTTGTACAGACAGGCGGCAGGCGCGCACTCAGCCACGACGAAGGTGGGCGGGTTATCGGGATACAGGTTGGTGAAGTAGCCCACCACAGCGCCGGCGAGCGAACCCACGCCAGCCTGGACAAACACGTGCGTCGGGCGGTTGATGGCCATCTCGCGCAGCTGCTCGGCAGCCTCGGAAGCCATGGTGCCGTAACCCTCCATGATCCAGGACGGAATCTTCTCGTAGCCCTCCCAGGCGGTGTCCTGAACGATGACGCCGCGCTCGCAGGCATCGGCCTCGGCGGCGGCCATGCGCACGCACTCGTCGTAGTTGACCTCTTCGATGGTCACCGTGGCGCCCTCGGCCGCGATGTTATCGAAGCGGGGCTTGGTGGAACCCTTGGGCATGTGCACGACGGCCTTCTGGCCCAGCTTGTTGGCAGCCCATGCCACGCCGCGGCCATGGTTGCCGTCGGTAGCGGTAAAGAAGGTGGCCTGGCCAAAGTCCTCGGCCAGCTGATCGGAGGTCAGGTAATCGAAGGTGCAGTCGGCAACGTCCTTGCCGGTCTCGTCGGCAATATAGTTGGCCATGGCAAACGAGCCGCCCAGAACCTTAAAGGCGTTGAGGCCAAAGCGATAGCTCTCGTCCTTAACGCACAGGTTGGACAGGCCCAGGCGCGCGGCCTGGCCGTCCAGGCGGGCAAGCGGAGTGACGGTGTACTGGGGGAACGACTGGTGGAAGGCGCGGGCCTTCTTCACGTGGTCGAGGCTCATGATTCCCAAGTGCTTGTCATCGCTCTTGGGCATCGTGTTGCCCGCCCACTGGATCTTATCGGCCATACGGTGAACTCCTTAAGTCCTCTCTTGCCGGCCCCCGCATACGCGTTTCAGCCCATTCCCATTCATGCGACTGAACTTTTATGTGGATGCCAAACAAAAAGTTTGTTAGCACTGTTCTATCACACTTTTTGATTGGCATACCTAACGAATTGTTTGTTGCCGTAATCGGTACTTTTTCGCCGCCGAACGGTCATGAATTGCCTTGTTGATGGATTTGTTTGCGGTCAAGTGTGGTTTATGGCAAAGTGTGCCCAAACTAATTTTTAGGAAGGCACCCATGACCCCCGCACAGATTGAGTTTTACAAGCGCCTAGCACACGGCCTGGCGCTCCAATTTGGCCCCAACTGCGAAGTCGTCGTCCACGATCTGGAAACCGAGGACGTGGACCACTCCATCGTAGTGATCGAAAACGGCCACGTCAGCGGGCGCAAACTGGGTGACGGCCCCAGCCATATCGTGTTTGAGTCCATGCACGAGGGCACCACCGACGTGCACGACCGCGAGCCATACCTCACCAAAACCACCGATGGCAAGCTGCTCAAATCGTCGACGATCTTTATCCGCAACGACGAAGGCAAGCCCGTCGGCATTTTGGGCATTAACTTTGACATTACGCTCATGAAGGCTTTTGAGCGTTCGCTCGACGCCTTTACCGGCACCGGCGGCACGGGCTATACCGAGCCCGAGCCCATTACCAAGAACATCGGCGACCTGCTCGAGGACCTGCTGCACGAGTGCGAGCAGTTTGTGGGCAAGCCCGCGGCACTCATGACCAAAGACGAGCGCATTCGTGCCATTGGCTACCTCGACCGTCGCGGCGCCTTCCTCATTTCCAAGTCGAGCGAGCGCGCCTGCGAGTTCTTTGGCATCTCCAAGTACAGTTTTTATAGCTACCTCAATGAGGCCAAGGCGGCGGCCGGCGACAAGTAGGCGCTCGCCTGGATTGCCCCTCCCCTTTTGGGCGCGAGTTCTGGAAAGCACGAATCCAAGACCGAGCCACTTGGGAAGTTCCATATAATCGATGTCATTAGTATTTCGAAAGGATGGAACAGAATGGCGTTGAGCAAGGCATCATGCACCGGTCGCGGATTGATTCCGGCAATTGGTGGACATGTGCACCGCATGTTCGATGAGGGTGAAGACGACCTGTTTTCGCTGAGCCTTGACGATGTGATGGATGATCGCCCGTGGACCGCCGACGAACTCATGGGCGGCGGCGCGGCTCGCCCGTCAAGCCCCAATCCCGCACTTGCGCCTAAGACCGCATCTGCGCCGACTCCTGCGCAGTCGGCTGTTTCGACGCCCGCGCCTACACCCGCACCCACTTCGGCGCCCACGCCCGCTCCCCGCCCCGCAAGTGACCCATCCGAGACGGCGGCATTTCTCGCAGCAGCGACGCAGGGCAAATCGGCCGACAGCACTGTTATGTACAGCGCCCAGCAGTTGCCTGTTCCTGCGGCACGCAAGCCTCCGGTCGCAAGGCTCGATGAGCCCGTTGCCCATCAGGTTGCCTACGATTCCTGGGCTGCAACCGATCTGGATGAGACCTCTACCGGCATGCCGGCGCTCGACGTTCCAGTTAACCCGCTTTTTGCCGCCAACACGAGCGCCGCAGACTATGAGGGCGGTACGGCATATTCCGATTATTCCGATGGCTATGCTGGCAACAGTCGCATCGAGACCGAGGACTATGGCACCGCGTCGAGCGATTATCCCAACGATCCGTACGCTGCCACGCCCGCACCGGAATATGACCCGGAGGCCGCGTCCGCGCCGGCGTATACCAAAAGCACGGGCGAAGAGCGCTTCGCCGATTATTACGCCGAGGAAAAGGCACTGCGTTTCTCGGAATTTCCGCAGGCAGTCAAGGTTGCCTTTATCGCCATTATCATTGCCCTGCTCGGTGTCATTGCATTTGAGGGATTCCAGCTGTTCCGCGGCCCCACCCAAGCGGAGTCGGAGACCCAGCAAAAAGAGGACGATAACCAGTACCTGGACATCAACACCCTCAAGGGCGACCCCAACGACGGGGACGACGAGTAGCGAGGGCTGAAGGCGGCCACAGGATCCCGCATCCAGCACCAGCTTCTTAGTGCTGTTTTGTCATCCAGCTACACTTTTCCGAAGTTTTAAGGTGCCTATTTCGACACTTTTCCGGATTTTATACTCTGTCCCTCCAGATGCGCTTTACGGTGCAGGCGTTGGAAGAAGGGCCATGTGCCGCTGGCGGCCCACATGTTCTGCAGATCAAGCTGCTCGGAGACGGCTCGCGCGAGCCGTCCAGCTGGAAGCTTTTTGCCGACGGTGCGTGCGTTGCGGACGGATCCGGCGCCTTTGCCCGCGAGTGCTTCTGCGAGGGCGCCGAGGTGTTCCTGGACCTGTGTCGCGACGCCGTGCACGCGGCCGAGCTGCACCAGTGGAGCCAGAGGGAGTACGAGCTGCTGAGCGCGGCGCGCGGGATTGCGGGGGTGTAGGTGGGCAGATAAGCCATCGGCAATTCCGAGATGGCAAGGGCCGGGAATTAGATTCCCGGCCTTTAACCTAGCACTGCTTTATAAGATCGAGCACCGCGGGAATGTCATCGGCATTACGAAGAGCAACATAGGTCGGTAGGCCTGGGCCAAATCCACCCTGCGTACGTTTGTCCTGGCACATGTCCTCTGGATCAATTAGGTCATCCACGCTCTTTGCCAGGCCGACGGCAATCCAGCCACCGTTGCTGGTCCTACCTTCTAACACGGCATGCAGTTTTCGCTTGCCCGACCTGAAGCCTACATAGTACTTGGCTATGTAGGACTCCCACGAAGGGTTACCACTCAGAACGGACTCGCGCACCTCATCGAAAAGCTTCTGGTTGAGCCCACCTTCGGCAAAGGTGGGGTGGTTCTCATGCAGAGTCCAGACAGGAGCCTCGTCAGGCTCCCCACGAGAAGGACGGTACTTGTCGACGACGTCTGCCGGAAGGTCGGGATACTTCCATATCTCGCACGCTTCTTTCGCCAGCTCGTCCGCGCGCTGCCCAATCTCTTCCTCACCCCATTTTTCATGCGAGACAATCGATTTGTTTAGGTAGAGCGGGCTGCACTTAAATCCGACGTCAGGCAGATTGAGCTTGTCCGAGAACGACCGGTTTGAGTACTCCTGGTTGTAGCCCGTCAGCGTAAGATTTCCCAAGTTGTTGCACAGCCTGTCGTGGACGTCTTCCCAGTTCTCACCAAGCGATTCCTTCCAGCCGTGCTCATCATCAATCGTCTGGGGCATGATGTGCTCGATCTGGTAATCGTCGGCTGAGATGGACTCCTTCGGGTGGTGCCAGTTCTCCATGCGTTCCAGGTAATAGCGCTTTTTAGAGAAGCGGTTGTAGCAGTCACGCGCCTTAAACTCCTCGACAAAATGCTCGTCTGTCGGAAAGTATGCGGTCATACCGCTGCTGTGGATAAGGAGCATCGCCGTAACGTACTCCTCGATATCGTCCTGCTGCTCGAGATTGCGATACATGCCGGCAAAGAAATTATTTAGGCCCGTGGTAAGTCTGCCGCAAACCGCTCGCCTGAACAGAAACGACTCGATAGTCTCGCAGATACGTAAAAACGCATTGCGGTCTAGTCCATTCCCCTCGTAAACCGAATAAAGCAACATTAAGAGGGGCCTTATCTGCTTCACGTCGAGGCTTACGATTCTGCCGAACACTCGGCGCAGTCCGTCGTCCTTCTCCTTACCAAGGAACAGACTGGCGTATCTATGTGCATACCCGCGCAGCTCCTTAAGCAGGCCCTCGGTGTCACCATCGTAGTCGTCGGCGAAATAGCGCTTAAACTCGTAGTAGGCCTCGTTCTCCTTCGGCATCCTATTGGGAACTTTAAGCCACAGCCAGTACCAGATAAATGCATTGAACTCGTCCTCGCCGCCTTTTCCGAACAAGCACTCGAGTGGATGCCAATAACCCTCATAAAGCTTGGTCTGTTCGTCGTTGGGAAGCGACATTAGAACGTAGTTACGGATGAGGTCAATGGGTGTGAGCGGCTTGCCCTTGGAGTTCATGGACTCAAATATGAGCTGGGCATTATCAACGCCAGCGGTGAGCTTAGTGTCGATGACCTGCACGCGGTTTAGCCCCGCCCAAAGCCTTGCCGGGTCAAATGATTTACCACGCATCTTCTCGCGGAAGAACGCATGGTTCTCGACAATCCGATCCGATTTTTCATCTGGCACGGGAGCCCCAGACACGATGGAGAACAGCGTCTCTTTATCGTCCTGCGAGAGCACCAGCTTGTAGCGTGCCAGACCGTTGTAGTCGTCATCGTTAAAGAGGTAATTTTCCTCAGCGCCGAGATTTTGAGGTCGCCAAGGAAGCCAGCCTTGTCGGGGTTGCTCTCCAAATAGTCAGCCAAAGCTGCAATCATCAACGAAAACGTCGTCATGCGCTGCTGTCCGTCAATCAGAAGCACGCGCGAAATGCTCGTGGCAGAGCTCTCGGACTCGGGGATATAAAGCATTGACCCCACGAAGTGCGATACGCCATCACGACCCGCTCGCATGACGTCATCCCAAAGCACCTCGCACTCTTTTACACTCCACGAGTAAACTCGCTGGTACACGGGAATGACAAACTGCATCTTCGCCACGCCCATAAGGTCGAGTAGATTTGCCTCGGTTGCTTTCATTTGCGGTTGCCCCTTTTTCCAACATCAATCTCAGGAATCCTACTTGAATTTCTCAACCAGCAGCTGCCCGATGGCGCTCATCATGGCGCGATACTTCTCACTGTCCTCAAAGAGGCTGGTAAAGGAGTCCGTGTTCTCCACATAGGCGCGGCGAGCCTCCTCATCGAACACCTTGGGCAGCAGGCTTGATTCGAAGACCTGTCTGCCGTCGCGACGGATGGTGTCGGCGACCTGCGGGTTTTCGGCGATACGCTTCCACAGCGTGTCGATAACCACACGATCTCCCTCGGTGAAGTTGCCAGCCCACTGCTCGTTGAACTTATCCACGAGCACCTGCAGCGGGTCGCGCTTCTTATCGGGCGTCACGGTCTTGGCCGCGCCACCGGGATCGAGCACGCCGCCGCCAGGCTCAAGCGAAATGCTGCCCTCGAACTCCTGCTTGAGCTTGTAGAAGCGCATCTCGACCTTGTCGTCCACAGCCTCGACGGGGATCTTCTCGACCTTGAGGAGGTGGCGCAGATAGCTTAAATACACGTATTCCTTATGCAGGTCTCGGTCAAACATGCGCACGATCTGGGTGATGTAGGTGTACCACTTGCAGAAGCTACGCACCTTGCGACGAACCTGATAGCGTTCATCGTCGTTCAACTCGTTATAACGCGCGACCGCCGGCTTCAAAACGGCCGCGAGCTTACCCTGCACGTTGCTCTGCGATTTACCCTTGCCATCGGTGAAGACTATCTCGGCAGCGGCCTCAATGTCAGACTCGTCATAGAGCCCGTAACCGCGAATATCGGTCTGCACCTGATAGAGGAGGTCGGTGTTAATCTGCTCGGAAAGCGACGTCTCGGTGTAGAAGCGTTCGAAAGCCTTCTGGATGTCCTCGGGCTTGTTCACGAAGTCGAGGATGTAGGTGTCCTCCTTGTCCGGGTGGATGCGGTTGACGCGGCAGAGCGTCTGGACGGCCTTCACGTCCTTGAGCTTCTTGTCCACCACCAGCGTGTGCAGCAGCGGCTCGTCAAAGCCCGTCTGGTACTTCTCGGCAACAACAAGCACGTCCCCATAGTTGTGGAACTCGGCCTTCGTTTGGCTCTCGGCGACGCGTTGTCCATCGTGGCCGACGTTGATGACCGGCTCGGTGTACTCGGGACCGTCGGGGCCGTCAGCCGGGTCGCTAATGGCGCCCGAGAACGCCACCAGCACCTCGATATCATCGTAGCCCTTCTTCTGCATGTAGCGCTTGATCTCGTGGTAGTAGCGAACCGTCGCGAGGCGCGAGGCCGTGACCACCATCATCTTGCCCTTGCCGCGGATTTTGGTGCGTGTCACATTGCGGAATGTCTCCACGATGATCTCGGCTTTCTGGCCGAGGGCATAGGGGTGCAGCTCCTTATACTTGCGGAGCAGCTTGAGCGTGGGGCTGCTCGGTACGTCGGGATTGTCGGGGACCGTGCGTGCGAGCTCGACGGCCTCCGAATAACTCACGTAGTTGGCGAGGGGGTCCATAATGAAGCCCTCCTCTATCGCCTGGCGCATCGAGTAGACGTGGAACGGGTGGAAGGACCCGTCAGGCCACTCATCGCCGAAGATCTCGAGCGTCTGTTCCTTTGGCGTGGCGGTAAAGGCAACGAAGGTCAGGTTCTTGTGACGGCCGTGGCTCGCGAGCTCGTCGGCGAGCTGGTCCTCCCAATCGGCTGCGGCGTCCTCGGCTTCCGCCTCGATCTCAGCGTACTCCTCGAGCGCGTCGCGCTTGTCGGCAAGGGCGCTCTTGAGCTTGAGCGCGCTCGTTCCCGTCTGGGACGAATGTGCCTCGTCGACGATGATGGCGAAGCGCTTACCCTTGCTCTCGACCTGCTCGTAGATCACGGGGAACTTCTGAAGGGTCGAGACGATGAGACGAGCGCCGCCGTTGATGGCGTCCCGCAGGTCGGCCGAGGTCTTGTCCTTGCCGATGGTCACGACCGAGCCGATGGCGTGATCGAAGCCCGAGATGGTCTCCTGCAGCTGGCTGTCGAGCACTCGGCGGTCGGTGACGACGACCACGGAGTCGAACAGCGGGGTGTCATCCACAAAGAGGGATGCAAGGCGATAGGCCGTCCAGGCGATGCTGTTCGACTTGCCCGACCCCGCCGAATGCTGCACGAGGTAGTTCTTGCCCGTCCCGTTCGCGCGCACGTCGGCGATGACCTTACGCACGGAGTCGAGCTGGTGGTAACGGGGGAAGATGATGCGCTCCTTCTTGCGCTTCACCTCGTTGCCGCGCGCATCGAGCTCTGTCTCTTCCTTGACCTCCAGGTGGAGGAACTTGTTGACGATATCGAGCAGGCTGTCCTTCTGCAGGGCGACCTCCCACAAGTGGCTCGTGGCATAACCGTCGGGATTTGCGGGGTTGCCGGCGCCGCCGTCGTTTCCCGCCCCGGCGGAGCCCTGGTTGAACGGCAGGAAGAAGGTCTTCGCGCCCTCCAGCTTGGTGGTCATGTAGACATTTTCGAGATCGACGGCGAAAAAGGCCACCATGCGCGTGTTGAACTTGAGACAGCGACACCTCGGGTCGCGGTCCTCGCGCCACTGGCGCATGGCATTCTCAACGTCTTGGCCGGTGAACTGGTCCTTGAGCTCTATGCCCACCAGGGGGATGCCGTTCACGTCCAGGACCATGTCGATGGTCTGGTTGCCCGTCTCGGCGAAGTGGAACTGGCGGATGCAGCGGCAGACGTTCTTGGCATAGTGGTCGGCGGCGCTTTCGTTAAGCCCGCTCTCCGGCTTGAAGAATACGACCTTGAAAGGAATTCCTCGGTGCTTGAAGCCGTGTTTGAGCACCGCGACCATACCCAGGCGGTCGACGGCGTCGTTGAAGACCTTGGCGAACTTCGCCGTGGAATCGGAGTTGCACATGCGCTCGAAGCGATCCCACGCCTTGGGCTGCGTCGTCTGGATGAAGTTGACCAGGGTGGCGGCGTCGAGCGCACGGTCACGATGCTCCATGTAGCCGCCGCCGACCATCTGATAGGTGCCGTCCTCGACGTAGAGGAGCGAATGCCTGTCGTCGCACTTGAAGAAACCGCCCTCAGGCGAGCAGAGAAACGACTCGATGTCCTCTTCGAGGTTCTTTTCCTTTGTCTGCGCAGGCATGCTACAACCTCATCTCTCTCAACTCGCGACCAAAGAGAGCGAGCCACGGAAATATGCTCTTGTTTAGCACCATGTACATCTTCGCGCGCTGCTTTTCCGTCGGTGCCGTCCTCTTGTTGAACATATCCACCATGAACTCGTAATCGTTTCGACCGTCATAACCGTTGTACCTATTGGCCGGAAAGGCGCCCCTCTCGTAAAGGAAAGCGTAGAGGCGTCGAGAAAACAGATCCCTGTTCATGCCATCGAGTCGCACGCCCGGCTTCCTCGCCTCAAGGGCTTCCAGCAGCTTGATCGCTGCCTTCCAGCCCTCAACCTCGTTCTTGAGCTCATCATTTTCAAACTTAAGGATGCAGGTGGAGCCTATTGGCGAGAGCTCTTTCCCGTTGACGGAATTTTTGATTGTGAACTCATACCTGATGCCCTCATGCCCGCAAAGACACTCTCCGGAGGTGTTCCCATTGTCATGGCACCCCACCACGTGCCATTCGGAAACGGCAATATCCCACGTTTTCGACGACGACGCCTCCAGCACGATGCCCGGAAGACGATAGGAATCGCCCATTGGCTACACCTCCCGCTTTCCGGTGACGGTCTCGTAGATGAGCGACTGCTTGTACGCTTTGAGGTCGGTGATGATAGCCTGCTTGGCAGCGATATCGGCATCGATCTGGGTGCACTTCTCGTCCAAGTAGTCCGCAATGAGACGCTGTTCGGAGAGAGGGGGCAATGGCACAAACGCCCGAGCCAATACGTTAGCGGCAAGATTTGCGCTCGTTGCACCAATGGCAGTAGCCATGGCTTGATTGGTGGTAGATGAGCACGTAAGCGCATAGCTAAGCCACTCGGGAGCGCAGCAAATGGGTCTAGCGACAGTCAGCGAAGAAGCAACCGTGCCGCAGTTCTCCGTTCGGTTCAACGAGCATTTGCCAACGCTTCCGCGCAAACAAAAGACGACATCACCGCGCCGTAGCTTCACACCCTTAAGTGAATCGTACTTATCTTGCGAAATGTACTTCGAAAAGACGTCGGGAAGATAACGACCATTGAGGTCGCCAGACGTAATAAACGGAATTCCAGCCTCTTGAATGTCGTCGCCTGAAGGGTAGCTGTCACTTCTATCTCCGTTGAGAAATACAGCGAGACGCTTCACCATCACGAGGCCCCAGTTCGCATTCATTTTTCCTATCGCCGGGACTCCGCTTTCTTTCACTTTGAAAGCGTTACACGTACCGTAAACAATGGCTCGTTTAACCACATCGTTTTGATACGCCCTGTACTCTTCAATAGACTGCTCGGCGGTGGAGACGGCGCGGTCGATTTCGGCGCACTTATCGTCCAGGTATTCCGCGATGCGGCGCTGCTCATCGAGGGGAGGCATGGGTAGCACTTGGGCTGCAAAGTCCTCGAACTTGATTGTTTTGCCTTCGCGGATGCCCAACGTTAGTGAATTCATATGGTCAATAAACGACGGCGACTTAAACAAGTACTTATAGAACTGATAGTCGATTGGCTTTATTGAGCGAAACGTTTGGTAAGCAGGCGAACAGACCCCTTCGAAGTCGGAGCGCTCGAAGCCGCCCTGGAAGCTGCGCAGGCTGATTACAAAATCATTCCTGTGAACCGTACGGAATCTACTTAGGTCGGTATCGTCCTTAACGCGAACAACACCTTCAAGCCTATCCTGAGGCCACATGCCATGCTTCTGGGTCGCTGCCAAAAGCGTAAGGTCATCGTTGCCCCTGTCGTTGGTGAGTTTAAACAGGCGCTTAGCCCTATGCAATTTCCACCTCGAGGGGACCTCGCCGAGCCACTCGACGCCACTGTCCTTCATCTCCCGCATTGCTAACGCACCTCTCCGAAGAGGGCCTTGAGGCTCTTCTCGAGCGTCTTCTCGTGCTCGAGGATGCGCTTGGCGATCTCGTCAGCTGGCTCCAGCTCGGCGTACTTGTAGAACACGCGCGTGAACGGGACGGTGTAGCCCACCTTGGTCTTCTTCTTGTCCACCCAGGCGTACTTGTTGTACGGGCGTACCTCGCGCTCGATATAGGCGTCAATGTCCTGAGTGAGCGGGATGTCCTCGGTGTCCTCCTTGGCCTTGTCCGCCTGCATTTTCCCGCGTTTGTTAAGGACGGGTTCTCCGTCCTCGTCGACGACGGGGCTCTCCACGGCAACGCGGTTGAAGCCAAACTCGACCGTCTCCATCAGGCGCGCCTCGACGGAGACCTCTAGTCCGTTGGACCCGGCGCCCGTCCAAGTGCCGTCGCGATACTCGGAGTACGCCTGGACGATAAGGTCGCGGCAGGACTTGGTGATGTCGTTCTTCTTGTCGCCAATGCCCTTGCGGCGCTTCTCGAAGCACCGGGAGGCGTCGATGAGCAGCACGTGGTCGCGATGCTCCGGTGCCTTCGCCTTGCTGAAGAGCCAAACGTAGGTGGCGATGCCGGTGTTGTAGAACGAGTCGCAGGGCAGCTGCACGATCGCGTCGAGCCAGTCGTTCTCCAACACGTATCGGCGGATGCTGTCCTCGCCGCTGCCGGGCTTGCCCTTGTAGAGCGGACTCGCGTCCTGGACAATCGCCATCACGCCGTCGTCCTTGAGCTTAGACAGGCCGTTGAGCACGAAGAGCATCTGACCATCGCCCTTGGCGGGAAGCTTCTCAACGGGGAAGCGTCCACCGCCGGCAGTCTTGAATTCCTTCTCCACCGAGGGGGCCTGAGGATTCCACGGGTCACCGAAGGGTGGATTGGAAATGCAGTAGTCGAACTTGAAGCCATCGAACTTATCGGCGGAGAGGGTATCTCCGAAGCGCATGTTGGCGTCGTCCTCGCCACGAATTAGCGCACTCGCCTTCGCGATGCCGAAAGTGAAGGGATTGAACTCCTGACCGTAGCAGGTTACACGGGCCTCGGCGTCGAGCTGGCGCAGGCGCTCCTCGGTGCAGCCGAGCATCTGCGAGGTTCCCATGGTCTGGTCGTAGACGGTCTTCGTGATGCGGTCGCCGTCGAAGACGTGCGGGTCCGCCTGAATGAGCAGGTCGGTCATGAGGTACACGATGTCGCGGCTCGTGAAGTGAGCGCCGGCGTCCTCGTCGTAGGACTCGGAGAAGCGCTGAATGAGGTTCTCGAAGATGTAGCCCATGTCCACAGCTTTGATCTTGTCGGGCGACATGTCGGCCTGCGGCTTGCAGAAGTCGCAGACGACCTGGTAGAGCAGCGGGGCGTCTGGGTCGGAGAGGCGTTCGATCTGGTCGGCGAACTTCATGCGTGCCAAGATGTCCTGCACGTTGTCCGAGAACCCGTTGATGTAGTCCTTGAAGTTGTCCTCGATGTTCTCCGGGTCGGCCTTGAGCGTCTCGAAGGTGAACTTAGAGGTGTTGTAGAAGGGGTAGCCGGAGGCATCGCGCAAAAAGCCGTCCTTCACGGAAAAGGCTTTGTATTTCTCAGCTGCGGCGAGAACGGCATCGTGCGTGGGCTCAAGGCAGTCGTGGAAGCGTTTGATAACGGTCATAGGAAGGATGACCAGGCCGTACTCATGAGGCTTGTAGGGGCCACGCAGGGTATCGGCGGCACTCCAAATGAGAGATGCCTTCTCTTGAATATTGGCGCCAACGGCCTTGATAAGATCGTCGCTATCCGCCACTGCTATTTCTCCTTCTTGGTCAGATATTCGATGAGGCTCATCTTTACCAGCGAGGTAAAGCTGATGCCAGAAAGCGCAGCGGCGTCCTTCGCCGCATCACGCATGTTTTTAGGTATGCGGATGGTCACGGCAACGTTCTCGCCATCCACAAGAAAGCTCTTGAGCTCGCCTGTCTTGGCCTCTCCGTCGACAAGCTCGGCGTATTTCATTGGCAACCCCCGCGATTGCATGATGCAATACAAATGTGCTTCTGATTCTAGCAAAGGAACAGAAGCCAATGACCATCTGACGCAGATAGAAGGGGAAGTCGAGAGTCAACGTTCTGCCCATTCGCGATGCCATGGAATCTTAGGTCCCGTAGGCTTGTCAGCCATTCGGTTAAACCTATAGATATGAATTTAGGCCCGGTGACTTGAATCAGCGGTCATCCCGGGCCCATCGATATGCAGTGTACCCAGGGCTAGCAGGTTTAACAAATGGATTTTCGTTAGCGCGACCTCGACCGTCCCAACTGCCTCGGCTACCAACTGAACGCCCCCTATCTCCCCTCCGCCTTCAGCTTCAGCAGCAGATCGCTCAGCTCGGGGCACTTGCTGGAAAGGCGTGTCTGGGCTCGCTCGCCCATCCCCCACCGCTGGCGGACTTCCTGGGCACGTGGGCTCACGTGGTAGCCCCCGTCCATTACCTGCTTGAGCAACTTAGCGGTCACGCGCGCATCGGCTAGGGCGCTGTGGGCGTGACCCGTCGACTCGTCGAACTCGATGCCAAACCACGTCGCCGCGTCACTCAAAGAGACACACCCGTGGCTGCCCACGTCCATGATCGAGGTGTAAAACGCCTGCAGGTCGGCCCAGTCCGTAGGAAATGCGGAAAGGTCGATGTGCTTTGCCTGGCACTCGGTCAAAAGCTGTCGACGATCCGCCCCACTCCAACAAACCACCTGGGCGGAGTAGCGACCGATCCAATCGCTGAGCCTTTTGATCACCACATAGAGCGGATCGGCCATCGCGGTGTCCACAGCCGATATCCCCGTAAGCTCGCGGACGGGATACGCAACGCCTTCGGTAAATTCTGTCTGCACAAACTGCGAGAACTCACCCATAACGTTGCCGTGGTAATCGAGCTTGACGGCGCCGGCCTCAATAATCTCATTGCGCAGCCCACGGCGCTGGCGCTGCTTTGGCACCGGCGCAAACTCAAAGTCCAGCACAATCTGGCGCGCAAAGTTCGTCGTATCGATAGCCGAGATACACGGCGTCTTTTCAGCTGACACGGTTAGGGCCTTTCTCCGTTGCCTGCCGCTTGCTACATAGGCGGCTACATTGCCGTAAGGATAGGCGCCCGTACGGACATGAAAGTGGGGCGCAATACCATGCGCCAGGCACACGTCATGCAGACGGCCCCAAGAGAGTTGCCCGCTCTATTCAAATGCATGAAAAAGATTTAGGCCCGGTGACTTGAATCAGCGGTCATCCCGGGCCCATCAGAGCTCGTAGAGCTCTTGGTTGCTTTGGTCTCGCTCTTCACGGCGCTTATCGAACTTTCCGAGGCACTCAAGCAGCATTCGAAGCATAACAAGTCGCTGCCATTAAGGCACTGACCTCTTGACCAAGCAACGGCGCTGCCCAGCTATCACCCTTGGGCTGCCGTCAACTTTATTCTATCCGCGAGCATCTGGTTTACCAAATGGATTTTCGGTAAAGGAAGCACGGCACGCCCGCAAAACCACTACGCCCCAAGTGCCGCCATGGGAATCACCGCCACGCCGTCGTCGCGTGTGTAGGCAATGCTCCCCTTTCCAACCACGACCGCCAAAAACGCCGGCGCGGCATTCTGGGCGGCAGGATTGGAGAGCACTTTCCTCTCCAGCGCCTTGAGATTTCTCGCTCCATCGTCTGCTTTCGCATCACTCAGCTTGACCTCGATGGCTCCCCAGCGCCCGTCGTGCTCAACGATCAGATCGACCTCAAGGCCCTTCTCATCTCGGAAATAATGGACACTGTTGTCGACACCGCCGTAGGTGGAAAGGAACACGCGCACGTCGCGCAGGACGAGATTCTCAAAGAGCATCCCCAGCGTTTGCATATCGCCAAGCAGCCGCTCAGGGGTAGCCCCCAGCAACGCCGCCGCAAGTGACGGGTCACAGAAGTAGCGCTTGGGGCGCACGCGAACGCGGGCCTTCGAGCGCATGGGCGGCTCCCATCCGCACAGGTCCTCGGTCAGCTTGAGCCTGTTGAAGAGGTCCAAGTACGCAGCGATGGTCCTCTCGTCGGGGCCCGCCTCACCGTACGAGGCGTCCTTTACGAGCGTCTTGTACGTGACAGCCTGGCTCTCGTTCATGGCAAGAGCTCGCAAAAGGCCGTGTGCAAGCTCGGGCGACATGCCCTCGTCCAGCACGTTGACGTCGAGCACCGAGTGCACGTACTGGCTTGCCGTCTCTCGCGCAAGATCTTCCGAAAGCCCAAGATTTGCAGGCCAACCGCCCCTGCAGCACCAGCGGGCGACGTCATCCACCGTGCTCTCGCGACGCTGAGGGGCAAAATCCTCGCCCTTAAAGAGGCTTGCCAGTGACACGAGCGGCTCGCCGTCGCCCGACTCACACAGGGCCATGGGGCGCATTGACAGACGGGCGATCCTACCCGTGCCGGAATGACGAACATGGCTGCGCTCCTCGCTTTTGAGCGCGGTCGAGCCCGTGAGCAAAAGTGTCCCCCGTTCGTTGCCGCTCGCGTCCACGAAACGCCGGGCGGCATCCCAAACCTCGGGCACCTCCTGCCATTCATCGACCAGGTGTGGCGCATCGCCGATGAGCGCCAGGCTTGGGTCGACCTCTGCCGCCGCACGCTGCGCAGGCTCATCGAGCCTGGAGACGCTCGCCGAGCGAGAGAGCGCCGTCCAGGTCTTGCCGCACCATTTGGGGCCGTTGATCTCCACACAGCCAAACGCCCGCATAAGGGTGTCGAGGCGCTCCTCTATGAGCCGGGGCCTATATCCCTTTTGGGTCAATCTCTTTGGTGCATCCATAGACGGCCGTCCCTCTCTATCACGCGATATGCGAAATTACGCCATTCTCAATGCTGATTTTACGCTACTTTCAATGTAGTTTTTACGCCATGACAGATGTAGTTTTTACGCCATTTTCATTGTAGGTTTTACGCTTGGCATCCTTAGCGCGACCCATTCCGAGCAATCACATCAGAGCGCGCTTGGTTATCTCCGCTCGCACATCTCGGCAAACGAAATCAGCTTGGTATCTCCCCTGCTCGCCGCAGCTTCCTGACATCCTTGCGTAAAGCCACGCTTCGAGAAGATCACGTAGCTTTTATGCTGACGCCTAAAGAGCTCGCTTCGGTACACGAGCTTTTCCAGAACATCCTCGCCTGCCGGTTCGTTACGCCATTTGCACTCCGCAAAGAGCGCCGCGCCCTCTCCGTCGTCGACAATCAAATCGATCTCTTCCTGCGTACGCGTCCGATTGTCCGTTCCCCACCAACGGCCAACTGTTGCCGGCACCACACCAAGTTCGCCCGCGCGCGCGAGTTCGTACACGTATTGTCTGCATATAAGCTCAAAGACCGTACCCATGTAATCCGATACGTGCGGCTCAATGCGCTTATACGCCATCTCGGCCATATCGTTTTGAATCAGCCCGATGTTCTGCGGAACAAACTTGTACCAGAACCTAAACATCTGGTCGCTCAGCAGATACACGGCTCGCTTATTGCTCGTCTCGTTTAGGGGCAGCTCGCGCTCGACAATCCCAAGCGACGCCAGCTTATCCACATAGCTCTTTACGTTGCTCGCAGGGATTCCCGTAGAGCTCGCAATCTCCGAGATCTTCGAGCGCCCCTGAGCAATTGCTTGCACGATCGCATCATATTGCTCGGGATTGCGGCACTCTTGCATTAGCAGGTTACTCGGCTCCTCAAAGAGATAGCCCGTAGGAGTAAGGAAAAGACGTTTGATGTTGTCCTTGAGCGATGCGGCAGGATCGACTCTCTCGATATATGCAGGAATGCCGCCCGTCATACCATAGCAAACTGCAGCGTCTTCGCGACTCATGCTCTGCCACAACCCGAGGGTCGTCGTAAAATCGAGCGGCATGATCTTAAACTGGGCCGTACGCCTACCGTATAGTGGGCTCTCGTAGCCCAACACCTGTTCCTCCATAAACGAAAGAGACGAGCCGCATAGGATCAGCATTAGCCTGGTCTCTTTGTATAAGTGGTCGATCTTGTCTTGCAGCAACGAGCTGATCTCGGGATTCGATTGGGCGAGATAGGGATACTCGTCAATCACGACAATCAAACGCTCCGTTCGAGCCATGGTGACCAATGCATCGAACGCCTCGTCAAAACTACGAAACGACACGCCTGCAGCACCAACCGAGCCTGCAAGTATCGCCTGGCTAAAGCCGTGCAGGTTTGCCTCCGCATTGGTACGACGAGCTTGAAAGTAAATAGCCTTCTTGCCTTGGATGAACTCTGTGATAAGGCGCGTTTTACCCACACGACGGCGGCCGTAAATCACAGGCATCTCAAAGGAGTCCGTGCCATACAGTCGATTGAGCTCGGACATTTCCGCTGTTCTTCCGACAAACATAGACCATCCTTCCTTTACGTTATAGCTAGCTATATTATACCTTCCTATAATATAGCTAGCTATAACGTAATTCGACAAGCGGCGCACACGAAAGGGGCGGTACACCACCGCACGTGGACCGTTCCGGAAAATGCATCCCGTTCTGGAGCCAAAAACTGGGCCGTAGTTTCCGCCAAGCATCCCATCCGGAAAGCGTGTCCCGTTCTGAGCGCCAAATCCGGGACGCAGTTTCCACTCCAAACAAAGGGCCCCGGCTCGCGATGGAGCCGGGGCCAAAGGCGCAGCGTATGTAGTTGATGTTGAGCGCGAACAGCTCGTCAGCAATGGCCGTCCGCGCCCTACCCTACCCGCGGTTGCGGGCGCGGCTGTAGGGCGTATCCACCATGGGCAGATCCGGACGCAGCTTGCCGTCAAATGCGCGATAGGCGTTCTGTACGGCGGGCGCCGTGGGAATCGTTGCGATCTCGCCGATGCCCTTGCCGCCGTATGCCACGGGCAGCAGCTCATCCTTCTCCACGTAGATGGCGTGGATATCCGGAATCTCGGGCGCACGGAACAGTCCGAGCGTGCCGTACCTTGCCTGGGGCACGCAGTCCTTGAGCGGCCAATCCTCGGTAAGCGCATAGCCCATACCCATGAGCACGCCGCCTTCGATCTGACCCTGGATGGAGATGGGATTGACCACCTTGCCGGAATCGTGCGCGGCATAGACCTCGCTCACGCGACCGTCATCATCCAGAATGACCACATGCGTGGCAAAGCCGTAGCAGATGTGGCTCTTGGGGTTGGGAACGTCGGGTCCCAGCTTGTCGGTCGGCTCCAGGTACACGTACCCAAACTCGCAGCCCTCGAGCGCCTTGATGGCGGCAGCGGGATCTTGAGGATGCATACCCTGGCCGGCGACGAGTTCCTGTGTGTGCAGCTGATAGGCGCGACCGTCGTCGTACTCGATCTTGATGCCATCACCATGGGCGCTCACAGGAGCATCGGGTGCATGCTTGCCGGCCTCGATGTCAAGCATGGCATCGCGCAGCAGGAAGGCGGCACCGCGCACGGCCTCGCCGGTCACGACCGTCTGACGCGAGCCAGACGTGGTGCCGGAGTCGGGAGCGTTCTCGGTAGAGCACTCGCCATTGGCGATGCAGCGAAGCGGCAGGCCGCATGCCTCGGCAACGTCCTGCAAAAAGACCGTGTTGCAGCCCTGGCCGATGTCGGACGTGGCAGCATAGACCACGGCCACGCCGTTCTCGACGCGAATCTTGCAGCGGCCGGCATCGGGCAGGCCCACGCCCACGCCGGCGTTCTTCATGGCGCAGGCGATACCGGCGTGTCCGGGATGCGCATAGTAGGCATCCTTGACCTCGAGCAGCGTCTCCTTCAGCGCCGTGGAGCAGTCGGCAATCTGCCCGTTGGGCAGAACCTCGCCCGGCTCGATGGCGTTACGGTAGCGAATCTCCCACGGATCCAGGCCGACCTTCTCGGCCAGCAGGTCGATCAGGCTCTCGAGCGCAAACTCGGACTGGCAAACGCCAAAGCCGCGGTACGCGCCGGCGGGCGGGTTGTTGGTATAGTAGCCAAAGCCGCGAATGTCGGTATTCTGGTACTTGTAGGGGCCGACGGCATGCGTACAGGCGCGCTCGAGCACCGGGCCGCACAGCGACGCGTAGGCGCCGGTATCAAAGTTGATCTCGCAATCCAGGCCGGTAAAGTTGCCCTCGGCGTCGCAGCCCAGTGTAAAGGTGCCGTCCATGGCGTGGCGCTTGGGATGGAACGCGAGCGACTCGGCACGCGCGAGCTTGCACTTCACGGGACGCTGGAACTTATATGCGGCGAGCGCGGCCAGGTGCTGGATGGACACGTCCTCCTTGCCGCCAAAGCCGCCGCCCACGAGCATGGTCTCGACGACCACGCGCTCGGGCTCGCTATCCCAGCCAAACATGTGGGCGCACTCTTTACGCGTGTCGTAGGCGCCCTGGTCGGTCGACTGCACCTTGACGCCGTTCTTGTACGGGAAGGCGACGGCGCACTCGGGCTCCAAGAAAGCATGCTCGGTAAAGGGCGTAGTAAAGCGCTGCGTCACGGTGAACGCGCTCTCCGCCAGCGCCTTGGCGGCGTCGCCACGCGTCACGTGACGGCTCTGGCATACGTTGTCCTTGAGCTCCACCGTGTTGCCAAAGGCAAAGAAGCTGTCGTGCAGGCGCGGAGCGTCGGCAGCCCTGGCCTCGGCGATGTTACGCACGGGTTCCAGAGGCTCGTAATCAACCTTGACGAGCTTCTTGGCCTTCTCGAGCGTCGCCTCGTCCTCGGCAACCACCAGCACGATGGCATCGCCCACGCAGCGGGTGATATCGCCCTGGGCGATCATGACGTCCCAGTCCTGGATAAGGTGGCCGACCTGGTTGACCGGCACGTCCTCGGCGCGCAGAATGCCCACCACGCCGGGCAGGGCCTCGGCCTTGGAGGTATCGATGGAGAGCACGCGGGCACGCGGGTACTTCGAGCGCACGGCGCTGGCATAGGTCAGGCCCGGCTGGTCGAGCTCGTCGATGTCGTCGGGGTACTTGCCCTCGCCGAGCACCTTCTTGCGCACGTCGATACGGAAGGCGCGCTTGCCCACGCCGTAGTCATCGCCGCGCTCCAGGTCCTCGTCGATCTGCTTTTCGCCGCGGAGCACCGCGGCTGCCAGCGAAATGCCCTCGATAATCTTCTTGTAGCCGGTGCAACGGCAGACGTTGCCGCGAATGGCGTACTTGATCTGTTCCTCGGTGGGCTCGGGGTCCTCGGCGATGAGTGCCGCACCCGCCATGACCATGCCGGGGATGCAAAAGCCGCACTGCACGGCGCCCACGGCGCCAAAGGCGTACACAAAGGCCTCGCGCACGTCCTCGGGCAGGCCCTCGACGGTTACGATGTTACGGCCGGCGGCAAGCGCGGTGGTCAGCACGCACGCCTTGACGGCCGCACCGTCCACGTGGATGGTGCAGGTACCGCACGCGCCCTCGGAGCAGCCGTCCTTGGCGGAGTGAATATGCAGGTCGTCCCGCAGGTAGCGCAGCAGCGGTTTGTTCTGAGTCGTCGTGCGCTCCACGCCGTTAACGGTAAAAGTGAATTCCTGTGCCATGGTGATTCCCTTCTACACGCCGGCGGCAATGCCGGTGCGGTCGTGAATGGCGCCATGCGGGCACACAACCGCGCACATGCCGCACGACAGGCAGTCCGCGCCGTCGATATGGGCGCAGTTGTCCTCGATGCGAATAGCGCCGGCAGGGCACTTTTTGGCGCACATGCCGCAACCGATGCAGCTCGTGTCGCAGATCTTGCGCGCAATGGCGCCCTTGTCGGTGTTGTTACAGCGCACCAGGATGTTCTGGTAGCCGGGAACGAAGGCAATCACGCGCTGCGGGCACGCCATGCCGCACAGGCCGCAGCCCGTGCACTTGGAGCGGTCCACGCGGGCAACGCCGTCGACCAGTGAGATGGCACCGTGGGGGCAAGCCGTGACGCAGGCGCCACAGCCAATGCAGCCTTCGCTGCAGCGGGCATCGCCGCCTGCGGAGGCGCAACCGCTTCCGCAGGCAACGTAGGCCACGTTATGTTGAATGGATTTGGCCATAAGAGACTCGCCTATTTCTTAAGAAGGTACGAATAGTTGTCGCGCACAGCCCTGATGGTCAGGCGGACGGCCTCGGGAAGACCGGTGTTGACGGCATCGACCGAGACGGTGCGGACCGTGCCGGCGACGCGAACCTTAAAGTGGTCCTCGTCCACGGCCAGGAAGCCCTCGTTCTCGGAGTTCTCCATGTCCTCCTCGCTCCAGAACAGGGTGAGCTTGTCCTTGTAGGGACGACCCTCCTGGTAAGGGCAGAACACGGCGCAGTTGCCGCACTCGTTGCACATGCCGTCGACATGGACGACCTGATGCTTGGCCAGGCCCGGCACCTTAATTGCCACGTTGGCGCGGTTGGGGCACACGTCGCAGCAGACCTCGCACACCGAGCCGCAGCCCAGGCAGCGGGTCTTGGTGCAGTTGCGTTTGTCGCGGCACAGCGACCCCTTGCGCTCGTAGCAGGTGTCCTCGCGGCCGGCCTGAGCATTCTGGTCGGCGTACTTGTTAAAGTCCACGCCGGCGATGGCACGGGCAACCTCGGCGGCATCGGCGATGGCCTCGACCACGGTGGCAGGACCGCGACGGCAGTCGCCCGCAGCCCAGACGCCCTCGACGCCGGTGGAGGTGGCGGCAAGGCGGCCGCGACGGTCGTGCTCGACGCCCGCGGCATCGTACAGGCTGGCGTCGATGCCCTCGCCCACGGCGCAGATCACCGTGGTGGCGGGAAGCTCGACGGTCTCGCCCGTGGCGACGGGGCTGCGACGGCCGCTTGCATCCGGCTCGCCAAGCTCCATAACATCGCAGGTCAGCACGGCGCCGTTGAGTGCCTTGGGCGCCAGCAGCTCGCAGAACTCAACGCCGTCGGCAAGAGCAAGATCAAGCTCTTCCTCGTCGGCGGGCATCTGCTTCTTGGTGCGGCGATACACCAGGCGCACGTTCTTCACACCAGCCAGGCGCTTGGCCACGCGGGCAGCATCCATGGCGGTGTTGCCGGCGCCGATGACCACGACGTCCTCGCCCAGCTCGAGCTTCTCGCCCTTCTTGGCGGTCTCGAGGAACTCCAGCACGTCGAGCTCGGCACCCTCGCCCAAGCCCGCAGAGCCGGGCATCCAGGCACCGGTGGCCACGACCACGTCGGTAAAGCCCTGGGCCTTGAGCTCTTCAATGGAATCCACGCGAGCGTTGAGCTGCACCTTGGCGCCAAAGGCCAGGCAGAGCTCGGCATCGTGGGAGATATCGTCGCTCGCAATACGGAACTCGGGGATCACGTGGCGGACCACGCCGCCGAGCGAATCGCGGGCCTCAAAGATAGTGACGGGCACGCCGGCACGCGTCAGGAAGAACGCCGTCGCCAGACCGGCCGGGCCGCCACCGATAACGGCAACGTTGTGCTCGCCGTCGTTGGCAATGGCCTGGGCGCGCAGCTTGGGCAGCACGGCGGTCATGGCCTCGCGGGCAGCCTTGAGCTTGCTGGCGCGAATCTGGGCACCCTCGGGCTCGTAGAACGCACGCTCGCAAGCGCGGCCGCAGGGATGCGGGCAGATGGTGCCGGTGATAAACGGCAGGGCGTTGCGCTCGATGATGATGTTGAGCGCGTCCTCGAAGCGGCCCTCGTCAACAGCCGCCAGATAGGCGGGAATATCCTGCTGGATGGGACAGCTCGTGCGGCACGGCGTGGTAAAGCAGTCGGAAAGCGGGCTCTTGCCGGCGACCTTGCGGTCGGGCAGCGGGCGCAGCGGCTTCTTGTAGAGCGGGTTGGTGAGCGAGTCGGTCTGAATCGCGGTCACGGCCTCGAGCGAGACGCCCGCAAACGGCTTGCCATCCAGGTCGGTAAACTCGCCGGCCATCTGGCTAAAGCGCTCGTAGCCACCGGGCTTGAGCACGTCGGTCGCCAGGGTGACGGGCCAAATGCCGGCATCATACAGGGCGCGGATGTTGTAGACCGTGGCACCACCGGAGTAGCTGATGCGCAGCTTACCGTCAAACTGCTCGGTAATGCGGCGGGCGGCCTCGATGGTCAGCGAGAACAGCGAACGGCCGGACATGTACATCTCGGTAGAGGGCAGCTCGTTTCTCGTCACGTCGACGGGGAAGGTGTTGGTCAGCTTGACGCCAAACTCCAGGCCGCGCTCGGCGCACAGGGCAATCAGGCGCTCGAACATAGGCACGGCATCGGCCCACTGCAGGTCCTCACGGAAGTGCGTGTCATCGAAAACGATGTAGTCAAAGCCCAGCTCGTTCAGACGCTGGCGGGCAAACTCATAGCCCAGCAGCGTGGGGTTGCACTTGATGTAGGTGTTGAGACCCTTCTCGGTAATCAGATAGGTCGCGATGCGCTCGATCTCCGCCGGCGGGCAGCCATGCAGCGTGGACTCGGTAATGGAGTTGGAGACGCGCGCCGGGATGGACTCGACAAACGCGGCATCGACATGCTCAAACTTGTCCAGGTTAGCGAGCGCCCACGTGCGGCACTCGTTCCAAACCTCGGAGCCGCTGGCGTCCTTCATGCCCTCAATGTACGCATCGACCTTGGGGCTCTTGATGCCCTCGAGGTCATAACCCACGGACATGTTGAAGACAAAACCATCCGGGCTGCCCAGGCCGTACTCGCGAGCGATCAGGTGGCAGGCAAACCATGCCTTCACGTACTCGGCAAAGGCCTGCGGAACCTCGAGCTCGGTCGACCACTCGCAGTTGTAGCACTCGTCCTGCGCCACGATGCAGGGCTTGTTCACACACTTGGAGAGCTCCTCGCCGTCCATAACCTGAACGGTCTTGAGCTCAAAGAAGCGGGAACCGGCCACGTAGGATGCCACGATGTTCTGGGCCAGCTGCGTATTGGGACCGGCGGCCGGGCCAAACGGAGTCTCGATGCGCTCGTCAAAAATGGGAAGCGCGCCCTCCTGGTTGGTCGTGACCATCTTGCGCACGCCAAAGACGGCGCCCTGAGTCTTGTGCTCCTCGATGATCCAGTTCATCAGCTGCGAAAACGGGATCGGCCTCATGATGTCGCTCATAATGAGCTCCTCTCTGTAACGCCCGGCGAGACCGCGCGACGGGCGCAAATACGGTGTAGCGCTAGCACAGCGCCGGCGACCCCGCGGAGGCCGCCTATACGCGCGTCGAACGCGGCGAAACATCCGACGCGCGTGAATCTACTTGTAATTAGTAGGTGCGTTCGTTGAGCGTGCTCCAGAGCTTCTTGGACTCAGCCATGGTCCACGCGTTGATCTTGTCCTCATCAATGCCAACGAACTCGCGATCCTTGTACAGGACGCGGCCGTTGATGATGGTGGTGCGGCAGTTTTTGCCCATCATGCCAAAGAGCATGTGGCCGTCGATGTTCTCCTCGCTCAGCGGCGTAAAGGGCTTGTAGTCCATGACGATGACGTCGGCGGCAGCGCCGGCCTCGAGCACACCGAGTTTGCGATCGAAGTACTTGCTGGCCATCTTGGCGTTGTTCTCGAACAGCATCGTCATTGCCTCGCACCAGCCCACGTTGGGCATAGCGGCGTTGTGACGCTGAATGATCAGGAAGACCTTGAGGCTCTCGAGCATATCGTGGGTGTAGGCATCGGTGCCCATGCACACGGGGATGCCGCGGCGGAAGAACTCGAGCACGGGGGCGCAGCCCACGGCGTTGCCCATATTGGATTCGGGGTTGTTGACGAGCCAGGTGCCGGACTCCTTGACGATATCCATCTCGGCAGGCGTCACGTGGATGCAGTGGCCCAGCATGGTGTCGGGACCCAGCAGGTTGTGCTGCAGCAGGCGCTCGACGGGGCTGATGCCGCCGCGGTTGAGGCGGGAATCCCACACGTCGTTCATGCCCTCGCACACATGGATGTGGAAGCCGGTCAGGCCGTTGTTGGCCTCGGCCATCTTATCCATGGTCTCGTCCGAAAGCGTAAAGGTGGCATGTCCGCCAAACATGGCGGCGATCATATGGTTGTCGTTATCGCGACGCTCCTTGGCGGCCCACTGGGCAAATTCGGCGTTCTCGGCAATGGCCTGGTCGCATTTTTCCTGGCCGCGGCGATCGGAGACCTCGTAGCACAGGCACGAACGCATGCCCAGCTCCTGAGCTGCGTCCTTAATGGTAAAGAGGCTACCCGGGATCTCACAGAAGCTCGCATGGTGATCGAAGATCGTGGTGACGCCGTCGCGGATGGAGTCCAAGATCGTGGCATAGGCGCTGGCCTTGGTGCCGTCGAGCGTCAGGTTGTCGTCGATCTTCCACCACTGCTGCTCAAGATTCTCCAGGAAGTTGGTGGGGTTGCAGCCCTTGATGGCAAGGCCGCGGGCTAGACCCGAATAGATGTGGGTGTGGCAGTTGATGAGTCCGGGCATGATGAGGTTGCCCTGGGCGTCGACGTACTCGGCATCCGGGTACTTGGCCTTGAGCTCGCACTCGGGGCCCACTTCGACGATCGTATCTCCGTCAATGGCGACCGCACCATTTGGAATAAACGGGGTCTGAGCGTTGCGGGTAAAGACGGAACCGTTAGCGACCAGAAGCATGGATGCTCCCTTCGACATCAGAGGCGGGGTTTGACACCTCTGACATGGCGGAGTGCGAAGCGCCGGCCTACACCGGAAACGGGCCCTCTCCCGTCAACGCTTCACCAAAGGGACAAACCCTTTGAAGTGCGGCTTGGCGCCGCATGACGTCGGCGGACGAGGCGATGCGTCCGCCGACGAATAGCACCGAATTGGTTACTTCTTGCTCTCGGGCAAGACCAGATCCACGGCAGCGTCCTTGGCAGCATCGATGTGCTGGGCCACGACCGGCGTCTGCGGAAGGATCAGGTTAAGGACAATGGCCATGATGGCGGTGGGGGTTACGGCATTGGAGCCGATGACGGTGGAAACCCAGGTGGGCATACCCTCGCCGGCAAGGCAACCGCTGGCCATCCAGATACCCAGGCCAAAGACGACGGAGGTACCGACGATGGTGGTAGTGCGCTGCGTGAGGCCCTCGCGGGTGAACATGCGCACGCCGTTCATGGTGATGGTGCCAAAGACGCCGACGGTCGCGCCGCCGATGACGGGCTGCGGGATAGCGGAAAGGACGGCAGAGAGCTGCGGGAACAGACCGGCGATGGCAAAGACGGCCGCGATGATCACAAAGACCCACTTGTTGACGACCTTGTTGGAGCAGATGATGCCCACGTTCTGGCCAAGGGCGCTGGTGGGAAGACCGCCCAGCAGGCCGCCGACCATAGAGGTGAGGCCCTGGGACACGATAGCGCCGGAAAGCTCGCGCTCGGTGGGCATACGGTCGATGGAGCCCAGGCAGGCAGCGGAGACGTCGCCGATAACCTGGATGGCGACCATGGGGAACACGACGGCGAGGGTAATGCAGACCTCGGGATCAAACTCGAGTGCGTAGGGCATGAGCTTGGGAAGGGCGAAGACCTGAGCGGTGGCGACGCTGGAGAAGTCGATCATGCCAAAGGGGATGGAGACAATCATGCCAACGATCATGCCAAAGAACACGGATCCCAGCTTGAGCGTGCCCTTGCCAAAGTTGGCGAGCGCAAAGACCACGGCGAAGGTGATAAGAGCGACGCACCAGGCCTGCGGGGTGCCCCACAGCGGCGTACCCATACCGCCGGCCATATACTTGACGGCCGTGGGATACAGCGAAACGCCGATGGAGAAGATGACCGTACCGGTCACGACGGGCGGGAACAGCCACTTAATCTTGCTGTAGGCCAGACCAAAGAGGACCGCGACGGCACCGCCGACAATCTCGCCGCCCAGCAGCGCACCAAAGCTAAAGCCCGAGGCACCCATGGCCTGCAGGGCCGGCAGGAACGCGAACGAAACGCCCATGACGATGGGCAGGCCGCCGCCGATGCGACGGAAGGGAGCGAAGGCTTGAAGGGCCGTGTCGATTGCCGAAAGAATGAGCGCAACCTGAATGATGTCGGTGCTCTGCTGGCTATTAAAGCCGTAGACGCCGGCCATGATGACCGCCGGGGTAATGATGCCGGCAAACGATGCCAGCACATGCTGAAGGGCACACGGAATCATTTCCGTAACGGGCGGCATGCCTTCGCGAGTGAACAGGGCTTCAGTGCCGTTCGTAACCGTCTCCTGGGCCATTTGACCACCAATCCTCGAAGTAGTTGTTTTCGCATCTAGCGCTCTATTGTGACGCAGTGCGGGGGTGAGGTTGTGCCTTCGTTGCATATCGTATTAAAGATTTTTCTCATTCTCAATAATAATTTTTTGTTATCAGACTATTCTTGAGCTGAGACAATGCATTTCCGCAGGTCAGGAAAGTGTCCTGTCAAAATAGCATCTAACTTTTCTTTTGGTCGACCGTTTACCGCCAAATTCCTACCGCTCGTCCGTATTACGCAATGTACCTGCGAATATGTGAATCAATAGACACCGTGTTACCATGAGAAAAAATTGTTATGAACATTTCCGATTTCACCCAAAGGAGTTGCCCGTGAACGAGACCGTACGTCGCTTTTTGCCGATGGTCGATTTTCTGGAGCAGGTACTCGGCAAAAACAGCGAAATCGTGCTGCACGATTTCTCGGATCCCGACCACGCCATCGTTGATATTCGCAACGGCATCGTGAGCGGCCGCAAGGTCGGCGGTCCCGCCACCGATCTGGCACTCAAGATCATGCACGACGCCAAGTATCGCGACCTGCCGTTTATTACGGGCTACGAGGGGCGCGGTGCCGGCGGCAAGACGTTGGAGTCAGCGACGTACTTTATCCGCGAGGATAACGAGATCGTCGGCATGCTCTGCGTCAACACCGATCTTTCCACGGTACGCTCCATCAACGCCATGGCTCAGCAGCTCATGGCCTGCTTCGACGCTGTGCCAAGGCAGGCGGAGCCCGCGTCTATCGAGGTCGAAAGTCTTTCGGAGTCTACACAGGAGCTCATCGACCGCAGCATTGCCGAGTTGCTGAGCGCGCGCGGGCTGGATGTGGCGTCGCTTGGTCAGAGCGACCGCGTGGACGTCATTCGCCACCTCAACGGCAACGGGGTGTTCATGCTCAAGGGCGCCGTGTCCTGCGCCGCCACCGCGCTGGGCATCTCGGAGCCCAGCGTCTACCGCTACCTGCAAAAAGTCCGCAAGGAAGGCTAACGGGCAAAATGGAGCGCGGCTCCACAAGCGATCCGTCACTTGATAAAAGACCCTGCAGCTCGCACGCGCTGCAGGGTCTTTTTGCATGTCATGTTTAGTTGTGGCCAACGCCTTAGAGAGCGGCGACGACCTCGATCTCGACCAGACCGCCGGCCGGAAGAGCGGCAACCTGGAAAGCGCTGCGCGCGGGGAACGGAGCCTCGAACTTGGAAGCGTAGATCTCGTTCACGGCAGCGAAGTCGGCGATGTCGGCCAGGTAGACCGTGGTCTTGACGACATCGGCAAAGGTAGCGCCGGCAGCGGTCAGCAGGGCCTCAACGTTGGCGAGGGACTGCTTGGCCTGGGCCTCGACGCCCTCGGGCATCTTGCCAGTCGCGGGATCGATGCCCAGCTGGCCGGACAGGAACACCATGTTGCCGGCCTGGATACCGGGGGAATACGGGCCGATGGCTGCGGGTGCGTTATCGGAAGACACGACGGTCTTGCTCATGTTTTTCTCCTTACGATCAATTGAGAGAGCGTGAGCGCGGTGTTCACACCGGGAGGCACAGTTCGGTCTGAACACCGCGCTTGATTGGGATAGTACTCAAGGTTTCCGCGCGATGCAAGATTATTATCACGTTGCGAGAATATTTTATCGCCCAACGGTTTCCCCGAACCGCTGAACGGTTCTCATGTGGAGCAGCCAGTCCAAGCTGCTGAAGACTTTGTCCTGCTTAGGCTGCGGGCGTCGCCCACCGCAGCGACGCCACTATACTTTTGAGTATCTGAGCATTTTGAAAGGCAGGATATGACCGCAACCGCCAGTCGAACCACCAACCGCAGACCCGAGCTTTTAGCGCCCGCCGGAGGACCCGAGCCCTTTGCCGCCGCACTCGCCGCCGGGGCAGACGCCATCTACTGCGGCATGGGCAGCTTCAACGCCCGCCGCAAGGCCACCAACTTTACCGACGAGACCTTTGAGCAAGCCTGCCGCGCCGCACATCTAGCCGGGTCGCGCGTCTACGTCACGGTCAACATCGTCATCAAGCAGTCCGAGATGGACGATGCGCTGCAACTCATCTATCGCTGCTCAACGCTGGGCGCCGACGCCTTCATTATCCAGGACTGGGGTCTGTTCTTTGAGGTCAAGCGCGCCATGCCCGGCATCGAGACGCACATCTCGACCCAGGCGAACATCCATGACGACCGCGGAACGCTTTGGTGCCGCGAGCAGGGCGCCGACCGCGTGACTCTCTCGCGCGAGCTCTCCATCGACGAGATCGCCGCCATCCACGACGCCGCGCCCGATGTCGACCTCGAGGTCTTTAGCCACGGCGCCATCTGCTTTTGCTACTCGGGCCTGTGCCTGCTTTCGAGCTTTGCCATGGCGGGCCGCTCGGCCAACCGCGGCATGTGCGCTCAGCCCTGTCGCCTGCCTTACGAGCTGATCGACGAGAGCGGCCGCTCGCTCTCCCCTGCCGGTCGCGAGCGCGCGCTGTGCCCGCGCGACACCAACACGTCGCAGCTTGTTCGCCGTCTGTATGACGCCGGCGCCGCATCGCTCAAGCTCGAGGGCCGCATGAAGGCTCCCGATTACGTGTACTCCATCGTCGATGTGTACCGTCACCAGATTGACGATATGCTGGCCGATGTTTCGACCTCCAAGGATGAGGATGCAGCCCGACAGCGCCAGCTCAAGCGCTGCTTTAATCGCGACTTCACGCACGCCTACCAGAATGGCACCTCGGGCGACGAGATGATGAGCTACGAGCGCTCCAACAACCGCGGCCAGATTGTGGGCACGGTGCTGGGCAGCCGTCTGGCCAACCGCGATGTGCGCGGGCTCAAGCCCGACGACCGCCGTCGCCGCGCTGCCATCGCCCGCATTGAGCTGTTTGAGCCCGTGGGCAAGGGCGACCTGCTGGAACTTCGTCACGACGATGAGTTCGACCAATTCCTGACCACCATCGCCGCCGATGATGCCGCCGCCGGCGATATCATCGAATGCCGCGTGCCCCGCAGCATGCCCGAGGGCTGCCGCGTGCGCGTGATTCGAAGCCAGCGCGCCATTGACGCTGCCGGCGCTGCGCTCAAACGCGATGTGCTGCGCCGCCGCTCTGTAGACGTGTCCGTTGTGGCGCGTCTAGGCGAGCCGTTTACCGTTACGCTCACCTGCTGTGACGATCCTTCGCTTACGGCCACGGCCACGGGCTTTACCGTCGAGGCTGCCAAGACGCGCGCCGTCGAGGCATCCGATCTGGTGGAGCATGTAGGCCGCATGGGTTCCTCGCCCTTTGAGGCCGCGAGCTTTGATGTGGCGCTCGACGAGGCCTGTGGCATGGGCTTCTCCGCCGTACATAAGGTGCGCGCCGCCGCTTGTAAGGCGCTGGAAGAGACCATTCTGGCACCGTACGAGGAGCGCGCGAAAACGCTCGAGCTGCCGGCGATTGCAACCAGTGATTCCCGTCCCGCGCCCGAGCACTACCGCGATGAGCCGCAGATCTGTGCCACCGTCACCTCGCTCGAGGCCGCCGAGGCAGCGCGGGCGGAGGGTGCAACGCGCATCTACATGACCACCGACGCGCTCGATGCGGCCGAGCTCTCCCCCGCCGATGCATTTGAGCAGGGCATCGTACCCGTGCTCGACGAGGTCTGCCGCGCCGTTGACCACGTACGCGTCGACCCGTGGGTTGTTGCCGGCGCCACGGTCGCTATTGGCAACATCTCTGAGCTTGCCCTGGCCGCCCAGGTTGGCACCACGGCCGAGATTCGCTCTTGCCTGCCGGTTCACAACGCGCCCTGCATGGAGGCGCTTGCCGAGCGCGGAGCCGGTGCGTTTTGGCTCTCGCCCGAGATCACGCTCGACGAGATTGTCTCGCTCGGCGCCGCCGCGCCCGCAGCTCTGGGCATCACCGTCTTTGGCCGCCCACGCGTCATGACAAGCGAGCATTGCATTCTGCAGGTTGCCAACGGCTGCATCCACGATTGTGCCAACTGCCGCCTTCGCGCCCGCAAGCTCTCGCTTAAGAATATCGACGGCAAGGTCATGCCGGTGCGTACCGACATCCACGGCCGCTCTCGCCTGTACGATGCTTACCCCATCGACCTCACGCCGCAGGTTCCTCAGCTGCTCGATGCCGGCGTGCGTCGTCTCATGGTAGACGGAACGCTGCTCGAGACAGATGAGGTGGGCCGTGCCGTCGCCCGCGTCCGTCGTGCCATCGAAGCAGCGCATGCCGGCCGCAAGCCCGCCGCCCGCCTGCGCGGGGCGACCTCGGGCTGCATGTTTGTGGGAATTAGCTAACCGAAAGGCTTACGCGTGAACGAAGAACCTCAAGTCCTCTACTGCGACGCCTGGCTCATGGCCATCGACAAGCCCGCTGGCATGATCGTCCACGGTGACGGCACCGGCGAGCGCACACTTACCGACTACGCTAGCGACCTTTTGTTGGCGATGGGTGACGGCTTTGCCGCGACTGACATGCAGCCGCTCAACCGCCTGGACCGCAACACCACCGGCGTGGTGTTGTTCTCGCTCGACAAGCAGACGCAACCCGCTTTTGACCAGATGATCATCGACCACGCATTCGAAAAGCACTATCTGGCGCTCGCCGAGGGCAAGATCGACTGGAACGAGAAGCTCATCGACAAGCCCATCGCCCGCGACCGCCACGACAGCCGCAAGATGCGCGTCGGCGCCAGCGGCAAGCCGTCTCAAACGCGCGTGAAGGTGCTCAAGCGCCTTAAGAGCCGCCGAGGCCTGCCCACGCGCTCGTATATCGATGTCGAGTTGCTCACCGGCCGCAAGCACCAAATCCGTGTGCATCTGGCGAGCGAGCATCATCCCCTGGTTGGCGACGACCTGTACGGAACGCCGCGCCCCTGCGGCCTGATGCTCCACGCCCACAGCGTGTCCTTCACGCATCCCGTAACCGGCGAGCACATCCACATCGAAGCCCCCTGCCCCTGGGAGCCCTAAAACCCGCCAAAAAGGGCAGGCGCCTTTGTGGTGGTTTAGCCGCAATGACTCAGCCGCGGTCCCAAAACGTCTCGATCTGTAACAGTTAGAACCCATTTTCCGGTCTATCTGTTACAGATCGAGACATTCGAATCCCCCTCAAGGGAAAATCTCAATCTGTAACAGTAACTCGGCAAAATCGGTCCCAGATGTTACAGATTGAGACAAAGGGACGGCTCGGTTCGGAATTATCTCGATCTGTAACATCTAGCCCACTTTTAACGGTCCAGTTGTTACAGATTTAGACAAACCGGTAGACAACAAAAGCGGCAACGCCCGGGATGGACGTTGCCGCTTTTCTATTGAGAAAACTACTCGGTTTTCGTTACTAACCACCACAATGGGGACAGGCACCTTTGTAGTGGTTTTGGCCTTGCCTCATCGCTAGACCGTGATGACGTTGTCCATTGCCCGGTACTTGGCAGGGACATCGCCTGCGGTAATAATCGTTGCGTCACGGAAGTCCGCGAACTTGACGGGCGCCACCATGCCAAATTTACTGACGTCCGAGATTACGAAGCGCTTGGCCGTATGGCGCATCGAGATACGCTTTACTTGCGCCTCCTCGATATCGGGCGCCGTGAAGCCCTGCTCGGCGGCAATGCCGTTAGAGCCCCAAAAACCACAGTTGAAGTTGTAGCGGTCTAAGGTTGCCAAGGCATCGGGGCCAACGAGCGCCTCGGTCTCGGGTTTGAGCTCGCCGCCCAGCACCACGGTACGCATGCCGCGCAAAGCAAGGTGCTGAGCATGGAGCACGGAATCGGTCACATAGGTGACATCTTCAAGGTGTGGAAGATGCTCGATGAGTCTGAGCGTCGTCGAGCCCGAGTCGATGTATACAAAGCTCTCAGGCTCCACAAGCGCCGCCGCACGGGCGCAGATACGCTCCTTGTCGTCGTTATGGAGGTCGCTGCGCTCATTAAGCGTTAGGTCGCGCGTCACGTGCGCGCGCTCAAGACTCGTTGCTCCACCGTGGACCTTGGCGATGCGATGCGCTCGGTCGAGCGTCTGCAGGTCGCGCCGAATGGTAGACGCCGTCACACCCAGGGCTTCGGCAAGCTCTGGCACAGTAACCGAGCCAGCCTGCTGCACCATCGACACGATCGCGTTGAGCCTATCTTCCGCAAGCATCGCTTACTCCTCCTCAGGGTACACGACTCCCCAATCGGCGCGGAGCTTGGTCATCAGCTCCATAACATCGGAAGCATAGCCCAGAAGCTCGCGCTTGGAGTCGTCGCCGGCAACGACCTGCTCAAGATCGGCCATCTCATAGCAAAGGGCGTAAGCCTCGGTGCCGGCGTGGACCTCCTCGCGGTGGCCATCCGCAGTCCACACGATGGTCGCGTGGTCGGCACGCGGATACTCGTTGACCTCGATATAGCACTTATCGAAGCTAATGACCGAGCGCTTGGGTTGCTTGGAGTGGAGCGTAAGGCTCACAACACCCAGCTGCTGCTCTGCATTACGGCAGACGATGCCGCCCGCAACGTCAACGCCGGTCTCGCAGGTGTTGCCCAGCGAAATGACCTCAGTGGGCTGGCTTGCCATAAAGAAGCGCATGACGGACAGGGCATAGACGCCAATGTCGAGCATGGCACCACCAGCAAGGTTACGATTGTAGAAGCGGTTGGTCAGGTCGCCGTACTCCTTGTAGCTGCCAAAGTTGAGCTGAGCGAGGTTCATGCGGCCAAAGTCGCCCGCATTCATGCGACGGCGCAGCTCCTGGTACAAGGGCATGTGAAGCACCGTGGTGGCGTCCATAAGGACGACGTTGTGCTCGTCGGCGATGGCACGCGCCTCGTCGAGCTCAGCGGAATTGAGGGTAATGGCCTTCTCGCAGAGCACGTGCTTACCAGCTGCCAGAGCGGCTCGCAGGTAGGTAATATGCGTGTTGTGCGGCGTGGTGATATAGATCGCGTCGATGTTCGGATCGGCATAGAGGTCCTCGACCGTTTCATAGACCTTCTCGATGCCATACTGCTCAGCAAAAGCCTGAGCCTTGGACAGCGTACGGTTGGCGACGCCCGCAAGCTTGCGGCCGGCAAGAGCGAGAGACTGGGCCATCTGGTTGGCGATAACGCCGCACCCGATCACAGCCCAGCGAAGCTCGGGAGCCGTAAAGATATCATCAGGGAATGGCTTGTCCTGGACCGAAGCGAACGCTGCTTTTGCGGCTGCCGCGGAGTCGAGTGGAGCCTGTTTGGAATCTGCCATATGTGCCTCCTGAATCATCGGAAGTCCTTCATTTCTAATAACCCTATATTCGCACAATTGCGCGCGTATCTGCTCGTGTTTGCGTGCTTATTTGCGTATCGGTCATTATTTAGCCATAGTTGTCAGATGTTTGCGCGGCTATGCGCATTATCGCGCAAGGCATGCGCGTAAATGCGCATGCGACGATCCTTGTGAAACATAAAGGGGCGGAGCACCGAAGCCAAAAAACAGAGCCAGCTGTATTACTTCACCCCTCTGGGGGCACCAGACATCAAAGGACCGTCCCAAACTGCCGGCACATAGAGTCTGCCCCCCAACGACCGGTCATTTAAGTCTGTCCCCAATAAATGGTCCCCAATGAATGCCAAGCGACTTCCGCTCATTTAAGTCTGTCCCCAATGAGTACCCAATGAGTGGGGATAGAAAAAGGCCCGGGTGCCGTGGCATCCGGGCCTTTGCTAGCAACTTGATGTTGCGGGCAGCTTAGAACTTGTGGCCGCACTTCTTGCAGACGCGCAGCTTGTTCTTGCCGTCCTTCTCGTGACCGACGCGGGTAACCTTACCGCACTCGGGGCAGACGAGATTGACGTTGGAGGCGTCGATGGGAGCCTCCTGCGAAACGATGCCGCCCTGCTGGTTGGCAGCGTTGGGCTTGACGGCCTTCTTGACGACCGAAACGCCCTCGACAACGACCTTGTTCTCGGCGGGGAGAGCACGCAGGATAACGCCCTGCTTGCCGCGATCCTTACCAGAGAGAACCTGGACCTTATCGCCCTTCTTGATATACATATATCTCCCCTAACTACAGGGTCTCGGGAGCGAGCGAGACGATCTTCATGTACTTCTTGTCACGAAGCTCGCGAGCGACGGGCCCGAAGATACGGGTGCCGACGGGCGAACCATCGTTGTTGATGACAACGCAAGCGTTCTCATCAAAGCGAATGTAGGAGCCATCCTTGCGGCGGATCTCCTTAACGGTGCGAACGACGACGCAACGGACAACGTCCTTCTTCTTGACGTTGGCGCCAGGGGTAGCCTCCTGGACAGCACCGATGAACACATCGCCGATGCCTGCATAACGACGCTTGGAACCGCCAAGCACCTTGATGCAGCGAATCTTGCGAGCGCCGGAGTTGTCGGCGACGTTCAGCATGGTTTGCATCTGAATCATGGTAGATGTTCCTCCGAACTAAGAACCGAAGAGAGGTGCGCAGCCTTTATGCGGCTCGTGGTATGCAAGCCAGGCATACGCACATCTTCGGAAACGTACAAGTCGTAAGAGCGACTTCTTATTTAGCGCGCTCGACGACCTCGATGAGGCGCCAACGCTTCATCTTGGACATAGGACGGGTCTCCATAACGCGGACGGTGTCGCCCACGCCAGCCGTGCACTCCTCGTCGTGAGCGTGCAGCTTCTTGGAGCTGGTCATCATCTTGCCGTACTTGGGGTGACGCTTGCGCTCGGTGATGGTGACAACAATGGTCTTGGCACCGGAGACGGAGGTAACGACACCCGTACGGACCTTACGCGAGTTACGCGAATCAGTCATGTTCTCTCCTTAGGTCCTACTCGGCGACAGCGGACTTCTCCGCTGCGATCTCGCGGGCGCGCTGCTCCGTGAGGACGCGAGCGATGTCCTTCTTCACGGTGTTGACGCGAGCGGTGTTGTCCAGCTGGCTGGTGGCCATCTGGAAACGAAGGTTAAAGAGCTCGGCGCGCATTTCCTTCAGCTTCTCAACGAGCTGAGCGTCCGAGAGCTCACGAATCTCTGCGGGCTTCATTAGTTCTCCTCCTTGGCGGCGGCGGCGTCCTCAGCAGCCCACTTGGCCTCGAGAGCGGCCTCCTCAGCCATCTCCTTCTCGATGCGCTGCTCAGCGTTCTTAGCAGCAACAATCTTGGTCTTGATGGGAAGCTTGTGCTGTGCAAGACGCAGAGCCTCGCGAGCGACCTCCTCGGGCACGCCCTTGACCTCGAACATGATGCGGCCGGGCTTGACGACGGCCACCCACTCCTCGGGGTTACCCTTACCAGAACCCATGCGAGTCTCGGCAGGCTTCTTGGTGATGGGCTTATCGGGGAAGATCGTGATGTAGACACGACCGCCACGCTTCATGTAGCGGGTCATGGCAATACGAGCGGCCTCGATCTGACGGTTGGTGATCCAATGGGCCTCGAGAGCCTGGATACCAAACTCGCCGAAATGCAGCTCGGTATTACCCTTGGCCTGGCCCTTCATGGAGCCACGCTGCACCTTGCGGTGAAGAATACGCTTAGGGGCAAGCACTACTGACCCCTCCTCTCGGAGTTACGACGACGAGGACGGGAAGAGCCCTCGAGTGCAGGGTTGGGAACAGGCTGGCCCGGGAGCTTCTCGCCCAGGTAGATCCAGACCTTCACGCCGCAGGCACCCATAGTGGTGCTGGCGACAGCCGTGCCGTAGTCGATCTTGGCGCGGAGGGTGTGCAGAGGCACGCGACCCTCACGGTACCACTCACGACGGCCCATCTCGGCACCGCCGAGACGACCGGAGCACTGGATACGGATGCCCTTGGCGCCGGCCTTGCGGGCGGACTGGACAGCCTTGCGCATAGCGCGACGGAAGGCAACGCGGCCCTCGAGCTGCTCAGCGATGGACTGAGCAACGAGGTTGGCGTCGAGCTCGGGGCGCTTGATCTCGACAACGTCGACGGAGAGCTGGCCCTTGGAGACGCCAGCGACCTTCTCGAGCTCGGTGCGGAGGGTATCGATCTCGGCACCCTTCTTACCGATGACAACGCCGGGGCGAGCGGTGAGGATGATGACCTTCACCTTGTCGCCAGCGCGCTCGATCTCGACGCGGGAGACAGCTGCGCGGGAAAGACGCTTCTCGAGGTACTTGCGGATCTCGAGATCGTTACCGAGGGTCTTAGCGTAATCCTTCTCTGCGAACCAGCGGGAGCGCCAGTTCTCGGTGATGCCAAGACGGAAGCCGGTGGGGTAGACTTTCTGACCCATACAGCTTTACGCCTCCTTTCGAGGAGCAACGACGACGGTGATGTGGGAAGTACGCTTCAGAATGCGAGAAGCGGAACCCTTGGCGCGGGGACGGATGCGCTTAAGCGTCGGACCCTCGTCAACATAGGCAGCGGCGACAACCAGGTTGTCGGCACGCAGACCGTTGTTGTTCTCGGCGTTCGCAACGGCGGAACGGAGAACCTTCTCGACATCCACGGCGACGGCGCGGTCGCAGAAGTGGAGGATGTCGAAGGCCTGAGCGACAGGCTTGCGGCGGATCAGATCGACCACCAGGCGGGCCTTGCTGGGGGAAACACGCACGTACTTAGCGACGGCGCGAACCTCGGTGGCCTCAGTTTCAATAGACTTAGTTGCCATTTACGGTTAACCCCCTATTTGGCCTTGTGGCCACGGAACGTACGAGTCGGCGCGAACTCGCCGAGCTTGTGACCAACCATGGACTCGGTAACATACACGGGCACATGCTTGCGGCCGTCGTGGACGGCGATGGTGTGACCAACCATCTCGGGGAAGATGGTGGACGCGCGGGACCAGGTCTTCACGACGTCCTTCTTGCCAGCCTCGTTCATCGCGGTGATACGCGAGAGAAGGCGAGTCTCCACGAACGGGCCCTTTTTGAGACTTCTGCTCATAAGTGCTTTCTCCTAAAACTCGGTATCCGAAATTACTTCTTACGGCGACGAATGATGTGCTGGTTCGAGACCTTCTTCTTCTTGCGCGTACGAAGGCCCTTCGTCGGCTTACCCCAGGGGGTAACAGAGGGACGACCAGAGGTGTGGTTCTTGCCCTCGCCACCGCCGTGCGGGTGGTCGACAGGGTTCATGACGGTACCGCGGACGGTCGGGCGCACGTTCATGTGACGCTTACGGCCGGCCTTGCCGATGACGATGTTGGAGTGATCGGCGTTGCCGACCTCACCGACGGTGGCGCGGCAGGTAACGAGGATGCGGCGCATCTCGGAGGAAGGCATACGGACGATAGCGTACTTGCCCTCCTTACCCATCAGCTGGCAGGAGTTACCGGCGGAACGGGCGATAGCGGCACCCTTGCCCGGCTGAAACTCGACGGCGTGGATGAGCGTACCGACGGGGATGTCGGCGAGGGGCAGAGCGTTGCCCGGCTTGATGTCGGCGTCAGAACCGGACATGATGGTCTGACCGACCTCGAGGCCCTTGGGGGCCAGGATGTAGCGCTTCTCACCGTCAGCGTAGTGCAGCAGAGCGATGCGAGCGGAACGGTTCGGATCGTACTCGATCGTGGCAACCTTGGCGGGCACGCCGTCCTTGTTGCGCTTGAAATCGATCACGCGGTAACGACGCTTCACGCCGCCGCCCTGGTGGCGGGTGGTGATGCGGCCGTTGTTGTTACGACCGGCCTTCTTGGGCAGGGGCTCGAGAAGAGACTTCTCGGGCTTGGTGCAGGTGATCTCGGAGAAGTCGGAGATCGTCTGCCAACGCCTACCAGCGGAGGTCGGCTTAAGGTGCTTTACAGCCATTACAATCCCTTTCAATAGGAATCCGTTAGCCATCGCAGACAGGGATTCGAGGTTCTGCCTCGGGTGCGATGACACCGGACGTATACACGGTTCCGGGCGTGTCCATTTTATACGCCCAAAACCTTGAGCTCCCGCCTCCCCTATTTGGGAGGCATGAGCTCACTCAACAGCAGCGAGTCTTAGGCCTGGTTGCCAAAGACCTCGATGGTGTCGCCCTCGGCCAGCGTGACGATGGCCTTCTTCCAAGAACGGGTCTTGCCGGCGACATAGCGCACGCGCTTGGTCTTGGGCTTGACCGTCAGGGTGTTCACGCGAACGACCTTGACGCCGAAGATCTCCTCGACAGCGTCCTTGATCTGATACTTGTTAGCATCCTTGGCGACCTCGAACGTGTACTTGTTCTGCTCCATGCCGGAGAAGGAACGCTCGGACACGATCGGACGGATGATGATCTCGTGGGCGGTCATTTAAGCAAGCACCTCCCCGAAGTGAGCGGCGATGTCGGCGGGCATCAGCACGGCGTTGTTGTTGACGAGATCGTAGGTGTTGGCCTCGTCGGCGGTGATGATGAACGTCTTGGGAATGTTGCGGAACGACAGGTAGGCGTTGACGTCCTCATCGCGAACGATGATGGTCAGACGCTTGCCCTCAAGGCCGAGAGCCTTGAGCATGGCAACGGCAGCCTTGGTGGAAGGCTTCTCGAAGCCGTAGTCGTCGACGAGCACGAGCTCGCCATCGGCCAGCTTGGCGGACAGCGCGGAGCGCATAGCCAGCTTGACCTCCTTGTTGTTCATACGCTTAGCGTAGGAACGGGGCTTGGGGGCGAAGACAACGCCACCGTGACGCCACTGGGCAGCACGGATGGAACCCTGGCGGGCACGGCCGGTGCCCTTCTGACGCCAAGGCTTCTTGCCGCCACCGGAAACCTCAGAGCGGCCCTTAGCGGACTGGGTGCCCTGACGCCAAGAGGCCATCTGGCACTTGACGATGTGGTGCATAACGTGGATGTTCGGCTCGATGCCGTACACCTCAGCGGCGAGCTCGGCCTCGGCGACCTTCTTGCCCTCGCTGTTCTTTACTTCAAACTTTGCCATTTAAGTGTTCTCCTTGGTATGACGCTGGGCTAAATGGGCTGGGCCCTTAGGCCATACGGATGGCGACGAGACCATTCTTGGCACCCGGGACAGCGCCCTTGACCAAGATGAGGTTCTGCTCGGCATCGATGCGGACAACGGAAAGGTTCTTGACGGTAACGCGCTCGTTACCCATGTGACCGGCCATCTTGACGCCCTTGAGGACGCGCGCAGGATAGGCGCACTGACCGATAGAACCGGGGTGACGCTGGAAGTGAGAACCATGCGTCATAGGACCGCGGCGCTGACCCCAGCGCTTGATGCGACCCTGGAAGCCCTTACCCTTGGAGGTACCGATGACGTCGACCTTCTCGACATCAGCGAAATCAGCGACGGTGACGACCTCGCCGACCTTGTGCTCCTCGCCGTTCTCGACGCGGACCTCACGAAGGAAGCGGACAGGCTCGACGCCAGCCTTGGCGAAGTGACCAGCCATGGGCTTGTTCACGTTCTTGGCCTTGATGTCGCCGAAACCGATCTGGACGGCATCATAGCCGTCGGTTGCCTGAGTTTTAACCTGCGAGACAGCGCAGGGGCCAGCCTGGATGACCGTGACGGGAACGACGTTGTCGTCCTCGTCCCAAACCTGGGTCATGCCAATCTTGCGGCCGAGAATCATGCTGATCAAGATATGATCCCAACTCTCGCGTGGTCTTGGGACAATGCGTACACCACCGAGCGTACGCCCCTAGAGGACCACTACTTACACGACGTGCTCCCCAGCCTTGTATTTCGCCCGGACTACCTGACAACCCTATTAAGCAGGCATTTTGTCCAGCCAGAATACTCCCCTGGTTTCACACAGCTGTTTAGTATACACGGCTGCGGGCGTATCCATCGAGATTCATATTTCACTCACATTGTTTACGCAGGTAAAGTGCGTGGCACGTTCCCAGTGTGCGGCGGAGGGGGCGGGCCTGAGACATATTAAGGTTGCTGCTCTACAGTCCTGCTCACGACGGAGAGCACATTAAGTGCTCTCCTGTTCGTGCGGAACTCGCGACAACCTTAATATGTCTCAGGCCCGCCCCCTCCGCCGCACACTGGGAACGCCACGTTGATGTCTGCTAAACCTTGCTCGCTCAGCTAATTACTTTGTTGAGGGTCCACTATTTGCTGGAGGGTGAACTTGCATTGCATTGGCTCGCCTTCTGCTTGTGGCTTTGCCTCATCGAAATTGAAGATCATGATGGCGCAGTTGGGGAGTTTTGCTGGGAGCTCGAAGCCCTCTGGGGCTGCAGCCTTGATGAATTGGCGGCTGGCGCTGCCGTGGCTTACTGCCAGGAGGGTTTCGATGCCCTCGACGCCCATGATATCGGTGAGAGTGTCTACCATGCGCTCTTGCAGCGCGCGGCTTCCTTCTCCTCCGAAGGGGACCAGGTCCTCGCCCGGATCCCAGACGTCGGTGGGGAGGGCGTCGTGGGGGCCTTCTTCGAAGGTGCCGTAGCAGCGCTCGATAATGCCTTTGCAGGGCTCGACTGCTGCATCCGGGCCGATGAGCTCGCATGCGACGAGCTGAGCTGTGTCCATGGCTCGGCCTAAGGGTGATGAGACCACTTTGTCGGGAACGACGCCGTGGGCCTTGAGCCATGCGGCTGCCGCCCGTGCCTGCTGGCGGCCCAGATCGGTGAGCGGAGAATCGCAGCGACCCTGGACGAGCTTTTTGACGTTGAATTCCGTCTGGCCGTGGCGGAGTAGGTATAGGCGCTTCATGCTCTCCCCTTCTGCATCAGTTGCTTTATCGGCGTGACCTTACTCGTGGGTATGGCCGACATAGTCCTCGTCGATCGTAATCTTGGCAACCGACTTGGGATATTCCGATTCGACCCGTTGTGCCAACTCGTGTTTTAGGTCCTCGGCACTCATCTGCAGATCCGAGGGCCGCACGCAGTCAAAGATCACGTTGGTGTGCGTAGGGCCCGGCACACAGCGCAGATCGTGAATTGAAAGGCGGCTATCGATCTGTTGAGCCATGGCGTTAATGCGTAAACGCACGCTCGCCACCTTGGGATCGTCGGTCACGATGGGGTCGTAATGGAGCGTGACAATCATGCCGTCTTCGTTCCTAAACGCCTGCTCGATGTTATCGAGCGTGTCGTGACTTTCCAGCGGGCTGGCCTCGGCTGCCATCTCGGCATGTGCACTTGCAAACTTCCTGCCCGGGCCGTAGTCGTGAACCATCAGATCGTGAACGCCCAAAACGCCGGGGTAGCTCATGATCTTGTCTCGAATGTGCTTGACCAGCTTAGGATCGGGCGTCTGGCCCAAAAGCGGACTCACCGTATCCTGGATGAGTTCAAAGCCGCTCCAGCCAATATAAGCGCCAACGGCAAGGCCGACCCATGCGTCAAGATTGATGTGCGTCACCTGCGAAACAATTGCGCACGCCAGCACGGCGCCTGTGGCAAGAACATCGTTCTTGGAATCTTGCGCGGTCGCATGCAGTGTCTCGGACTCAATGCGATCGCCGAGCTTTTGGTTGAGGGCCGCCATCCACAGCTTAACGACCATCGAGAGCACTAGAACTGCCACCAGGGCAAGCGAGAACTCGACAGGTTCGGGGTGGATGACGCGCTCAACCGAGGACTTCACCAGCTCAACGCCAATCAGCAGCACGAGGGCCGCCACGACCAATCCCGAAAGATACTCGTAGCGACCGTGGCCGTAAGGATGCTCGGGGTCGGCCGGCTTGCTCGCCAACTTAAAGCCCAGCACGCTCACGATATTCGAGCTGGCATCGGACAGGTTGTTCATGGCATCCGCCACAATCGAAACCGATCCCGAAACCACACCAATGGCACCCTTTGCAGCGCATAGCGCCACATTGGCGACAATACACACCATGCCCGCTAACGTGCCCACACGCGCACGATCGCCCTGCGCGCGCCTAACAATCCACTCGACCATCTGCATCCGCCCCCACGGTACTACTTATATATCTATTGCTTGACCGGATTGTAGTGTAGCCACTTTGTTCCCCAGATACAAAAAGGCCGCAGCCCACACGGGCCGCGGCCTTGGAATGTGACATGCGGGACTGCCCCTTTGTCGATCGATTTATGCGCTTGCCTCGGCCACGCTCTTCGAGGTTTTGGGCGAATCGGCTCCGTCTCCTGCCGCCTGCCCCTTCGCCGGCACCACGCCAAAGCAGTAGCTCAGCGCCGCAGACACCGCAAATGCCGTGCCGCCGGCAACGCAGCACCACAGCAGGTTCGAAAAACCACCTGTGGCAAAGCCAATGACCATGAGGACATTCGTCATGCCGATGGTATAGGCCGTAACGTGGCCCACGGCCGCAACAAGGCCTCCGACGGCACCACCAATGGCCATGTACGTCAGGCACCTGCCATATTTAAAGCCGCAACCGTACAGCGCCGGCTCGCTTACGCCGCCAAGAACACCCGAGATCGAATAGCCCAGCATGAGCGCCTTCTCGTCCTTATCCGCAACGCGGAGCGACGCGCCAAAGGGCATGCCCCAAACGGCAAACGTTGCCATCGTCGCGGCGATCAGAATGCACGAATCCGTTCCCACACTCATAAACTGCGCGTAGGCGAGCGATAGGACGACGTTGCTGACGCCCGCGATCTTTAGGAACTCCCAGCCCGCGGCAAGCCCCATGAGCGTGAGCAGCGACACGATGCCACCGGAATTGCCAAGCATAAACATAAGCTGGCCCAACAGCATGCCCAGATAGCTGCCCGCCGGTGCCGTGATACACAGCGAAACCGGAACCATGACGAGCATGGTCGCAAACGGAACGAACGAAAACGCCACGGCCTGAGGGATAACGCGCCGAAAGAAACACTCCACTCGCCAAAGCACGGGTACCGAGATGAGAACCGGAATAACAGTCGTCGTGTAATCGTTGACCGGCGCGGGAAGCAGGCCATACACGGAAGTCATCGATGCCCCCGTCGTCGATGCGGCATCGACGAGCTTAAGCAGATCGGGCGCAATCAATACGCCGCCCAGCATCATGCCCAGCTGCTCCGAGCAACCGAGCTGGCGGGCGGCCGCCCAACCAAGATAAATGGGCAAAAAGTAGTAGCCGGCGTTATAGAGCCAACTGTAGAACAGGCGATAGATTTCGGAATCGGCAGACCATAGGCCCAGCATGCCTTCGCCCATAATGACGGCGACGGTGCGGAACAACGCCGCGCAGACAATAAACGGCAGCGCCGACATCATGCTTTTGGACAGATAGTCCACCACGGCCATGGCGTTTGATGAAACCGTCGTTGTAAACGAGGTGTTAGAAACTTGTGACACAGGAACCCTTTCCCAATGTGACATGCGGACTGTCCCTTTGTTACATCGTGCTGTACCGACCGATTGCGCGGTACTTTTCGTAGCGGAGGTTTGCGAGGGTCGCGTCGTCGAGCCGCCCAAGCGTATCGAAGGCATCAAATGCCGAGGACATGACGGCGCCGGCGATCTCCTCATGCGACAGGCCCCTATCGTCGACAATGCCGTCGATGATGCCGAGCGCCAACAGATCGGGAGCCGTGAGCTTCAGCGCCTCGGCGGCCTCATTCGCGCGCTCGGTATCCTTCCACAGGATCGACGCACAGGCCTCGGGGCTCACGACCGAATAGGCCGAGCTCGAGAGCATCAGGATGCGGTCGGCCATGGACAGCGCCAGCGCGCCACCAGAGCCGCCTTCGCCTGTCACCACCGAGACAATCGGCGTCTTAAGGCCGCTCATCTCCATGAGATTCTGGGCAATCGCCTCGCCCTGACCGCGCTCCTCGGCACCGATGCCGCAAAACGCGCCCGAAGTATCGACCAGGCACAGAACCGGTCGACCAAACTTTTCGGCCTGGCGCATAAGGCGACGCGCTTTGCGGTAGCCCTCGGGATGCGCCATGCCAAAGTTGCGGCGCATACGCTCTTTGGTCGTGGTGCCGCGCTCAATGGCGATGACCGTTACGGGGCGTCCGTCTTTCCAGCCAATGCCAGCCACCACAGCGGCGTCGTCGCCAAAGTAACGGTCGCCGTGCAGCTCCACAAATCCATCCAGGCCCAGCGAGATTATCTCACCCGCCGTGGCACGATCTGCCGAGCGGGTCTGCTTGACAATCTCGAGCGCGGTTTTTGGTGCCGCCGATCGCTTAAACAAGTGCCCCAGCTTTTTGCCGCGGCGACCCGTATGCACGATCTCGTGCGGTGCCCCCAGGCCGGGCGCGTGCCCTTCGTGCAGCGCCAGCAGCTCGCCTACCGTGAGCGCAATCTCGCCACGCGGAACAACGGCATCGCAAAAGCCGTGCTCCAGCAAAAACTCGGAGCGCTGGAATCCCTTGGGCAGTCGCTTATGCATGTTCTGCTCGATCACGCGCGGGCCGGCAAATGCCGTCAGGGCATCGGGCTCGGCCAGGATAATGTCGCCCTCCATGGCAAAGCTCGCGGTTACGCCTCCGGTCGTGGGGTCGGTGAGCACCGTGATATACAGGCCGCCCGCCTCGCTATGGCGCCTAACCGCCGCAGAAATCTTGGCCATCTGCATAAGCGATGTCACGCCCTCTTGCATGCGCGCACCGCCCGAAACGGTAAAGCCGACAACTGGCAATCCCAGCTCGGTCGCATGCTCAAATGTGCGACAGATCTTCTCGCCCACCACGGAACCCATCGAGCCCATCATAAAGTTGGCGTCCATAAAGAAGAGCGCGGTATCGCAACCGCAGATTTTGCCCCTGCCGCACACAACGGCATCGCGCTCGCCCGAACGCTCGCTCACGCTCTTAAGCTTGTCGGCATAGCCGGGAAACGAGAGGAAGTCCTCCGACGCCAGATTGGCATCCCATTCCTCAAACGTGCCCTCGTCGACCGTCATGCGCATGCGCGCGCGACCGCTCACGCGAAAGTGTTTGCCGCAACGAGGGCAGACCTCGAGGTTGTCGTGCAGGCGTGCCTCATCGATCACACGGCGGCACTCCGGACACTTGATAAACACATGGCGCGCGGGAAACTCGGCGCACGACTCGGTCATCGGCCCCTCAAGGACATTGACCGTCTTCGCTTTTCTATTCATCAGCATAGAGATGCCCCATCAGATCGGTGTGATACATGCCCGACAAGAACTCGCCGTTTGCCAGCACGTCGAGCTGAAGCTCGCTGTTTTCGCTCACGCCCTCAATCACGAGCTCGCCCAGGGCCGAGCGCATCTTGCGAATGGCGCCGTCACGCGTGGGCGCACACACGATGAGCTTGCCGAGCATGGAGTCGTAGTACGGCGGAACTGTCGCACCGGTGAACATGGCCGAATCCCAGCGCACGCGCGGACCACCCGGTACACGCAACGCGGTGACCGTTCCGCATGACGGCAGAAAGTCCGGCGTTTCGGCATTGATGCGGCACTCCATGGCGTGGTTGCGGACCGGCACGTCCTCCTGCTCAAATGGCAGAGGCTGGCCGGCTGCCACGCGCAGCTGCCACTTGACCAGGTCGGTATCGGTCACAAACTCCGTAACCGGATGCTCCACCTGCAAGCGCGTGTTCATTTCCATAAAGTAGAAATTGCCGTCATCTGAGTACAGAAACTCAATGGTGCCGGCGCCCTCATAGCCAACGGCACGAGCCAGGTCACGCGCCGCCTTGTGCATACGGGCACGAATGTCGTCGTGTCCGTCGAGGCACGGTGCGGGGCTCTCCTCGATCAGCTTTTGGTTGCGGCGCTGCACCGAGCACTCACGCTCGCCGAGCGAAAACACATGGCCCTGCTTATCGGCCATAATCTGCACCTCAACGTGGTGCGCCGGCGCGACGAACTTCTCCATGTAACACTCGCCGTCGCCAAAAACGGCCTCGCCCTCGGCACGTGCTTCAATAAAGGCCTTTGCCGCGTCTTCCACGCGCTCGACCTTGCGAATACCACGACCGCCACCGCCCGCCCGCGCCTTAATAAGCACGGGGCAGCCGATGCGCTCGGCCTCGGCCGTCGCCTCCTCAGGGCTTTTGAGCAAATCGCAGCCCGGAACGATGGGCACGCCCGCCGCGGCAGCCGTTCGGCGTGCGGCGTCCTTGTCGCCCATGTTGTCGATCACCTCGGCCGAAGGACCGACAAACGCCAGGCCATACTTGTCGCAGTCGCGCACGAAGCTCGCCTTCTCGGAAAAGAAGCCATAGCCGGGATGGATCGCCTTAGCTCCCGACTTTACGGCACAGGTGAGCACGGCATCGTCGTTGAGGTAGCTCTCGGCAAGACGCGGGCCGCCGATGCAATACGCCTCGTCGGCAAGCTGCACGTGCAGCGCGTCCGCATCGGCCGTGGAGTAGACGGCGACGGTCTTGATGCCCATATCGCGGCACGCGCGGATAACACGGACCGCGACCTCGCCGCGGTTGGCGATGAGCACTTTGTCGAACATGAAGCCTTCCTTAACTTTCGTGCATGAGTGCAAAAGACATATCGGCGCGGCAGCAAACCTCACCGTTGACGCTCGCAGTACCCGTCGCAAAGCGGAACGGCCCGCGCGCACGCGTGATGGAGCACACCAGATCAACCGTGTCGCCCGGGCGCACCGGACGCCTAAAGCGCACCTTGTCCAGACTCGTGTAGAACGGCGTCGCGCCGCGCGCCTCCTCATCGCCCATCAGCAGCACGCAGCAGTTCTGGGCAAGCATCTCGCACTGAATCACGCCGGGGACAACCGGGTTTCCCGGAAAATGCCCCTGCAAAAAGTACTCGTCGCCCGTAATCGTGATCTTGCCGTGGGCCTCGTCGCCCACCAGCTCGGCTTCGTCGAGCAAAAGCATCGGCTCGCGATGCGGCAACAGCTTCTTGAGCTCTTCTTTGTTCATGGATATCACCTATCCGATCCTCATGAGGCAGCTGCCAAACTCCACGAGGTCACCGTCGGCCACGCAGATCTCGAGCACCTCGCCATCCGCCTCTGCCGTCACCTCGTTGAGAACCTTCATGGCCTCGATGATGCAGAGGGTCTCGCCGGCCTTGACCTTGGAGCCCACGTGCACAAACGGTTCGTCGCCCGGCGCCGGGGCAGCATAGAAAACGCCGACCATGGGAGCGGTCACCTCTGTGCCCTTAGGCTCCGGTGCGGCGGCAGACGCCTGCGCGGCGGGTTCCGGTGCGGCGGCAGGCATGGCGACAGGAGCCACCGCCGGAGCAGTCACGGCACCCGGCATAGGCATGGGCACGGCAACCGGCTGCGCTGCACTCGCGCGCTCGAGCTCGACCGCGGTGCCATCGGGCTCCTCAACACGCACGCGTGTGAGGCCGCGGTCTTCCATAACATCGGCTATCTCGGCAAGTCTTTTGGAATCCATGCTCTAGCTCCTCGTATATCTACGCAGCGCGATGGCGGCGTTGTGCCCGCCAAAGCCCAGGTTGGTCGAAAGCGCCCAGGTAAGGTCGGCGCGAACCGCTCGATTGGGCGTGTAATCAAGATCGCAGGCGGGATCGGGCGTGTGGTAGTTAATGGTCGGGGGCACCACGCCCTGCTCGAGCGCCATGGCGCAGGCCATGACCTCGATGGCACCCGTAGCACCGATCATGTGGCCGGTCATCGACTTGGTCGACGAGACGTGCGCGGCGCGTGCCGCGTCCTCGCCGAGCGCACGCTTAATGCCCGCCGTCTCGGACGAATCGTTAAGTTTAGTCGAGGTTCCGTGAGCGTTGATGTAGAGGCCCTCGGAAGGCTTAACGTCGCCCTCGGCCACCGCCAGCGATATCGCACGGGCAATGCCGGCAGCCTCGGGATCGGGGCTCGTGATGTGATAGGCATCATCGGTGTTGCCGTAGCCCACGACCTCGGCATAAATGTGCGCCCCGCGAGCCAGCGCGTGTTCCATGCTCTCGAGTACCAGCACGCAGGCGCCCTCGCCCATCACAAAGCCGTCGCGGTCTGCATCGAACGGACGGCATGCCGTCGACGGGTCAGGATTAGTGGTGAGAGCACGGCAGGACGTAAAGCCCGCAACGGCATCGGGGATGATTGCGGCCTCGGCACCGCCGGCGAGAATCGCATCGGCATAGCCATGCTTGATGGCGCGGAACGCCTCGCCCACGGCATGGGCCGAGGTCGCGCAGGCGGTCACCACGGGCAGGGTCGGGCCCTTTGCCTTGTGGCGGATTGCGATATTGCCCGAAGCCATATTGGGGATCATCATCGCGATCATATAGGGCGATGCGCGGCGGGGCCCACGGTCGGCAATCGTGTGGACGTTGTCGACGAGTGTCTGCATGCCGCCCACGCCCGAACCCACGTAGACGCCCAGGCGCTCGCGATCGATGGCGCCCTCGACATCAAAGCCCGCATCGTGCATGGCCTCGTCCGACGCCGCCAGTGCAAACTGAACGCAGGGGTCCAGGTGCTTGGCGTCACGCTTGCCAAAGTACTCGTTGCCGTCAAAATCCTTGACCTCGGCCGCCACCTTAACGGCAAACGCATCGGTATCGAAGTGCGTGATCGGGCCGATGCCGCACGTGCCGGCGCACATGGCCGCCCAGGTAGCAAGCGCCGTGTTACCGAGCGGCGATACGGCACCGATACCGGTGATTGCAACTCTCTGTTCCATCTTGGTCTCCTCATCCAAGCCGTTGTTCGGCCCTGGTTTCTACATCGCCATTCCGCCGTCGACGCGCACGACCTCGCCCGTAATGTAGGCAGCCGCATCACTCGCCAAAAAGCGCACCACGCCGGCCACTTCCTCGGGGCGCGCCATGCGCTTTAGGGGAATCTGCTCTTCGCACGCCGCACGCACCTTATCCGATAGCTTTGCCGTCATATCGGTCTCGACAAATCCGGGGGCGACCGCGTTCACTCGTACGCCGCGGGGCGCAAGCTCGCGCGCTACCGCCTTGGTCAGGCCGATGACGCCCGCCTTGGAGGCAGCGTAGTTGGTCTGTCCGGCATTGCCCATCAGGCCCACAACCGAGCTCATGTTGATGACGCAACCGCCACGCTGGCGCATAAAGGTCTTGGTGAGCGCGCGCGTCATATTGAATGTTCCCTTGAGATTGACATCGAGCACGCGGTCGAAGGCATCGTCGCCCATACGCATGAGCAGGCCGTCGCGCGTGATGCCGGCATTGTTGACGAGCGCCCAAATGGAGCCAAAGTCGTTGAGGACCGTCTCCACGCAAGTGTTGACGGCAGCGGGGTCGGCCACGTCACATTGATATGCGCGCGCCGTGGCGCCAGCCGCCTCACAGGCTTCGCACGTCTCGCGCGCCGCATCTGCGCTACCGGCATAGACGACGGCGATATCAAAGCCGTCCTCCGCCAGGCCCACGGCACAAGCGCGACCGATGCCGCGCGAGCCGCCCGTGACCAGCGCCACGCGACGTGAGTCGTTGCGCTCGAGCGCGCCGTTGTTCAAGTTGCCCATGTCATTCCTTTCGGGTTACAGCCCTGTGAACTATGCGAGCTCGTCGGCAATAGCTGCGACCTGCTCGGCCGTTTCGCACGAATACACACGAACGTCGCTCAACGTACGCTTGACCAGGCCAGACAGCGTTTTGCCGGGGCCGACCTCAATAAACGTGTCGATGCCTTGATCCTGCAGAGCATGCAGCGTGTCGACCCAGCGCACGGCATGACTCACCTGGTTGGCCAAGACATCCGATGCCGTCTGGGGGTCCGCCGGATAGGGCGCCGCCGTCATATTTGCCATAACAGGAATGAGCAACGGGGACGGCGCGTGACCGGCATCGATATATGCAGCAAGGCCACAGGTCGCCTCGGCCATATAGGGGCTATGGAATGCACCCGACACCGCGACCTTCATGGCCCGGCCACCAGCCCCTTTTACCAGGACGTCGAGGGTCTGCAACGCACCGGGCGCTCCGGCCACAACCGTCTGCTGAGGGCTGTTGTAGTTGACCGGCCAGCAGTCCTCGCCGGCCTGTTTTGCCAGGCCCTCGACTTGCGCCGCATCGAGCTTGATGACGGCGCGCATGCCGCCGGGGTGACGCTCAGCCGCCGTGGCCATCAATGCCGCGCGCTCACACACGAGCTCAAAGCCCGCTCGCGTATCGAACGCCCCCGCAAAGGTGAGCGCGGCGACCTCGCCCAGCGAGAATCCCGCACAGGCGGCAGGTACCACGCCGTGCTCACGCAGGGCGACGGCGACAGCCAAGTCGTGCACGAACACGCAAGGCTGCGTGTTCTCAGTCTGCGAGAGCTCCTCCTTGGAGGCGCTCCGGCACTGCTCACTGGTCCCCGGGCGCACCTCGTCGGCAATGGCGAACACCTCGGCAGCCGCCGGTGATGCCTCGATGAGGTCGACGCCCATCGCGGGATGCTGGGCACCCTGACCGGCAAACAGAAACGCTACGCTACCCATGCGGACGCACCCTTCAGGACATGCTCGGCGCCATCGACCAGATCGTCGACGATTTCGCGTGCGCTCTGGCGTTCGTTGACCATGCCGGCAATCTGTCCGCACAAATACGAACCCTCTTCGTAATTACCGTCCTTTGCGGCTTTACGAAGCGCGCCCGTGCCCATGGCCCCAAGCTCCTCGGGGCTTGCGCCCGCCGCCTCGTTCTTGGCATACGCGTTGGTGAAGGGGCTCTTGAGGGCGCGAACCGGATGTCCCGTCGAGCGACCGGTCGCACGCGTCGACGTGTCGCCTGCCTTGAGCACCAGCTCTTTGTACTGTTCGGATACGGTGCACTCGTTTGCGACCAGAAAGCGTGTTCCCACCTGGACGCCGGCAGCGCCGAGCATAAAGGCGGCCGCCACACCGCGGCCATCGGCGATGCCGCCAGCCGCAACCACGGGAATATCGACCGCATCGACAACCTGCGGCACCAGCGCCATCGTCGAGGTCTCTCCAATATGGCCGCCTGATTCGGTGCCCTCGGCAACCACGGCAGTTGCTCCGCGACGCGCCACGAGACGCGCCAGCGCCACCGAAGCCACGACGGGAATAACCTTGATGCCCGCATCGCTCCAGGCCTTCATGTACTTGGTGGGATTGCCGGCGCCGGTCACCACAACGGGCACCCGCTCATCAATCACCACTTGTGCGACCTCGTCGACAAACGGGCTCATGAGCATTACGTTGACGCCAAAGGGCTTATCCGTCTTGGCGCGCAGCTCGTGGATCTGATCGCGCAGCCAGTTTGCGTCGGCATTCATGGCCGCGATAATGCCTAAGCCGCCCGCCTCGGACACGGCAGATGCCAGCGAGGCGTCGGCAATCCAGGCCATGCCACCCTGGAACACGGGTTTTTCGATGCCGAGCAGATCGCAGAGAGGAGACTTGAGCATCACTACTTCTCCAATGCCGCCTCGACCGTATCGACGAACTCGCCGACCGTCTTGGGGTTCTCCTCGGTATCGAGCTCAATGCCAAACTCGTCCTCGACGGCAACGAGGATCTCGACGGTACCCAGACTGTCGAGACCAATCTCCTCGAGCGTGGACTCGGGCTTCATCTCGACATCGTCAAGGCCGGCCGTCTCGCGGATAACGTCACAAACGCGCTCGAAGGTCTTCTGATCTGCCATGGTAGTTCTCCTTTGTTTGTGCCCTAGGGGCGTTTTCATTTCCTATGTGCAACTACTTCCAGCGAAGTAGATAGCCACCTACATCCAAGCCGGCGCCAAATCCGACCAGGGCGATGGTGTCGCCCGCGTGCAGCGCGCCGGTATTTGCCAGTCGATCGAGAGCAAGCGGAATGCATGCGCTCGAAATGTTGCCGGTCTCGCGCAACGTGCGAACCACGCGCTCGTCCGGCACGCCCAGGCGCTTGACCGCCTGACTCAGGATTCGTTCGTTAGCCTGATGGAATACAAAATGGTCGATGTCTTCGACCGAAATGCCCGCATCGCTCGCAAGCTTATGGACCGTGTCGCAGATGGCGTTGACGCCGAACTTGAACACGCGGCGGCCATTCATGGACAGCACGCTCTCGCTATCTGCGGAAGCCTTAAACGGCGAGTTGCCGACCAGACCGGGAACGTGCAACGTCTCGACGTCGGGCGCCGTCGAAAGCTCAACAGCAAGGGGATTCTCTCCCCCAGCCCCTATGACCGCAGCACCCGCGCCATCGCCAAAGAGCACGCACGTGGCACGGTCGGTCCAATCGAGCGCGCGCGTCATCTGCTCGGCGGCTACGACCAGCACGTGCTTGGCGCGACCGCGGGCGATATAGCCCTCGGCGACATCGAGCGCAAATACGAAGCCGGCACAAGCCGCCGAAACGTCGAATGCAGGACATGTGGCACCCAGGCGTTCGGCAACGGCGCACGCTTCGGCAGGAACGAGATGATCGCCCGTCGTCGTCGAACAGACGATAAGATCCAACTGGCTCGCATCGATTCCGGACGTCTGGAGCGCTTGCTCGCTCGCTGCCACGGCAAGATCGTCGAGTGACTCGGTGGTGCACACATGGCGGCTCTTGATCCCCGTGCGGGTAAAAATCCACTCATCCGAGGTGTCAAGGAACTCGGACAGCTCGTCGTTGGAAACGCTGTGCTCGGGAAGTGCCGAGCCCGTTCCCAGTATCGTGAAACCCATCACTAACCTCCTTTGAGTTGTTGACGTGTTTACATCGACCAAGAGAGGATAGCGCATTTCAGTCTTTGTTGACGTGTTAACATTAAATTGTCCAAATGCGACAAAGGCTTCACATTGTGTCTGCCTCACGACATCATTGCGTTATTCACTTATTCATTAAGGAGGTAGCAGCCGCTATGGATGCCCAATTAACGATAGTCGACGTAACCGGATCGACCAACGATGACCTGCTCGAAGCAGGAAAACAAGGAGCGCCGCACGGCACAGGACTTGCCGCCCGGGCTCAGACAGCAGGACGCGGCCGACGCGGCCACAAGTGGGATTCAACCGCCGGCAACCTGTTGCTCTCGATTGTCCTACGTCCACGTGTTGATCCCGCCAAGTACTCTGGTCTTGCGGCCGTCAGCGGCCTAGCGGTGCTCGACGCGCTCGAGGCGCAAGGTCTCGCTAACGAGATCGGCCTCAAATGGCCCAACGACCTCGTCGCGCGAGGGCGCAAACTCGGCGGTATCTTAGTCGAGGCGGCTCGTGACATCGAGGGCAAGCCCTTCGCCGTCTGCGGCATTGGCGTCAACGTAAACTACACGCCCCAGGAAGTGCCCGATGGCGGCCTGCCGGCAATCGGTCTCTCGGACCTCAACGAGAATGTTCCCGCCGTCGATGTGCTACTCAAGGAGGTCTATCACGCGGTCGTGAACGCTGTAGACACATGGGCAGAGCGTCTCAACGCCATGGAAGAAGACGCCGGACCGCTCGCGCCCGTCCACGGCGAATACATCGGTCATCTCAATTGGATTGGGGATCACGTTATCGCCCGTTCCCCCGCTGGGGACGAGCTGGCGCGAGGCATCTTTAAAACCGTCGATGACTTTGGTCGCGCGTGCATCGAGACCGAAGACGACTTGCGATCCTTCCATTTTGAAGAGGCGTCGCTGCGCCCCATGGGTAAATGAGACGCCATAGCCACCCATTCGGCTGCATTGCCCGGGTCCCCAAGGTCACCATTCAAAACAAAAGAGCCCCGCTACCGTAATGGCAGCGGGGCTCTGTAAGCTATGAGCGATTTCGCTTAGAGCTTGATGTCGATGTCGACGCCAGCGGGGAGGTCGAGACGCATAAGCGAATCAACGGTGCCCGAGGTGGGGTCGAGGATGTCGATGAGGCGCTTGTGGGTGCGCATCTCGAACTGCTCACGGGAGTCCTTGTTCACGTGCGGCGAGCGGATAACCGTGTACAGGTTGCGCTCGGTGGGCAGGGGGACAGGACCGGAAACGCGGGCGCCGGTCTTCTGAGCGGTCTCGACGATGAGCTTCGCGGACTGATCGACGACCTCGTGATCATAGCCCTTGAGGCGAATGCGGATCTTCTGGGTAGCCAACTTAAACCTCCAAAGAGTGCGAGAGATGTTCTCGCGGATTACGTAACAGGGAGCTCGAACTTAGGCGTTCTTGCTCATGACCTCGTCCACGATGGACTTGGGCGCGGGCTCATAAGAGTCGAACTGCATCGTGTAGGATGCACGGCCCTGGGTCTGGGAGCGAAGGTCGGTAGCGTAACCGAACATCTCGCCCAGCGGCACCTTGGCACGGATGAGCTTGCTGTTCTTGCGATCCTCCATGCCCTCGATCTTGCCGCGGCGACCGGAGAGGTTGCCCATAACGTCGCCCATGTACTGCTCGGGGGTCTCGACCTCGACAGCCATGATCGGCTCGAGCAGCTGCGGGTCGGACTTCTTGAGGGCGTCCTTGATAGCCATGGAACCGGCGATCTTGAAGGCGGCCTCGGAGGAGTCGACCTCGTGGTAAGAACCGTCGAACAGGGTGACCTTAACGTCGAGGACCGGGAAGCCGGCGATAACACCGGTGTTCAGGGCCTCCTGGATGCCCTTGTCGATGGACGGGATGTACTCCTTGGGCACGACGCCGCCGACGATAGCGTTGACGAACTCGTAGCCGAAGCCCTCCTCCATCTTCTCGAGCTTGATGACGGCGTGGCCGTACTGACCGCGACCACCGGACTGACGGACGAACTTGCCCTCAGCCTTCTCGACGTCGTGACCAGCGGTCTCGCGGTAGGCAACCTGGGGCTTACCGACGTTAGCGTCAACCTTGAACTCACGGAGCAGACGGTCGACGATGATCTCGAGGTGCAGCTCGCCCATGCCGGCGATAATGGTCTGGCCGGTCTCGTGGTTGGTGGACACCTGGAAGGTCGGGTCCTCCTCGGCGAGCTTGGTCAGAGCCAGGGACATCTTGTCCTGCTCGGCCTTGGTCTTGGGCTCGATGGCAACGTCGATAACGGGCTTGGCGAACTCGATCTTCTCGAGGACGATCTCCTTGCCCTCGGCGCACAGGGTGTCGCCGGTGGTGGAGTTCTTGAAGCCGACGCAAGCAACGATGTCGCCGGCAGCAGCGTCGTCACGGTCGATACGCTCGGCGGCGTTCATCTCGAGGATGCGGCCGAGGCGCTCGCGCTGACCGTTGGAAGCGTTGACAACGTAGGAGCCGGACTCGGCGCGGCCGGAGTAAACGCGGACGTAGGTGAGCTTACCGACGAACGGGTCGGTCATGATCTTGAAGACCAGGCCGGAGAAGGGCTCGTCGAAGGAAGGATGACGCTCGATCTCCTCGCCGGTGTCCGGATCGGTACCGGTGACGGCCTCGACGTCGAGCGGGCTGGGCAGGTAGTCGACGACAGCGTCGAGCAGCTCCTGGACGCCCTTGTTCTTGTAGGCGGAGCCCACGAAGACGAGGTTGAGCTCGTTGGCCAGAACGCCCTTGCGCAGAGCAGCCTTGAGCTCCTCGACGGTGAAGTCCTCCTCCATGAGGATCTTCTCCATGAGCTCGTCGTCAAAGCTGGCAGCAGCGTCGAGGAGCTCCTCGCGCTTGGTGGCAGCGATGTCGGCGAACTCAGCCGGGATCTCGTCCATCGGCTCGGGGTAGGTCATGCCCTTGTCGTCGGCCTTGAAGTCCCATGCGGTCATGGTGACGAGGTCGATGACGCCCCAGAAGTTGTCCTCGGCGCCCATCGGGACCTGAGCGGCCACGGCGTTAGCGTCGAGACGGTCCTTCATGGTCTCGATAGCGTTGAAGAAGTCAGCGCCCACGCGGTCATACTTGTTGATGAAGGCGATACGGGGGACGTTGAAGGTAGAAGCCTGACGCCAAACGGTCTCAGACTGGGGCTGAACGCCGGCAACGGCGTCGAAGACGGCGACAGCGCCATCGAGGACGCGCAGGCAGCGCTCGACCTCGGCGGTAAAGTCAACGTGGCCCGGGGTGTCGATGATCTGGATGCGGTAGTCCTTACCGTCCTTGTTCCAGAAGCACGTGGTAGCAGCGGAGGTAATGGTTACGCCGCGCTCCTGCTCCTGAACCATCCAGTCCATGGTGGCAGCGCCCTCATGGACCTCACCGATCTTGTGGGTCTTACCGGTGTAGTAAAGAATACGCTCGGTCGTGGTGGTCTTACCGGCATCGATGTGAGCCATGATGCCGATGTTACGGGTATCGGAAAGCTTGTACTTAGGCTTAGCCATGTTAGTTCCTTACCTTAACTTACCAACGATAGTGAGAAAACGCGCGGTTGGCCTCGGCCATCTTGAAGACGTCCTCACGCTTCTTGACGGAAGCGCCCAGGCCGTTGGAAGCGTCGAGGATCTCGTTGGCGAGACGCTCGGCCATGGTCTTCTCCTTGCGAGCGCGGGAGAAGTTGACGATCCAGCGAATGCCCAGAGCGGTGGAACGACGGGAGTTGACCTCCATCGGGACCTGATAGGTAGCGCCACCGACACGCTTGGGCTTAACCTCGAGCGTGGGCTTGACGTTGTCCATAGCCTTCTTGAAGGTAGCGAGAGCGTCGCCACCCTCGGACTTCTCGGCAACGATCTCGAAAGCGGTGTAAACGATGCGCTCAGCGGTGGCCTTCTTGCCGTCAAGAAGGACCTTGTTGATGAGCTGAGTCACCAGGCGGTTGTTGTAAACGGCGTCAGGCTGAACCTCACGACGATTAGCTGCTGCACGACGCGGCATGTGAAATCTCCTTAAGTGTCTACCGTGCGGCGCTTAGGCGGCACACGGCGAAAGTATCAAAACGTTATCTGGCTTATTTAGCCTTGGGGCGCTTAGCACCGTACTTGGAACGGGCCTGCATACGGTTCTGGACCGGAGCAGCGTCGTAGGCGCCACGGATGACGTGATAACGGACACCAGGGAGGTCACGGACACGACCGCCGCGGACGAGCACGATGGAGTGCTCCTGCAGGTTGTGGCCCTCACCCGGGATGTAAGCAGTAACTTCGATGCCGTTGACAAGGCGAACACGGGCAACCTTACGAAGAGCCGAGTTCGGCTTCTTGGGGCTCGTGGTGAAGACGCGGGTGCACACGCCGCGCTTCTGGGAGTTGTGCTGCAGAGCAGCGTTCTTGGACTTCTTGGGCACGGAACGACGGCCCTGGCGAACCAGCTGGTTAATAGTAGGCAAAGCGTACTCCTTCTCGAATGATTCCAGCTTTCTGTAAAGTGCAACGGCTTGAATCGAGGGGTCAGCATCCCCCTACGAAACACGCAGTTCGATAGGATACGTGGCGTTAGCTGTGCCGTCAACAGACCACGCCGCCGGGCGTATCCCAAAATGAGCATATTTCCGCAAAGCCTACACAAAAGGAATCCCCTTCGGTGCGCGGGGGCGGATTCCCGGTCCGGGCGGCCCGCTGTTTAAGTTTGCTGCTCTACAGTCCTGCGCAAGACGGAAAGCACATTAAGTGCTTTCCTTTGCGTGCGGAACTCGCGACAAACTTAAACAGCGGGCCGCCCGGACCGGGAATCCGACGTGCTCGTCGGGGCAACGTTCCCTGCCAAAAAGGGACAGGTTTATTTTGGTCGGTTTTATCTGGGGAAACGTCGCGCTCCAGCGGTAATCTGCTCTCATCTGTCGCATGGAAATCGGCGGCGTTTCCATTTAACGCAAAAGAGGCCGCTTCCCCTAGTAGGAAGCGGCCCCAAATCTTACAAATAGACGATGGTAAAGGGTACTTCTGTTTCGGTCTCTCCTGTTGACGTGCACCTCGTGCCCTCAAGCGTTACTGAGACCACTTGGTCGACATCAATCAACTTCGTTGGCACCCAGATGTTCTCTCCGCTATTGCGCGCATAAGAAAAATATAAGTTGAACACCCCTGCGTCGTCATCTTCGATAGTCTGCTCCGATCCATCCTTGTAGCTGACGGTCAGCTTATTATCAACTGCTTCATAGCCCAGATCATCGATGTGCGTCTGGATGGAAAACGGGCTAATCTCAAGAGTCGAGTCATCGGAGCGGAGTTCCTTTGTATCGACGTACGCTCCAACGCTAAACTCGGGCGTCGATGCCTCGAACGGCTTCGCATCCTCGCCTTCGCCCTCGGTCCACGAGATATTCCAGGTGACCGCATGTTGAAAACCTCGCTCGCGATCCATAGAAGCAAAGTACATCGTGCCATTAATGACAGTATCGCTTGATGTGTCCTTATCAATGGTGCAGCGTGTGTCAGCCCATTCCTCGCCGAACTTCATATCGGGCGTGCCGATGCCCTGTTCTTCTTCACCATAAAGAACAAGTTCGCCGATCTCTGCTGCCGGCTTGTAGCAGTTAACTCCATTTGGATTGGACAACGTAAACGTCACGGCGCCGCAGCCGTTTTGATCGATAGCCATCTCATGGATATCGAGCGTATAACCGTTACCCTCGACGGACAGATTAACCTTCTGGACTGCACCCTCCAGGCTTTGGGGCGCGATGCCATCACCAAACTCTCTGGTGTAGGTGTATTTAGTCCCCGATGAGCCACCGTTGGTCCAGGTAATGGAATCCCCATTGCCGTGGTTTCCCCAGGCTGAGGCAAAATAGCCGGAATTGACAACGGCGTAGGCGACCCCTCCGGTCGCCAGCACTCCGGCAAGGCATCCGATCACGGCAACATACAGAGGCTTCGCGTGACCCTTTCGGCGAAGCGGCTCACCAGCAGCGGCATAAAGAACACGGTCAGCAAGATCGCTATCGGCTTGGACGGACTCGAAGGCCTGCTTGATTTGATTGGATTTCACGGTCGCCCTCCTCTAGGATGAACTTGAGTTTCGATCTGCCGCGAGCTAAACGCGTTCGAACGGTCGCGGCTGGTACATGCAACAACTCGGCAATCTCTGAGGTCGAAAAGCCCAGATAGTAATAGAGCACGATGGGGACACGGAATCGCTCCGGAAGTCGCATAACGTCTGACAGGACCGCCTTGGTCTCATCCTGCGCCGCCGAAAGCGAATCGGCCAGGTTCTCAATATCCTCCACACGCCTCCATGGCTTTCGAAAGAGAGATTTGCATTCATTGATCGTGACCCGGATAAGCCATCGACGAAGATGTTCCCAGCTTTCAAATTGCGCATCGTTTTTGAGTAACTTCAGAAAGACATCTTGGGCAATATCGTCGGCATCGGCACGATCGCGCAGGTACGTCAATGCGATTCGAAACACGACATCCCGGTGATCTTCGACCGCCTGTCTAAATGCCTGTTCTTCCATAATCACCTCCCGGTGACGTTAATGATTCTTGCTGAGGCCCTCACCATAGATACGCTTTGACCGAACGAAATGTTTCAAATTCAAGCAGGAATAACCTACCAAAATAAACCTGTCCCTTTTGGCGAAAGGAATCCCCTCCTGTGCGCGGGAGCGGATTCCCGGCCCGGGCTGCCGTCGGCTTAAGTTTGCTGCTCTACAGTCCTGCGCAAGACGGAAAGCACATTAAGTGCTTTCCTTTGCGTGCGGAACTCGCGACAAACTTAAGCCGACGGCAGCCCGGGCCGGGAATCCGACGCGCTCGTCAGGGCAACGTTCCTCAACAAAAAAGACCCGCTTCCCTGTTGGGAAACGGGTCTTTGGAAGGGCGGTTAACGTACTAGGAAATTACTCCTCGTCGTTGTCCTTGGCCTCTTCGGCGTCGTCGGTGTCCACGAGCTGGTTGAGCAGCTCGTCGAGGGACGCCATGTCCTCGTTGATGGCACCGTTGGCGGGAGCCTTCTTGTCGTCGATCGGGGCGCCCAGGAGCTCCTCGTCGGCGTCGGCGTGATGCGTCGGAGCGGAGGTACCCAGCAGGATATCGTCCGGACCGTCGGGGCTAAAGACCATCTGCAGCAGCTGCGAGAGGTCTTCCTCGTCGGCAACGTCGTCGTTGTTCTCGAGGATGTAGAGCAGGTCGTGGGCCTCGAGGCCGTCACGGAGCTCCTCGATCGCCTTGGCACCGATACCATCGATGCGCAGCAGATCCTCCTCGGACTTGCCGACCAGGTCGCCGACCGTCTCGATGCCGACCTCGCTGAACTTGTTGGTCCAGCGCTGCGACACGCCCAGGTCATCGAACAGGTACAGGCGAGCCTTCTCGGCGGAGATGGTGTGGCCGTTGCGGGTGAACGAACCGTCAGCACCACCGAACTCGTCGTAGCCGGCCCAGTCAAGCTGCTGCGGGAGCTGCTCGTCCAGGTCCTTGAGCTCAACCGGAGCCCACTCGGGCAGCGACTTGGCGTTGGGCGAAGCCGGGCCGTCGATGTCCACGTAGCCGTCGGCCGTGCGATACGTCAGCTTGGCATTGGCATACGGCTTGAGGCCGGTACCGGCCGGGATCTTCTTACCGACGATGACGTTGGACTTAAGGTCGAGCAGGTGGTCGACCTTGCCCTCGATGGCAGCCTCGGTAAGGACGCCAGCGGTACGGATGAACGAAGCGCTCGACAGCCAGGAGTCGATGTTGGACGCGACCTTGAGCGTACCCAGGATGACGGGCTCGGCCACGGGAGCCTGACCGCCCAGACGGGCAACGCGCTCGACCTCGTCGGCAAACTCGTAGCGGTCGACGTACTGACCAAGCAGGTACTTGGAGTCGCCGGGGTTGGTGATCTGAACGCGACGCAGCATCTGACGTGCGAGCACCTCGATGTGCTTGTCGTTCAGGTCGACGCCCTGGCTGGTGTAGACGTCCTTGACGCTCTCGACGAAGGTGTGCATCGTCGACTCGATGTCGGTCAGCTTGCGCAGGTTGCGGAAGTTGACGAAGCCCTTGGTGATCTGGTCGCCGGCGCGAACCTCGCAGCCGTCCTCGATCTCGGGCATAAAGCGCACCGAAGCGGGGACGCGACGCTCGTCGAGGACACGGGTGTGATCCTCGGAGTCGGTGAGCGTCAGCACGTACTCGGACTTCTCGGGCTTAATCGAGAGGTGGCCGGAGTACGGAGCCAGCTCGGCCTCGCGACCCAGGATCTTCTCGTTGACGTTGCCGACGATATCGAACATACGGCTGACCGTAGGCAGACCCTGCGTAATATCGTCGACGCCAGCGACGCCGCCGGAGTGAATGGTACGCATCGTAAGCTGTGTACCGGGCTCGCCGATGGACTGGGCGGCAATAATGCCGACCGCGGTACCGATGGCGACCGGACGACGGGTGGAAAGATCCCAGCCGTAGCACTTCTGGCACACGCCGTACTTGGAGCGGCAGGTGAGCAGCGCGCGAAGCTTGACCTTCTTAAGGCCGGCATCGACCATCTTCTGGATGTCGGCGACCTTCTCGATGTAGCCGTCCTGCTCAAAGAGCACGGTGCCATCGGGAGCCACGACGTCCTCAATGAAGCAACGGCCGACGAGGTCGGTGTTGAGGTCGGTGGTGCCGGGGATGATGAGGTTGTAGGTGACGCCCTCGTGCGTACCGCAGTCCTCCTCGCGGACGATGACGTCCTGGGCCACGTCGACCAGACGACGGGTCAGATAACCAGAGTCCGAGGTGTGGGATGCGGTATCGACCAGGCCCTTACGGGCGCCGTAGGTCGAAATGAAGTACTCGAGCGGCAGCAGGCCCTCGCGGAAGTTCGCCTTAATGGGAAGGTCGATCGTCTCGCCGGACATGTCTGCCATCAGGCCACGCATGCCGCCGAGCTGACGCAGCTGGGTCTTAGAGCCACGGGCGCCGGAGTCGGCCATCATGTAGAGCGGGTTCTCCTCGTCGAACATGTCGAGCATGAGCGCTGCAACCTTGTCGGTACAAGCGGTCCACTCGTTAACGACTTCGATGTGGCGCTCCGTCTCGTTGATGAAGCCCTCCTCGAAGTACTCGTTGATCTGGTCGACGTTGGCCTGGGCGCGATCGAGCAGCTCCTGCTTCTCAGCAGGGATGAGAGCGTCCCACACCGAGATGGTAAGGCCGGCGCGGGTAGCGTAGTGGAAGCCGGAGTACTTGATGGCGTCGAGGATCGGGCCGACCTTGGCCTCGGGATAGCGATCGCAGCAGTCCGCAACCAGCTTGGCCACGTCGCCCTTGACCATCTTGTAGTTCATGAACTCATAGTCTTCGGGCAGGCACTGGCGGTTGAAGATGATGCGGCCGATGGAGGTCTCGAAGCGCGCGGTCTTGTTGCCGGTGACGTCGTAGTCGACAAACTCGTTCTTGCCGTTCTTGACGCGGAAGATACGGGTGCCGTCCTCGTTGATGACGTTGGCGTTCTCGGCAGACACGCGGACCTGAATCTTGGCCTGCATGTCGACCTCAGAGCGGCAGTCATAGGCGTGCAGCGCGTCGTCGAAGCTCGAGAACACGTGGTTCTCGCCCGGCAGACCGTCGCGGACCTGGGTCAGGTAGTACACACCGATGATCATGTCCTGCGAGGGGATGTTGACCGGCTTGCCGGATGCCGGCGAGCGCAGGTTGTTCGCAGAGAGCATGAGCACGCGGGCCTCGGCCTGAGCCTGGCTGGACAGCGGCACGTGGACAGACATCTGGTCGCCGTCGAAGTCGGCGTTGAAGGGCGAGCAGACCAGCGGGTGCAGGTGGATAGCCTTGCCCTCGACCAGCACCGGCTCAAAGGCCTGGATGGACAGACGGTGCAGGGTCGGTGCACGGTTGAGCAGCACGACGCGGCCGTCGATGACCTCTTCGAGGATATCCCACACAAAGGTGGCACCGCGGTCGATAGCGCGCTTGGCGCCCTTGATGTTCTCGACCTTGCCAAGCTCGACCAGGCGCTTCATGACGAAGGGCTTGAAGAGCTCCAGCGCCATGGTCTTGGGCAGACCGCACTGGTGCAGCAGCAGCTTGGGGTCGGTAACGATAACCGAACGGCCGGAGTAGTCGACACGCTTGCCCAGCAGGTTCTGACGGAAACGACCCTGCTTGCCCTTGAGAGCCTCGGCGAGCGACTTGAGCGGGCGACCGCCACGGCCAGAGACCGGGCGACCACGACGGCCGTTGTCGAACAGGGCGTCCACGGACTCCTGGAGCATGCGCTTCTCGTTGTTCACGATGATCGCGGGGGCGTCCAGGTCGAGCAGGCGCTTGAGTCGGTTGTTACGGTTGATCACGCGACGATACAGGTCATTGAGGTCGGACGCGGCGAAGCGGCCGCCGTCGAGCTGGACCATCGGGCGCAGATCGGGCGGAATGACCGGGATGACGTCCAGGATCATGTTCGCGGGGCTGTTGCCGCCCTTCAGGAAGGCGTCAACGACCTCGAGGCGCTTGACGGCCTTCTCGCGCTTCTGCTTCTGGGAATCCTCGTCGGCGATGATGGCCTTGAGCTTCTCGGCCTCGGAGGGGAGGTCGATGGCAGCGAGCAGGTCGCGGACGGCCTCGGCACCCATACCACCCTTGAAGTACATGGAGTAGTAACGGGTCATCTCGCGGAACAGCGGCTCATCGGAGATGAGGTCGCGCTCAGTGAGCTTCATGAAGGCGTTGAAGGCGTCCGTGCGGAGCTGCTTCTCGTCCTTGCACTCTTCCTCGATGTCGACGATGCCGGAGGCGATCTCCTCGGGGGTCAGCGGCTCCTCGTCGGAGAACTCGTCAAAGTTCTCGGGGTCGCCCTGCTCCTTGAGGGACTCGATCTGGCGGGCGCACTCGGCATCGATCTCTTCCAGATCGGCGGCGAGCTCCTCGCGCAGGTCGTCGGCGTCGGCCTCGCGAGCCTCGTAGTCAACCTCGGTGATGATGTAGCTGGCAAAGTACAGAACCTTCTCGAGGTCCTTGGACTTGATGTCGAGCATACGGCTCATCGGGAAGCTCGTGGGGCTCTTGAAGTACCAGATGTGGGACACGGGAGCGGCGAGCTCGATGTGGCCCATGCGGTCACGACGCACCTTGGCCGAGGTGACCTCGACGCCGCAGCGCTCGCAGACGATGCCCTTAAAGCGGATGCCCTTGTACTTGCCGCAGGAGCACTCCCAGTCCTTGGCGGGACCGAAGATCTTCTCGCTGAACAGGCCATCCTTTTCGGGCTTGAGGGTACGGTAATTGATGGTCTCCGGCTTCTTGACCTCACCGTGCGACCAGGAACGGATCTGGTCGGCGGAGGCAAGGGAGATCTTTACCGAGTCAAAATCAGTAGCTTCGAAATCTGCCACAGTCAACTACTCCTTATCAGTGGTCGTGGCGGCGACAGCCTCGGGTGCCTCGGCGGTCTCGGCATCCTGGGCCTCGACGTCGGCGTCAACGCCGGCGAGCGCAGCCAGGTCGTCGAGAGCAGAGGTCTCCTCGGCGGTCACAGGGGCGGAGGCGTCCTCGTCGGCATCGTGCATGGGCTCGATGTCCAGTGCGAGGGAGCGAATCTCCTTGACGAGAACCTTGAAGGACTCGGGGATACCCGGGACAGGAACGTTCTCGCCCTTGACGATGGACTCGTAGGTCTTGACGCGGCCCACGGTATCGTCGGACTTGACGGTCAGGATCTCCTGCAGGACGTTGGAAGCACCGTAAGCGTACAGTGCCCAAACTTCCATCTCGCCGAAGCGCTGGCCGCCGAACTGGGCCTTGCCGCCCAGAGGCTGCTGGGTAACCAGGCTGTAAGGGCCGGTCGAACGGGCGTGGATCTTGTCGTCGACCATGTGGCCGAGCTTGAGGATGTAGGATGTACCCACGGTAATGGGCTCGCGGAACTCCTCGCCGGTGCGGCCGTCGAACAGGCGGGTCTTGCCGCGCTCGTCAAGCTGGGTGACGAACTCGGGACGCATGTGATCGCCAAAGGCAGCGGTGGCCTTGTTGAGCATGTTCTTGTTGGCACGACGAATGACCTCGGCGATCTCGTCCTCCTTGGCGCCGTCGAAGACAGGCGTGGCGGTGAAGAACGGACCGGGGACGTACTTATCGGAGTCGGCCTGCTCAGTATCCCAACCGCAGGCAGCAGCCCAGCCAAGGTGGCACTCGAGCAGCTGGCCGACGTTCATACGCGAAGGAACGCCCAGCGGGTTGAGGATAACGTCGATCGGGGTACCGTCAGCCATGTAGGGCATGTCCTCGACCGGCAGAACGTTACAGATAACACCCTTGTTGCCGTGGCGACCGGCGATCTTATCGCCCTGCTGGATCTTACGACGCTGGGCGACGTAGACGCGCACCTGCTCGTTGACGCCGGGGGCCAGATCGTCGCCGTTCTCGCGGCTAAAGCGGACAACGTCGATGACGCGGCCGTAAGCGCCGTGAGGCATCTTAAGGGAGGTGTCGCGGACGTCGTGGGCCTTTGCACCGAAGATGGCGCGCAGCAGGCGCTCCTCGGCGGTCAGAGCGCTCTCGCCCTTAGGCGTAACCTTGCCGACCAGGATGTCGCCAGGACCGACCTCGGCGCCGATGCGGATGATGCCGTCCTCGTCGAGGTTGGCAAGCATGTCCTCGGAGAGGTTCGGGATCTCGCGGGTGATCTCCTCGGGGCCGAGCTTGGTGTCGCGGGCATCGATCTCGTGACGGGTGATGTTGATGGTCGTCAGCAGGTCCTCGGCCACCAGGCGCTCGGACACGACGATACCGTCCTCGTAGTTGAAGCCTTCCCACGGCATGTAGGCCACGGTGAGGTTCTGGCCCAGTGCGAGCTCGCCATGATCGGTCGAAGGACCGTCAGCCAGGGGCTCGCCCTGCTCAACGGTGTCACCGACGCGCACGAGCGGACGGTGGTTGATGCAGGTGGACTGGTTGGAGCGCTGGTACTTGGCCAGGTGATACTCGTCCATGCCGCCGGCATGCTTGACGATGATCTTGGCAGCGTCGGCAAAGATGACCTCGCCGGCGTTCTTGGCCAGGGTGACCTCGCCGGAGTCCAGAGCGGCGCGACGCTCCATGCCGGTACCGACATAGGGAGCGGCAGGGTGAACCAGCGGCACGGCCTGACGCTGCATGTTAGCGCCCATCAGCGTACGCTTGGCGTCGTCGTGCTCGAGGAACGGGATCAGCGTGGCTGCGACGGAGAGCATCTGACGCGGCGAGACGTCCATGTAGTCGACGTCCTCGACGGGCACGTCGGCGGGAGCGCCGAAGGAGCCGTCGAAGTCGCGGGTACGGGCGATCACGGTGTGCGGGCGGACGATCTTGCCCTCGGCATCGGTCGTGATGAACTCGTTGGTCTTGGGATCGAGCGGCGTGTTGGCCGGCGCGATAACGTGCTTCTCTTCCTCGTCAGCGGTCATCCAGTCGATCTGGTCGGTGGCAACGCCGTTCTCGACGCGACGGAACGGAGCCTCGATGAAGCCGTACTCGTTGACGCGGGCGTAGAGGGCGAGCGAGCCGATCAGGCCGATGTTGGGGCCTTCGGGGGTCTCGATCGGGCACATGCGGCTGTAGTGCGAGTTGTGAACGTCGCGGACGGCCGTCGGCACGTTGGTGCGGCGGCTGGAGCCCGACTTGTGGCCGGCAAGACCGCCAGGGCCGAGTGCGGACAGACGGCGCTTGTGGGTCAGACCGGTCAGGGGGTTCGCCTGGTCCATGAACTGCGAGAGCTGCGAGGAACCGAAGAACTCCTTGATGGAGGCCACGATCGGGCGGATGTTGATGAGCGACTGCGGGGTGATCTCGTCGATGTCCTGGGAGCTCATGCGCTCACGGACGACGCGCTCCATACGACTCATGCCGATACGGAACTGGTTGGCGACGAGCTCGCCGACGGTACGGATGCGGCGGTTGCCGAAGTGGTCGATGTCGTCGACCTTGAAGCCCTGCTCGCCGGCAGCGAGGGACAGCAGGTAGCGCAGCGTCGCGACGATATCCTCGTCGGTGAGCACCGTGACCTCTTCCTCGGTGGTGAGGTTGAGCTTCTTGTTGACCTTGTAACGACCGACGCGGGCCAGATCGTAGCGCTGCGGGTTAAAGAGCAGGCCCTCGAGCAGGCTGCGGGAAGCGTCCACGGTGGGAGGCTCGCCCGGGCGCAGGCGACGGTAGATCTCGATAAGGGCATCCTCGCGGGTGAGGGCGGTGTCGCGCTCCAGGGTGCGCTTGATCACATCGGAGTTGCCGAGCAGCTCGATGATGTCGTCGTTGGTGACGGCAATGCCAAGGGCGCGCAGGAACATCGTGGCGCTCTGCTTGCGCTTACGGTCGATGGAGACCATGAGCTGGTCGCGCTTGTCGACCTCAAACTCAAGCCAAGCACCGCGGGACGGGATGATCTGGGCCTTGTAGATCTGCTTGCCCGAATCCATCTCGGAGCTGTAGTACACGCCCGGGGAGCGGACGAGCTGCGAGACGACGATACGCTCGGTACCGTTGATGATGAAGGTGCCCTGATCGGTCATCATGGGGAAGTCGCCCATGAAGACGAGCTGCTCCTTGATCTCGCCGGTCTCCTTGTTGGTGAGACGGACGTCGGTCAGAAGCGGGGCCTGATAGGTCATGTCCTTCTCGCGGCACTCCTCGACGGTGTGCGCGGGGTCGCCGAACTGATGCTCGCCGAAGGTAACCTCGAGAACATGGTTCTGGCTCTGGATGGGGCTGGATTCCTTGAACGCCTCACGAAGGCCCTCGTCCTTAAAACGCTCAAAGGATTCCCTTTGAACAGAGATAAGGTTGGGGAGCTCCATGGCCTCCGGGATTTTCCCGAAGCTGACGCGCTTGCGCTCAGTGGCAGTGTATGCGTAGGTCACCAGGTTTTTCCTCCTTCACGGAAATGCTCGGTGGGTTGGCGAGGCATAGCTTCGCCAGTTATCGCAACCTAATAGTTTATCAGGTACCGACCGTTGGGCAAGAAAAGCCTTGACGCGATTGAGTTTTTGGAGTAGCAAAGTTTTTCGACAGAAAACACGCAGGTAGATGTATGTGTATCGAACATCTGTTCATATATTTTCTGTGAACAGAGAGCCGGCAATCGCAGCTCTTATAAAAAACGGGCGCGAACCGAAGTCCGCGCCCGTAAATGTCGATGCCCAAAGGCCTACTTGCGCATCAATCCGCCGCGCTCGTCGATGGCGTCCCAGAAGGCATCGGCAAAGCGGGGGTCGCTTGCAGCCATGAGGGCGTTGGTGGCCATCCAGCCAGAGGGAGTGCCGGTGTCGTAGCCCGACAGCGGGTCGATGACGACTGCATACATGGCCTCGCGGTCGAGCGAACGGGCCATGGCGTCGGTGAGCTGAATCTCGCCGCCCTTGCCGGCCTGCTGATCTGCCAGCAGGTCCATGACCAGCGGGCTCAGCAGGTAGCGACCGACAATGTACAGGTTGGACGGAGCCGCCTCGGGAGCGGGCTTCTCGACCAGACCGCCGATACGCCAGACAGCGCCCGGCTCGGCATCGGCAACGCCCTCGGCGCCCTCGAGCGAACCGACGCGCTCACCGGCGATAACGCCGTAGCGGCTGACTTCCTCGGGCGAGCAAGCAGCGACGGCGATAACCGAAGCGCCACCGTGCTCCTTGGAAACGGCGAGCATCTTGTCGCAGATATCGCGGTTAGGCACAACGTAGTCGCCCAGAAGAACCAGGAAGTTCTCCCCTGCCACGGCGTCGGAAGCAGAGCGGATAGCATGGCCGAGGCCCTTGGGCTCGTACTGATAACGGAAGTCGACCGGCATACCGCCAGCGTGGGCGACGGCGTCGGCATAGGCGTTCTTGCCGCGCTCGCGCAGCAGGTTCTCGAGCGATCGATCGGGCTGGAAGTAGTTCAGTAGCTCGGGCTTACCGGGAGAAGTAACGATGATGGCATCGTCGACCTCCTCGGGATCGAGCGCTTCCTCGACGACGTACTGAATGACGGGCTTGTCGAGCACCGGCAGCATCTCTTTGGGCGTGCACTTAGTGCCAGGCAGAAAACGCGTGCCAAGACCGGCGGCGGGGATGATTGCCTTCATGTTATTCAAAGATCCTTTCGCAGGCGCAAAAGCGCCCCATGCGTGCGGCACACAGCCGCAGACCAAATTGCGATACCCAAGCATCTTACCGCTGGAACTATATGTCGCTACAAGGCAGAGACAATTCTTCAGCAGGTCAACGCAAATTATTGCTCGAATGGTGCAATTTTATTGCCCAACGGCAAGGCAGCCGATACGACGCAAATCACAGAACATGGCAGTTTGAGCAACCGATGTCGAGGGACCGAAAAACAAAAAAGACGGGGCTCGCAATGCGAACCCCGTCTGCAAAGAAATCTGGCGAGAAAGCCTGATTACTTGAGGGTGACAGCAGCGCCAGCAGCCTCGAGCTTCTCCTTGGCAGCCTCGGCGTCCTCCTTCTTGGCACCCTCGAGAACAGCCTTGGGAGCGCCCTCGACGACCTCCTTGGCCTCCTTCAGGCCAAGGTTGGTGAGCTCACGGACGGCCTTGATGACCTGGATCTTGTTGTCGCCGAAGCCCTCGAGCACGACGTCAAACTCGGTCTTCTCCTCGGCCTCAGCAGCGCCAGCAGCGGGAGCGGCGACAACAGCGGCAGGAGCAGCGGCGGAAACGCCGAAGGTGTCCTCGATAGCCTTAACGAGCTCGGAAGCCTCGAGAAGGGTCATTTCCTTAAGAGCATCGATGATCTCATCGGTGGTAAGCTTAGCCATTTCTAAGTCCTTTCGGTTTCCGTGCGAATGCACGGAGATCAGTTAAAACACGGCGCGAATGCGCCAGGGGTGCGGCGTTGTCGCCGCGGGTGAAGACAGCGACTAGGCTGCCTTCTGCTCGGAGACCTGCTGGATCGAACGAGCGAGACCAGAGGAAACGCCGTTGACGCAGACAGCGATGTCGCGAGCGAAACCGGAGATGAGACCGGCGATCTGGCCGAGAAGCTGATCCTTGGTGGGCAGCTCGGCGATAGCCTTAACATCATCAGCGGAAACGGCCTTGCCGTCGGAGATACCGCCCTTGATCTCAAGGACGCCCTTGGACTTAGCGGAGAAGTCCTTAAGGGCCTTAGCGGCCTCGACCGGCTCGGTCTCGTAGAACACATAAGCGACGGGGCCGGCGAGAATCTCGTCGATCTCGGGCTGCTCCTGGTTCTTGAGGGCGATCTTGACCAGGTTGTTCTTGTAGACCTTCATCTCGGCGCCGCACTCGCGAAGCTGATGACGCAGCTCCTGAGCCTGCTTAACCGTCAGACCGTTGTAGTTGACGACGAACAGACCGGCGTTCTCGGCGATACGGGACTCGATCTCTGCAACCTTGTCGATTTTGTACTGCTGGGGCATGAATTACACCTCCTCGAATTCTTTCCGGGCACGGTCCGCCACAAGGACGTGACGGGGGCATGTCCAAAAAGAAAGCCCCCGCGCTGCATGAGCGACGGGGGCGAGAAGACATATCTACTCGACCACCTCGGCTGGCGGGATGTCCCATTAAGCTCGCGGGTAAGACCCGTTTGCGCCGGCTGTCTCTGGCAGCGGATTCGTGCGTGAACCGAAAGTATTATGGCGGGGACCCCGGCGTCGGTCAACGGAAAACCGGGCTGCACACAATTCCACCATCCGGCACGCTCCGCCGAAGGCCGGGCGCAAGGTTTTCGCTCGGTCAAGTCCTGGGCTCGCACGAAGGCCACATTAAGTGGCCTTCGGCTCGTGCGGAATCTACGAAAACCTTGCGCCCGGCCTTCGGCGGCGCGGCCTGCGGTGACTTTGGGGCAGCCCGGGTTTTCGTTGGCTGACGCCCCCACTCATAGTGCTTGAGTCGGTGGGCTGATGTGTTGCATCCCGTTGGGCTATAAGGTTGAAATGAAGGTGGACAGGCGATTTAGGCCTTCGTCCAGATCTTGGTCGGAGACGCAGTAGCTTAGGCGGATGTGGCCTTCGGTGCCGAAACAGTCGCCCGGGACTAGGGCTACGTTTGCCTCTTTGATGGCTTTGATGCAGAAGTCTTCGCTTGTTAGGCCGAATTGTTTGATGCTGGGGAAGGCGTAGAAGGCGCCTGCCGGTTCCACTACGTCGAGGCCCATGGCGTCTAAGGCTGCGAGTACGCGCTCGCGGCGGACTCGGTAGACTTTGAGCATGGGGGCTGGGTCGACGGTGAGGGCTCGGGCTGCGGCGTCCATCTCGAAGGAGACGGCGCTCGATACTAGGTATTGGTGAGCTTTTGCGATCTCGGCGATGACGGGGGCTGCGGCTGCGAGCCAGCCCAAGCGCCAGCCGGTCATGGCCCAGGGCTTGGAGAAGCTCTCGATGACGACCGTCTGCTCACGCAGCTCCGGATGTCGCTGGGCGAAGCGCTCGTAGCCATCCACATAAACCAGGCGGTTGTATACATCGTCGCAGACCACGTAGATGCCCGCCTCCTCCGCCACGTGCGCCACGGCGTCGAGCGAAGCCGCGTTGAGGATACAGCCCGTAGGATTGTTGGGCGAGCAGATGACGATGGCCTTGGTCGCCGGCGTCACGCAAGCACGAAGCGTATCCTCGTCAATCTGGAATTGCGCAGGCTCCGTATCCAAAAAGACCGCCTTGGCGTGGTTGGCCACGACGATGCTCTCGTACAGGCCAAAAGCCGGCGTGGGGATAATGACCTCGTCGCTGGGGTTGAGCATAGCCATAAACGTAGCCGATAGCGCCTCGGTCGCGCCGTCCGTGAGGATTGCTTCGTCGGCCGAAAACGTAAGGCCCGCGTCGCCCATATAGGCAGACAGAGCCTCGCGCAGGGCAGGGCGACCGTTGTTGGGCGGATAGTGCGTGTCGCCGCGATCGAGCGATGCGGTCACCTCGGCGCTAATCACATCGGGCGTGGGGAAATCGGGCTCGCCAAGCGCAAGCGCAATGCATCCCGGATGCTGCGCGGCAAGCGCGTTGATTCGGCGGATGCCGGAGGGCTTGAGCGTGGCAAGCGAGGTGTTCATGGGCAGGCGCATGGCATTCCTTTCGTAAGTGTTGCACTAGGATAGCGCGCCGTCCGGCTGGCAGACGGTGTAACCTAAACGGAAATGAACCGGAAAGGAGGCGGCATGGAGACGACCGCGCGTGGCAATGAGCCCAAAACGCTGCAGAACATTGCGTATATCAGTATTCCCGACAGCGCTGATCTTGAGTTTTTGCTTTGGGACTTTCAGGATGCCATCGCGGCGTATGCCCGGCTTTCCGGCACCGCGCTCCCCCGCCCGGTCGATCTGGGGACGGATGACGCCAGCAGCGTTGCGGACGGCATCGTATTCGCAGTTGAAGATGCGCTCGATGGCGAGGCGATGGCCGTCGTTGAACAGACGCTTGATTGCCTTGGGGGTGCGGAAACGCGCGTCTATGTCGCTGTTCAAGCTGCCTACGGAAGCGCTGAACAGGCGCACGTTGTAGTTGGCCGCCTGCGTGAAGCATGTGAGCATCGAGGGCTGTCGTGGTGTGGCGGCATCACCGTCTGCACCGGCGCCGGCATCGCAGCGCTTCGCCGATCCCCGCGCATGGGCCTCTTGCGCCGGCCGTTTTCCGAAGCCATGGACAAGCTGGTAGGCGCCGTGCGCATGGGCTGCTCCATTGAGCATGCGCAGCGACTCGGCGGCGGCAATGCCGGTAGCGTCGATGCCGACGGCATGGTGCGCGCCAGGCCCGCCGTGCCCGCACCAATCTGGCGCGCCATCATCAAACGCCTCGGCGCCCATGTTCAATCAAGGATCTAGACTACCGTACGATCCAGTCAACGGCTTCGTGCCAACGCTCAACAAGACGTTCCAGACGCCAAGCCGCGTTAGCGGGACTAGTTGACGGCAATACGACAGCGGACAGGCCCGTCCGCTCCTGTAGATAGCGCTTATAGAGGCGCCCCGCCGTACCTCCATTACACACCACCAGCTCAATAGGCGCATTGCCCGTAATGCGCTCGATATCTGCCGGAACGACGTTTTTGATGCTCGCGTCACTCGAGCCCTTAATGTCGCAGCTCTCGATCACATCCCACAGGGCTACGCCGCCGTTCAGCAGCATGGATCGCTTGGCGGCAATCGAGGCGTCGAGCGCCGCAGGCTCGCTGCCTGCCAAAGGGTCGCCCTCGTTGGGCGGCACGGGCACACCGAGACACGCGGCCATCACGCGCCAAAAGCGATTCTGAGGGTTGCCGTAATAAAAGGCATTGGCGCGCGAAAGCACCGAGGGAAACGATCCCAGCACCAAAACACGCGAGCGCTGGTCAAACACGGGCTCAAACCCATGCTCAATATGTTGATAGCCCTCGTCAGATACTGCCATGGCCTAGGCCCTCAGCAGATAACGCACCTCGTAGGGCGCAAGCTCAAGGGAGCCCGCCAGCTCGACTGTGGGCATGCCGTTGGCAAGCAGATCGACAAAGGAGCCGTTGAGCTCGCCGGCGCCAAAGGTGTAAGGCTCGTCCACGGCATTCACCGCCACGAGTACCGTCGCGCTGTCACAGGCGCGCTCGAACAGCAGCTGCTTGTTCTGGATCACCACGTTGCGGTACGCACCGTAGTTGAGAGCGCGTGCCGCCGCATCGTCTGTCGAGCGCAGGTGCGTGAGCTGCCCGATGAAGGCCGTCAGCTCGTTGGGTGCAGGCTCATCGAGCGCAGGCCGCAGCGCCCAGTCGCCATCGGGGCCGCCCTTTTCGCCGGGAATCCCCCACTCGCTGCCATAGTAGACGCACGGGATGCCCGGCATGCCAAAGAGCATGCCATAAGCGGGACGCAGACAGGACTTGTCGGTGAGGATGCTTGCCAGGCGCGGCACATCGTGGTTGTCGACAAACGACAGCAGGTGTTTGCCGCGGTAGATGCACCACGGGTCGCCGCCAAACTGACGATGCAGCGAGTGCGCGATCTCGAACATATTGACCGAGTTAAAGCTGGAGTACAGGCCCTTGTAGCACTCGTAGTTGGTGCAGGAGTCAAGCATCTCGTCGTTGACGATCTGGTTGTAGTCGCCGTGGAGCGTCTCGCCGATCAGCACAAAGTCGGGCTTGAGCTCACGGGTAAAGGAGTGTAGGCGGCGCATAAAGTCGCGGTCGAGCATATAGGCAACGTCCAGGCGCAGACCGTCGACGCCAAAGACCTCGGCCCAACGGCGCACGGATTCGAGCAGGTAATCGACCACGGCGGGGTTTTGCAGGTTGAGCTTCACAAGCTCAAAATGGCCCTCCCAGCCCTCGTACCAAAAGCCGTCGCCGTAGCACGAGTCACCGTCAAAGCTGATGTGGAACCAGTCCTTATAGGGCGAGTCCCACTTGCGCTCCTGCACATCGCGGAAGGCCCAAAAGCCGCGACCGACGTGGTTGAAGACGGCATCGAGCACCACGCGGATGCCATGGGCATGCAGCGTGTCGCATACGGCGGCAAAGTCGGCATCCTCACCCAAGCGACGGTCTATATGGCGCAGGCTGCGCGTGTCGTAGCCATGGCTATCAGACTCGAGAGGCGGGTTGATGAGCACAGCGCCAATACCGAGTTCCTGCAGGTAGTCGGCCCATTGGGCGATTTTCATGATAGGAGCATCGGGGTTGGTCGCGACGTTGGCAGCCTGGGCGAGCTCATCCTCGGCAACGGGCGCGGCGTTTTCGCGCGGAGCTCCACAAAAGCCCAGCGGATAGATCTGGTAGAACGTCGTCTCGTATGCCCACATAACAACCTCCCGGTAAGCTCAACACAACGACATCCATTGTATGCCCAGCTTGTATCCTCTTCCCCAAAATAAGTTGCGGTGGAATAGTTCCTGCTTGGGCCTTCAGAGGCCTTAAACAGGAACTATTCCACCGCAACTGATGAGGTGACGTGATTAGGCAACGGGCTTTGCGCGGCGTATGGCCGGGAACAGCACGGTGATGGCGAGGATGACGCCCACGACGGTAATCGCCCCGCCCACGAAGCCGATCCAGGCGATACCGGGACCCGAAACCACGGCGCCGCCGATCGCGGTGCCCGTGCCGATACCCAAATTGAACAGGCCCGAGAAGATCGACATGGCGACGGCCGACGAATCCGCCGGCGTGTACTTGATGAGCTCGGCCTGAAACGCCACGTTAAAGGCCGTGGAGCAGCAGCCCCATAGCGCGCAGACGGCAAGCACCGCCGCGAGCGACGATGCGACCGGACCCATGAGCAGCAGAGCCACCGGCACGCCGGAGAGCGTGATAGCCAAGAACGAGAAGCGATGTCCGTCGAACAAGCGACCGAACAGCCAGCTGCCCACCAGGCCGGAGCAGCCAAACGCCGTCAGCGTCATGGTGATGGCGCCCGCGTCGACATGCGCGACCTGCGCCAGGAAGGGCTCGATATAGCTATAGCTCGCGTAATAGCCGGTCGCCATGAACACCGTAACGGCGTAGAGCGCGATCAGGAACGGGTTCTTGAGCAGCACGGGCAGCTGTTTGACGGTAAAGCGCTCGCCCGCCGGCATAGCCGGGAACACCGCGGCTTGGTACACCACCGCGGCGGCAGAGAAGGCACCGACCACGGCAAACGTCATGCGCCAGCCCACGGCCAGGCCAATGGCGCGACCGAGGGGCAGGCCAAAGATCTGCGCGATGGACGAGCCCGTAGCGATCATGCTGATGGCGAGCGCGCCGTGGCGCGTGTCGACGAGGCGCGAGGCCATAATCGATGCGACTGACCAGAATACGGCATGTGCGCAAGCGACCACCAGGCGCGCGCAGACCAGGATGGGATAAGTCGACGCCACAGCGGACAGAAACTGGCCCAGCGAAAACACGGCCAAAACGCCCAGCAGCATCCGCTTGAACTCAAAACGCGAGGCAAACACCATGAGCGGCAGTGACAGCAGCATGACACCCCAAGCATAAACCGAGATCATGATGCCCGCCTGGGCCTCGGTGAGCGAGAACGACGCGGCGATATCAGTCAAAAGGCCGATGGGCATGAACTCCGACGTGTTGAACACGAACGCGCAACAGGCGAGCCCGATAAGCGGGAGCCACTGTTTGACTGAGATGCCATCTTGTCTTGCCTGAGCCATGTAGAAACCTCTCCGATTGTCTTGGGCGGTGGGCGATTATATAGCAACGGCCCCGCATCCGTCAGTACAGATGCGGGGCCGCAATCAACTCAATACACAGAGATTGCGCCGTCAATAAATAACTAAGCCAACCCCAGCAATATGCCCGCCGAATGCACGACAAACGCCACGATCCAGGCGACCGTCACTTGAAACGCGAACACGGCAACGGCGTAGCGTCCGCCCAGCTCGCTCTTAACGGCACCGATGGCTGCCACACAGGGCGGGTACAGCAGCGTAAAGACCAAGAACACGTAAGCGGTGAACGGCGAAAACATGGTCGACAGTGCCGCGGGCGACGTAGCACCCAAAAGCACCGTGAGGGTCGAGATGACACTCTCCTTGGCGATAAGTCCGGTGACGAGCGCCGTGGATGCACGCCAGTCGCCAAACCCAAGCGGCGTCAGCGCCGGTGCGATAATGCTACCCAGACCGGCAAGTAGGCTCTGCGACTGATCGGCGACCACATTAAAGCGAATGTCGAACGTCTGAAGGAACCAGATAACCACGGTAGCGGCAAAGATAATGGTAAAGGCCTTGGTAATAAAGTCCTTGGCCTTATCCCATGCCAGCATCACCGTCGTCTTGACGCTCGGCAGGCGGTAATTGGGGAGCTCCATGATAAACGGCACCGGGTCGCCCTTAAATGCCGTGCGGTTGAGCACCAGGGCGGCAATGCAACCGACCACGATGCCGATCAGATAGAGCGAAACCATGGCGGGAACTGTCGCCTGCGGGAAAAACGCCCCGCACAGCAGACCGTAGACCGGCAACTTGGCCGAACAGCTCATGAACGGCGTGAGCATGACCGTCATCTTGCGGTCGTGCTCGGATGGGAGCGTACGGGTCGACATGATAGCCGGCACGGTGCAGCCAAAACCGACGAGCATGGGCACGAAGCTGCGGCCCGACAGGCCAAAGCGACGCAGCACTTTATCCATGACAAAGGCCACGCGCGCCATGTAGCCGGAGTCTTCCAGAATGGAGAGGAACAAGAAGAGCACGACGATAATCGGCAGGAAGGTCAGCACGCTGCCCACACCCGTAAGCACGCCGTCGACAGCCAGCGAGCGCACCACGTCGTTGGTTCCGAATGCCTTGAGGCCCGCATCGGCCGAGGCGATGATGGCAGCGATACCGTCCTCCATGAGTCCCTGCAACGCCGCGCCGATCACGCCAAACGTCAGCCAAAAGACGAGGCCCATGATCACCAGAAACGCCGGAATGGCTGTGTAACGACCTGTCAGGATGCGGTCAATCTTGACGGAGCGCACGTGCTCGCGGCTTTCGTGCGGCTTGACGACGCAACGCCCGCACACGTCGCCGATAAAGCTAAAACGCATATCGGCCAACGCAGATAGGCGGTCGGTGCCGGCCTCGCCCTCCATCTGGGTAATGATGTGTTCGATAGCGTCGAGCTCGTTACGATCCAGGTGAATCGCTTCGGTTACCAGTTCATCGCCCTCAACCAACTTGGTCGCCGCAAAGCGCACCGGGATGTGCGCCGTTGCGGCATGGTCCTCGATAAGATTGGCGATGCCGTGGATGCAGCGGTGCAGCGCGCCGCCGTCCGGGCCGTCGGGCGCGCAAAAGTCCAAGCGGCCAGGGCGCTCGCGGAATCGCGCCACGTGCAGGGCATGGTCCACCAGCTCACCGATACCCTCGTTGCGCGCGGCGCTAATGGGAACGACCGGCACGCCCAGCAAGCTCTCGAGCAGATTGACGTCGATGGCGCCGCCGTTTGTCGTCACCTCGTCCATCATATTGAGTGCGACGACCATGGGGCGGTCGAGCTCCATGAGCTGCAGCGTCAGATACAGGTTGCGCTCGATGTTGGTGGCGTCGATGATGTCGATAATCGCATCGGGGTTCTCATCAAGGATGAATTGGCGGCTGACGATCTCTTCGCCCGTGTACGGCGACAGCGAGTAGATGCCAGGAAGGTCGGTGATGCTCGCCTCGGGATGGTTACGGATGGCGCCATCTTTGCGGTCGACCGTCACGCCGGGAAAGTTACCGACATGCTGGTTGGAACCCGTAAGCTGGTTGAACAGCGTGGTCTTACCGCAGTTTTGGTTGCCGGCTAGGGCAAAATGCAGCGGTGCGCCCTCGGGCACGGCCGTCTTTGCCGCACGGGGCGAATACGTCCCCTCGCCGAGTGCCGGATGCTCCGTCGTGCCGATTGCTGCGTTAGCGCGCGGACCCGTATCGGTGTCGTGGATACCCACGAGCTCGATGCGAGCGGCATCGTCCTTGCGCAGTGTCAACTCGTAGCCACGCAGGCGAATCTCGAGCGGGTCACCCATGGGAGCGTACTTCATCATGGTGACTTCGGTGCCCGGTGTTAGGCCCATGTCCAAAATATGCTGTCGAAGCGCCTGATCGTCGGATGTCACCGATGCGACAACGGCGTCCTTTCCAATCTCGAGTGTATCGAGCTTCACGTCCGTGTTCCTCCCCCGGCGCCCACAGGGCGTTGTATTTATGTTAGCCATGGCTAACCGTTTGCCATGGCTAACCAATTTTATCCATGCATGATAGCGCGAACATGCAACGATGTTCAATCAGCAAATTGGCGCAATGGGGACAGGCAGGAGAGTTCAGGGCCATAGTTTCCCGATGAGGCCTCTCGGGGAAACTACATCCCAGAATTCCGGCTCGAAACGGGATATGGTTTCCCAAACAGGCCTCTTACGGAAAATGCATCCCGGAATCCCCGCTCGAAACGGGACGCGCTTTCCCAGTCGAGGCCCTATGGGAAACTGCGTCCCACCTTGAAAGGCAAAACTGGGGCGCAGTTTCCGGGCGGGGCATCAAAAACGAAGTTGCGGTGGAATAGTTCCTGGATGGGCTGGTTGATGCCCCAGATCGGAACTATTTCACCGCAAGTTATTGAAGGGCTGGGATGCCCGTCCTCTTACAGATGGCGCTCCAGGAAGCGGAAGGCTAGGCGGATCCAGGGACGGACCGCCACCTGCTTGTCCTCGTTGTCGACCGCGGTGTTGGCGTTGCCGAGCGAAAGGCCGTGACCACCCTGGTCGAAGACGTGCATCTCGCATGCAACGCCCTCCTCGGCCATGCGCTGCGCAAACGGGTAGACCTGCGCGATCGGCGCCGTCTTGTCGTCGGACACGCCCCACACAAAGGTCGGCGGCATCTGACGCGAAACATGCGTGGTGGGGCAGATATCGGCCAAATGCTCGTCAGTTGCCTCGCCACCCGTCACCATCGACAGGTAGTCGTTGAGCAAATCGCGCCCCGTCTTGCCGCCCGTCTTGGGCACGCGCAAGTCAATGCGCGGATCGCGCGTCTGCATGTCGCGCACATAGGCAAAGTCGAGCAGCGGATAGCCCAGCACCACGGCATCGGGACGAATGTCGTCCGGACGTGCCCCGGCAAGTGCCGCGAAGGGGCCGGTCTTCCACTGCGTTGCCAGCGAGGCACAGATCATGCCGCCCGCCGAGAATCCCACGACGCACACGCGCTTAGGATCGACATGCCACTCGTCGGCGTTGGCGCGCACCGTGGCGACCATCTTGGCAAGATCTGCCTGGGGGTGCGGAAAGCTCACGTCACCCGTAGAGCTCGTGACATAGTTGAGCACAAAGGCCTGGTAACCGTGATCCAAAAATGCAAACGCCACCGGGTCCTGCTCGTGCGGAGCGATATGTGTAAACCCGCCTCCGCCACAGATAATCACCGCGGGGCGGCGGCCATTCGGTTTATCGGGCAACGGCTCGGCACCCAAATACGTAAACGTCGCCGGATAATCCTCGGTCGGCTCCTCGCCCCACAGCGCATGGTTCTCGACAATCATATGTGCTCCCTTCGCGCAAATTATGCGCCCTTGTTTTTCGCCTTCAAGCGTACCCCACTTGAACCCGTGGCGCAGAAACACTCCGGCAATAAGTTTCCCTTCAACTGATATATCACATAATCCCAGTTCAGAGGTATCGTTGAGCAGCGTAGAATAGGGGCGTTGACCAAGCCGCGAAACACATGTGAAACGTTTCCGGCAAACCAAACGCGCGATATGCGCCTATTTAAGTTGGAGGCAACTATGGGTCTGCTCGATTCGCTTAAGTCCACCTTCACCTCGACCGGCGAGGCGTCCGTTCCGCCCGCAGCAAGCTTCGCCACCCGCGAAGGCGTCATCTATGCCCCCGTCAACGGCGTGCTCGTCAACCTGGACGAGGTTCCCGACGAGACGATCGCCTCGGGCATGCTTGGCCAGGGCTATGGCATCGAGCCCATTACCGGCACCATCTATGCGCCCGCCAACGGCCGCATCGGCGCCACCACTGTCACCAACCACTCCATTGGCATGATCACCGAGGACGGTCTTCGCGTGTTCATCCATGTTGGCCTGGGCACCGTGGAAATGAACGGCAAGGGTTTTGCCCGCTTTGTCGAGATGGGCGATGTGGTCAAGGCAGGCCAGCCGCTCATCAGCTTCGACCGCGAGGCCATTAAGGCCGCTGGTCACGAGGACATCGTGACCGTCATCGTCTCCGAGCTCGATCGTCTTAAGAGCATCGACCATGTCGGCGAATCTGGAACGCTTATCGGCGGCAACCCGCTCGTCAAGCTGGGCGACCCGCTGCTGGTAGCCAAGACCAAGTAGCCAGGCCCCGCGCCATACAGCCAAAAGGCACCTCGTCAAGCGCCCGCGACCATTTGGCCGCGGGCGCTTTTCGTTTGAAAAACCATCCCGCCAATGCCTTATCTGTATAGCCCAAATGAGCCGAGCTGCTAGAATATCGAACTGTATGGATAACTATCATTCAACCGTTATGGGAGGATACGTGAACCGCACCAAAATCGCGCAGCTCTATGCCGATGCCGAGTCGCTCGGCGGCCAGACCGTCACCGTCGCCGGCTGGGTCAAGTCCGTCCGCGACATGAAGAACTTTGGCTTTGTTACGCTCAACGACGGCAGCTGCTTCCGCGACCTGCAGGTCGTCATGAACCGCGAGGCACTCGACAACTACGACGAGATCGCACATCAAAACGTCTCGGCCGCACTCATTTGCACCGGCACCGTCAAACTGACCCCCGATGCACCCCAGCCTTTCGAGCTTTCTGCCACTTCCATCGAGGTCGAGGGCACGAGCGCCCCGGATTACCCGCTGCAGAAGAAGCGCGCAACCGTCGAGTTCCTGCGCACCCAGCAGCACCTGCGCCCGCGCACCAACCTGTTCCGCGCCGTGTTCCGCATCCGCTCTGTCGCGGCCGCCGCCATCCACCGCTTCTTCCAGGAGCAGGGTTTTGTCTACGTCAACACCCCCATCATCACCACGAGCGACTGCGAAGGCGCCGGCGAGATGTTCCGCGTGACCACGCTCGACCCCAAAAATCCGCCCCTCACCGAGTCCGGCGAGGTCGACTGGAGCCAGGACTTCTTTGGCAAGCATGCAAGCCTCACCGTGTCCGGCCAGCTCAATGCCGAGAACTTTGCCATGGCCTTTGGCGACGTGTACACCTTTGGCCCCACCTTCCGCGCCGAAAACTCCAACACCACGCGCCACGCCGCCGAGTTTTGGATGATCGAGCCCGAGATGGCCTTCGCCGACCTCAACGACTACATGGACAACGCCGAGGCCATGCTCAAGTACGTCCTCAAGGACGTTATGGCCACCTGCCCCGACGAGCTCAATATGCTCAACAAGTTTGTGGACAAGGGTCTGCTCGAGCGCCTGGACCATGTCGCCAACTCCGACTTTGCCCGCGTTACCTACACCGAGGCCGTCGAAATCCTGGAGCAGGCCGTCGCCGCTGGTCACAAGTTTGACTATCCCGTGAGCTGGGGCATCGACCTGCAAACCGAGCACGAGCGTTTCCTGACCGAGGAACACTTTAAGCGCCCGACCTTCGTGACCGACTACCCGGCCGAGATCAAGGCGTTCTACATGCGCATGAACGAGGACGGCAAGACCGTCGCCGCCGCCGACTGCCTGGTGCCGGGCATCGGCGAGATCATCGGTGGCTCCCAGCGCGAGGAGCGCCTGGATCTGCTCGAGGCCCGCATCAAGGACCTGGGTATGAATCCCGAGCAGTACAAGTACTACCTTGACCTGCGCCGCTACGGTTCCTGCAAGCACGCCGGCTATGGTCTGGGCTTCGAGCGCTTGGTCATGTATCTGACCGGCGTGGGCAACATCCGCGACGTCCTGCCGCACCCGCGCACCGTGGGCAACGCCGACTTCTAATCGTCGGACGCTAGCTCGCGTCGCCACACGCCAACGCTCATCGCACAAGCGCCTCTCGACATCGGTCGAGAGGCGCTTTTTTCAACAGCATCCGTCAAGCTTTTGGCAAGTTTTTGGTCAGTTGAGCAGGGCTGTTGAAAACTCGACCCGCCGTTTGCCGACGACTACCGACCGCCCAGAGCGCCCTGCGCCCCTGGGAAAGCCCCACGTCCTAGGCTCCATACCGTCGCCACCCAAAACGGAAAGGACGTGGGCACGATGACCGAAGCCGCTGTTGAAACCTACGACACCACGACTAGAGGCGCCGCCTCGATGGCGGCCTATCGCGCCGTTCGCATCCTGCAACTATTAAGCGAAAACACCGGCGAAGACAAGGCCATGCTTTCCGATGAGCTGATCCGGCGCCTCGCCCATCCCGACGACCCCGCCCGCATGCCCATCTCGGCGGCGCGGCGCAGCATCTACACCGCCATCTCCGCGCTTCGCCATGCCGGATACGAAATTGAGTACAAACGCGGCGTGGGCTACAAACTTCTTACCCGCCCGCTCACCGATGAAGAGATCATCCGGCTCCACGGTATGGTCATGCGCAACCGCTCCACGCCTATCGCTATCCGCAAGAGCATGGCGCAGCACTTAGTTGCCATGGCGAGTGCCGACGTTCGCGGCTACCTCGATACACCCGAACCCGTTCCGAGCGCAGGCAGCAAGGCTACCAAGGCAACACGCACGCCCATCAAGCGCATCGACACGTGCGAGCTCGTCGAGCAGGCCATCGACCACGGAACCACGGTGAGTTTTGATATTTCGAGCGTTACGACGCGTGGCGAAACCGAAGCAGCACGGATGACGCTGCGTCCCTTTGCCATCAGGCAGCGCGATGGCATCTCGTATCTGCTGGGAACGGTCTACGACGCCCGAGGCGCCGATGACACGTTGCGTACCGTAGAGATTGGCCGAATGAGAAACGTCACCACACGTCTCCTCGACGGCAAGAAGCTCTTCGCCGCCCTAGACGAGGACGACGCCTCCTCCGCCGCATAAGACCCTCCGCCGCCCATTCGACTACCCGCACCGCCCATCCGATTCTGTATTAAAAAACCCGCCAGGCTGTTGTAAAAATGGACATCAGCGCTACTATAGTTCCACTTGCACTTTGTCCCAGTGCAGTGTTTCCAGCCATTTTTATACTGGGGGTAATGATATGAAGGACATCACCATCAGCCGCAGGAGCCTTCTGGTCTCCGCCGGCCTGCTCGCGCTCGCCCCGCTCGCCGGGTGCGGCGGCAACTCTGGTTCCGGCTCTGCTGCCGCCGGTTCCGACTACACCATCGGCGTTCTGCAGCTCACCGAGCACTCCGCACTCGATGCCGCCAACGACGGCTTTGTCAAGGCCATCAAGGAGAGCGGCCTTAAGGTCAAAATCGACCAGAAGAACGCCCAGAACGACCAGTCCACGTGTAAGTCCATTGCCGACAAGTTTGTGGGCGACAACGTCAACCTGATTTATGCCATCGCCACGCCCGCCGCGCAGGCTGCCGCCGGCGCCACGGCCGATATCCCCATCGTGGGCTGCGCCATCACCGACTACGCCGCCTCCGGCCTGGTCCAGGACAACGACAAGCCCGGCACCAACGTCACGGGCGCTTCCGACCTCACCCCGGTCGCCGAGCAGCTCGAGATGATGCAGAAGGTCCTGCCCGACGTTAAAAAGGTCGGCCTGCTCTACTGCACCGCCGAGTCCAACTCCGACGTCCAGATCAAGGCCGCCAAGAAGGAGCTCGACAAGCTGGGCCTCGAGTACACCGATTTCACCGTCTCGAGCTCCAACGAGATTCAGTCCGTCGTCGAGTCTGCCGTGGGCAAGGTCGACGCGCTGTACTCCCCCACCGACAACACCATCGCCGCGGGCGCCTCGCAGGTGGGCCAGATCTGCAAGGAGAACAAGCTTCCCTTCGTGACTGGCGAGGAGGGCATGTGCATGGCCGGCGGCCTGTTCACCCTCTCCATCAATTACGAGGATCTGGGCTACGCCGCGGGCGAGATGGCCGTCAAGATTCTGAAGGGCGAGGCCAAGCCCGAGGATATGCCGATCAAGCACCTCTCGAGCAAGGACCTGGTCGTCGTCAAGAACGACGAAATGGCCGAGGCCCTGGGCATCGACCTTTCCGCTCTGGACGCGTAATGCTATACGCGGCATGCGTCTAGAGCCCGTGCTCGCGCTTTAGCTGCGTTATTCAATATCTGAGCCACAGGGGCGGGCGCTGTAGACCGGCGTCCGCCCTGCTTGTTTCAGGTAAAACAAAACGTCTGTCCGCAGCTCTTCTATGCATTGTTACCGCTATTATGGTGAATCACGTGTCCACCCTATCCTAGGAGGTATGAAGCATGCTCATTGCATTGCAGGGCGCCGTTTCGCAGGGCGTCCTCTGGGGCATTATGGTGCTTGGCGTGTTTATCACGTTCCGCCTGCTCGACATTCCCGATATGACCTGCGACGGCAGCTTTGCCCTCGGCGGCTGCGTCTGCGCTGTGCTCATCGTCAATAACAACGTCGACCCGCTGCTCGCCGTGCTGGCCGGTATGTGCGCCGGCGCCATCGCGGGTGCCGTCACGGGCATTTTGACCACCGTCTTCGAGATTCCCGCGATCCTCGCCGGAATCCTCACCCAGATCAGCCTGTGGTCCATCAACCTGCGCATCATGGGCAAGTCCAATACGCCAATTCTTGCCAAGGGCACCGTGTTCTCGGCCGTCAGCAATATGACCGGTCTGCCGCAGTCCACCGTTGCCATCATCTTGGGCATCCTGCTCGCCGTGGCTATCGTTGCCATCCTGTATTGGTTCTTTGGCACCGAGATCGGCTCGGCGCTGCGCGCCACCGGCAACAACGAGTACATGATCCGCGCTCTGGGCGTCAACACCAACTCCACCAAGATGATCGCCCTCGTGCTCTCCAACGCCCTCATCGGCCTTTCGGGCGCGCTCATCTGCCAGAGCCAAAAGTATGCCGACATTGGCATGGGCACCGGTGCCATCGTTATCGGTCTTGCCGCCATTGTTATCGGTGAGGTGCTCGGCCGTCTGCTGCCCGGCGGCCTCACGCAGTTTAGCGTCCGTCTTGCCTCCGCCGTCTTTGGCTCCGTGGTGTACTTCCTTATCCGCGCCATCGTGCTGCAGTTGGGCATGGACGCCAACGACATGAAGCTGCTCTCCGCCGTAATTGTCGCTGTGGCCCTGTGCGTGCCCGTGGTTTGGGAGCGCTATAAGCTCCGCAGCTCCTACACGAAGGGGGATGAGGCAGATGCTTAAGCTCTCGCACGTCAAGAAGACCTTTAACAAGGGCACCGTCACCGAGAAGCGCGCGCTCACCGGCGTCGACCTCACCCTGAATGACGGCGACTTTGTAACCGTGATCGGCGGCAACGGCGCCGGCAAGTCCACGCTGCTCAACATGATCGCCGGCGTGTACCCGCTCGATTCGGGCGTTATTGAGCTCGATGGCACCGACATCTCGCGCCTGAGCGAGTCGCAGCGCGCCAAGTACCTGGGCCGCGTGTTTCAGGACCCCATGCGCGGTACCGCTGCCGACATGCAGATCGCCGAGAACCTGGCCCTCGCCAAGCGTCGCGGCCAGCGTCGCGGCCTTTCGTGGGGCGTCACCAAGGCCGAGAAAGATGAGTACGTCGAGCTGCTCAAGCGCCTGGACCTTGGTCTGGACACGCGTCTCAACGCCAAGGTCGGCCTGCTCTCGGGTGGCCAGCGCCAGGCACTCACCCTGCTGATGGCCACGCTCACCAGGCCGCGCCTGCTGCTGCTCGACGAGCACACCGCGGCCCTCGACCCCAAGACGGCCTCTAAGGTGCTTAACCTGACCGAGGAGATCGTCGACGAGAACCACCTGACCACGCTCATGGTCACGCACAACATGAACGACGCCATCCGTCTGGGCAACCGTCTGATCATGATGCACGAAGGCCACGTGATCTACGACGTGGCGGGCGATGAGAAGAAGTCGCTCACCGTAGCCGACCTGCTGCAGAAGTTCGAGGAGGTCTCGGGAGGCGAGCTCGCCAACGACCGCATGCTGCTGAGCTAAAACCTGCCAAAAAGGGACAGGTTTATTTTGGTGGGTTTTATCTGCGCAAACGTCAAAACCGCCGCAAAGGGACAGACGCCCTTGCGGCGGTTTTCGCATATTATGTCGATAATCCGATATTCAACCAGACATTCTGGCTAAGGACTAAGGAAACTGCCATGAAAAGACTCCCCCGCTTTGCGTTGGCCGCCGCGTTGTTTGCCGGCGCGCTCGCAGGCATCCCAAGCCTCGCTTTCGCGGGAAACCTGCCCGCCGCTATTGACGGCTCCGTGGCCGTCATGCACACCAACGATATCCACGGCAGCTACAAGTACAGCTACAACGCAAGCAAGGGCACCGGCACTGTGGGCTTTGACGGACTGGCGGTTCTCTATAGCGCCCAAAGCAGCGTCCCCGATCTTTCGCTCGATGCGGGCGACACCTTCCACGGACAGTCCTTCGCCACCATGAGCGAGGGCAAGAGCATCGCCGAGCTCATGGACACCTTCTACGCCGACGGCTACGACGCAACCACGCCAGGCAACCACGACTGGAGCTACGGCGCGGACAAACTCCGCACCATGACCGGCTACAGCACCACCGGCACGCCCTTCGCCATGCTCTGCGCGAATGCAACGTCCTCGAACGGCGCATGGAGCTCGAGCATCACGAAGACGCTCGATCGCACCTGGGAGGATAGCGAGGATCACTCCACATTCGACTACAAAATCAAGGTCGGCGTCGTCGGAGCCATGGATGAGTCGCTAGGTTCCTCGCTGCGCGCGGACCTGGTCGCGGGCACCAGCTTCTCGAGTGCCGCGAACGCCATCAATGCCGAGGCAGAGCAGCTGCGCAAGGAGGGCTGCGATGTTGTTGTGTGTATCGCGCACACGCTCGACGCAAAGACCTTTGCCACGCGGCTCCGTGGCGTCGATGCCCTTATCGCAGGCCACGAGCACATCAACCTTAACGAGAAGGTGACGGGAGCCGACGGCAAGACGATCCACGTTGTCGAGGCAGGCAGCGCCTTTGCCGAGGTGGGGCTGCTTTCCATTCCGTACAAATACGACACGAATGGCACCGAGACGACCGACGATGACACGGTCACGGTCCCTGCAGACGGCAGCGACGAGAAGCTCTACACCGCCAAGAACGTCAACGACCTTTTGACAGACCCCGACAAGGGCTCCGACTACCAAAGCCGTCTTGAAGCCGTCCGCAACAAGATCAAGCCGCTCGACGAGGACTTTGAAAACGAATCGAACAAGGTGCTCGGCACATCCACCACCAACTATTTCTACGGCGAGGACGCCGCAGGCACGCATGGTTGGGAAATGGTGCGCACCACCGATTTCCGCCCCGGCAAGGAGGGCGACACCACCAAGGCCCAGACCATCGGCCACGTGATTTGCGGCTCCTATCTTGCCCTGACGGGCGCGGACTTCGCTATCGAAAACGCTGGCGGCATCCGCGGCGGCATCGCGGCGGGCAACGTGACCGCCGGCAACGTCATCGCCATCTCGCCCTACGGCAACACTGTGGAGACCTGGACCATGACCGGCGCGGACTTCCTCGCAGCGCTCGAGCACTCGCTACAAATCAGCGACGATTGCAACGACAGCTACGAGCTTCAGCAGGCTTATGTGGCGGCCGGTCACAGCGAGCAGGAGGCGCAAGACAAGTACAAGTGGCGCGATGACTCTGGCAGCGTTCTCTCCTTTGGCGGCATCAACGTGACGATTGATTGGACGCAGCCCGAAGGCAAGCGCATTGTGAGCGCCACACTCACCAAAGACGGCAGCACGCTCGACCCCGCCAAGACCTATACCGTCGCCACCAACAACTACATCATCACCAACACGACCGACTTCCCCACCTTCGCAAACGCCACCAAGCACACCGAGTGGGGTACCTGCGAGTCAGCGCTAAGGGCGCTGATCGGGCAGGACAGCTGGGAGAGCAAGATGACCTCGCTCGCGGGCACCATCAGCTTTGGCTCCGCTGCCGTGGACCCCACGCCCACACCGGCCCCGACGCCTAAGCCCTCGCCTAAGACGGACACGACGACCACGAAGGTCATCACCAAGAAGACGACCGGTAAGCTCGCCGCAACGGGAGACCGCACGCTGGCAGTAGTTGGCGCGTGCCTTATCGGCGGCATCATCGTCATCATGCTCGGCATTATCTGGAAGCGTCGACGCTAAGCTACACCGCCGGGCCTTACAGCCCCGCCGCGTAAACCTTATATCGAGCACAGAAGCCCGTCCGAATTTGATCGGACGGGCTTCTTGGTGGGTATCATGGTTGAACGATCATTAGGAGGTTTTCCCTACATGGAATTGTTTGAGCCGATTCTTCATTTCTTTGAGCAACGGTGGGTCCACAACATCATCTGGGCCGTCATCTTGGCGATAGGCACCGCCGTCGCCGCCAAGGTCGTATCCAAGACCCTGAACCATCTGCTTAACCGAGACGATAACCCGCTTCCGGCATCGAGTATCTTCATCAACATCGCGCGCGCCGTCATCTGGATGATTGGCGGCAGCTTTATCCTCGATAACTGCTTTGGCATTAACGCAAACGCGCTCGTCGCCGCCCTTGGCGTCGGCGGCATCGCCATCTCGCTCGGCTTTCAGGACACGCTGTCAAACCTTATCGGCGGCATGCAGGTGACCTTTATGGGCATCATCAAGCCCGGCGACAATATCGAGGTCGGCGGCGTATCCGGCGTGGTCCAAGACATCACTTGGCGCCATACAACGATTGAGGATGCCTGTGGGCAGACCATCATCGTCCCCAACTCCAACATCTCCAAGAACACGCTCGTGCACCTCATGCCCTTTGGGCGCGTTGCCGTGCCCGTCGCGGTCAAGGACACGTCCAAGTGGGCTTCACTGGACGCACTGGCAGACGAGCTGACCAGCGCCACCAAAGCCGCCGTGCTTCCCATCTCGGGCTTTGACAAGGAGCCCTACGTACTCTTTAGCGAAATCGACGACTTTGGCATCAAAGGAAAGATCATCTTTATCGTCAGCGACGACAGCACTACTTTCACGGCAGCCGACGCCTGCATCCGCGCCATCGCCCCCATCATCGCCTAACCCGCCAAAAAGGGACAGGCACCTTTGTGGTGGTTTTCATTCGTGGTACCATGGTTTATGTAGTTGTTTAAACGACTAAGGGAGCAACATCATGGAAGAGGCCTATCGTCAAGCACGCAAGCGCGGCGAGCAAGGACGTCGACGCGCCATTAGCCAAAGCGAGCATCCATACCTTACGGACCTCGACAGTTTGATTGCTCAGCTCCCCTTAGGTCAGCGAGTGAGTGTCGGCCTGCGGGATATTCCGATCGAAATGGTCGTCGGCACTGTCACCAAGGGCCGTCAGTCCGCCTTTTCATGCAACTTTATGCCCCTGCTGCCGTTTAACACCGAGTTCGCCCGCAAGTGGTCCAACCTCTACGACATCCAGGTAACCGAGGGCTATCGCGACCCCATCATCGTCACCGAGTTCATGCATCGGTTCTATGTCCAGGAAGGCAATAAACGCGTCAGTGTCCTCAAATTCTTGGACGCTCCAACGGTTTCGGCCAGGGTCACCCGTCTCTACCCCGGCACATGGGATTCCGTCGAAAGCCGCCTGTACGGTGAATTCTGCGCGTTTTGGCGCGTCTGCCCCCTATACGAGATCGAGTTCTCGCGTGAGGGAAGCTACGAGACGCTCGCCAAGATGCTCGGTCAGAATCTTATCGAAAAATGGCCGCAGAAAAAGGTCGACTACCTGCGCCACACCTTCCTGCTCTTTAAGCGCGCCTACCTTCGCGCAGGCGGCGACCACCTGGACATTACGCCCGCCGACGCCATGCTCGTGTACCTCAATGTGTACAACCAGGACCGCCTGCTGGATACGCCAACGGATATCGTCGTAAACCGCCTGTGCAAGATTTGGCGCGAGCTGGTCATTGCCGGCAAAAATGACGAGGACAAGGTCGATCTTGTTGAAGCGCCGAGCGTCGACGAGGAGGAGTCGCCCGCCAAGTCCACCTCCGGCGTGCTCAACTTCTTTATGGGCAAGACCGTCTATTCGGCGACCAACCCCCTGCGCATCGCCTTTATCCATGAGTTCCCCTGTGCGATGTCGAGCTGGGACAGCCTGCACGACCAAGGGCGTCAGTATCTCGATGAGCACTTTGGCGGTATCGTGCGCACCGAGGCGTTCGAGGACTGTCACGATCCGGATGTGTTCTACGCCGCCGTGGAAACGGCTGTCAAACATGGGGCAAACGTCATCTTCTCGACCTCGCACCGCCTGATGGAATACACGCTCAGGGCTGCCGTTGAGTATCCCCAGGTTCGGTTCCTCAACTGCTCTATCGGCCTTCCCCATCAAAGCGTCCGTTCGTACTTTGGCAAGATGTACGAGGCCAAGTTCCTCCTGGGCGCCCTTGCCGCCAGCATGGCGGACAACCACCGCATCGGCTACCACGCGTCGGTCTTCGCCTCGGGCGCGCTCAGCGAGATCAACGCCTTTGCGATTGGCGCCTCGCTGCTCGACCCCCGTGCGCAAATTATCCTGACTTGGGGCGATGTGCCCGCCGGAGGCCTTGCCGAGGCCATGTGCCGCGAAGGTGTAAGCGTCATGACCGGCGCCGACATGTCAAAGTCGCTCGAAGACCCCACGGCCTACGGACTTCACCGCCTGGTCGATGGCAAGGTTACCGGCATCGCCATGCCGGTATGGAACTGGGGCCGTTACTACGAGCTCATCGTTCGCAGCCTTCTTCACGGCACGTGGGACGAGACCAGCGACGACAACCAAGTGCGCGCTGTCAACTACTGGTATGGCATGAGCTCCGGCGTTATCGACATCCGTTACGCTCCGGGCCTACCCTACCAAACGCGCAAACTCGTGCAGTTGCTCCGCAACGGCATTGTTGTGGGATCCATCAACCCCTTTGGCGGCGAGCTCCACAGCCAGAACGGCGTGGTACAGATCGAAGGCTTCCCTCCGCTGCCGAGCACGCAGATTGTCGAGATGAATTGGCTGGCGGACAACGTGGTAGGCACCATTCCGCAGCTCGACGATGAGCCGAAAGTCCCTGCCCTATGAAAATCCTTGCCATAGCCGATACCGAAGAACGATGCCTTTGGGAGTGCTTTCGCAAGGAACGCTTTGAGGGAGTCGACCTGATTTTGTCCGCCGGCGATCTGGACCCGGACTATCTTGAGTTTTTGGTTACGGTCATCAACAAACCGCTCATCTACGTGCGCGGCAATCACGATGACCGCTACGCACGTCATGCACCGGGTGGATGTATCTGCGTAGAGGACAGCGTGTACACGTACCGAGGGATTCGCATTGCGGGCCTTGGCGGGTCCATGCGTTATCGCGACGGCGCCAACATGTACACCGAACGCGAGATGTCCAAGCGCATGCGTAAGCTGTCGCGTAAGGTTAGGATGGTCGGCGGGTGCGACATTCTGCTTACCCATGCACCCGCCGCCGGTATGGGTGATCTGGACGATCTGCCGCATCGAGGATTCGAGTGTTTTAACACAGCACTCGAATCCTGGAATCCCGACTACATGGTGCACGGGCATGTGCACCAAAGCTACGGTTGCGATTTTCAGCGCGAGCGTCAGCATGTGTGTGGAACGACGATCATCAACGCCTGCGGCTATACGCAGTTTGAGCTCGACCAGACGCACTACCCCATCCGCGGCTGGCAAGCAGCTTGGCTCAACTCACAAACCATGCGCCGCGAGCTCAAACGCCACGAAGCCATCGAGTCCTCAACAGCCAGAACACCCTGGTAACCACCATAAAGGGGACACTGTCCCCTTTATGGTGCTTTTGACGCGATAGCAAGAAACCCGGTCCTGCACAAGGCAGAACCGGGTTTCTTTAGCAATGCTTGCTGTACTCAGGCAGTAACTAGCAGTTACTCAGCCAGGAAGTCACGCTGGACAGCGGGATCGACCTTGACGCCAGGGCCCATGGTGGAAGACACGGAGATGGACTTGACGTACTTGCCCTTAGCAGAAGAGGGCTTGACGCGCAGAATCTCGGTGTACAGGGCAGCGTAGTTCTCGACGAGCTGCTGCTCAGAGAAGGACTTCTTGCCCAGGGGCACGTGGCAGATGCCGTAGCGGTCGGCGCGGTACTCAACGCGGCCAGCCTTGAGCTCGGAGACCATCTTGGCGACGTCCATGGTCACGGTGCCGAGCTTGGGGTTCGGCATGAGGCCACGGGGACCAAGGATCTTACCGATGCGGCCAACCTTGGCCATCATGTTCGGCGTAGCGATAGCGGCGTCGAAGTTGATCTCGCCCTTCTGAATCTGGGCGACGAGCTCGTCGGAACCGATGATGTCGGCGCCGGCAGCCTCAGCCTCACGGGCCTTCTCGCCCTCGGCGAAGACGGCAACACGAACGGTCTTGCCGGTGCCGTGGGGCAGGGAGATGGAACCACGGATGTTCTGGTCAGCCTTACGAGTATCGATGCCCAGACGGAAGTGAGCCTCGACGGTCTCGTCGAACTTTGCAGTGTCGAGCTCCTTGATGAGCTTGGCAGCCTGAAGGGGGGTGTAGAGCGTGGCGCGGTCGATCTTCTCGGCAGCGGCGTTATAGCTCTTACCATGCTTAGCCATGTGCATTACCTCCTGTGGTTAAACGGGCGTGAGCCCTCCCACATCGTATCGTGTGCCCTATTGCACACATTTAACGGGCGCCCCGGTCGGAGCACCCGCCGTTACCATAAGAAATCGCTACTCAGCGATGGTGACGCCCATGGAACGGGCGGTACCGGCGATGATCTTCTTGGCGGCGTCAATGTCGTTGGCATTGAGGTCCGGCATCTTGATCTCGGCGATCTTGGTGAGCTGCTCCTGGGAGAGCTGACCAACCTTGTCAGCCTGGGGCTTAGCGGAACCAGACTTGAGGTTCAGCTCCTTCTTGATAAGGTGAGCCGCCGGCGGGGTCTTGGTGATGAAGGAGAAGGACTTGTCCTCGTAGACAGAGATCTCAACGGGGATGATGTCACCCTTCTTGTCCTGCGTCTCGGCGTTAAAGGCCTGGCAGAACTGCATGATGTTCACGCCAGCAGCGCCCAGGGCGGGGCCGACGGGAGGAGCGGGGTTTGCTGCACCAGCAGGAATCTGGAGCTTAATGACGTTGGCAACCTTCTTCTCAGCCATGGTCATTCCTTTCGAATCACGAGTGTGAAGTACTTGCTATATCGTAAGCACGCACGTGTTAGAAGCACTCCTGAGATGAGCAGTCACAGAAGAAGCACGCTCGCGCGAACGGACGAAAACTTAAGCGATGACAGCGACCTGGTTAAAGTCGAGCTCGACCGGCGTCTCGCGGCCAAAGATCATCAGCGTGACCTTGAGCTTGCCAGCCTCGGTGTTAACCTCGGAGACCTTGCCATCAAAGTCGGTAAGCGGGCCATCGGTGACGCGGACGGACGTACCGACCTCAATATCAACCGAGGTGCGCTTGGGCGAATCGCCCTTACCGGGACGACGAGTCATCTTGTTGTACTCGTCGCGGGAAAGCGGAGCGGGCTTGCCGTTGCCGCCTAGGAAACCGGTGACGCCAGGCGTGTTACGAACACACGTCCAAGCATCGTCATCCATCTCCATGCGGACCAGGACATAACCCGGGAAGATCTTGGAATCCTTGGTCTCACGCTTGCCACCCTCTTTAATCTCGGTGACGCGCTCCATAGGAATCTCGATATCAAAGATACGGTCCTGCATGCCCATAGTCTCGATGCGATGCTCGAGATCGGACTTAACGCGGTTCTCGTATCCAGAGTAAGTGTGAACGACGTACCAACGCTTAGACATGGTTTAGCCCCTCAATCCAGAGAACAGAGCAAGAGCCTCGCCAAAGCCAGCATCGAGCAGAGCGATGACGACGCCGACGACGATCAGAGAAGCGCAAACAACAACCGAGTAGTTCACGAGCTCCTTCTTATCGGGCCACGTGACACGCTTCATCTCGGACTTGACCGAAGCGAAATACTTCTTGGTGCGGGCGAAGAAACCAGGCTTCTCGTTCTTCTTGGACTTCGCAGCCTTCTCGTTCTTCTTGGCAACGGCCTTCTTGGCCTCAACCTTGGAGTTGGCGGCAGCTTTGTTGGCAGGTGCCGGCTGCTGAGCCTTCTTCTTGTTCTTCTTGTTGGCCATTTGGGTTACCTCCGCGCAATGCGCTTATACATGAGTAAACCGTAAGCCCCCAAGTGGGAGCTTACGGAATAATGACTGGCACGCCAGGAAGGACTCGAACCCTCAACACTCGGTTTTGGAGACCGATGCTCTACCAATTGAACTACTGGCGTATGTGACTAGAGACTAGCGAGTCTCTTTGTGCAGCGTGTGGTGACGGCACCAGGGGCAATACTTCTTGATCTCCATACGATCAGGCATGGTCGACTTGTTCTTGGTGGTCGTATAGTTGCGGCGCTTGCACTTAGTACACGCAAGAGTAACTAGAGTACGCATGTATCCTGAACCTTTCATTTCCGCCCCGTACGGGCACGAGTTGTTACTTTATCAGCTCCACGTAAGTGCTGTCAATGAAAACCTCGAGTCAATTGGTTCTCGGTGGATCCATTCATATTTGGAACACATCAATGAAGCCATCGAGAGCTAATCGACGGTGCATCCAGGACCATTATCGATCCTCTCGACACCAGCAACGGCTCAATATCCATTGCAGAAAAGAACCCGGCACCCATATAAGTGCCGGGTTCTCTAAGTCAGCTATATCAAAGAGCTAATTTACTCAATGATCGTGGAGACGATGCCAGAACCGACGGTGTGGCCACCCTCGCGGATAGCGAAGCGCAGGCCCTCCTCCATGGCGATCGGGTGGATGAGGTCGCCCTCGATGGTGATGTGGTCACCAGGCATAGCCATCTCGGTGCCCTCGGGGAGCTTGACCGTACCGGTAACGTCGGTGGTACGGAAGTAGAACTGAGGACGATAACCATCGAAGAACGGGGTGTGACGGCCGCCCTCCTCCTTGGTCAGAACGTAGATCTCGCCGGTGAACTTGGTGTGCGGGGTAACCGAACCGGGCTTGCAGAGAACCTGGCCGCGCTCGATGTCCTCACGCTTGATGCCGCGGAGCAGCAGACCGACGTTGTCGCCAGCCTCGCAGAAGTCCATGGACTTACGGAACATCTCGATACCGGTAACGACGGTGTTCTGGGTATCCTTGATGCCGACGATCTCGACGGGCTCGTTGAGCTTGAGCTCACCGCGCTCGACACGGCCAGTAGCAACGGTACCACGGCCGGAGATGGTCATAACGTCCTCAACGGCCATCAGGAACGGGAGGTCGTTGTTACGAGCAGGCGTCGGGATGTACTCGTCGACGGCCTTCATGAGCTCGCGAATGGCGTCCATCCACTTGGCGTCGCCCTCGAGAGCGCCCAGAGCGGAGCCACGGATGACGGGGATGTCGTCGCCGGGGAAATCGTACTCGGAGAGGAGCTCACGGGTTTCCATCTCGACGAGGTCGATGAGCTCGTCATCGTCGACCATGTCGCACTTGTTCAGGAAGACGACGATGTAGGGAACGCCGACCTGACGGGCGAGCAGGATGTGCTCGCGGGTCTGAGCCATGGGGCCGTCGGTAGCAGCGATGACCAGGATAGCGCCGTCCATCTGAGCAGCGCCGGAGATCATGTTCTTGACGTAGTCAGCGTGGCCCGGGCAGTCAACGTGAGCGTAGTGACGGGCAGCGGTCTCGTACTCAACGTGGGAGACGGAAATCGTGATGCCGCGCTCGCGCTCCTCGGGAGCCTTGTCGATGTTCTCGAACGCAGTGAAGTCAGCCTTGCAGCCCTCGGTCTCGGAGAGAACCTTGGTGATGGCAGCGGTCAGCGTGGTCTTGCCGTGGTCGACGTGACCAATGGTGCCGATGTTAACATGCGGCTTAGTGCGCTCAAACTTCTCTTTGGCCATAAAGCCCTCCTCTAAACAGGTCGTCCCCGGACGGGACTTTGCCTTTATACCATAGTGGCCTCTCAACATACTATTGAGAAGCCACCGTGTTACCTATGGTAGCGGTGACTGGATTCGAACCAGTGACGCCACGGGTATGAACCGTGTGCTCTAACCAACTGAGCTACACCGCCGGATGGAGCCTGCAACCAGACTTGAACTGGTGACCTCTTCGTTACCAACGAAGTGCTCTACCGACTGAGCTATACAGGCACTTGACGGGTGGGAGCTATAGGATTCGAACCTATGTAGGCAGAGCCAACGGGTTTACAGCCCGTCCCCATTAACCACTCGGGCAAACTCCCAATCGTTCAAGTATCCGCAGGTCCTTTGGTCTTTTGGACCGCCGCCCCCGCGAACGAAAAAGATAATACGATGCAACCTTGGGGGCTGTCAACGAAAACCTCTAGATACACGGTGCCGGGCGTATCTATATAGCTGTGACCTGCGGTTTTGTTGAGTTTGGATATGAAGGACGGTGGTTTTGGATACTGAGGTGACGTTTCCCGAGGTAACACTTTGGTGTAGTGGAGTACACCTTCAGGATCGAACTTCGATAACGGCTTATTTGCACCTATATATAGGTCGAGATCGGGCTTCCACGCCACGATCGAGCGTGGATTATCTCCCACTTTTAGCGCGGCTCTAAGGCCAAAGTGGCAGATTATCCACGTTCATTCTCCAGGCGAGAGAACTGTAAAGCCGCAACTACTCGGGCCAGGCCAAAGTAGACCCATAGAGCGGCTCCCCCTTGGTGCAGGGGTAGCGACTCAAGTAACACGACGATAGCAAGTCGAAAAAATAAGTCATGGCGTATTTCGAATAAACGCCGAGTCGGTCAATTCCGTTTCCCGCATTACCAAGACGATATACACGGTCAAAAGACCTCGATTTGTCATCGTTGCTAAACGCAGTAATTAGAATCTTCCTGCCCGAACGGCAATCAAGATACTCACGCGCCTGTGACGCAAATAGCCCGGAGACCGATACGAGAATTATCAATGACTGCGAAGCGTCTCCCATGTTTTTCAATTCCGCGACGTTAGCCCCAGCAACTATGCGAACTATCTTGCCCGCATAAAACATTTCCTGCTGAAATCGTACGAGATTGGCGCTCACATTATTGGTGCACCAGATTTCAACGTTTTTATGGCCATCAATTTCGTCGACAAGATGCTTAATAGCGATATCGGACACGCCGCTTTCAACCTCAGCGAACATCTCGATCATGCGAACGTCGAGCTCTGCCCTGTACTCCTCGTAGCCAAATTCCTCCTCTCGATGGCTTAAGTCGCTTGGAAAGACTGACTGAGTAAATGATTCTTTCAAATCGCTAAGAGACTGGTAGCCCAATCGATTGCAGAAACGACGAACAGCGGAACGGGTCACGAATGCATCGCGGGTTATTGCGGCAACATTGATTTCGCTCGAACGCCTAATGTGAGCGATGAGATATCGAGCGATGGCGGCATCGTTTGACCCAAACTCGCTGTTGATGATGGAGCTAATGCGATTGAGCACATCGAAGTCATTGATATTCACGTGATCCCTCTTTCCGCTCTCCTCGAAATCATGATTCATTGATTGAATCAAACAGCTTTGGTCGTTCTCCTATGATTCAAATCAGTTGACGTCATCTTAATCATAATTCCGCCACACGTATCCACCGTGTTGAATGATGGAAAGGGGATTCATGGGCAACGTGAACAACATGCCGTTTCTCTGGGGTTCCGCCACGGCGTCTTATCAGTGCGAGGGTGCCTGGAACGAAGACGGCAAAGGCCTTGGTGAGTGGGATTTCTTTAGCCACACAAGCAATAAGAACATCAACCATGTTGACGGTGATGTATCTTGCGACTTCTACCATCGCTATGAAGAAGATATCCGCATGATGAAAGAAGGCGGACAAAACACCTATCGCTTCTCTCTTTCATGGAGTCGAATCATCCCCACCGGTATCGGCAAAGTGAATGAAGAGGGTATCGATTTTTATAATCGGGTCATTGATTGCTGCCTCGAAAATGGCATAGAGCCCAACGTTACGCTGTTCCATTACGATCTGCCATTCACGCTTGCTTGCAAAGGCGGATGGCTGAACAACGACATGGCAGAGTGGTTCTGCAAATACGCCAAGATTTGCTTTGAGCGCTTTGGAGACCGCGTCAAAATCTGGGCTACCGTTAACGAGCCGCATTTCTACAGCTACTGCGTAAACATGTTGGGCAACTATCCCCCCAATCGATCGCTCGATGTTCAGTCGTACATGCAGTTTCAGTACAACCTGATGCGCGCAAGCGCACTCGCAGTCCGAGCATATCGTCAAATGGGCTACGACGGCATCATCGGCGCCGTCCACGATGGCGGCGTTGTCGAACTCGACCCGGCAACCGAGCACCCCGATGACGTATTTCGATACGCAGACTTTTTCGCCAATCGCATGATTCTGGCACCAGCGCTTCAGGGTCAACTGCCGCCAGAAATGGACGAAATCCTTGAAAAACTTGGCGTCTCGCTCTATCGATCCCCAAATGACGTAGAAGAATTCAGCGACGGTAAAGTCGATTTTATTGGACTCAACGTGTATTGCCGAGAGTATGTAACCGACTGGCACGGTGGAGAGCTTGCCGTTTCGGCGAACAATAAGGGCGGTTCGAGCAAAAAGGTCGAAGGAAAATGCATTGCGCCCTTGTTTGAAAGCGCCCGCGACAGCAATGTTCCCCGCAATAAATGGGGCCGCGAAATACTCCCAAGTTGCATGTATTCAACCATCATGGATGTCCACGAGCGCTATGACGCGCCCCGCATCTTTATTACGGAAAACGGACATGGCGCCTATGAGCAACCAGACGCAGACGGAATGATCCACGATGATGACCGCATCGAGCTTCTGGGCCAGTTCATCGAGCACATGATGAGGGCTAAGCGCGACGGCGCGCGCGTTGAGGGCTACTACCTCTGGTCGACGATGGATCTGTATAGCTGGATCAACGGCTACGAAAAACGATACGGACTTGTCCATATCGACTTCGAGAACAATCTGGAGCGCACCCCCAAAAAGAGCTGGTATTGGTACCGAGACCTTATCTCGAAGTATCAGGAGCAGGAAGGTTAGGAGAAAGAGATGAAATATCAGGCAATGTCCGAAACAGTCCTAAAGGCTGTTGGCGGCAAAGAGAACATTACATCGGTAACTCATTGTGCGACGCGCCTTCGCATCGACGCACGAGACACCTCGATCATCGATCTCCAGCTCGCCAAATCGGCCGACCAGGCGCTCGGGGCAGTAGTCAGCGGTGGCCAGCTTCAGGTGATCATCGGCCCCAACGTCACCGAGGCTTACAACGACTTCCTCGACTTCGCGGGAATCGAAGTCGGCGGTGGCACGGTTGCCGACGATGCCCAAACCGCCAAAGACCTTGCAGAAGGCATTAAAAGCGGTAACACCGCCATGGGCTTGATTGAGAAATTCGGGAACGTCTCTGCACAGGTATTCATGCCCATCGTCCCGGCGCTCATCGTTGGCGGACTCATTCTTTCGATCAAGAATCTCCTGGTCAATTATTGTGGATTGAGCACCGATAGCGGAACCGCCCAGGTTCTGCTGGCGATCTTCAGCGCCTCATTTAGCTTCCTGCCCGTTTACCTCGGCTATCAGCTCGCCGCCGTCATGAAGATGCAGCCTATCATGGGCGCACTGCTGGGCGCAATCATGATTAGCTCGTCTATTAGCGGTGCTGAGGGTCTCGACTTTCTTGGCATCCCCATCCCGACGAATGACTACTCGAGCACGGTGGTGCCAATCGTACTGGGCGTTGTGTTCATGTACTTTGTTGATCGCGGTCTTCAGAAAATCATCCCCGACATTACCAAACTGTTCTTGAAGCCGCTGCTCACCATGTTCATCGTCGTGCCTGTTGAGCTGATTATCCTCGGCCCCGCCGGCAGCATGATGGGCTACGCGCTGAGTGATGCCGCCACGTGGCTCATGGATAACGTGGCATTTATCGCTACTCCAATCCTTGCAGCCCTTAACCCCTATTTTGTCATGCTCGGTCTTGATAAGGCCTACATCGCGATCGAAGTTACGAGCTTGGCGCAGCTCGGCTGGGCGCCCATCATCTTTGGCTTCATCTCAAACCTCTGCATTGGCGGCACGAGTCTCGCCTTGGCAACTGCAATGAAAGGCAACAAGGAGAAGAGAGGTATGGTCACCACGGTTGCCGTCACCGCACTCTGTGGCGTAACTGAGCCCGCATTTTATGGCTGCCTCATCGAGCGTCCCCGCCTGCTTGTCGGCACGGCAATCGGCGCCCTCTGCGCGGGACTCCCTGCAGGTATCTTCGTCCTGAAGGAGTATGTTGCGGGAGCATGCCCCGGTCTTCTTTCTGCGCTGATCTTTATCGCTCCCGATGGATCCATGGGCAACTTCGTACTGGCGTGCGTTGTCGCCGTCATCGCCATCGTCGTCTCGTTCATCGCTGCACGCGTGATCATCAAGAAGAATCCCAACTATATTGAGTAGATGCCCGCTGCTTGCATTGGGGACATCCTCGGCAGACCATTAGCAAGAACCCAAGAAGTCCCTTAGGAGCTCGATTAATCCATTCGGATTCCTCAGGCACAAACGACCCCGATTCCACAATGAAATCGGGGTCGTCGTTTCTAAAGCCTTCGATAGACAATCGGTGTTTACCTTAGCTCCCTATCCAAGTTAATTATCCACGCTCGTTCTCCGGTCGGAAGATTTTCTTCGCTCGCGTGTCCAGAAATCCACGCTCGAGCAGAACATCCAGGTCCGCACCCGCCCTTGTCTCGATCTGTAACAGCAAGAGGCCTATTCCGCTTCTACATGTTACAGATCAAGATATTCCTAAAACACCCTAAGTTTCATCTCAATCTGTAACAGTTAGATGCCAAATATCGGTCTTGGTGTTACAGATTTAGACAAACTGGAGGACGAGACAAACCAAAAACGGGATGGGCGCTAACCTGATGGCGCGCCACCTAAATAGAAACGGGCTCTGTCCCATATAGAGACAGAGCCCGAAACTCTCATGGAGCCAGTGACAGGAATCGAACCTGCAACCCACTGATTACAAATCAGTTGCGCTACCGTTGCGCCACACTGGCACACTTGGCGCTTTCGCGCGAAGCCTGTTAAGAATAATGGAATTGCGGACGGGGCGCAACAGGCCGCACGGCGTTATATAAATATGCAAAATCCAGCAACAGCGCGTACCAGGCCCGTTCATTTCTGTCAGTGCGCCCTCAATCTTAAAACCATTCGCCAGAACGAATAGTTTTAATTACAATTGGCTATATAAAACTATTCGTTCTGGCGAAGGGTTTCGCGATGTTGACTACCAAGGAAGCAGCCGAGCTGCTCGGCATCAGCCCGCGCAGGGTGCAGGAGCTCATTAAGAACGGCGCGCTGACCGCCCGCAAGGCTTCTGGCGTGTGGCTCATCGACAAAGACAGCGTAGACGCGCGACTCCGCTCCGCAACCAAAAGAGGGGGACGACCTCGTCGTGGGCATGGGAAAAGCGAAGTCGCATTTACCCTCATGAACCGCACGCACGAAGTAGCCCAACTGGTCTACAGCACATCGCGAAAAGACTTCACCCACATCGGCGCCGACGTCGATTACGCCCACGCCCCTATTGGAGTATTTGGCCCTAATAGCCCCATATCGCTCGACTCCTTCCGCATCTGGTGGCGCGGCCGCGGTATCCCGCTCGCACGCATTGGACTAGCCTCCCTGCTTGCAGAAGCCGCAGTCGATGTTCCCGATGAACTCGTCCAGCGAAATCTTGGCCTCTCCTTATCCGACCAGTATTGGATTAGGCCCCAAGACTCCGGTCTCGCGTGGGAAGATATCAATTTCTTCAATAATGCTTTTGACGACGTCTCTCTCAGCATCGCGCCCTTCGCCCCAGAGGGCAAGGCAGCTGCCGCAAAGCCCGATAACACCTCGGACGGCAATCTTCAAAAGTACTGGACATGCGAGGATGACCGTCGAATCCTCCACAAGGCAGGTGCACATCTAAACCAGGAACCTTATAACGAGCTGGTGGCGACTGCACTTCACCGTCGCATCCTAAACGCTTGCGATTATGTGCCTTACTCGCTCGAGGGCACGGGCACTTCCGCCCTGAGCATATGCGATGTCTTCTTAACTGATGAAGAAGAGTATGTCCCTGCGTTCTATGTAAACCAGCATGCAAATGCAGACGAGCGACTAACCGATTACGAACGGTATGTAGCAAACTGCGAGGAGCTTGGAGCGACGGATATAAAAGACGCCCTTGACCGCATGATCGTATGCGATGACATCATTGCCAACTATGATCGCCATTGGCGCAACTTTGGCCTTGTGCGAAACGTAAACACGCTAGCCTGCAGACCTGCCCCTATCTTCGATTCGGGCTCATCACTCTGGTGCAACATATCACTAGAGGAGCTTAGGGCGGGAGAGCACAGTTTTACCAGCGCACAATTTCATTCAAGCCCCGCCAAACAAATGTTGCTCGTCGAGGACATGGGCTGGTTTGACGGCGACAAACTCGAGGGTTTCGTTGACGAGGCAATCGAAATCCTATCCAAAAACGACGCTCTTACAGCGAGACTGCCTTATCTAAAAGAGGCGCTAACATGGCGCCTCGAAAGAATGATCGACATCGCTGAATGGAGTTAGCGAGACAGCATCGCCCCGCCAACTCCCCTACCTCCCGCGCAGAGCTTTGAGCTTGGCCAGGGCCTCGGGGCTTAGACGGCTGCCCAGGGTCATCTTGATCTGCGGGGCCTCCTCGGCCTCGTGCACGTCGTTGTCGATCTGTTTGATCTCGTCCACCAGCATACGGCTCGAGATGCGCGTGACGCCCTTGCCCATGACGACGGCCTGGATCGTGCCGTCGCTCGATACCACGGAGCACGCGCGGCCTTCCTCGCGCGCCTCGATGCAGAGCTTTTGCACCACGGTATCGGCAGAAACGCCCGTCGGCGAAAACTCGATGCGCACGCCGCGGGCCGGCAGGTTGGGGCGCTCGTTGGAGATATTGCCCGCGCCGTCGAACACGATCACGGCCTCGTAGCGGCCCTGGGCAAAGGCGGCGACGTCGTTGATGAGGGCGGTGCGTGCCATATCGTGAACGTCGCTGGAATACGGATCGTCTGAATGGTCGTACACGAGCTTTTCGTAGCGCGGCGTGCAGTGGATCACGTTGTAGCCGTCGACCACCAGCAGCTCGGGCTTATTGGAGTGCACCGTCGAGACCGGGTCGGCGATGGCCTGCGCAAACGCATTGCCGCCCACGCCGTAGGTCGCGGCCGAAACAATCGGCTTGGCCGAGCCCTCGCCAAAGCGCTTGGCCTTGGACTTGGCACGGTTCTTTTTGGACATGCGCTACTCCTCCCCCATGAGCTCGCCGACGTTGCGGCGCAGCCACTCAAAGCACAGCGCCGTGGTCGCCTGGGCAACATTGAGGCTCTCGGTCATGCCGCGCTGGGGAAGCTTGGTCATAAAGTCGCATTTCTCGAGCACCAGGCGCGAGATGCCGTCGCCCTCGGAGCCCATGACGAGCGCCACGCGGCCCTCGAAGGGAGCATCCCAGCAGCTGCCCTCGGCGTGCTCGGAGGCGCCGCCCACCCAAAAACCAGCGGCCTTGAGGTCATCGAGTGCACGGGCAATATTGGGAACCTGCGCGATAGGCAGATGCATGACAGCACCGGCCGAGGTCTTGTAGCTGCCCACGGTCACGCCGGCGGCACGCTTGTTGGCGATGACGACGCCGGCCGCGCCCACGACCTCGGCGGAGCGCACAATGGCGCCAAAGTTGCCGTCGTCGGTCACATGGTCGAGCACGACGACAAGCGCCGGACCGTCGCCTGCGCGGTCGAGAATATCGGCGACATCAGCATAGGGGAAGTTGCCAACCTCGAGTGCGATGCCCTGATGAGCGCCATGGCTCGACAGTGCGTCGAGCTGCGCACGCGGCACATACTTAATGCGGACGCCCGCGGCGTTGAGGTCGTCGACCAGGCGCGACAAGGCGGCATCGCGCTCTCCACCCTCGACAATGAGCGCGCACTTGATGGGAAAACCAGTGCGTAGCGCCTCGGCGGCAGCACGACGACCTTCGATAAACTCGCCCTTGGGAGCCTGGACAGCGTCGCGGTTGCGATCGCGCTGCGGACGTGCGGCCTGGGCGCGATCGCGCTGGCCCTTGGGAGCGGCAGCGCGGTCATTGCGGCGAATCGGACGCGAGCCAGAAGCAGCCTGCTTGCCGCCACGAGGCGCACGCTTGCGATTGTCGGCCATAAAGCGACCTCCTAAATACAACTATCAAACGAAACAAAATAAACGACCGCCCATGAATATTAATTCGGGCGGTCGGTACGGGTTTTCCAAGTGCCCGAGATTGCCGTGAAAGAGGAGCGACGCGTACTTGAGTACGCGAGCGACGGTTTGAACGGCAAGGTCGGGTGCTTGGGAAACCCGCGGGGATTAGAGAGATTTGATACGAGTGCCGGCGGCGGTATCTTCAATCGTCAGGCCCAGGTCCTTGAGCTGGTCGCGGATGGCGTCGGCCAGATCCCAGTTCTTGGCGGCGCGGGCCTCGGCGCGGGCCTCGAGAATCTTGGCAGCGGCCTCGTCCACGTCGTCACCCGTGTAGGCAACCAAACCGGCGGCAACGCCCAGCAGGCCCAGCGGCAACTCGACCTTGGGCTCGGGGAGCTCAACGCCAAGCGTATCGAGCAGCTCGGCCAGCGTGTCGGCGGCGGCAAGCGCGGCGGCCTTGTCGGCAGCGTCGCCCGCCTGCTCCAGGTACTGGTTGCACTCGGTCACAAAGCCAAAGACGGCACCCATGGCACCAGCGGTGTTAAAGTCGTCGTCCATGCACTCCTTAAAGGTGGCACGAGTCTCGGCGGCCTTGGCGGCAAACGCCTCGGCGGCAGCCGCATCGGCATCGGCCGTCGCATGGTTCGCGGCCCAGCGCAGGTTCTCGACCGTACCGGCGATACGCGTGAGCGAGTTCTCGGCACCCTCCAGGCGCTCCCAAGAAAAGTCGAGCGGCGAGCGATAGCTCGTCTGCAGCATCAGCAGGCGCAGGGCGGCAGCGGAGTGCTGTTCGAGGACCTCGGCCAGCGTAAAGAAGTTGCCGAGTGACTTGGACATCTTCTCGCCGTCAACCAGCAGCATGCCCGTGTGCATCCAGGTGTTGGAGAAGCCCTGGTGCCAGGCGCAGGTGGCCTGGGCGCACTCGTTCTCGTGATGCGGGAAAGCAAGATCGGAGCCACCGCCGTGGATATCGATCGGGGTACCCAGGTAGCGATGCACCATGGCGGCGCACTCGGTGTGCCAACCGGGACGGCCCTCGCCCCAGGGGCTCGGCCAGCTGGGCTCGCCGGGCTTGGCGGCCTTCCACAGGGCAAAGTCGAGCGGGTCGATCTTGTCCTCGTTCTCCTCGATGCGCGCACCAACCATAAGGTCGTCGATGTTGCGGCCCGAGACCTGACCATAGTTGGGATCGCTGCGCACGGCAAAGTACACATCGCCGTTATCGGCTGCGTAAGCGTGGCCCTGCTCGATAAGCGTCTTGATCATGGCGATCATGGGGCCGATCTCCTTGGTGGCGCGGGGGCGCACATCGGGATCGAGCACGTTGGCGGCGCGCATGACGCCGATGAACTTGTCGGAGAACTCCGTCGCGACCTCGGCAGCCGTACGGCCCTGCTCGTTGGCGCGCTTGATGATCTTGTCGTCGACATCGGTGAGGTTCTGGGCGAACGTGACCTCGTAGCCGCTCGCGATGAGCCAGCGTCGAATCACATCGAAGCTGATGAACGTGCGGGCATTGCCGATGTGGATGTTGTCGTAGACCGTGGGGCCGCACACGTACATGCGAACCTTGCCGGACTCGATGGGCTGGAACTCTTCCTTTTTATGGGTAGCGCTGTTGTAGATACGCATTCGTTACTCCTTAACGGTTTTCTGTAGCAGGCAGACGGCCCAGGCGCCGATTCCCTCGCCCTGGCCTTCCCAACCGAGCTTTTCGGTCGTAGTGGCGGCGACGCCTACATTTTCGACGTCAACGCCCAGGGCATGGGCAAGGTTGGCGCGCATGGCATCGCGGTGCGGGGTGATCTTGGGTTGCTGACAGGCAATGGTGCAATCGGCATCGACAAACTCAAAGCCCAGCTCGCGCGCATAGTCCATCACGCGAGCGAGCAGCACCATCGAATCAGCACCCTCGTAGGCAGGATCGGTGTCGGGGAATAGCTTGCCGATGTCTCCCCCGCGGCAGGCGCCCAGAATGGCGTCGGCCAAGGCGTGCGCGAGCACATCGGCATCCGAGTGGCCCAGCAGGCCGCGCTCGTAGGGAATGTCGACCCCGCCGATGATACATCGACGCCCCTCCACCAAACGGTGGACGTCGTAGCCGTGGCCAATGCGCAGGTTACTGAACATAGGGAAGGTCCTCTCCCTCGGCCATGCGGCCAAGCAGAATCGCGGTTACGGGACGCAGATCCTCGGGCACCGTCACCTTAAGGTTGTCGCGCGGGCTCTGGACACAGCGGACGCGCCCGCCCATGCGCTCGACCAGCGATGAGTCGTCGGTACCGATAAAGCCCTCGGCAATCGCCGCGGCATGGGCACGCTTCATCGCGTCGACGCTAAAGATCTGCGGCGTCTGCGCGGCCCAATAGAGCTCGCGCGGCGGCGTCTCGACGATATTATCGCCGTCGACGATCTTGAGCGTGTCGATCGCGGGCTGACCGCACACGACACCGTCGAGCGAGCGGTCACCCATGAGCACGTCGATAGCGTGGTCGATGGCCTCGGTCGTAATGAGCGGACGAGCGCCATCGTGGATGGCGACATATTCGAAACCCGCCGGAACCGCATGCACGCCGGCACGGGTGGAATCCTGACGGGTATCGCCGGCATCGGCAAAGCTGATGGGCGTGTCATAGTCAAACGGGTCGATGGCAAGGCGGCGCATCTCGGCACGGCGCTCGGCAGGACACACCACCACGATATGGCCGACCTTGTCGCTACGATCAAACGCGCGGATGGACCAGCTCATGAGCGGACGGCCCGCCACGTTAACGAGCTGCTTGCCGCCGGGATTTCCAAAGCGCTGACCGCTGCCGCCGGCAACGACCACGGCGCATACGGGCGCCATTATGCGTTCCCCTGTTTGGTGCCCTTCATGCGGTACAGCGAGTCCGCAAGAATGGCAGGGTTGTTGACGCCAAAGTCGCCCAGGCGCTCCGGATCCTCGCTGATGTCGTCCATGAGCTCCTGCAGCGAGCCGTACTCGTCGACGATCTTCTCGGCCACGCCGTCGCGCACGACGGACACGCGCGAAAGCGTGCGCAGGCCCAGCGGCGTCATGACGGAGTCCTCGTCCAGGTCGTCATAGCCCAGAACTGCCGCCACGTGCTGCGGGTCGGACAGGTCCTTAGGCGTCATGCGAGCGAGCTCTGCACGAATCTTCTCGGCGTTTGCCTCGGAGGAATCGCTCGCGTAGTCGCGGATCATCAGGTCGTATTCGGTATCCATGCTGGAACCGGCGAGCTGCTCGAGCTGCATCTGCACGAGCTTGCCCTGGTTGCCCAGCTTGACGATGCAATCCTTAAGCTCGGTCTTTGCTTGCTGCATGATCTCGAAGCTCGAGAAAATACCGGTAATGTCGGCGAGCGTAACGTAGTCGTCGAGCTCGAGGGCCGTCAGGCGCAGCAGGGAGCGGTCGAGCGACTGACGAGTAGTCTGAAGCGTGGCGACGAGCTGGTTGACCGAGCTCATGATGGTGGTGACGGGCTGGATCTCGTAGCTCTTGCCGTGAACGTACACGTTAACGACGGCACGACGGGCCGAGACCGAGATCACGATGGCATCGGTGAGCACCGACATGCGAGCGGCGGTGCGGTGACGCATGCCCGTCTCGCTCGTGGCAAGCGAGGGATCGGGATTGAGGTGGAAGTTGGCGCGCAGGATCTGGGTGAGGTCGCCGTCGATGACGATGGCACCGTCCATCTTGGAGAGCTCGAACAGACGGTTCGAGGTGAACGAAATGTTGAGCGGGAAGCCGTCGTTACCGGCAGCGAGCACGTTTTCGGTGTCACCGACGCAGATAAGGGCGCCCAGGTGACCGGCGATGATCATGTCGAGGGCGGTGCGGATCGGCTGACCAGGTGCCGTCAGGCGGATGGCCTGTTCCATACGCTTTTGCAGCTCGTTCTTATCCAAGGCATCGCTCCCATCGTATACGCTCCATAAACGCTCAATAGTTTCTCACGGTTTGTCCCCGCGGCGCTTGCGAAATCCGATGCTTACAGAATGAGCGAACACAGCTGAGAGCCCAACCCAAATGGGCTGCTTATGTGGTAGCATCGGGGTTCACATGAATGAGGGAGTAGTCGCGTGGCCGGGTTCGCCTCCGGTGGCGCGGCAAGTCAACATACTGGCCGAAACGGTCTGGCTTGCCTTAATGAACGAGACTCGTGGTTGTGCGCGCAGCGCGTACGCCACGGGTCTTTTTTGTTATTCCCCCAAGAGGTACACGCGGGCTCGCCCGCAGAGAGGGAGCCAGGCTATGGGACTCGCAGAGCTCGTGTTGCTCGCCGTTGGCCTTTCGATGGACGCCTTTGCCGTTTCCATCTGCAAGGGTCTCGGCATGAAAAAGATCAACCTTAAGGTCGCCGTGGTGCTCGGCCTGTTCTTTGGCGGCTTCCAGGCCGGCATGCCCGTAATCGGATGGGCGCTTGGCAGTCAGTTTATGGGCATCATCGGCCCCATCGACCACTGGATCGCCTTTATCCTGCTCGCCTTCATCGGCGGCAAAATGCTGTGGGAAGCCTTTACCGAGGACGAGGATGAAGGCGACGGCAAGGATGCCGAAAAGATTGACCTGGTCGAGTACCTGCTCCTCGCCATTGCCACCTCAATCGACGCCCTAGCCGTGGGCATCTCGTTTGCGGCACTCTCGGTCGACATCGTGCCCGCTGTATCGCTTATAGGCATCACAACGTTTATCTTCTCCGTCGCCGGCGTGGCGATCGGCCACACCTTTGGCGCGCGCTACGAAAAACCCGCCACCATCGTGGGTGGCGTCGTGCTTATCCTTATCGGCCTCAAGATTCTGCTGGAACACTTGGGGTTTTTGGCGCTGTAAAACACCCTTCAAAACTAAACGTCCGGGCAAGGCCTCATGCAGAGTTTTGCATGAGGCCTTTTCATGCAGACTTTTGCATGTCATACTGATATGCAAAAGTCTGCACGTTAGGAGATCGCCGTGGATACCCTTCCCATCACCACACCGCGCCAAGCTGGCATCTACGTGCGCCAGGCACGCGATGCTCAGGGTCTCACCCGTGCAACCCTCGCTAAAAAAGCCGGTGTTTCGGAGCGCCTGCTCGCATCGCTCGAGCTGGGAGATGCCACGGGTATTCGGCTCGACAAGCTGCTGGCGGTTTTCGGTGCTCTCGGACTGGCACTAGTTGCTCAAGGGAATATCGACGACACGAAACATGAGCAGCCAACCGACGCCCCGCATGCCGATTTGCAACCTTGTAGCACCCCCAGGTGCCATCACACTCAACGTCTTCACCATCGCAACCGACGCGGCGCAGCCATTCCAGCTCTTCCAGATACCCCCTTTACGGCCGAGCTCTACGACAAGGCCTTCGCCGATTTCGCCATGTCCAATCTCGGAGTCTCGATTGCCGCAAGCGCATCTGCCCAAACCAAGCCCGAAGGGAGATAGCCAATGGCCAGAAAAACGCTTCGGACTATTATTTGCGGCGTACCCGCAGGAACGCTCATGCAAGATGAGAGCGGTCTAGTCAGTTTTGCCTACGATCAAGATTATGACGGGCCAGCCCTATCGACCAACATTCCCGTATCAAATCGCACATACGGCCAACAGGTCATGAATCCGTACTTGTTTGGCCTTCTGCCCGACAGCGAGGACCAACGAAAAGCGATTGCCGCCGAATTCGACGCCAGGCCCAATAATCCCGTTGCGCTGCTCAGCCATATCGGACTCGACTGTCCGGGCGGAGTGCAGTTTTGCGCCGAAGAAGATATCGACGCCGCCTTGCATCGCACTGGCGAATACCGCCCTATAGACGACCACGAGATTGCCTTGCGCCTCAAGTCGATCAGGGATGACCGCGAGGCATCGTGGATGGGCCTAGATGAAAGTTGGTCACTTGGAGGCAACCAGGGCAAGTTCGCACTCGCGCTCATAGACGGTCGCTGGTGCGAATGCGTAGGTTCCTCGCCCACGACGCATATTTTCAAAAATGGCGTTATCGGATTTAAACTTGAAGCTCTTAATGAGTTTGTCTGCATGAAAAGCGCCCAGCGCGCGGGTATCGCAACGGCGAACGTTGAGTATCGCTTATTTGAGGACGAACCCGCCCTCATTGTTGAACGCTATGACCGTGTGAAAGCCAAAGACGGAACAATCATGCGTCTACACCAAGAAGACCTCTGTCAGGCCCTTGGAGTGATGCCCGCTCAAAAGTACACGGCAGACGGTGGCCCGACCGCACGCGACATTCAGGAACTCCTCGTCAACACGAGCCATCATCAACTTAACCTGTATCTGTTTACGCAGATACTTTTCTTTAACGCCATCATCGGCGCACCGGACGCGCATGCGAAGAACTATTCCCTGCTTCTTGGAAACGGCAGCACAGCTATGATGGCCCGTATGTATGACGTTGCATCGGGGCTGGCATACGAACGCATGCGGCGAAAAGCGCGCCTTGCCATGAGCGTTGGCGGCGAAAATCGTGTGGGGCGCATCGGTCCAGGCGCTATCCGCCGATACCACGGTATGGGCGACCCCGCGCTGGAGGCGGCGCTCACCGATGCCGGGCTATCCGAGAAGTTTTGCTTTGCGACCATGATGGACCTCGCCTACGAGGTACCCATTTGCATGGAAGAGGTCATGGACGAATACGCCGACCTGCCCGGCATGGCGGACCTGCGCGAGCATATGCTCGGCCCCGTCTGCGAAAACTGCCAGCGCACCCTCGACCTCATCAAGGCGGATATGGGCTAGGTGTCCGTAATCTCCCATTTCCCAAAAGAAGAGAGGAGGCACCCGTCGCAAAAGCTCGGGTGCCCCCTCTCATAATGTCATTTGCAATCCACCAACACGTGGCTCGGACTGCTGCTAGCGCAACCTTTACGCAGCGAGGCGCTTGAGGACGTCGATGAGCAGCTCGTAGAAGCGCTCGGCAGAAGCGAGCTCCATGCTCTCGTCCGGGGTGTGGACATCGGAGAGCGTCGGGCCCACGGCGATGGCGTCCAGGCCGTGCAGGGCCTCGGCAAACAGGCCGCACTCAAGGCCGGCGTGAATGGACTCGATTCGTAGCTCGGAGCCAAAGAGCTCGCGATAGCTCTCGACAAAGATGTCGCGGACCGGCGAATGCTCGGCATAGCTCCAGCCGGGATACTCGAACTCAAACTTGGCGTCGAATCCCAGGACATCGGCCAGCATCTGCAGGCGGTCCTTGAACTCGTTCTGCAGCGAGGTGATCGAGGAGCGCGGGGACAGCATGATCTTGACTTGGTCGTCAGAGGTGGCAACCACGCCGATGTTGGAGGAAACCTCGACGGAGCCGTCGGTGGCGACATTGCGGCGGATCACACCGTTGGGGGCAAGACGCAGAGCGCGAATAAGGGCAAGTGCGGACTTTTCGTCCATGGCCTCGACCTCAGTGTTGTCGGCAATCTCAACCGTGCAGGTAAAGCCGGGGTCGAAGACCTCGAGCTCGGCAGTAACGTCGGCGATGATGCCCTTTGCGATCTGGGCCGCGGCCTCGGCTGCAGCGTGGTCGGCGTAGACCAGCTCGGCCTTGCACTCACGGTTGATGGCGTTGTCCTTGGTGCCGCCGTTAAAGCTAACGATGGCGGGCTCGCCGGCAACCATCAGGCGGTCGATGATGCGGGCCATGATGAGGTTGCCGTTGCCGCGCTCCAGGTTAATATCGCTGCCGGAGTGGCCGCCCAGCAGGCCGGAGATGTCGAGCGTGAGGGCGCTACCGGTCTTGTGCTCGCGCGCGATCGGGCAGGTGTAGGTAACGACGACACCGCCGGCGCAGCTGACGGTAGCAACGCCCTCTTCCTCGGAGTCAAGGTTAATCATGGTGCGGGCGCTAATCTGGGACTTGTCGAGCGTCTCGGCGCCGACCAGGCCGGTCTCCTCGTCGGTGGTGAATACGCACTCGAGGGCGGGGTGAACGATCGAATCGTCATCGAGAACAGTGAGCATCAGAGCGACGGCAATACCGTTGTCGGCGCCCAGAGTGGTGCCGTTAGCGGTGAGGACGCCGTCCTTGACGACCAGGTCGATACCATCAGTCGTAAAGTCGTGCTCGACGGAGCCCAGCTTGTCGCACACCATGTCGATGTGGCCCTGCAGCATCACGGTCGGGGCATTCTCGGCGCCGGCAGATGCGGGCTTGCGAATGATGACGTTGTAGACCTCGTCCTGGTACACATCGAGACCGCGCTCCTTGGCAAACGCGACCAGGAAATCGCTGATGCCCTTCTCGTTGCCAGACCCACGGGGGATCGCGCTGACCTCCTCAAAGAAATGGAACAGCTGGGCGGGCTCGTAACCGGTAATCTTGTAGTCCATGGTGCCTCCTTGGCGCAACTGGTTAGACAGTAAGACATGCGACTTGTATATTCCCAGACTTTGCGTGCATAAACCAGTCGAAAACGCCGAGCGCCCTCGCATCATCGGCTAACGGCGAGGAAACGCCACTTTATCAAGATAAAGCAGGTTAGACGGGCCGTGCCGAAGGGACGTTGGACCCTTCAACCAACTTCAACGCCTGTTGAACATTAATGCATACACCATTGGTATGTTTGATGAGATTTTTGTCCTCTGTCACGACGTAATCGGCATCAATGCGATTGGCGACGCCCAGCATCAGGTCGTCCTCAAAGTCGTTGTGATGATACTTGAACACAAAGGAGTCGAAGACCTCGTCTGCACCGACCGAGGCAATAATCGACTTTTGCCGAATCAGGCGAACGCACGCCCACGCTGTCTCGTCGGCACCGGCGATGGCTTCGGGAGTGAGAGCCCCCTCACGGCGGGCGTCGGCCTTCATCGTCCTTCCCAGAATGTAATAGACGTCTTTGACAGACAGGGAGGACGAGAAGAGGACGATATCCTCCGCTTCCGCCGCGCGAGAAAGGAGCTCGACTATCGGCCTGGTCGCATTCGTGCGAGCGAGAAAGTAATCTAGCCAGACGTTCGTGTCGATCAACAGCTTGAGCACACGTTTCGTTCCGACGCCACTCATAATTCGATCCAATCGCTGAATCTCTCGCTCATCATTTGATCGTATAACTCGTCGTAATCAAAGGCTTCATCGGGGCTCGGCCTCTGAATCGAGAACCGCTCATAAAAATTCGAAATTAACGCAGCCCCTTCCGAGACGCGGGACGAACTCGCCTTCGATCGTATGTCGTCAGGCAGGACTTCGTCATCATTCTTTTTTGCGACGGGCATATGACCGTTCTCGGTCAAGTACTGCCACAGCTCCCTCACAGCTTGTGACGGCGTCATGCCGATATGCGCCAGCACGGCGTCCCCAGCCTCTTTGAGTTGGCGATCCATGCGCACATTCATCTGGACCGGCCGTGAGTCGAGTACCGATATTGGCATGCTAGCTCCTTCTGCTATACATATTTATATTTCGAGTATAGCACCATTTACTCATAAAAAAGGGGCGCCCCGACAGGAGTGCCCCTTCGCAAAGCTATGTTACGCCCTACAGCGCGCCGGAACCGGCTTGCATCATGCCGCCGGGGCCCGAGGTCACGCCGCCGCTCACGGGCGCGGCGTTGCCGGTGTGCGGTGCCGCCGGGGCGGTATCGCCACCGAGCGTGCCCGCCTGACGCGGTGCCGGGATCTCGCCCGTGCCGTGGCTAAAGACAAACTTGCCATCGGCCACGTCGCACAGGACGGTATCGCCCTCGCCCCACTCGCCGGCCAGGAGCTCCTCGGACAGCGGGTCCTCGATGAGCTTTTGAATGGCGCGGCGCAGCGGACGCGCACCGTTGGTGAGGTCGGTGCCCTCGGCCACGATCTTGTCATAGGCCGCATCGGTGAGCTTGATGTTCATGCCGTTGGCAATCAAACGCTGACGCAGATCGTCCACCAGCAGGTGCGCAATCTTGGTGAGATTCTCGCCCGAGAGCTTCTGGAACACCACAATATCGTCGATACGATTGAGCAGCTCGGGGCGGAACAGGCGCTTGAGCTCGCCCATCGCACGGCCGCGGATCTCGCTCGACGTGAGACCCTGCTCACCGGTGGTGCCAAAACCGACGCTCGCATCCTGCGCGATCTCGCGGGCGCCCACGTTGGACGTCATGATGATCACGGTATTGCGGAAGTCGACCGTCTTGCCCTGGCTATCGGTCAGGCGGCCCTCCTCCAGCACCTGCAACAAAATGTTGAAGATGTCGGGGTGCGCCTTCTCGATCTCGTCGAACAGCACGACCGAGTACGGATGACGGCGAACGGCCTTGGTGAGCTGACCGCCCTCGTCGTGGCCCACGTAACCCGGAGGGCTACCGATGAGCTTGGAGACCTCGAACTCGCTGCCGAACTCCGACATGTCGAAGCTGATGAGCGCGTCCTTGCTGCCAAAGAGGTACTCGGCGAGCGTCTTGGCGAGCTCGGTCTTGCCTGTGCCGGTGGGACCCAGGAAGATAAAGCTGCCGCCGGGACGACGCGGGTCCTTGAGCGGCGAGCGGCTGCGGCGCACGGCCTTGGCGACGGCCTCGACTGCCTCATCCTGGCCGATGATGCGCGTCTTGAGCACGCTTTCGGTCTGCAGCAGGCGCCGGCTCTCGCTCTCGGTGAGCGAGGAAACCGGCACGCCAGAGGTCACGGACACGATGTCGGCAATCTGACTCACATCGATGGTGAGCGGGCTGGCGTCGAGCTCAGCGGTCCAGGCAGCCTTGGCCTCGGCGAGCTCAATCTCGGCGGCCTTCTGCTGCTCGGTAATCTCGGCGGCCTTGTTCATGTCGTCGCCCTCGGTGGCCTCCTGCGCGGCGGCCTTGAGCTCCTCTATGCGATGCTCGGCCTCGCGCACCGGCTCGGGCGCGCGATTCGCGGCGATGCGAGCGCGGGCACCGGCCTCGTCGATGAGGTCGATGGCCTTATCGGGCAGGAAGCGATCCTGGATGTAGCGGTTGGAAAGGTTCGCGGCGGCCTCGATAGCACCCTGCGTATAGCGCACATGGTGATGCTCCTCGTAGCGCGGCTTGAGTGCGGTCAGGATCTTGACCGTGTCCTCGACGCTCGGCTCCTCGACATCGATGGTCTGGAAGCGACGCTCGAAGGCCGGGTCCTTGGTGAGGTACTTGCGGAATTCCTCGGCCGTGGTGGCACCGATAATCTGAAAGGCACCGCGCGCGAGCACGGGTTTGAGCATGGAGCTCGCGTCGATGGAGCCCTCGGCAGAACCGGCACCGATGATGGTGTGCATCTCGTCGATAAACAGGATGACGTCGTCGGCTTCGGTGGCCTCCTGAATCACGTTCTTGAGGCGCTCCTCAAACTCGCCGCGATACTTGGCGCCCGCCACGAGGCCCGGCAGGTCGAGCGTCCAGATATTCTGGTTCATGAGGTTCTCGGGCACGTTGCCGGCTGCAATCTGCTGAGCCAGGCCCTCGACGATGGCCGTCTTGCCCACGCCGGGGTCGCCCAGAATGAGCGGGTTGTTCTTGGTGCGGCGCGAAAGAATTTCCATCATACGCTGGACTTCCTTTTCGCGACCAATTACAGGGTCGAGCTCGCCGTCGCGCGCCTTCTGCGTGAGGTTGGTCGCGAACTGCTTAAGCGTATCGGTGCCACCCCCCTTTTGCTGAGAGGTATCCGAGCCGCTAAAGAACGGCAGGCCCGCACCGGGACGACCAGCACCGGCGCCGGCGAGCGGACGCTTCTTGTCCTGGTCCTTGGCGGTGAGTTTCTCGATAGCCTTTTTGATGGAGGCGGACGACACACCCAGGCGCATGAGGATGTCCATGGCCATGCCGTTGCCCTCTTCGACGATACCGATCAGCAAGTGCTCGGTCGACACGTAGGTCTGGTTGTTCTCGCGCGCCACGCGGAATGAACGCTCCATCACGCTAATGACGAGCGGCGTAAAGGCGAGCTTGGCCGCCTCGGTCTCCTCACTGGGCTCGGGAACCGTGGTCTGGACCTCTTTGAGAGTATCCATGATGTCATCATAGGAGATGTCGAGCGAACGCAGCGCCTCGGCGGCAATGCCCTCGTCCTCCTTGGCAAGCGCGAGCAGCAGGTGCTCGGTGCCCACCTTATTTGAATGAAGATCGAGCGCTTCTTGCTTGGCCATGGACATGACCTTACGCGCACGATCGGTAAAACGGTCTAACATGCTAGTTCCTCTTAGACGAGCTAGTTTTTTCAAACGCAAAGCGCCGCCCCGCGGCAGCGCTTTGGTCTCTTTACCCATATGGAGTATATGTTAACAGCTGGAGGAATATCTATAAACCCGGCTCACATGAATGCAGGTTATGACCGCATCGCGGGACTCACCGCGCGATGCGCGACGGGCGCCCCGCAAGAGAAACCCTAGACGTCTTTCACCACGTCGGGACTCGTCGCACGCGATGCGCGATAGGCATCGGCCTCCTTGGAGACGCGTTCGAGCAGCTCGGATGTATCGACGCCCTCGACTTGCGCGACCGTTTCAACCGTCTGCATGGCGACCGCCCTCAGGTACGCGCACGCGCTGTCCCCCAGCTGCTCGAGGTCTATCTCCTCGCCGCCCTCCCGGGCAAAGCCGACCGCCATCACAAAGCCCATGATGCCCGAGACCAGAAAGCCCACCGCAAAGCTCGAATCTGCCTTGAGCTCTTCTCCGTCGGGGTGGACGATCTCTCTCACGCGGTCGATGATGATCGTATGGATGCCCTGCACGACCTGCTCGGCGGCACCCGCCCTCATGGTGATGACGATGCGCCGCAGCAGGCAGCGGACGTCGCGCCGGTCGAACGCCGAAAGGTCGCCCTCGCTCGAAAAATGCCAGAGGGCATCGGTGATAAGCTCGTTATCCTGCAGCAGCTGGGTCATGGCGATGGCGACGAGTTCATCGAAATCGTGAAAATAGTAGTAAAACGTTCCGCGATTGCACTGGGCGGCGCGGGTCACCTCGCCAACCGACAGCTCGAAGATGCTGTTGTTCTCGATGAGCTCCCAAAACGCCTCGATGATACGGGTGCGCGCATCGGGCGCATCGGCGTCCTTACGCGGTCTCGCCATGCGCCTCACCGCACCCCTGCGCCTTGGCGTTCATGATGAGCATCTGAAGACGGTTCTCCACGTTGGCGAAGCTCACGTCGGGATCGTAGTCGAGCGGCAGGAACTGCGCCGTGGGATACTGCTCCTTGAGCGCATGGATGAGCCCGCGCCCCACGACATGGTTGGGCAGACACCCGAACGGCTGCAGGATCACGAAGTTGCGGCAGCCGCGCTTGGCGTGCTCGAGGATCTCCGCCGGAATCAGCACGCCCTCGCCCGCATCGAACGTATGGTGCAGGATCTTATCGCTCGCGCGCACGAGCTCGGGCATGCGCGTCGGCGGCTCGTAGAGCGGGCTCGCCGCGCCCAGGCGGTCGCAACGGTCGTGCGCGAGCTCGAACAGGTTGTCCGCCGTGGCGTACCAGGCCTTTTCGGGCAGCGACAGATCGACGTGGAACTCGCGCGACTGCGCATGCTTGTAGAAATAGGTCTTGCGGATCACGTCGGTCATGCGCGCCTCGATGACCTCGAGCCCGTTGTCCTCGAGGTAGCGCTCGATCTCGTGGTTGGCGCCGAGATGGAAATTGAGCAGGTACTCGCCCACGATGAGAACGGTCGGATGCGGGTTCGAGCGGTCGTACGGAACGGCGTCCATGATCGCAAGCGCGCGTTTGAAGCCCGTCGCCTGGCCTCTCAGCCCGGAGCGCTCCATGCCCTCGATAACCTCATCGAGCGCGCGGTCGAACGCAGCGTCCGCCGCGCCCTTCTCGAGCTCGTAGGGACGGATGCGCCTAAGCATGGCCTCGAGGGCATCGATCATGGGAAGACCGTAGGCGATCTGGATGCTCGGGCCAAGGCCGAGCTTGAAGCCCGGATGCGCATTGTGGGCATCGACGTCGTCGTTGGTGAGCACCGGGACATAGTCGTATCCCGCGTCGTCGAGCGCGCGGCGCAGCAGGGGCATGTAGTGCGTCAAGCGGCAGTCGCCGATATACTTGCCAGTCACCACGGCGACGTCGTGCGGGTCGTACTTACCGCTCTTGAGTGCCGCGAGCGCCTCGCCGATCACGATTTGCGCGGGGAAGCAGATGTCGTTGTGCACATAGCGTTTGCCCAGGCGGATGGCATCCTCGCGCCCGATATCAAGGGCCTCGGCGCGCACGCCCTGATTGCGCATCGCCGCGGTCATGAGCCTGCAGAACGCATGGGAGGTGTTGGGGACCAGCGCGATCTTGTCGTGCCGGTCGCGCTTGGTGTACTTGACCTTATACGGGTCGTCGAGCGGATGGACCGCGTGCACCCGGGCGCCCTCGGCACGCTCCTCCGCGCGACGACGGTTGACCGACTCGATAAACGAACGCACGCGAATGCCCATGGGACCGGCGACGTCGCTCTCATCGAGCTTGATCATCATCGGAACCTTGGAGCCCATCTCGCCCATCATGCGCGCGATCTCGTCGGTGAGATACGCATCGTGGCCGCAGCCGAAGCTGCCCATCTGCACGAGCTCGAGCTCGGGCGTCGATGCGACGATGACCGCGCACGACAGCATGCGCGCATGGTAGTTGTTCACGATGTCGATGCGGCTGTTGGAAAGATCGACGTTGCAGACCCCCGGCACCGCATCGGGCGTCAGCACGGGGATGCCGCGCTCAGAGAAGAGCTTGGGCAGCCCGTGGTTGACCAGCGGGTCGTTGTGGTACGGGCGCGAAGCGATCACCACCGCGTAGCCGCCGTCCTCGCGCACGTTCTCGAGCACCTGCCTGCCGCGCAGCTGCAGCTGGTTCTCAAACGTCTGCTGCGCGCGGTCCGCCTGCTCGGTCGCCTTGGCAACCAGGTCGGCATCGATATCGAAGGTCTCCTTGCACCACGCCTTGAGCTGGCGGTTTCGGTCGCCCTCGTCGTACCAGTGGAACAGCGGCGTATCGAACGGAACGCCGAAACGCTCCTCCGGGTTATCGGAATTGCGCATCACGTAGGGGTATCCCTTTACGACGGCGCACATCCACTCGCTGGTAGAGGCGGTGTTTTCGGTGGGCACCGTCGTGATGATGGGCATGAAGATGCGGTCGACGCCGGCGTCGACGAGATTGCGGATGTGCCCGTGGACGAGCTTGGCCGGGAAGCACACGGTGTCGGATGTGACGTGCGCCAGACCGCGCTCGTACATCGCCTTGGTGCTGCGTCCCGAGACGCGCACCTTAAAGCCGAGCGTGCTGAAGAACGTCGACCAGAACGGCATGGTGTCCCAGAACTCGAGCACACGGGGAATGCCGATCGTGACATCGCGCCCCCCGCAGACGGGAACCGTGGGGTACGGCTCGAACAGCAGCTTCTCGCGGTCGACAAAGAGATTGGGGGCAGCCGCGGTCCGGTCGCGCCCCGTGCCGGGTGCCTGTGCCTCGCAAGCACCCTGCGGACGCAGCTCCTCCGCCGCGGGAACCTCGCGCACGAGCTCATCCCATGAGATGGCGCCGCCGCGCGGGCAGCGATTGCTCGTGACGTAAAGCGAGCCGTCGCCAAATGCCACGACCGCGCGCTGGCAGCGGTTGTTGCACCGACGGCAGGTAACGCCGCCGAACTCGCGATGCTCGAAGCGCTCCACGGCATCGAGCCCGATAAACGACGTGCCGGCGTCGCCCTTGCAGCATTCCTCGCGCGCGAGCAGGGCGATACCGATAGCGCCCATCAGCCCCGGGTGGGGCGCACGCGTGACGGGTTTGCCCAGATACTGCTCGAATGCGCGCAGCACCGCGTCGTTTCGGAACGTGCCGCCCTGGACGACGACTTTGTCGCCCAGACGGTTGAGATTTGAAACGCGAATGACCTTGGTGAACACGTTCTCGATAATCGAACGGCAGAGACCGGCCATGATGTCGCCCGGACCCTTACCGCGCCGCTGCTCGGAAACGACGCTGCTGTTCATGAACACCGTGCAGCGGCTGCCGAGAACGGCGGGGGCTTTGGACGAAAATGCCTCGGTCGCGATATCCTCAACGGCTATTCCGAGGTTTTTGGCAAAACCCTCGAGGAACGAGCCGCAGCCCGCAGAGCACGCCTCGTTGACGACGATATCGGTCAGCACGCCGTGGTTGAGCCAGATGGCCTTCATATCCTGTCCGCCGATGTCGAGCACGAAGGTCGCATCGGGAACGCATACGCACGCGGCGCGGGCGTGCGCGACCGTCTCGACCGTATGGTAGTCGGCGTGGAACGCGCGCGCGAAAAGCTCCTCGCCGTATCCCGTGGTGCCCACGGCATCGATCGCAAGCGTGACTCCCGCTGTCTCCCAGCGGTTCTTCAAGCTGACAAGACCCTGTTGGGCGACGTCGAGCGGTCTGCCGTTATTAGACGCGTAGAACGAATCGACAAGCTCACCCGCCTCATCGACCAGGGCGAACTTGGTCGTCGTGCTCCCCGAATCGATACCGAGCGCCACACGCACCGTCTCTCCGGGCGCATACGCATCCGGACCCTTTGCCGGCATCTCTTTGCCATGGCGTGCCGTAAAATCCGCCTGCTCGGCAGGTGTGGCAAAAAAGGGCTGGGCAAGACGTCCCTCCCCGCTTGCGGGCGCGACCGTCTCGAGCTTATCCAGCCGGACAAAAGCGTCGGGAAGGTCGATCGGTTGGGACGATGCGAACATGTCGGTCAGCGACAGGGCGGCACCGCGCGCGACCATGATCTGCGGATCGCGCGGGACGATAACCTGATCGTCCGATAGATTCAGTTGCTCCCGGAACACGCGGACCAGTGTGGGGTTGTAGGCGAGCGTACCGCCCTCGAAGATTACCGGTGGCTCGATGTCGATACCCTGGGCCAGACCGCCGATCGTTTGGCGGGCGACCGCGTGAAGCGCCGAAAGCGCCAGGTCGGTGGTAGGAATGCCCTCGTTGAGCAGCGGCTGGATATCGGTCTTTGCGTACACGCCGCAGCGGCCCGAGACCTCGTGGACGGTCGTTCCCCGGCTTGCGAGCTGCTCGAACTCGCCCGATTCGGTTCCGACCCCCATGAGCTTTGCCATCTCGTCGATAAATGCACCGGTACCGCCTGCGCACGAGCCGTTCATGCGCATGTCGGCAACCTCGATGTCTCCCTTATCGTTGGTGCGGAAGAAGATCATCTTGGCGTCTTGGCCGCCCAGCTCGATGGCGCAGCGCGTCTGCGGATAGAACCTGCTGATCGCGAGCGCGTTGGCGACCACCTCCTGAACGTACGAGGCGCCCAGCGCGGTCGCGATATCGCGCGCACCCGAGCCGGTCACCGCAACGCGCAGTGACTCATGGGGAAAGCGCTCGGCGAGCTCGCCGAGCATGGCGCGCACGCTCGCTGTCTGACACGCCCCGTGGCGGCGATATCCCCACCACGCCTCGGTCATATCCTCGTGCATCGCGTAAACTTTGGTCGTCGTTGACCCTACGTCCAATCCTACTAGCAACGCCATAATGCTCCGTCTCTCGCATTTTTCCCGCTAGAGATATACCACTCTACGTAATACAACAGACTGTTGTATTTAAACTCCGTATAAAAAGCGGCTGCCGAAACGCTTCAGCAGCCGCCGAATGCACCAACAGATTGTTCTGCGCGCTAGCACGTCGGGCAACGGAGCAGCACGGGCCCTCCGGTCATGCGCACCGCTCACGCCCGCGATGTCGCTGAGAGAGCTATCCACGCTTAGGGCTCCAACCAAGCAAGTCGCCCGCGCTCAGCAGATCCCTAAGCGAGCTACTCGCACTCAGGAGCCATAGCCTGCTCCAAGAGCTCGGCATGCTCCTCCTCGAAAACCGTCCCCACAGGGAAGGCGCGACGGAAGACGAAGTGGGAAATCGGACCGGCTACCAAAAGGTTCCACGGCAGCGCCATCACAAAATTATGCGGGATGTTGATCATCCAGATCGCGGGCACGGAATACAGGTTCGCAAGGATGCCGCCGGGCATGTGCGTCAGACCCTCGCAGGCACCGTACAGCGACATGATGATAACCATGGGAACGACCATGCAGGAGCTGACGGCGAGCGTCATGGCAAGCGGCGAGCTCTTGCCCGGCGTGACCAAGTACTTAAAGGCGAAACCCTTGGCGAGCGGGCTGGCGACGAACCAGTCGCAGCACATGGCAAAAATGTAGGCAACGGGGAAGCCGAGCCACGCAGCGGCAACGACCTCGCCGTTGATGGCCCCGTGCTGCAGGGCAACGTTGTAGATGCTCATCCAGAGCACCATGCAAAAGCACATGATAAAGGTGAACAGCAGGCTCTCTCGTTTGTTGATAGGCATGAAGGGCAGATTCCTTTCTGTGTTACGCCGCGGCACCACGCAACAAAAACGGGCGGGCAAGATGGAGCTGTTGGGACTTCATCTCGCCCGCCCGTGTTACGCGCGTCTGCGACTACTTATGTGGTGGAACTACCCTAACACGAACGGCGCGCGCTTCGTAAGCGTTGAGTTTGTGGAGATGCAGGGCACCAAAACCCCCGACCCCATAAGTTGCGGTGGAATACGGACTGTTTTGACCCTTTAAGCAACAATTCAGTCCCTATTTCACCGCAACTCATTTGGTGCAAAGTAACCTGTCCCCCTTGTACCAATTAGCTGGTGTGGCGCCAGCGAGGGTCGGTGAGCGTACGCGCCACACCCAGTCCAACGGGCAGAAACGCTACGATGAGCACTGCGCGCACAAACCAGCCGAGCATATTGACCGTGTCGAAGGTGCACATGTAATACATCGAGCGATACAGATACAAGCCCGGCACCATAATGACAATCGAAGGCACCGTGAGGGCGATGCGCGGGTAGGTGAGCTTGACTTCAGCCAAGCTTGCGAGCAGCCCCGATACCAGCGCGCCGATAAACGCTGCTGCCTCGGGAGGCATTCCCGTGCTGAGGCCCAGGAAGGGAATCATCGTCGGCGCATCGACAAGGGTCAGACGCAGGGTATTGGACACGGCGCCGATCAACCCAGCTGCCGCGGCCATCTTTACCGGGCTGTTGAACATCACCGAGAAGCCGAATACGCCAACGAAGCTCATCACCACGCGCAGGAGCGTAAGGGCAAGCGGCGAAAGGCCCAGTGGGGCAAAGTCGTCCGGCGCCAGGCCAACACACTCGGCAACCATCCAACCTACGAGGGTCGCCATCACAATAATCGATACGGCATATGAAAGGCGCTCGATACCGCTTCGCATGTCGAGCTTAGCGATGTCGAGGCCTGCCGTAATGAGTGGAAAGCCGGGAATCACAAAGAGCATGGCGCCGATATAGCCTTCTTGGTGCGACATTGCCCCCGGTATGACCTGGCCAAGGCCGAGCAATGCCAGCAGATACGAAACGCAAGCGAGCGCAACGCCGGTCGTCAGCGCGCTGAACTGACCAAGGCCTTGCTTGAGAATATGGGAGCGGGCAAAGTTGCCGACACCCGCGCCCACGAACGCGCAGGCCATCTCGATAGGGCCGCCGCCGAGCAAAAAGACGAAGGCGCCGCAAGCACAGGCTGCCGCAAGGCCCTGTTGCCAGGGAGAGTAATCAGGCTTTGAGCTCTCAACGGTCCTGAGCATCTCGTGATACTCGTGTACCGTGAAGCGACGACCATAGGTCTCGATTTCCTTGAGGAAACTCTCCATCATCCAAATGCGATGGGTATTGACTCCCGTTGTGGGCAGGCTGACAACCTCGTTAAAGCAGTGGCCATCTTCGATGCAAGTGCACTCAAACGACAGAAGACTCAGGTCGACGTGAATCGTGACGCCGAGTACGGCAGCAACACGATTCATGGTATCGCGCACGCGCCAGGCACCTGTTCCGCTTGCCAGCATAAGCATGCCGGTGCGGCAGATGATGGATGACTTATCGGTGAGTGGCGCATCGACGGCAAGCTCATCGCCTGCCGTCACGATCTGGTGCCAGTCAGTTTTCATATGGAGCGCGCCGACACGAACGCCGTGGTGCATGGGGGCTCTCGAAAGCAGCGAGTCAAGGCGCGAAGGCTGTGGGGGCTCCGCTGATCCGACCTCGTCCTCGTCGGGCTCTTCATCAATAAGGTCGAAAGTATCGAGCGCCGCCGGCTCGCGACGGTCGATCAATTCCTCGTCCTCATCATCAAAGTAGTTGAACTGATCGAGCATGTCCTCTTCGATTGCACGCTCGCTCGCGTCGTCCATCCCGGTGCTCCCTTCCTGTCGACTAACCCCCATCCTAGGCAGCAACGGCTAAAGGAAACATAAAAGAGACGACTGTCATGCGAGCCATGTGCGCAATATCCGTTGGGTAGTCGTTTAAGAACGTCCCCAATGACTACATCGATGTATTGGCAACGTCAGCGAGCGGGCCGCATTTGAGACAAGGTGACGTGAAACGAAAGGGCGCTGACCTTTTGGTCGCGCCCTTGAAGTTGAACGTCAGATTGTCCAAATGCGGCCCGCGCAGCGTCGAGCCGTTACGCGGTTCGTAGAACCGCGTAACAAGTTAGTACATCTTTGCGCCGGCGGGGATGGAGGCGTCGAGCTGGATCAGGTTGAGACGCTCCTCGCCCTCCTCCTCGTGGACAGCGCTGATCAGCATGCCGCAGCTGGGAATACCCATCATCTTGCGCGGAGGCAGGTTGGTGATGGCGAGCAAGGTCTTGCCGACCAGGTCCTCGGGCTCGTAATAAGCGTGAATACCGGAGAGGATAGTGCGGTCGGTACCGGTACCGTCGTCGAGCGTAAAGTTCAGCAGCTTCTTGGACTTCTTGACGGCCTCGCATGCCTTGACCTTCACAGCGCGGAAATCGCTCTTGGAGAAGGTATCAAAGTCGACGAACTCCTCAAACAGCGGCTCAACGGCGATCTTGGAGTAATCGAGCGTGGGCTTAAGCGACGTAACGAATGGGCTCGCGGCGTTGCCGGCCTCGGCAGCCTTGGCGGCAGCGGCACCGGACTGGAAACCCTTCTCGGGCTTCATGTGCGGGAACAGCAGGACGTCGCGGATAGAAGCCTGGTTAGTAAGCAGCATGACCACGCGGTCGATACCAATGCCAATGCCGCCCGCGGGAGGCATACCGTACTCGAGGGCGCGCACGTAGTCCTCGTCATACTCCATAGCCTCATCGTCGCCGCCGGCCTTCTCGGCCATCTGGGCAGCAAAGCGCTCAGCCTGGTCGACCGGGTCGTTGAGCTCGGAGAATGCGTTGGCGTACTCGTGGCCGGCGATGACCAGCTCAAAGCGGTGGGTCAAACGCGGGTCGTCCTCAAAACGCTTGGCGAGCGGGCTGACCTCGATGGGGTAATCGCACACGAACGTGGGGTTGACGATGGTGTCCTCGCCCAGCTCATCGTAAATCTCGGCGATGATCTTGCCGGCAGTCCACTCGGGCTTGATCTCCAGGCCCTTCTTGCGCGCGGCGGCAGCAAGCTCCTCGACCGGCGTGTCGATGGTGACCTGCTTGCCGAGCACGTCGGAGACGATGTCGGTCATGGGACGGCTGGCCCACTCACCAGAAAGGTCGATGGTCTGGCCCTGGTACTCGATGACCTCGGGGTTGCCGATGGCCTTGTTGGCAGCCTTGATGACACCTTGGGCGAGTGCCTTCATGCCCTCGAGGTCGGAGAAGGCACGGTAGGCCTCCATCGTGGTGAACTCGGGGTTGTGGGTAAGGTCCATGCCCTCGTTACGGAAGATGCGGCCGATCTCGAACACGCGCTCAAAACCACCGACGATGCAGCGCTTGAGGTGCAGCTCGGTGGCAATACGCAGGTAGCACTCCTGATCGAGCGCGTTGAAGTGGGTAATGAACGGCTTGGCAGTAGCGCCGCCTTGGATGGTCTGCAGGATGGGGGTCTCGACCTCCATGTAGCCGTCGGACTCCATAAAGCGACGGAAGGTGGAGAGAATCTGCGAACGCTTACGGAAGGTCTCGCGAACGTCGTCGTTGGCGATCAGGTCGACATAGCGCTGGCGATAGCGGGTCTCCTTGTCGGAAAGACCGTGGAACTTCTCGGGCAGCGGACGAACGGCCTTGGCAAGCAGGGTCGCGCTCTTAGGGGCAACGGAAAGCTGGCCACGCTGGGTGCGCACGACCACGCCGGTCACGCCCAGGATGTCGCCCAGGTCGAGGGCCTTGAGCGTACTCCAGGCAGCCTCGTCCATGTCGTTGATGCGGCAGAACAGCTGAATCTCGGCAGTCGCATCGCGCACGACGATGAACATGATCTTGCCCTGACCGCGCTTGGCGACCACACGGCCAGCGATCTTCACGATGTCCTCGGTGTCCTCGCCATCGGCAAGCTCGGCGTACTTAGCCTCGATATCGGCGACGTAGTCCTCAAGCTCAGAGTGCTCGGGATAGGGGTTCTGGCCCGCCTCGAACAGGGCGGCGCGCTTGGCCAGGCGGGTGGCGCGCTCGTCGTTGAGCGTCGATGCCTGATCGGCGGCGTTCTGGTTCTCTGCCATAAGTTAGCTCCTCAAACTAAAACGCTCCCCAGGATTCGGTCCCAGGGAGCGAAAACATACCTTTACGCGGGACCGTGGTCTAGCGTGCGATCTTGGCGATGGTGTAGACGCGAGTCTTGCCGGAAGGCGTAACGACCTCGACGGAATCGCCCTCGCCGTGGCCGATGATGGCGTGACCGACCGGAGACTCGTTGGAGATCTTGTGCTCGAGCGAGTTGGTCTCGGTGGTACCGACAAGCGTGACCTCCATGACCTCACCGTTGGGGTCAATCAACGAAACGGTGGAACCGATGGAGACGGTCAAATCGCCCGTGGTGGCAGCAACCTGAGCGTTGGCGAGGATGGCCTGGATCTCGGCAATACGAGCGGCGTTCTGGGCCTGCTTGTCCTTAGCGGCGTCATACTCGGAGTTCTCCGAAAGGTCGCCGAACGCGCGGGCTTCCTTGATGTCCTCGACGATCTCCTTGGCGTAATCGCCCTCACGCCAAGCGAGCTCCTCGACGAGCTTCTGGCGGCCCTCAGCGGTCAGTACGATCTGGCTTGCGTCCATACGGATATCTCCCCAACTCTGATCAACAATCAACTGTCAACAAAACGAAAAAGACCGGCTAGCCTGCGGGCAAGCCGGTCAGGTGCTCACCCCAAAGGGATGGGACTACTCTGCGTCCGCGTCGCTGTCCTCTGCCTGCTTCTTCTTGGCAGCAGCGAGCTTGGCCTCGAGCTCAGCGATCTCCTTGTCCTCCTCGGACTGCTCGACCACGACCTCCTCGGCCTGCTTGGTCTCGGCCTTATCGTCGCCCTCCATACCCTCGCGGATATTCTTGACGGTAGAGCCGAGGGACTTGCCGAGCTTCGGCAGGTTCTTGGGCCCGAAGATAATCAGGACAACGACGAGAATAATGATGAGCTCAGGAGCCCTCAGTCCAAACATGTAGACCTCCACAATACAGCGAGACAAGCTCGAATGAGTATACCGCGGCTATCGCGGTATCACAACAATAGCTAAAAAAAGGGACCGCAAGAAGCGGTCCCTCCTCATGCTCTGGTCGGGTTGACTGGATTTGAACCAGCGACCCCTGCGTCCCGAACGCAGTGCTCTACCAAACTGAGCCACAACCCGTTAGCTCGACTATAGTAACAAAGATTTCCGTCGTGTGCTAGAGAAATTTTTACTTCTTTGGCACTTCGACGCGAACCGTGTTGGGAATGAGCTCCGTCGCGCAGGACCACCAGCCGTTTTGCTGGGCAGCGTCGGCAAGCCTTTCGGCCATGTCGGCGGTGTCGCAAATGGCAAACGAGCAGGCACCCGATCCGCACACATCTACAGCAACGGTGCCGTCCTGTTTACGCAGCCAATCGAGAACCGTTTGAATCTGCGGCTCCATCTGTGCGGAAATGACACCCAAGTTGTTATGGATGAGCGCATATGCCGTCTCTGCATCACCAGCACGCAAGGCAGAAGCCATCGCGCCGGGCTTGTCCGCAGGCACCGGGGCCTCGTCAAAACGTCGATAAGCCTCAATTGTCGAAACGCTCGCCTCGCGCGGCTTAACCAGCACGACGGGCGTCGCGGGCAGCGCTGGGTACTCAGTTGCCAGCACGTCTCCCCCACCTACGTAGAACGCAGGGCTCGCGTGCAAAAAGAACGGGACGTCAGCACCAATGCCGCGCGCGATGTCGTCGAGTGCTGGGTCGGTGCGATCAATGCCCCAGAGCTCCGCCAAGGCGACAATGACCGCGGCCGCATCCGTCGAGGGGCCGCCCAAGCCGGCGCACAATGGAATACGCTTCTCAATCGTCACGCAGATGTTTGCCTCGCGACCATAATGCTCGGCCATAGCAACCGCAGCCCGATACGCCGTATTCTTTTGCATGGGAAAATCTGATGCCGGAACCGTCTGAACGGCCAGCGCCTGCGCCGGCGTGACCGTCACGGTATCGGAAAGACCGACGGCTGCCATCAGGGAATCGACCCTGTGGTAGCCGCGGTCATCGCGCTCGGTATGAACCCCCAGGTAGAGGTTAATCTTTGCCGGCGCGGAAAGAGTCAGGGACCGATCGGTCACCGTTAATGCTCCTCGAGCTGATTGCCGAGCGGGGTAAAGATGTGCTCGCCGCTCTCGGGGTCGAACAGCTCGACCTGACCGGTGAGGACATCGATATACTGGTAGGACTGACGCGACTTACGGCCACGGCGCTCGTCGACCTCGACAATGAAGACGGCGGGGTGGACGCTCTTGATGGTGCCCATGCGCTCGACAACGCGGGTGCGGCCCATGTTGGCCTTAACCTTGACGCGATCGCCCACCATATCGGTCAGCTTCTCGTGGATGTCGTCGACGTGATTGACTTCCATCTCTTCCATGAACAGGGCCTCCAGAAGGTGCAATTCAAAAAGGGGATAATACCCCTAAGATAGACAAAACTCTAATACTATAGCACCCTGCTGTTGCCATACGCAAGTAGCTAAATAAGCCCCGTCCCAAATACGTACCAGACGACAACCTCGCATGACCAGTTGTTACGCGGTTTGGTAAAACCGCGTAACCTAAAGGTTGTCGGTGTCCAAGACGATGGTGAATGGGCCGTCGTTGACCAGGTCGACCTTCATGTCGGCGCCAAAGATGCCGTGCGCCACGTGCTCAACGTCCTCGCGCACAAGCGTCAAGAAGTACTCGTAGAGCTCGTTGGCGACATCGGGGGCGCCGGCATCCGTAAACGATGGGCGGCGGCCGTGGCGGCAGTCGGCAAATAGCGTGAACTGCGACACCACGAGTACCTCGCCGTCGACATCGGCCAGTGCCAAGTTGGTCTTGCCGTTCTCGTCCTCGTTGATGCGCAAGCCCCGGAGCTTGCCCCACAGCTTATCAGCCTCGGCGCGCGTGTCGCCGTGGCCCACGCCCAGCAGCACTAGATAGCCGCGCCCAATTTTGCCCACGCACTCGCCGTCGACCGTCACGCCGGCGTTGAGTACGCGCTGCACCACCGCGCGCACGGCCTACTCCTCGCCCGTCAGTTTGGCGGACAGATGCTCGAGCGCGTGGAAACGATGGCTGATGGCGTTCTTCTCGTCCGCCGTCAGCTCGGCCATGGTCTTGCCCGGCGTGTCGACCGGCAGGAACAGCGGGTCGTAGCCAAAGCCGTGATCGCCGCGGCCCTCGTGTGCGATAGCGCCCTCGCAGGCGCCCTCACCATAGGTGACCAAACCGTCCGTGTCGATGAGCGCAACGACGCTTATAAAACGCGCGGTGCGATCCTCGTCTGCCACGCCTTCCAGGTTAACGAGCAGCTTGGCGTTGTTGGCGGCATCGTCGCCATGCACGCCCGCATAGCGCGCGCTATACACGCCCGGCTCGCCGTCCAGGGCATCAACGACCAAGCCCGAATCGTCGGCAATGGCCATGAGCCCCGTCTCTTCGACGGCAGCCTGCGCCTTGATGATCGCGTTCTCCAAAAACGTTGTGCCGTTTTCCTCGGGGTCCTCAAAATCGCCCAGCTGACCGAGCGCCACAAAGCGTACCTCGGGCATGACCTTGCCCAAAATGGCCTCAATCTCGGTGAGCTTATGGGCGTTGCCGGTTGCCACGACGATAGTTGCAGCCGGGTCGAGAGTGTCGATGTCGATCTTCTCAAGTGCCATAACTGGCCTCCTTGTCTCTATAGCAAGCTGCGTGAGGGGCGTTCGGGCACTTGGCCTCTCCCCTCTCAGGCAATCAGACCTTTCAACGCAGCATTTCCGCAGATAAAACCTACCAAAATAAACCTGTCCCTATTTGGCAGGTTAGGCGATGGCTTGGCGCTGAAGCTCGATGAGCTCGGCGATACCCTTGTCGCCCAGGTCGAGCAGGGCGTTGAGGCGTTTGCGGTCGAAGGGCGCCTGCTCGCCGGTGCCCTGGAGCTCGATCATCTCACCGGTTTCGGTGGCGACGAGGTTCATGTCGACCTCGGCATGGCTGTCCTCGGAATAATCGAGGTCAAGCAGCGTATTGCCGTCGACAACGCCCATGGAGATGGCAGCCACCTGGCCGATAAGCGGGATGCGTTCGATCTTGCCCGCCTCGACCCACATGGCGAGGGCGTCGTGCAGCGCCACCCAGGCGCCGGTGATGCTCGCTGTACGCGTGCCGCCATCGGCCTGAATCACATCGCAGTCGACGGTGACGGTGTACTCGCCGAGCGCCTTCATGTTGACGACGGTACGCAGGCTGCGGCCAATGAGGCGCTCGATCTCCATGGAGCGACCCTTGCGGTTGGCATGCTCGCGCTTGCAGCGCTTGCCGGTCGACGTCGGCAGCATGGCGTATTCCGCGGTCACCCAGCCGGCCTTAGCTCCCTTTCGCCAGCCCGGCACGCCCTCCTCGATAGTGGCGGCGCACAGCACGCGCGTGTCGCCGAACTCGGCCAAACACGAGCCGTGGGCGTGCTTCATGACGCCACGGGTGAGCTTAACGGGGCGCAACTCGTTGGCGGCGCGACCGTTGGCGCGGTTGACCTGCATGTACTCCATAGAAATATCCTTTCGGCAAAAGATGTGGCGAAGGCTTTGGCGGCTGCCTTACATCTATTTCAGCTCATCGATATCGATATGTTCGATGCTCTTGAGCGGCTGACCAAAGATAAAGCTGCCCGCCACCGCAAACTCGGCAATGTTATCGGCCGTCGTGGCAAAACGATGCTGCGGCTCGGCGGCGTCGCCCGCCAGCTGCTCGCGGCGCGTGAGGATATCGGTCAGCTCGCGTGTGGTCTCCTCGGCGGAACTCACGACGCGCACCCCAGGCCCCAGCGCATGGCGGATAGGTCCCACCAACAGCGGAAAATGCGTACAGCCGAGCACCACGGTATCGATACCGTGGTCGCGCAGCGGCTCAACCGTGGCACCCACCAGCGCACGCACGGCAGGCGTATCGAAGATGTCCTCGTTCTCAAGCCACTGTTCCTGCAGATGCGCACCCGAGGCGAGCTCGTGTTCGACAACCTCGACAAAGCTCGAGGCAGGACAGCCGTATACATCGACGCCGGCATCTAGATCCTGAATGGCGCGCGTGTAGGCGCCCGAGCGAATGGTGAGGTTGGTGGCGAGCACGCCCACGCGACGCGAGCGGGTGCTGTTGATTGCCGCACGGGCACCCGGCGCGATCACACCGATCACGGGAACGTCGAGCACCTGCTGGGCCAGACGCAAGGCCGCAGCGGTCGCCGTGTTGCAGGCGATGACCATAATCTTGACGTCGTGCTTCGAAAGCCAACGACCCGCCTGCAACGCAAACGAGCGCACCTCATCCTCGGTGCGCGTGCCGTAAGGGCAGCGCTTGGTGTCGCCAAAGTAGTAGACGGACTCGTGCGGCAGCGCCGTCGCAATCGCGCGCGCAACCGTCAGACCGCCCAAACCAGAATCGAACACGCCAATCGGGCGCGTGTCGCCTGCCGGATTCTCGATATCGGACATTACCTCACCAGTCTCTCTCGAAAAGACATGTCCAAGTGCGGCGACGCCGCGCTACGAACGCGCCGCGACCAGCAGCTCTGCCGTCGCCGCCCAACCGTCGACAATTTTGCCGCGCGTAACGAAAGCGTTCTCGCAAGCAGCCAGGAACTCGGGCGCGCCGGCGCTCGTCAGGCCATTCTCGACCAGGCAGAACGTGCCCACGTGATCGGCCATGTAGAAGTCGGACTCGGAGTCGCCGAGCGCGAGCGTCTCCTCGCGCTCGATCCCTAGGTGCTCGCAGAAGCGCGCAATGGCGACGCCTTTGTTGAGGCCCGCGGGGTTGATGTTGAATGCGCGACCGTCCTCGACGCGATCGAGCTCGAGCGTCGTCGGCTTGGACAGGTGAGTCAGATGGCCGTTGCAAGCCCAGATCAGACCGCAGCCGGCCTCGTCCAGGATGGCCTGGACCTCATCGTCGGGCACATCGCCGCGCATACCGACGGTGACCTCACGGTATTTGTAGCCGGTCGACATGTCGTTGTGGTACTCGATCTTGTGCGGCCAGCGGGCAAGGATCTTCTCGCACACGCCGGTCTGTTCGATCACCTGGTGCGGAGTAAGGCCGCAGGCGGGGTCGTAAGGCATGTCACCGGTCAGATACTCCCAATCGTTGGCTTTGAGGTCGTACATAACCAGACCGCCCATCTCACCAATGTAGGAGTTGAGGCCGAGCACGCGCGCGTCCTCGTGGATCATGGTACGGTTGCGGCCCGAGGTGGGAACCACCTGAATACCAGCGCGAGCGAGCGCCACGACGGCCTCGACGAGTTTGGTCGAGGGGTTACCGTCGTTGTCGCGCAGCACGCACGAGCCGGGTGCGAGCATCGTGGCATCCAGGTCGGTAAAGACGTACTTGACCTTGGCCAAGCGCTCGCGCATCTCGCCCGAAAGCTCGGCAACAGTCGGCAGGGTGTTGTGGGACATGGTTACTCCGTTTACATAGAAGGGTTTGGACTTGGACGGCATGTTTTGATTGAGGGAACACGCTTATGGCGACAGCGCACTCAGAGCGCCGCCGCCATCATGGTTCATTAGTCAAACTGGGTAACATCGATCAGGCGATTGGCCAGCGAAAGGTCGCTCTCGATGGGCACGAACTCGTCGCCCACGTGCATGAGTTCCTCGTCACCCTTTGCCAGCAGCAAGACAATGGTGGGAGCATCGGGGTTGATGTACTCCTCGCGCGCCGCCTTGAACGCCGCATGCACAGCGGCTTCGCGATCGAGGATGATCTTGTTCGGCGTATCGTCGGGAACATGCTCGGCAAGCTCGCGACAGACCTTCATCGGGTCCTCGTGAGCCGGGTCCTCATTGGCAAAGATCATCAGGTCGGAATATGGTGCGGCCTCGCGCGGAAGCTGCTCGCGGCGCTCCTGCGCCTTGCCGCCGGCAGCGCCAAACAGCGCAATGACGGGGCTGGCGGGAAACGCGCGCTTCACCGACGAGAAAAGCGAACGGAACGAAAGCTGGTTGTGCGCATAGTCGACGACGCAGATCACGCGGCCGTCCTTCGACTCCACGACCTCCATACGGCCCGGCACACGCAGTTTGGAGAGGCCCTTCTTGATAGCATCGATACCGATGCCGATCTCGCGCGCAGCGGCGATAGCGACCAGCGCGTTCTCCACGTTAAAGTCTCCCGCGATACCCAACAGGACCTTCTCCCCCGCCTCGGACTCGTCGGCACACAGGCCATGCAAGTTGAACTCGATGCTAAAGCCGACCATGCGTACGTCGCTCGCCCACAGGCTTGCCTCGGGATGCTCGACGCCAACGGTCACCAAGCGCTCGGCCGTCGACGCTGCCTCCAGCACACGGTCGACCTCTTCGGTGCCCAGATTCACCACGGCGGTCTTTGCCTGGTCAAAGATCCTGAGTTTGCTCTCAAAATAATCCTCAAACGTGGGGTGTTCGATCGGCGAGATGTGGTCGCGGCCGATGTTGAGGAAGCACGCCACGTCAAACGGCAGATTCTCGACGCGTTGGTACTTGAGCGCCTGGCTCGAGACCTCCATGACCATGGACTGGCGACCGGACGTGCGACAGTTGGCGATATGGCGCCAGACCTCGGGAGCCTCGGGCGTGGTGTTGGTGCTCTCGTAGCACTCGATACCATCGTCGGTACTCACCGAGCCGATCATGCCGCAGGACTCGCCCGCCGCCTTGATGATGGACTGGAGCATAAAAGCGGCCGTGGTCTTTCCCTTGGTGCCGGTGATGCCCACGATCTTGACGTCGCGGTCGGGACGGTCGTAGACCTCCGGCGGCAACAAGGCCATGGCCGTGCGAACGCTGTCCACGACCAGCATCGCAGCACCGCTCTCCTGCGCCAGCGGCTCCAGAGACTCGACCAGCGACTCCTCGCACACAAATGCGACGGCACCCGCATCGAGCGCCATGCGCAAAAACGCGGGCTTAAAGGCAGCACCTTTGCAGAAGAACACATCACCTGCCGAGACCGCGCGCGAATCAAACGAGCAGCCGGTCACGGCACGCTCGTCAACCTGCTCCGATGCGCGCAGCTCGCCGCACACATCGAGAAGCTTGGCAAGCGTATCGACCGTGGTCACGATCGCGGAATCCGAATGGTGCATCTTTCACCTTTCTCAGCCATTTGGCAGGGACGGTTTTTATAGTAACTGAAACGCACCCACGCAAAAACGGCTCCCGGAGGAGCCGTTACGCGCAGGCGTTCGTAAGCCGAGGCTAGGCAGCCTGAACAGCGGGCTGGTCCTCGTCGATAAAGAAGCGCTTGTACCACACCAGGAACACGAGCGGCGTATAGATCTTGCGCTGGAAATCGCCCTTGCCCGCAAAGTGCAGATCGAGCAGGTGCATGAGCTCGTCGGTATCGAAGAACTCGCTTGCCCACGGCGCGGTGAAGTACTCCTTGACATAGTCGTACCACTTTTGCTCGCGCAGCCAGTAGACAATCGGCACCGGGAAGCCCACCTTGGGACGGGTGGCCCACTCATCGGGCAGCGACTTGTTGGCAGCGTGGCGGAGTACCTGTTTGTTGCCGTTCTCGTTGATGCGGTAACGGTCGGGAATGTGCTCGGCGAACTCCATGACTTTGCGGTCCAGGAAGGGCACGCGCAGCTCCAGCGAGTGCGCCATGCACATCTTGTCGGCCTTGAGCAGAATGTCGCCCGGGAGCCACATGTTCATGTCCAGGTACTGTTTCTTGACCAGCTCGGGCTGACCCTTCACGCGCGCATAGATGGGAGCGGCAAGCTCGAAGGCGCCGTCGCCGGTGTTGTACTCGGGCTTGAGCACGCCGTCGACCTCGCGCTCCGGCCATACCAGAGCCTGTCCCAGGAACGACTTCTCGGGGATCTCGGCACCCTTGACCAGGAAGTTATGTCCCTTGAAGTACGGCATATGCAGCGCCAGGTTACCGAGCGCGCGACGGATGGGCAGCGGAACCATCTTTTTGTACTTACGCACCGGGACCGTATCCTCGTAGTAGGCGTAGCCGCCAAAGAGTTCGTCGGCGCCTTCGCCCGAAAGCACGACGGTAACGTCCTTGCGGGCCATCTCGGCCAAGAACCACAGCGGCACGGAAGACAGGTTGGACTGCGGCTCGTCCATGTGATACTGGATGTCCTCGAGCGCACCGAAGAACTCGTCGGCGGTGATCATCTTGCGAACGTTCTCGACGCCGAGCTTATCGGAAAGCTCCTTGGCGTAGTTGGTCTCGTTGAAATTCTTGTAGTCAAAGCCCACCGAGAAGGTCTTGTCGGGCATAAGGCAAGCGGCGATGTAGCTGGAGTCGACGCCACCGGAGAGGAACGACGCGACCTTGACATCGGCGATGCGATGGGCCTCGACGCTCTCGTGCACGACCTCGTCCAGCTCGTCGACATACTCTTCGAACGGCTTCTCGACGGCAGAGTAATCGCAATCCCAGTAGCGCTCGATGTTCATCTTGCCGGTCGGGATATCGACGGTAAAGTAGTGCGCCGGCGGCAGCTTGTAGACACCCTCGAAGAAGGTCTCCTCAGTCGCCGAATACTGCAGCGTCATGTACGGACGCAGAGCCTTTTTGTTGACCGCCTTGTGGAAGTGCGGGTAGTCCAGGAAGCTCTTGATCTCGGAACCAAAGAGCACGCCCGGAGCGCCGTCGCCCGCATCGGCCATGGGATAGTAGTAAAGCGGCTTGATGCCAAAGATGTCGCGGGCGCCAAAAAGCTTGTTCTTCTTTTTGTCCCAGATGACGAAGGCGTACATACCGCGCAGGCGATCGAGGACGGCCTCGCCCCACTCCTCGTAGCCGTGCAGGAGGCTCTCGGTGTCGGCGCCGCAGTGGAACTTGTAGCCCTTGGCCTCGAGCTCGGAACGGAGTTCTTGGAAGTTGTAGATCTCGCCGTTGAAGACAATGACGACGCTGCCGTCCTCGTTGGCCATGGGTTGAGCGCCGGCCTCGGTCAGGTCGAGGATCGACAGGCGGCGGAAGCCCAGGGCAACGCGGCCGTCGATAAACTGACCGCCCATGTCGGGACCGCGATGGACGATGCGGTCCATCATCTTGGTGAGCACCTCGGATTGGTTATCCGTCCCACCGACAAAACCGACAAAACCGCACATATACTATCCCCTCTGCTGTTGCTGGGCATCAAATCGAATCAGTAGCTTTTGAGTATACCCGAGGGCGTAAAGAGGGGCGGAATGTTCAGGCAATCTCAACTGAATCAGCTCCGCTGTGACACGCGCGAGTTACCTTTAATGGATATGAGGTGAATGAGGCGATTGTTTTGCTATACTCTCTCCGCACGGGCGATTGGCGCAACGGTTAGCGCAGGTGCTTTACACGCACAAGGCTGGGGGTTCGAATCCCTCATCGCCCACCACTGATTTGATAGGCTCCCAGCAATGGGAGCCTTTCTTTTTTGGGCCCAGTGCATGGGATTCGAACCCGACAGGGTGCGGAGCTGAGGAAACGCGCAAGCGTTTTCCAGCGCAGCACGCGAGGAGCGGAGCGACGAAGCGGGACGCGGGCGGCGCCAGCCGCACGCGGACATCCCTCATCGCCCACCACAGAATTGGAAACGGTCCTCGCAAGGGGACCGTTTTTGCTTGCGCCCGGTGCATGGGATTCGAACCCGCCAGCACGTCTGTCACAAAGGCCGTGGCCAAAAAATGGCAAAAATGAGTACTGCTACTTTGTTTGCAACATATAAAAAGATAGTATTTGCTTAAGTTACGCAACATATGTCCATTATAAGGACTAACAGTTGGATCAAAATCGTGCATTCATCGCCATTTCGACTTGCCATCTGGCCTTATTAGTCCAAAATTGCTGCTACCAAATCGGTAGCAGTACTCATATTTAATGTTTTTTGACCAGCGGGTCTCCCTGCCTTAGCAAATCTAAGGCAAAACGGGCTCCAGACCGCTGAATCATGCCACATAGGGCACGCCCGCAGTCCGGAACCCGGTCCAAATTGAGTTATTGCGCTGCGTTAGACCAAGACACCCGACAGGATCTCGATCAGACTGTCCACGTCGGCTTCCTCGCAGACGAGCGGCGGCAAGAAACGCAGCGTATGAGCACCCGTAGCGTTAATCACGGCACCGGCGGCCAGCGCGCGGGCAACAATATCATGTGCGTCGCCCGCGGCATCATCCAAATCACAGCCGAGCATCAGGCCACGGCCACGCACCTCTACCACATGCGGAAGCTTAGCCAGCGCCTGCTCCATATAGGCACCCACCTTGGCAGCATGCTCGGCATAATCGCCGCGCACAAGCGCGGAGAGCGTCGCGGCACACGCCGCGACGGCCAAGCAGCTACCGCCAAAGGTCGAGCCGTGGTCGCCCGGCTTAAACACGTCGGCAATCTCCTTCTTTGCCACGACGGCACCCATGGGTACGCCGTCGGCAATGCCCTTGGCAAGACTCATAATGTCGGGCTCCACGCCATAGGTCTGGAACGCAAACGGCTTACCCGTGCGGAAGATACCGCACTGGACCTCGTCGGCGATAAGCACGGCGCCCACTTCGTGTGCTAGGTCGCGCGCTGCCGCCATAAACTCCTCGGTCATGGGGTGCACGCCACTCTCACCCTGGATCGGTTCGAGCATCACGGCACAAATTTCGCTCCCCAGCTGCTTAAAGATCGCACGCAGCTCATCGACATCGTTGGGCGTGCAGGCCACAAAGCCACCCGGCAGCGGACGGAAACTATCCTGCAGCCAATCCTGCATGGTGGCGGCAATGGTCTCGAGCGTACGGCCGTGGAAGCCGCCGCGCATGCACACGATGGTGTTGCCGCCGTTACCGGCACGCTTGGCGTACAAGCGCGCGAGCTTCATCGAGCCCTCGTTGGCCTCGGCGCCGGAATTGGCAAAGAACGTCTCCCACACCTGCTCGCCCGCAGCCGGGGCACCAAGAGCAGCTGCCGTGGTCTCATCGCCGGCGGCAATGGCATCGGCAAGCACGCGCGCACCATCTACGTCGTCGTTAGCAAGCTTGGACAGCAGCGCCGCGACCTGTCCACGCTGCTCGATGTAGAAGTAATTGGAGACATGCATGAGCTTTTTGGTCTGTGCCTCGAGCGCCGAGAGCACAGCCAGGTTGCCATGACCTAGGCTGCACACGCCGATGCCGGCAAGAAAGTCGAGGTACTCACGGCCATCGTCGCCGGTGAGCTTCATGCCATGGCCCTCGACAAACTCGACCGGAGAGCGGCCAAAGGTATGCATAACGTAATGGGATTCAAGCGATTGCTGAGCTGCAAGTGACATGGGATGCCTTTCGTTGAGCGCCGGACGGCGCGGGGCTATGGATGCAGGAATGGGGCGGCTGCGGGTCAGCTAGACCGTCTGAAGCTTCTCGACCTCGTCGAGGTTCTCGGTCAGACGCGCAGCAAACGTCGAAAGCGGATGCGGATGCGTATCGAACTCGTAAGCCATCTCGGTGGAATGGATCACGGTACCGACGCCGGCATCGGTCAGCAGCTCCAGCAGCAGCGAATGCGGCGTAGTACCGTTAATGATGTGGGCACGAAATACGCCGCCGGTAAGCGCATCGACGGCCGCACGCAGCTTGGGAATCATGCCCTTATCGACCTCGCCGCCGTAGAGCATTTCGTTAACCTCGTCGAGCGTTAGGTTGGAGATAAGCGAGTCCTTGTCGCTAAAGTCCTTGTACAGGCCATCGACATCGGTCAAAAAGATCGCCTTATGCGCGTGGAGCGCCGCGGCAACGGCACCGGCGGCGGTATCGGCGTTGATGTTGAAGAAACCGCCGTCCTCCCCCGCCGCGACGGTGGCGATGACGGGAATGTACTCGCTATCGAGTAAGCGCTCGATATAGTCGGTGTTGACGTGCGTCACTTTGCCCACGCGACCGAGCTCGGGGTCGAGCGGCTCGGCGATGAGCGTGCCGGCATCGCTGCCCGACACGCCCACGGCCAGGTTGCCGTGGTGGTTGATGGCAGCAACCAGCTCCTGGTTAACCTTGCCGCCCAGCACCTCGCGCACGATATCCATAGTCGCCGGCGAGGTCACGCGCTGGCCGTTCTTAAACTCGACGGGAATATCGTAATGGCTCAGCGCCTCGTTGATAGCCTTGCCGCCGCCGTGCACGATGACGGGGCGCATACCGATGATCTTGAGCAAAACGATGTCGCTCATCACGTCGCGGCGCAGCTGCTCATCAACCATGGCGGCTCCGCCATATTTGATAACAACCGTCTTGCCGGTCAGGTTCTTAATCCACGGCAGCGCTTCGAACAGCAGCTGCGCGGTTGCTTCGTTGGATTCGCTCGAACGACAATCGCGTGCGAATTTCATAATCTGCCTCGTCTTTCATATCGTTATCGCGCCGTGCTCCGCTGTCCGCAATCGCGGCAAGATACGCAGCGTGCCCGGAATCTAGGAACGGTAGTCGCCGTTGATGGAGATGTACTCATGCGTGAGGTCGCAGGTCCACACGGTCGTTGCCGCGTCGCCTGCGCCCAGGTCGGCCGAGATCACGATCTCTGGCGCCTCGAAACGTCGTAGAGCCTCGTCCTCGTCAAAGGGAACAGTCAGACCGTCGCGACAGACGGGCATGCCCATCATGTCGATGGAAACGTCTTCCTGATTAAACTTCACGCCGCACTTGCCAAGCGCCATAGCAACGCGACCCCAGTTGCAGTCGTGGCCGGCGATGCAGGTCTTAACGAGCGGCGAGTTGGCAACGGCACGGGCGGCGATATCGGCTTCCTCGTCGTTCACGGCGCCGGTAACGTTGACCGTAACAAGCTTGGATGCGCCCTCGCCATCGGCGGCGATATTGCGTGCCAGGCTCTCGCACACCTCGTGCACGGCAAATGCCAACTCGTCGAAGGCATCGGAGCCCTCGACGATAGGCTCGGCATCTGCGGCAGCGGCACCGGAGGCAAGCATGATGCAGGTGTCGTTGGTCGAGGTGTCGGAATCGACCGTTACCTTGTTAAAGGTCTGCTTGACGGTCGAGAGCAGCAGGGCATGAAGTGCCGCAGGCTCGACGGGGGCATCGGTGGTGATAACTGCGATCATGGTGGCCATGTTGGGCATGATCATGCCCGAGCCCTTGCACATTCCGCCTACCGTATAGACATTGCCCGCATGACCCGCAGCCTCACTGACGTAGGACACGGCGTACTCCTTGGAGTGCGTGTCGGTCGTCATGATGGCGCGAGCGGCATCGGCGCCACCGTGGGCGGAGAGCGCCTCGTAGGCAGCAGGAATGGCGGTCTCAAACGTGTCGATCGGCAGAATCTGGCCAATCACACCCGTGGAGGCAACCAGAATCTGCTGGGGCTCACAGCCGATGACCTGCGATGCGATGCTGCACGTCTCGCGCGCGCATGCAAGGCCGGTCTCACCCGTAGCGGCGTTGGCATTGCCAGAGTTGACCGAAACGCCGGCGATGATACCGTAGCCCTTGTCGGCACCGCCCAGGTTGGCACGGCTCACCTGCACGGGCGCCGCGCAAAAGCGATTGGTGGTAAACACGCCGGCACCGGGACAGGGTTTATCGGGCACGACGAGCGCGTAATCCAGACGCTCGGGGTTCTTGCGGAACCCAGCGTGGATGCCTGCAGCCTTAAAACCAGCCGCAGCCGTAACGCCACCCTCGACGGCGCGAATCTTGATATCAAACAGCTCGGTATTCATCGTCTTTATGACTCCTTATGTCAAACAAAAAACGGACATCGGTTGGTGCGCCATGCCAGTCGTGATCATGAGACCAGCTTAAGAGTGGCGCCCCACTCGATGCCCGACTACCAAATCGTTAACAATCGAATGTGCTACACCGGGCACGCCACTGTGGGCAAGCCTCGTCGCTCGTCAAAGCCAAAGACGATATTGGCGCACTGGACCGCTTGGCCCGCAGCGCCCTTGCACAGATTGTCGATGGCGCCCGTCGCCACCAGCACGCCCGCGCGTTTGTTGAACGCAAGGCCAATCTGGGCGGCGTTGGTGCCGACGACCGAAGCCGTCTTGGGCTGCTGGCCGGCATCGAGCACGCGCACGAAGGTGCGTCCAGCGTAGAACTGCTTGTAATAGTCGACGACATCCTCAAGAGCCAGGGAGTCGATGGCCTGCGGCGTGAGCGGCAGCGTCACCGTGGAGAGCAGGCCGCGCTTGAGCGGTGCCAGGTGCGGGGTAAAGACGACGCGATCGGTCAGGCCAAGGATTTGCTCAATCTCGGGCGTGTGGCGATGCTTGCCCACGCCGTAGGCCTCCAAGTTCTCGTCGGCGCTGCAAAAATGCGTACGAGCGTTGCAGGACTTGCCGGCACCCGTCACACCGCTGATGGCATCAACGATCACGGGGCCGCTCTGGGCAACCCAGCCAGCGCGCACGGCGGGCGCGGCGGCAAGGCTCGTTGCGGTGGGATAGCAACCGGCGCAGGCGACCAACACGGGCTTTCCGGTGGCATGGTCGGATGCGGCGGTCTCCAAATCCTGGGAGAACAGCTCGGGCAGACCGAAAGCGCGGGTCTTGAGCAACTCGGGGCTCGTGTGCTCGGCGGCATACCAGGCCTCAAAGGTGGCTGGATCGCTCAGGCGATAATCGGCCGAGAGGTCAATGCAGGAGACTCCCGCGGCAAGCAGGGCGGGCACCTGAGCCATGGCAGCCGTGTGCGGCACGGCCAAAAATACCGCGTCGCAGTTCTTGAGTTCGGGGGCATCATGCGTCGTGAAGACAAGATCGCTTACGCCGGTGAAGCTCGGGTACACCGCAGACAACGGCTGGCCGGCATCGGCGTTGGACGTAATGGCAACAAGTTCAAACTCGGGATGGCCGAGCACGAGGCGAATGAGCTCGGCTCCGGCATATCCAGCCGCGCCGACGATTCCAACCTTCAAAGACATATCAGACTCCTTGTCTGCGATTTATGCACCGATGCGCATTTCGCAGCGGTCGTTATGAAGTGGGTTGAAACTTTAGCACCAAAAGATGCATTTACACGTAAATGGCTTGCATATTCATGCATTGAAACATTCCCGACACATTCGCTTGAAGGAATTGACAAATAGAGCGGGCCCCGTATTGACCGGCACTCCTTACGGTGCCGGGCAACACGGGGCCCGCCCATGCGAAAACTAAGTTGTTAGGATGAGCCAGCTGGCTAGAGCTCGACCGGCACCCATTCGTCGTGATTGCAGATAAAAGCCTCGGGATCTTCGACGCTAAAGAAGACGAGCGTGGGGTCGTTAGGCCCCTCATAGTGCTCGCCCAGGCGCTCTAGATGCTTCCACCCGGCTTCGCGCATTTCGTCTAAAGCCCGGTCATCCAAGCCGGCACGCCCGCGCAAGATGAGCCAGCCATGGCCCGGCCACCAACTCGTGGCCTCAAAGCGCTGGTTTTGCAGCAGTTCCTGCCACACATCTTTAGTGCGCGCTGTCACAAACCACAGCTTGCCGTCCTGAATCTGTGCAAACGAGAACGGACGCACATGTGGCTGCCCGTCCACGCTCGTCGCCAAGTACCACGCCGGCACCGACGTCAGATACTCCAACACCGTATTCAATCCGTCCATGTGTCCTCCTGTCGCCTGACCAGTCTTTTTGGAATGGGTAATCAATTTGGGAAATTAGAGCTCCAGGCGCTCCTCGCTGCCGTCGATATCACAGAAGCGCGCGGCAATGTTGCGGACCGAAAAGAAAGCAAGGCGGCCGTCGTTGGCGCTATCGTGTTCCTCGCCGATGCCCACCATGTGTTTAAAACCCGCCTGGCGTACCTTGTCGCTCACGACCGCATCGTCCTCGAGCGCGGCCTCGCCGGTCAGTACAATCCAACACTCCCCCGGTTTCCAACCCGAAACCTCAAACTTGGGGTTCGCGCTGAGCTCGGCCCACACATCCTTGTCGCGCGATGTGCAAAACCACAGCTTACCGTCATCGACCATGGCAAATGAAAACGGCCTCACGCGAGGCTGATACCCGTCGGCCACATCGGTCGTGGCCAGATACCACGCCGGAATGCGCCTGAGATACGAACAGGCGCGCTCAAGCTGAGCCGTGCGGTCGTTGTCGGTCATAGGGACCCCTTTCTTGCGCTCGAATCGCGCCTAAACAAGTTGAAGGTTGATGACGATGACACACACGAGCAGCAGCACCGTCACCACCGCGGCCAGTGCATCCCCGCGGCCAAACGTAAGTGTATGCAGACGCGTGCGTCCCTGTTCGCCGTGATAGCAGCGCGCATCCATGGCGGCCGAAAGCGTCTCGGCATGACGGAACACGCCGGTGAACAGCGGAATCGCCACACTGCCGAGCATGCGCACACCGCCGAGCGGACCGCACGTCACGCGCGCGCCGCGGCTTGCCTGCGCGTCCGCCGTCTGCTTCATCTCGGTGGCGAACTGCGGCATAAAGCGCAACGCGATACCCATGATCATGCCGAGCTCATGCGCAGGGAGCCCCACGCGCGCAAACGGTGCGAGCAGACGCTCAAAGCCCGCGGTGAGGTCGAGCGTGGGCGTGGTGAGCGTAATGGCGCTCATGCCGGCCATCATCAGGGTCAGGCGGCACGCCATAAAGGCGGCAGAACGCAGCGAGCCCTCGCTTATCTGCAGAAAGCCGAGCTGCCACAGGATGCGCCCGCTCTGGTCGGAAAACAGGTTGAGCACCGCAACCACGATGACGATTGCCAGCAGCGGCGCCATCGACGACAGAGCGCGACGAGCCGGCACCCGGGACACGGCATAGATCAGGACAACGAAGATTGCGACCGGGGCCAGTCCGCGGAAGCTGCTGACTGTGAGCGTCGTGATCAGAAACACAAAGCCCAAGAGCAACTTAGTTCGCGGGTCCAGGCGGTGGATCGCACTATCGCCGGGATAGTAGCTGCCAAACGAAAACGCCTCCATTAGCAGCCCTCCTCTCGCGCGACCGTCTTGGATTTAGCAATGTCCGCGACGTTAGAAGGACCGCCCGAGCGACCGATTAGCAGGTCCACCAACTCGTCTGCCAGCGACTCAACCGTATAGAGCCCGCCGCGACGCAGCGGCACGCCCGCCTCCGTAAGCGCCAGCGCCATACGCTGGGCGGCGGGAACGCCCAAGCCGATCGACTTGAGCTCATCGGCATGCGCAAACACCTGCGCGGGGGTTCCCTCGGCAAACACCGCGCCTTCGTTCATTACGACAATGCGGTCGCAGCAATTGGCCAGGTCATCCATACTATGCGAAACCATGACAACGGTCAGGCCATCGCGGTGAAGTCGATCGATAAGCTCAAGGAAATCCCTGCGCGCAGCCGGATCGAGCCCCGCCATGGGTTCATCGAGCACCAGGACTTCGGGCTCCATGGCGAGCACGCCGGCGAATGCCACACGCCGTTGCTGACCGCCCGAAAGCTCAAAGGGACTCTTGTCGCCGACCGTAGAAAGGTCGAGGCCCACGCGCGAGAGCGATGACTCGACACGACGGTCGACTTCATCTTGCGGCAAGCCAAGGTTGTGCGGACCAAACGCCACGTCCTGCGCCACGGTTTCGGCAAATAGCTGGCGCTCGGGATACTGAAACACCACGCCGACCTTGGCCTTAACAGCGGCGGCGTCTTTCTTGTTTGATAGGTCGAGCCCCAGCGCGCAAACGCTTCCCTCCTGGGGACGAATCAAACCGTTGAGATGCTGGACCAGCGTCGACTTACCCGAACCGGTATGACCTGCTAGCCCCAGGAACTCGCCGCGACGCACCGTCAGCGATACATCGCGCAGCGCCCACGGGCTGCTTGGGTCGTTTCCCCAGAGAGCCTGTTTGCTCGATTTGCCCGCAGTGGCCGAGCGCTTATGCCAGCAGCGGCGCTCGCGGGCGCTCAGCGAGTAACTATGTGAGAGATGCGAAATCTCGATGACGGGCTCCGACGCTACTGTTCCATCGTTTGCAGAGGATGCGTTGTCGAGCATACGAGGATCGGACGCAAAGGGCCGCTCTACGATGTCTACCCCACTTCGCTCGGCATAAGCCTGCGCAATCTCAGCGACCATATCCGCCTCACGCACCTGCGCGCAAACGGGCACGCCCTTCTCACGAAGTGCCCTACCTAGACAGCACGACGCCGGCATATCCAAGTTGAGCTGCGCAAGTTCGTCCGCCCGCGTCAAGATTTCCTCGGGCGTGCCCAGCATGGCAACTCGCCCCGTCTGAAACACGGCGACACGATCGGCCTCGGCGGCCTCTTCCATAAAGTGCGTAATCATCACGATGGTCATGCCGCGATCGTGCAACGCGCGGCAAGCCTTCATGAGGCCCTTGCGCCCACGCGGATCGAGCATCGAGGAAGCCTCGTCCAATATGAGCACGCGCGGTTCCATGGCGAGCACGCCGGCAAGCGCCACGCGCTGCTTTTGGCCGCCCGAAAGCGCATGGGTCTCGTGGTGCTCAAAGCCCACCAGGCCCACGCCTTTCAGCGCCTCGCGTACGCGCTGCGCAATTTGCGCCGATGGCACGCCTAGGTTTTCGGGACCAAACGCAATGTCATCTTCGACAAGCGTTGCCACCAGCTGGTCGTCGGAATTCTGGAATACCATGCCCGCGGTCGAACGAATGTCGTAGACCAGCTCGGGGTCGGACGCATCCATGCCGTTGATGCGTACCGTGCCCGCATCGGGCTGCAACAGCGCATTCAGATGCTTGGCAAACGTCGACTTGCCCGACCCATTGCCACCGAGGATGCAGAAAAACTCCCCGTCCTCGATGTTCAGATCGACGCCGTCGAGCGCCGGTGCGGCACCGTCATAACTAAAGGAAACGCCCCGACACTCAATCATGCGCGGCCTTTGACCTGGTCCTTTTTAGGCGTGATGAGGTTGGAAACCGCCTTGTACACCGCAAGCGTCAATACCGAGTTAAGCACGGTCTTGATAAGGTTGAACGGCAGTACGGCAGGAATCATGAGCGGGGCGATCACATCGACCGAGCCATACCAGAACCATACGCCAATGGTAAGGTTTGCGACCATAGACAGCGCTGTAGCGGCAATGACGCCAAGCACCAGGCCAATCACGGCACCCTTATAGGTGTGCATCTTCTGGTAAACGATAGCCGCGGGCAGAATATAGCCCAGCGTGGCAACCAAGTTCATAAGCGCGCCGACCCAGTCACCCGTGGTGAGCGCATGGATAACGATAGCCATAGCGGCAACAGCGGTACCGGCGCCGGGACCATACGCAAACCCGCACACCATCGCCGGCACCAGCGACGGGTCATAGGTCAAAAACGGCGCCGAAGGAAGGATGGGCAGCTGCACGTACATAAACAGGGCGCCCAGGGCGCACATCAGCGCCATGGTAACGAGCTGTTTGGTGCTCCACCTATTCGTGTTCTCAAAATGGATATGCTGCGACTGTTCAGACATAAGATCACCTGCCTCTTTCATCCGGACTCTAACCGTTGGTACTGGGATCTCACCAGTTCAGCCGGCATGCGAACCAACACACGCACGGGTCGCGGACTCATCGGCTCAGTCGCAGGCACCTCGCCTGCTCCACGGCGTCCCTTTGACACCGCCCGATTTACCGCCAGTGGGGAATTCCACCCCGCCCTGAAACAGCAATTGCAAGTGTAGCACGAGCAATCGTTCGCGCAAGTATGCCGAGGGTAATTTATGGTGGGGATCAGTTGCCGCAACAACCACGCTCCCCACCCATCCCAAAGTGACGCGCCTTTCGCGGCAAAGCCGCGAAACAGCGACCGGGACACGTATCCCCAACAACCACTTTCTCCGCCCGCCGACCTCAAGGCCGTAAACGCAGGGAATCCGGGGGCGTGACGGGGCTTCTCTCCGGAACATTCCGCACTGGACGCAAAGAGGCTCCGCAGCGCGAAGCGCGATGCGGAGCCTCTTTGCATGTCCGAGGACGTTCCGGAGAGAAGCCCCGTCACGCCCCCGGATTCCCGGTGGGAGTTCTAGACCTTGTCGGCCTTAGTACATACCGCCGCCCTGCTGACCAGCGGTAGCAGCAGCGATAGCGTCCTCAAGCTGAGTGTTCTTGGGCACATCGGAGACGGTGGCCTCGGTGATGAGAATCAGGCTGGCAACAGAAGCAGCGTTCTGCAGGGTGACGCGGCTGACCTTGACGGGGTCGAGGACGCCCATCTCGATCATGTCGCCCCACTCGCCGTTGGCAGAGTTGAGACCCTGGCCGGCAGGCAGCTCGGCAACCTTGTCGACCACGACGGCGCCCTCAAAGCCAGCGTTCTTGGCGATGGTAGCGACCGGAGCGGTCAAAGCCTTCTTGACGATATCGACGCCGATCTTCTCCTCGGGGTCGTCGATCTCGACAGCATCGAGCGCAGGAGCAGCGTCCATGAAGGCGACGCCACCGCCGGCGACGATGCCCTCCTCGACAGCAGCGCGGGTAGCCTGCAGGGCGTCCTCGACGCGATGCTTAATCTCCTTGAGCTCGGACTCGGTAGCAGCGCCGACCTTGATGACGGCAACGCCACCGGAGAGCTTGGCCAGGCGCTCCTGGAGCTTCTCACGGTCGAAGTCAGAGGTGGTGTTCTCCATCTCACCCTTGATCTGAGCGATACGAGCGTCGATGGCCTCCTTGGAGCCAGCGCCGCCGACGACGACGGTGTTGTCCTTGGAGATGGTGACGGACTTAGCGGTACCGAGCATATCGGCGGTGATGTCAGCGACCTTCACGCCCAGCTCGTCCAGGGCAGCCTGGCCACCGGTGAGAACGGCGATGTCCTCGAGGATGCGCTTGCGGCGATCGCCGTAGCCCGGGGCCTTGACGGCGCAGACGTTGAGGGCGCCACGGATCTTGTTGAGGACCAGGGTAGGCAGAGCCTCGCCGTCGATGTCCTCAGCGATGATGAGCAGGCCACGGCCAGCGCGCTGGACAGCCTCGAGAACGGGCATGATGTCCTGAACGCTGGAGATCTTCTGGTCGGTGATGAGGATGTACGGATCCTTCATCACGGCCTCCATGCGGTCGTTATCCGTGACGAAGTAAGCGGAGACATAGCCCTTGTCGAACTGCATGCCCTCGACGGTGTCGATGGTGATGTCGAACGTCTGGGAATCCTCGACGGTGATGACGCCGTCCTTGCCCACGACCTCCATGGCCTCGGCGATCTTCTCGCCGACCTCGGGGTCACCGGCGGAGATGGTACCGACGGAAGCGATCTGCTCCTTGGTCTCGACCGGCTTGGCCTGCTTCTTCATCTCGGCGACGGCGGCGTTAACGGCCTTGTCGATGCCGCGACGGATGGCCAGCGGGTTGGCGCCAGCGGCGACGTTGCGCAGGCCGTCGTTGACGATGGCCTGAGCGAGCAGAGTTGCGGTGGTGGTGCCGTCACCCACGGTGTCGTTGGTCTTGGTGGCGACCTCCTTCACCAGCTGAGCGCCCATGTTCTCGATGTTGTCCTCGAGCTCGATCTCCTTAGCGACGGAAACGCCGTCGTTGGTGATGGTCGGAGCACCGAACGTGCGCTGCAGCGCAACGTAGCGACCCTTGGGGCCCATGGTGACGGTAACGGCGTCGGCCAGAGTGTTGACGCCCTTGGCAAGCTTAGCGCGGGCATCGGTGTTGAACGTAATGTTCTTTGCCATGGTAGGTAATCCTCCAAAAGAAATGTGACTCGCGTCGCCGCTTCCGAGTCCTATGCGGCGGGCGCGCTCAAAGACGAATCAGAGATTCTGACGAGACTAGGCCTCGACGACGGCGTAGATGTCGTCGGCGCGCATCAGCAGATACTTCTCGCCGTCGACCTTGACCTCGTTGCCACCGAACTTACCGTAGATGACAACGTCGCCAACCTTGACGTCCATGGGGATGCGCTCACCCTTGTCGTTGACCTTGCCGGCGCCCACGGCAACGATGGTGCCGCGCTGCGGCTTCTCCTGAGCGTTGCTGGCGATATACAGACCGGAAGCGGTCTTCTGCTCGGCCTCGTCGGGCTTGACCAGAACACGATCTGCAAGCGGCTTCAAAGACGACATGCTTGTCTCCTCCTTTTTGGGCCGCGCGGTTATACCACGCGAATTAACCCTTTTTGTTTGCGTACGCGTTGAATGGTACCCACGAATGGCGGGTTATACAACACAGAGTCAAAAAATCTTATTTTTTGGCACTTAGATTTTCTGAATGCCGGGGGATAACTTAGCAGTGGCTCCCGTGTGGCTCCGGAGGGGCGGGGCATAAGGTTTCCTGCTCGGGCAGTCCTGCTCGCACGAAGGCCACATTAAGTGGCCTTCGGCTCGTGCGGAACTCGCGATAAACCTTATGCCCCGCCCCTCCGGAGCCACACGGGAGGCAGGTTAACTAATTCGAGCCCGGCATTCAGAAAAGTCAGTGCAGCAAAAAGGCGATGCGGATAGCGACATGAGCATGGTTTTCGTTGCGAGCACGGGTCCCCTGGGGAGCACCGTGCATTTTTGGGAGTTTTCAGCAGGCCGGGACAAATGCATACGCACCGGGCGCATCTAATTAGTCCCACGGTAGCCTTCGACCGGCGATTTGGGTCGGCAGACAGGCCTCGTCGAGACAAACAAGCATGCCTCGCGCCACGTCGGACCCCAAAATGACGTCGATCTCCACAATGCTACCCGACTGCAGCGGCACCGGCAGAGCTCGCGGTGCTGAATACTCCGTTTTTTGCACGGCACGGGCGGGGGTACATCAGGATCAGGAAGAATATCCCAGCCTTTTTATGCAATCTGTAATGGGAAGTATGCAAAACACCAAGAGGCAGCATTGCTGATGTCCAAATTGAGCGCGCAGGGCAGCGGCGCATCCGCCCTGCGCCCAAATCCATCAGAGCGGGGACGCTCCTAACAAATCCCCACCGGCAAACAAACGCGACTCGAGCGCTATCCCAAAATAGGCTGTCCGAGCCGCGCTTAACGGTACGGCATGAATACTTAGCGCTCGTAAATCAAGTTACCTGCCAGGTAGGTGGCCTGAATTTTTGTGGCCTGGAGGTCTTGGGGGTCAACGGTGAGCGGGTTTTGGTCCAGGACTACCAGATCGGCGTATTTGCCGAGTTCCAGGCTGCCGAGGTTTTGCTCGTCGCCTGCCGCGTAGGCGCTGCCCAGGGTGTAGTTGCGCAGGGCTGTTGCCGCATCGATGCGCTCGCTCGGCAGCCAGCCGCCCTCGGGCCAGTGGCTTTTGGGGTCCTGGCGCGTGATAGCCGTGTAGAGCACGTTCATGCTGGTAACAGCTGTGATGGGGCTGTCGGTACCGAAGGCTTGGCGAATGCCGCGCTGCTTATAGGTTGCGAACGGCCACATGATGCGGCTGCGCTCCAGGCCCAGGTCGCGCTCCGGGCCACCCGGGTCGAGTGTAATGTGGCAGGGCTGGCTCGAAGCAACCACGTTGAGCTTGCGCAGGCGGTCGATGTCCTCGGGCAGAAGGTTCTCCAGGTGCTCGAGCGTGTTATGGCCGTGCTGGGGCAGCCCGTACAGGTCGGAGGCCTCCTCAAAGATATCGAGCGCGGCATGAATCGCACCGTCGCCGATGACGTGGATGCGCACGGTGTGGCCGCGCTCCGCGGCCGCCAGAACTAGCTTGCGCATGCGCTCGGCGGGAACCGTCAGACGGCCCTGGTCGCCCGGGAAGCGCGGATTGGTATAGGGCTCGGTGAGATAGGCCGTGTGTTCGCTCGACACGCCGTCGAAGAACTGCTTAAAGCCTGGCGCCGAGAGCAGCGCGTTGTTCGCGTAGCGGGTCTGCAGCTCTTCCAAGCGCGACTGGTCATCCAACAGCGTGGGGAACAGATGGGCTCGGATGCCCAACTTGCCGGCTGCCTGCAGCTTGTCATAGACGTCGTCGCGGATAAAATCGCAGCCCGGCATGGGCATGAGCGACATATCGCATATCGAGGTGATGCCCTGCTCGGCCATCCGCCTCATTTGATCGGCGTAAGCGCTTGCGATGCGATCCTCGCCCAGCCACTCAAGGCAGCGCGGTAGCAGCTGCATGGCAGCCGCCTCGTGAGCAATGCCCGTGAGCTCGCCGTTTGCATCCTTGTCGTAGCTGCCGCCCGCTGGCGGCTCGCTGTCGCGTGTGACGCCGAGCGCCTCGAGTGCGCGGCTGTTGAGCCAAAGCGTGTGCCCGTCGCCCGAATACATAACACAGGGACGATCGGGGAATGCCGCATCGAGCGACGCCTTGGTAGGATGCTCGGGCGGGTCCCAACGGTAGTCGCGCCAGCCCTGCGTCACAACCCAAGCGTCGTCGGGCAGGTCCTGGGAAAACTCGAGCGCATGTTGCACCAGCGCCGCCTCGGACGTGCCCATATCCATGAGCATGTACGGTGAGGAACCGACCGAGGTATGGAAGAAGTGCAGATGAGCGTCATGGAAACCGGGGCAGACAAACTGCTCGCCGTAGTCGATAACCGACGTAGCGGCAGGAGCGGCGGCGATCACGTCATCGGGCGCACCGACTGCGACGATACGGTCGCCTGCGATGGCAATCGCCAGCTCGCGGGTGGTATCGATGCCGTCTTGCGCGGTAAAGACGTTCTTGGAGCGGATAATCCGATCGATATGTTGCATGGGCATCCCCATCTCTGGCAGGAAATTCAACACCCCCGAGTGTACTCCCCCGCCCTTGTAACAAAACCCCAAGCGGCAAACGGCAACTTTACCAGCCCTAGCGGCAGGTGGCATACTGGAGAGAGCCTGTACGATTTTGCGATCAACCCAGCAAGGAGCAAATCGACCATGACGAAGACCAAGGCACAGCAGATTATGGCGGCGACCGAGGCTCGCGCGGCTGACGACGTCACCGCGGCCATCCAAGATATCGCTACCGAGTTTGAACCATATATCATCAAGCAGCGCCGGCACTTCCATAAGCACCCGGAGCTGAGCCTCGCCGAGGAGCGCACGACCTCCGACATCGCCAACCAGCTCGACGCCATGAATATCCCCTACGAGCGTCCGCTCAAGACCGGCTTGGTGGCAACGCTTCGCGGTACCGCGCCGGATGCCTACCGCGAGGACGGCACGCCACGCCGCCGCATCCTGCTGCGCGCCGACATCGACGCCCTGCCCGTCACCGAGCAGACCGGCGAGGATTTCTCCAGCGTCAACGAGGGCTGCATGCACGCCTGCGGCCACGACTGCCACATCGCCATGATGCTCGGCACGCTGCAGATCCTGCGCCATATGACAGACGACATCCACGGCGAGGCCCGCATCGTCTTCCAGCCCAGTGAGGAAAACGGCCAAGGCGCCAAACTCATGATCGGCACGGGCGTGCTCGACGGCGTCGATGGTGCCTACGCCGCGCACATCTGGAGCGAGGTCGACGCCGGCACCGTAAGCTGCGAGCCCGGCCCGCGCATGGCCAATACCGACTGGTTCCGCATCGATGTCCGCGGTACCTCGTGCCACGGCGCCATGCCCCAGCGCGGCCACGACGCCGTTATGGTTGCCGCCGAGATTGTCAACGCCCTGCAGACCATCGTCTCGCGCGAGATCAGCCCCTACGAGCCGGCCGTCATCACCGTCGGCGAGCTGCACGGCGGCACCGCGCGCAACGTTATCGCCGGCACGGCCTACCTCGCCGGCACAGTACGCACCTACGGCGATTCAACCCACGAGGAAATGCCGGAGCTTATGCGCCGCATCGTGGAGCATACCGCGGCGGCCTTGGGCGCCGAGGCAGAGCTCACCGACTACACCATCGCCAACTACAAGGTCGAAAACGACGCGGCCTCGAGCGAGCGCTGCCGTCAGGCCGTAATTAAGTGTCTAGGTCCCGCCGGCCAAGGCCATTACCGCGGCACGCTTTCGGGTGAGGATTTTTCGGAGTACCTGCGCCGTGTGCCGGGCGTGCTCGCCTTTGTAGGTACGCGCAACCCCAAGATTGGCGCCACGTACGCCCAACATTCTTGCTTCTACAAGATTGACGAGACCGTGCTGGCAAAGGGCTCCATGGTGGCCGCCCAGTATGCTATCGACTTTTTGGCCGAGCCCACGCAAGAGGAGCTCGACGGCCCCACGATCGCCGCGGTTGCCGAGACCAACCCCGACTTGGCCGCCAAGCTGCGCTCTGCCAAGGCCACGGCCGCTGAGGCGCGCGACGCCATGCACGATGCTCGCACCGCCCGCCATGCTGCAATCAAGGGCATCCACGATGCGCGGGCTGCCGCTCGCCACGAGGAAAAGCGCGACGAGTAGCCGTCACGCCCATCCATAACAGCCTGGCTAAAGCAAAGCGGGGGCGGACGTTATCTCAACGTTCGCCCCCGCTTATGTGTCGACCGTTTTTCTAGCGCGTCCTCCGTCACGCCAGGTAAGAGCGAAGGATGGTGAGCCAGCGTGGGGGTTCGAGGTGGATGATATCGTCGGGAACTCCGGCGGGCGCATAGCCGCCAAAGAGCAGACCGGCATCTGCCGGATTGATGAGGCGCACGATCCATACGACGACGACCAGCACACACAACACGGTGACCGCAATGTCGATACCACGCTTTAGCTTGCTCGATGCCACCTCCTCGCGCACGAACGCGAGCACAAACGCAATCGGCACCACCCAAAACAGCGGATGGTAGGCAAAGGCAGCCGCATAATCGAGGCGCAGCGCCGCCAGCCACGCCCTCGTCATGCCGCATCCCGGACAAGGAATGCCCGTCATCAATCGAAAAATGCAGCCAATGTCGAGCAGGTAGAGCGCGAGCCAGGCGACAAAGAGCGCGCCGGTGCAAAAAAGGGCGCGGCGAAGGAGCTCTGCCGTGCCCCTATGTCCCTGGAAGCTGTTCACGCCGCCCTTATTGTTAGGCACGAGCGCCAAGGCGAGTGTTGTAAGCCGTTGCCATGGCATTGGTATTATTGATGACGATGTTCATAGCGAAGATGGGACCAAGGCCGCACAGGAGCGCGCCGAAGATCTGCCACAGAAGAACGGTGGTGCCGTTTTCCTGGAACACCAGGCCGTAGCGAGGAGCGTTGGCCTGCAGGCGGTTGCCAATCTTGTAATACCAGTAGTACGCGTAGAAGCCGCAGGTCACAAACGATAGAAGGATGAATTCCGCCAGACCCGGCGTGTAATCGCCGTCATCCTGACACAACGTGTTGACGTCGCGTGCCAAGCAATACAGGAAGTAGAACGAATAGATACCGCAGGTCACAAGAGAGAGCAGCAGCCAGCCGATCAGGCTGCGGTCAGCCTTAATGGGGTCATAGCCCATCGGAGCGGATGCTGACTGTTGGGCGTATTGACCGGTGTACTGCTGCTGAGGCTGGGGCGCGGGCTGAATAGCCTGGGCCGGAGCGGGCTGGGGCTGCGGGGCCGCAGCGGCAGAAGCGGCACCAACGGCGGATCCGCAAACAGGGCAGAATTTGGCATCATCCGAAATGGGAGAACCACAAGTGGGACAGAACATGAGCCTCTCCTTTTCCTAAGGCGTCGCACGCCTTCAAACCTTACACGTCTACGTTCTCAACAATAGCCGCGACGTTGTTGCGCAACATTGACCAATTTCCGAGAAATTTTGCTGCAACCGTTTTCCCAGGCATTTTCTTGCTTTCGCAGTAGAAAAAGGCACCCCGGGCTCAGTTGCCCAGGGCGCCTCGACCGGCTATTCGGTTTGATTGTTTTCGGCAGCAGGATTATCGCCCGGCTCATCCGCCGGCGTGGCAACGGCATCCCAATCGGGCTCCGCAGGCGTCGCCCCGGACGCCGGTGCGGGGACAGGAGCAGGTGCCGGGGCAGGGGCAGGCGCGGGTGCCGGGGCAGGTGCAGGCGCGGGCGCCGGGGCAGGCGCAGCACCAGTGGCTGCCGTGGGATTGAATCCCGCAGGAGCAGGCTTCTTCTCACCCGGGAGCACAAAAGTCAGGACGTCGTCCTTGTCCTCGTCGGCCCACTCGCTTGCATAACGTGCAACCCAATAGCCAACGGCACGGTGCTTGAGCATCTTGCCAAAGACCGTAAGAAATACGGTGACGAAAGCGACCAGCACCAGGAACAGCACGAGTGTGATGCCACCGCCGGTAACAAGCGCCTCAATAACCGTAGGACGATAGTAGTAACTATACATACCGACAGAGGCAATGGCGCCAAAGACAACCGTCAAGATCCATGTGACAACGTTGGCGACCAGGCCAGTCAAAAACTCGGGAAGCCACGAAGCGCAGAACAGCTTGGTCTTGTTGTTCTTAAAGGCCGCCCAGACCTTATCGAGCGAAAACGCGCTCTCGACGCGACCGGTCACCGCAAAATGCATCACGGCAATGTCGGCGAACATCTTAAAGAAGACCCCCAGGACCGCCGTGACAATCATAGCCAGAACGAGCAAGCCAAGCGAGCCAAACAGCGCAGCCTCGAGCGCATAAGAGCCGTAATAAGAATACGAGCCCGCAGCGCCAATTACCACGCCCTCCACCAGCGAAAGCGCTACACCGATCACGGGAATGGCAGCGATAACCTCGAGCACGACCGAAATAACGCTCGAAAAGACTCCGAGGCCAAACGACGTGGAACGCATCAACGGACGCTCCATGCCGTCATCGATCTTAAGCGACAGATCGCGACCCCACTCGATGCCAAAGCCCGAACCGCACACGCTCGCCACGTAGGCAGCCAAAAAGCCGATGGCAGCTGCAATACCGCCAATAACGGGAATAAACAACACGAGTACCGACACGACACAGATAAGCGCCGGCAAAAAAGCAATCTGGCACACGCGCTGCAGCACGCCCGGAGTCTTGGTCATATCCTCAAACGCCTGAGCCACACAGCCCTTGGACGCGTTCATGGGAGGCTGAGGGACAAATTGCTGAGGTTGACCCTGAGGGGTGGAAGCTGCAGCACCAGCATTAGGAGCACCGCACGCACCGCAGAACTTGTCGTTATCGCCCATAGGAGCGCCACACTGCGAACAGAACATCGAAATCATCCCTTCGTATCTAGAGCGAATCACCTGGATCGCAAACGATGTCTTTGGCATCATTATCACCCAATGTGAGGACAAATGCTCTTAGATGACGTATTTGCAACGCGCGAGGCGCTTTTCGATTGTTTGATGAGTGTGTCCGCGCTAGTTCGTTCCGCGGAAGCCCTTGCCGACGATCTCGGAGCTGTCGACGATCGTGATAAAGGCACCTGGATCGACTTCGCGCGCATAGCGGCGCAGTTGCACGGCCTCGCGACGGCTCAGCACGCTCATGATCACCGTCACACACTTGCCCGAGAAGGCACCGTAGCCGCGGCTGATGGTCGCCGTGCGGTTGAGATGCTTGACGATAAACTCCTCGACCTTAAGGGGCTCGGAACAAATGACCGTGCAGACTTTGCGCAGGTGAATGCTCTCAATGGCTTTGTCGACCACAAGCGTCTTGGCAAACAGGCCGAGCACGCAATACAGACCGACACGCGGGCCGTACAAGAAGGCCGCGATGGTCACGATACCGATATCGACCAGCAGCAGGGCGCGGCCAATCTCGAGCGTGGTGCGGCGCTTGAGGATCATGGCAAGAATGTCCGTGCCACCCGTCGAGGCGCCGATGTCAAAGACAATAGCGCTGCCGAGCGCCGGCAAGATGACGGCAAAGCACAGGTCGAGCCACATATCGCCCGTCATCGAGACATCGGTCGGAATGAAGAGCTCAAACAGCGAGACGTAGGCCGAAAGCGCAAACGAGGCGAAGACACTCCACAGGATTGCCTTGCGCTCCAAAAAGATAAAGCCCAAAACGACGAGAACCGCGTTGATAATCCACATAAAGACGCCGACGGGCAGAGTCGGGAACAGCGTGGACAGAATGACCGACACGCCCGAGGTGCCGCCAAAAGCAAAGTGATTAGGGGTTTTAAACGCAACGATGGCAAAGGCCGTAAGAATCAGACCCAGATTGAGCTCGGCAAAAAAGCGCGGGAAGCCCGGCTCCTGGCTGCGCTTTTGACCGGCACGCTCGCCGCGCTCGATATCGGTGCGATCGACCACGCGCTCCATCGGCACCACGGGAGGACGATGCACCTCCTCGGCAGCACGCGATGCCGCCTCTGCAGCGGCGGCCTCAATCGCCCATGCCTTGCTTTCTGTTTCGTGCTCGTCGGCCATTACGGCAACTCCTCGTTAACGATTTGGAAACAATGCGCCCATTAGGGTAACGCGGAACGCGACGATTGCAACCCCTAGTTAGACGAGCGGTATGCCTACATCGGGGGGCATACAAAAAACGGCCGGCCACGCTTTTGCTTACGCGGTCGGCCGTTTAATGTTTTCGCAGATAAAACCTGCCAAAACAAACCTGTCCCTTTTTGGAAGGTTATTCGTGCTGGCTGGTGCGGTGCTCGTACTCCTCGGGGGTGATGACGTCCTCGATACGCAGGTTGACGCCCGCCACCTCAAGGCCGGTCATCGCGGCAAGGCGCTCGGTGACACGTGCCTTGACATCGTCGAAGATCGCGGGCGCATAGGCGCCGTACTCGATAATGACGGAGATGTTGACGACCACACGATTGTCATCGGTGACCTCGACCGTCACGCCCTTGGTCAGATTCTCGGCACCAAACTGCTCCTGCACAAAGTGCATGAGGTTACCCTTCATGCCCAGAACGTGCGGAACCTCGCGAGTGGCCATGGCAACGATCTTCTCGATCACACCGTTGGAATAGGTCAGCGAGTCCTCGGACTCGTCCGCTTCCTCGTCGTCCTCATCCGCATCGGACTCGGCCTCGACGAGCGCCTCGTCCTCGAGCGTTACGTCCTCGGCCTCGGCGGTCACGGTCTCGTCTGCCTCGAGCTCGGTATCGGCTACATCGACCTTCGTATTAAAAGCCATGGTTCCTCCTTATGCCTGCCGCGGATGCGACAGTCGAATACATATTAGCGGCCGCTAAACAGACGGCCGAAGAAGTTGACGATCCCGTTCTCGCCGTCGCGAATTTGGCCGATCACAGCGCCGATCAGCACGAAGAATGCAATGACGAGCGTGTCCCACAGGCCCAACGTGAGCACCAACACGGCGAGGACAAAGCCAGCGACGGCGCCGAGCGTGGTGTTGGGATGGCGCACAGCATAGCTCCAGATGGCAGCGCCCGTACCCTTGATGAGACCCATAGCCTCGTCAAAATCCGCGGCGGCCGCGTCTTGCAACTCGGTTGCCTCTGCTTTGGAATCAACAGGTTCGCTCGCCGGCGTGGCGCTCTGGTCAATCGTCAGGCGCGGCGTACGAGCGGTCTTATCTTGATTGGTATCACTCACCGGAAACCTCCACGGTCTGGACGGTAGTCTTGGACGGCAAAAAACGGACGCGCGTAGTCGTACCCGGCGTGCCGAGCATGGTGTCGCAAGCTTCCTCGATGCGCTGCTGCATCGCGGTAGCCAGAGATGCCACGTCCTTATCGTCAAGCGCGATAGCCTCGACCTTAAATCGGACGTGCGAATCGTCGGGGCCTTGGACGCGGGCCTCGACATGCTCGACCATCACGCGGTCGTCGCGCTCGGCAGCAGCCCTGGCGCACGAAGAAAGCGCCGCAAGGGTAACCTCGATATTGCGCTCCCCCGCCGGATGCACGCAGGACGGCTCGCGACGAGCAAACATCAGGCGGAAAAAGCTTACCAGCACGCCGATCGCCACAACTCCGCCGCATGCCGTCACGACAATGCGCGGCATGGGGTCGCGCATCAGCAGCATAAAGCGATACGTATACGCCCCCCAAAACTGGCAGACAAGCGTACCCAGCGCCACGATGGCGGCGGCAAGATACACAATCGCTAGGGCTCGTTTGAGTACGCGCACGTGGCGCTCCCTTCAAATCTCGGCTCTCGAAATGCAGAACGGTTCGCATCATTATAAAAGAGCCGGGTCCGGTGCTCTACGCACGCGGATCCGGCTCATCTATTCCACGAGGCTTGCATGCTCGCTTCATTATGCCCAGATATACACGGCTTAACCCGTGCGGGCGCTACTCCTCCTCGAGGGCAGCGATGACCTCGTCGGTCATGTCCATGGTGCTGTAAACATCCTGGACGTCGTCAAGCTCCTCAAGGCGATCGATGAGGCGCTGGACCTTCTTGGCGTCGGCGCCGGAGACCTCGGTCGGGGTGGTCGGGACCATGGTGGTCTCGGAACCCTTGACCTGGACGCCCTGCTCCTCGAGCGCCTTGGAGACAGCCATAACCTCGTTGGCAGTAGTCCAGACGATCCACTCCTCGCCGGCGTCCTCGTAGTCCTCGCCACCGGCCTCGGCGATGGCCATCATGAACTCATCCTCGTCACCGGCAGCACCGTTGGCGATCATGGTCTCCTTCTTGGCGTTCTCGTCCAGGATCTCCTTGGCGACGACGATCTGGCCCTTGCGCTCAAACTGGAAGGCGACGGAGCCGGAGGTGCCCAGGTTGCCACCAGCGTGGGAGAAGGCGGAACGGACATCAGCGGCGGTACGGTTGCGGTTGTCGGTCAGGCAGTCGACGTAGACGGCGACACCGGCGGGACCGTAGCCCTCGTACACGATGTTCTCGTAGACGGCAGCGTCGGCACCCGAACCAAAAGCCTTGTCGATAGCGGACTTGATCTTGTCCTTAGGCATGGACTGAGCCTTGGCCTTGGCAACGGCAGCGGCGAGGCTGGCGTTGTTCTCGGGCAGCGGGTCACCGCCGAGACGGGCAGCAACGGTGATGTTGCGGCTGAGCTTGGAGAAGAGGGCGGAACGCTTGGCGTCCTGCGCGCCCTTACGATGCTTGGTTGTGGCCCACTTAGAGTGTCCGGACATACGTGTCTCCTATCGGTTTCGACCTAAAGCCCAGCGCAGATGCTCGGGCAATATAAACAAACGTCGTTATGATATACCTACTGGCCTGCGAGATAAACCCCAAAATGAAGGCGTCGTGATGATGGCCCCTTTGGTGCAAAGAAACCCGACCTCAATGCACCAAGTTAGAACCAGAGGAAGTCGCTGCGGGTGACGGTGGCGCCGATGGCGAAGGGCATGCAGGCGATGACCGGATACAGGTAGCGCATGTAAGTCGAGCCGTTGCACGGGCCAATCAGGCACACGGCGAGCACGCCCAACAGCGGCACCCAGATCGCCAGCGCACGCCATGAATGACGACGCAGCAGGTAGACCACCACGGCGATCATGATCCACACATAGGTGGCCGAGCTCATGGTGAGCGAGATAAACGGGATGCGCTGCACCGCCACACGGCACAGATTGATCAGGTGGTCGCACCAGCGCACCACGTTGCTGTCAACCGGATGGAAGTCGAAGTACTTGAGATTATCGGGGCGTGCCATAATCTCGGCACTGCGCGCCGTACTGTAAACCCAGGCATCGCGCGCGCTCGGATAAAAGTATCCATAGTAGTTATTGATAAGCGCCGAGATATAGCACTCGGGATCCTTTTTGAACATCTGGGCCCACACCTCAAAATAGGCCTTGATGTCCTCCTGCGATGCGTACTCGTTAAAGCAATTCTTAACGGCGTCGGACTTGTCGGGATTGTAACGACGGCCCAAGTTTTCGTACTGGAGCACCCGATCGATCACGGCACGTTCTTCGTCAGTCACCAAGCCATCGCAAGGAGCCTCCACGATGGTGCCGTCTTCCTTGACCGTGGGATTGACGCCCGAATTGAGGCCGTCGTGCTTTTGGACAAAACGGGCCGTCTGCTGAAACGGAATCGAGAGGATTTCGCGCTTGGAGCCAGGCGTGATGTCGTGCGCCGGCATAAAGACCTTGGTGAAGTACATATTAGAGACAAGGCAGAGTGCGAGCACCGCAAGAACTCCCACCCAGCGGAAACGCGGGGTGACGCCCGCTGGCGCAGTACCCGTCTGCTTGGCCGCACGACGAGCCACATGCACGTCCCAGGCACAAAACGCCGCCGCGATTACGCATGCCGCCAGGGGAAACACCAAGCCGCCGTTGCGCAGGAACGTGGAACCCATGGCGCCCAGAGCAAGCAGCAGCCAGTCGTGGCGCGCAAAGAGCACAGGCCTCTGTTCGCCCGCACGCTCGGCATTGGCATCGCGACGGGGCAGACCGCAAGCCACGAGCTTCACAGTCTGCACCAGCAGCACCAAAAACGCGTCGGCAAACAGCACGTCTTTGGTGAGCAGCGCCGCGTAGTTGGAGAACATCGGCATAAACGCAAAGAACAGCAAGATAACGCCGCGGACCGGCAGGCTCACGCCCAGCTTGCGCAGCGACGAGATGGAATAGGCCATGCAGGCGGCCGTGATGACGAACTGAGTGCAGGTGTAGATGATGAGGCCGGCGTTAGCACTGTTGAACAGCGAAAGGCCCAGCTGCACGCACGAACCGATGATGGCCGTGTGCACCACGGGGTGATGCCCATTGAGCAACACATTGGGGTTGAGCAGACGCAGGTAGTCGCTCGTGCCGTTGGGGTAGTTGAACCACTGGCGAATCTGCGCGCCCGTGTCTCCCATAAAAAGGCCGGGCAGCGAGGCGATGAGCGTGGGCGCCCAGGCGATCATAAGCACCAGGAAGGGCCCGGCAAAGGGATGGACCGAGAGCACGGCGTGAGCCACGCGCCATACGCGGCCAAAGTGCGCTTCGAAAAACGGAATGCGCCGAGAGCTTAGCCAATCCAGACACTCAAAAGCGAGGTAGAAGGCAACGACCGCTAAGAGCATCCAGCCCGCGCCGCCGATCCAGGCGCAGATGATGCGGGCCTTGTCGCCGAGCACAATCTCGGCAGAGTCGGTGAGGTCGTAGCTGCGGCCAAACACCATACAGATGGCAAAAAACAGCGATGGCAGGATGACCGAGGGACGCCAGGCGTCGCCGCGGCCAAAGAAGACGTAGCGAAACGGCAGCGTGAGCAGGCAGGCAAGCGCGAGCAACATGACCGCGTCGGTATGCCCGGCAAACGAGAGGAGCACCTCGTAGCACACGTACAGCATGCCCGAGGCTTTGGGGTCAATCGCCAAGACTGCGTTGCTCGACACCGGGGCGGGATCGATGGAAAACGCCGTGGTCGCCAACAGCGCGAGCAAAAAAGCGATGAGCGTCTGCTTGGCGGGGTAGCGCTTAAACCAGACGATGCGAGCGGCGTCGCGCGCAGCCGTTGTGGAGAGGTCGGAATCCTTCACAGTCCGAAAGCCTTTCTAGAAACCTGCCAAAAAGGGACAGGTTTATTTTGGCAGGTCTTATCTGGGGAAACGTTACGGTTCTGTCATCGTTGCCCAGCAAACCGCCACAAAGGTGCCTGTCCCTTTTGTGGTGGTTAGGCGTCGAGGTAGATGCGCTGGGGGCGATTGCGGTGTCGGGCGAAGATGATGAGCGCCAGGCCGGCGAAGACGAGCGGCAGGCTCAACAGCTGGCCCATGGTGATGACGCCACCCAGCAGATAGCCCAGTTGTGCATCGGGCACGCGCACGAACTCGACGAGGAAGCGGACGATGCCGTACCCCATCACAAACACGCCCATAAACGTGCCTTGGGGCAATAGCGGCTTTTTGCGGCTGAGCACCTGCAGAATGCAAAAGAGCACGATACCCTCAAGAAATGCCTCGTAGAGCTGGGAGGGGTGACGCGGCATATCGCCCGCAGTCCCGCCAAAGACCACGCCCCATGGCAGATCGGTCGGCTTGCCCCACAGCTCTCCGTTGACAAAGTTGGCACAACGGCCCAGGCACAAGGCCAGCGGCGCGCCGATGACGGCAAGGTCTGCCAAAGTCCATGCGTCGAGCTTATACATGCGGCATACGATGATGCCGCCGATAATGCCGCCCACCAAACCGCCGTGGAAGCTCATGCCGCCCTCGTTGGTGGCAAAGATCTCGAGAGGGTGCGCCCAGTAGTAGCCATCACCGTAAAAGACGACGTAGAACAGGCGCGCACCGATAATGAGGCCAAAGACCACGCCGACCACGACACTCGTCAGGTCATCAATCGTGATGTCAAAACCCCAACGGCGCTGCGTGCGATACATGACGACCGCCGTGAGCAAAGCTCCGACCACATAGGCCAAGCCGTACCAGTAGATGGTGATGGGCCCCGCCGAAATGGCGACGGGATCAAGCATATGGTAGAGGTCGTTGAGCATATCGGTCCCCCTGCTCCCTACATACAAATGCGGCCGCGGGCCTTGCGCTCGCAGCCGCATATTTGGGCGTAACGTCTATGCGGAGTATGCCGTCCGCAGCTTTCGAATCTTAGAACGGCGCGTACTCGTCGTACAGGTCGTCGGTCTCGCCGGAGGCATTGATCTGCTCAACACGGGTAACGCCGGGCACATGCTCCTTGAGGATACGCTCGATACCCATGGACAGGGTCAGTGCGCTCATAGGGCAGCCGGCGCAGGCGCCCTGAAGCTCAAGCTTGACAACACCCTCGTCGTCGACGCCCACATACTCCATATCGCCGCCATCGGCCTGCAGGTTGGGGCGGATCTCTTCAAGAACCTTCTTAAGCAGCTCTTCGTTAACAGCCACAGGGGCTCCTTTCTCACAATAACGCGGGCACGCCCGCGGACAGAAGCTATGTTACTACAGCCATGTACCCGCTCACGAGCCGTCCATGCGCGCAGACGCGACTTTCACGAGTAGTCAATTTGGGACGGGGCTCTTTGAACTGCATTCGTCGTCAGATAGCGACAACGCATATTACTGTCGAGCCTGTCCCCCGGTACCAATCTGGACATCGACGATGACCTGGCGGTAGCTGATGCCGCAGGAGTCGAGAATGCGGCGGCTGATACGGCCGTCATCGGTGTCGGCATACTTATTGTCCAGGTAGACGACCTCGCCCACACCCACCTGCGCCAGGATCTTGGCGCAGTCGTGGCACGGGAACAGCGTGACGTAGACCGTGGAACCCTCAAGGTCTTTGAGCGAGCCGCGGTAGTTGAGCACGGCGTTGGCCTCGGCATGCACCACGTAGTTGTGCTTGTCCTGCAACGGGTCGTCGCTCGTGCCCCACGGGAAAAAGTCGTCGTTGAGCGCCGAGGGCGTACCGTTGTAGCCCACCGAAAGGATGCGGTGGTTGGTGTTGGCGATGCACGCGCCCACCTGCGTGTTGGGGTCCTTGCTGCGGCGCTGCGCGGCGATGGCCACGCTCATAAAGAACTCATCCCAGCTAATAACGTCGCGGCGCTTGCCCGACGCAGTTTGATGAAGATCGTCCGACATGGCAGACACCTCCGTAATCGCAACAGTTTGACCCATTGTAGCAGGTGGAAGGTGGAAACGTTTTTGTCCCACCGCCCCATCGCTACGCGCGACGGGGCTTTTGATTGATGTGGTAGAGCTCGGCCAGGCCGCGAAGCGTCAGTGCGTCATCGACCGTCAGGCTATGACCGACAAGGGCCGCAAGTGCCTCGGCATCGTCGCCGGTAATGACGATGGGCACATCGCCCTCCCCCGCGGCCTTGGTCGCGCGCATCTCGGCGAGCACCATGTCGAGCATGCCGTCGATGCGGGCCACCTCGCCCAGAACCACGCCCGAGCGCATGGCCTCACGCGTGTTGCGGCCGATAACATGCGTCGGCGCCGAGGGCTCAACCTGAGGCAGGCGCGCCGCAGCGGCCGAGAGCGAACGGGCGCCGAGCGCCAGCCCCGGCGCGATAACGCCGCCGACAAAGGTACCGTGCGCGTCGATGACCTCGATATTGGTCGTGGTGCCCAGGTCGATCACGATGCACGGCGAGCCGTAGACAGCGCGGGCAGCCACGGCGTCGGCAATGCGGTCGGGGCCGATCTCGGCCGGATCGTCGTAGTGCACGGGCATGCCGGTCTTGAGGCCCGGCCCCACGGTGAGCACGCGCCCCGTGCAGGTACGGGAAAGTGCTGCCTTCCACGGGCGCTCGAGCGCCGGGACCACGCAGCTCAGCACGGCCGCGGCGGGTACGAGCACCCCGGGCACACCTGCATCGGCGGCGAGCGCGACCATGACCTGCGCAAGTCGCATGTGCGCTTCGTCGGCCGTGATGCTCGGCGGCGTGGTGATCTCGCACGTCGCGAGCGGGCACTCCTGCGCCGCGGCCGAATCCTCGGCAAACAGGCCAAAGCGAATGAACGTGTTGCCCACGTCGACCGTCAATATATATGCGCACCCATTTAGCATCGTCGGCGCTCCTTTCGTCTGCCCAGCAGTATATCGCCTACCTAAACCAGTCATCCCAAAATGACTAACTTGCGGCTATACTGATGCGCGGCCGCGCGCGAGCTCACGCGGCGGCCCTTGGTAACCCGACTTCCCGCGCCGTATCCGTAGCGGCGCTCCCGGGGGAAGCGGATATACGCAAAGGAGTTATATATGAGCAATCCCTTGAACCGCGCCTCGATGCGCGGGCAACTCACGCTGCGTGGCGTCGTCATCGGCGTCCTCGGCTGCGTGATCATCACGGCAAGCTCGGCCTACACCGCCCTCAAGATGGGCGCACTCCCCTGGCCGATCGTCTTCGCTGCCGTCATCTCGCTGTTCTTCCTTAAGCTCATGGGCAACGCCAGCCTCAACGAGGCCAACGTCACCCACACCATCATGTCCGCGGGCGCCATGGTCGCCGGCGGTCTGGCGTTTACCATCCCGGGCGCTTGGATGCTGGGCTATGCCGACCAGATTAGCTGGCTCGACATGTTTATCGTGGCGCTCGCCGGCACCATTCTGGGCCTGCTGGCAACGGCACTCATCCACCGCCACTTTATCGTAGACGCCGCGCTTGAGTTCCCCACCGGCAACGCCGCAGCTCAGACCCTGCGCGCAACCGAGGCCGGCGGCAAGACCGGCAAGCAGCTCTTTGGCTCCATGGCCCTCGCCGGCATCTACAGCGTGTTGCGCGATGCCCTGGGCATTGTGCCCAGCATGCTGTGCACGCTCAACATCCCCGGCGTAACCTTTGGCATCTACAATTCGCCCATGCTGCTCTCCGTCGGCTTCCTCGTGGGCTTCGCCCCGGTCGCTTTCTGGTTTGCCGGCGCGCTGCTGGGCAACTTTGGCATCATCGTCGGCGGCACCGCTGCCGGCCTGTTCGACGTCGTAACCGCACAGGGCATCGTCAAGTCCCTGGGTATGGGCCTTATGATGGGCTTTGGCGTCGCCGTCGTCCTCAAGGACATCCTGCCGCAGGTCGCCGGCATCGTCCGCGGTCTTGCTGCCGACAGCTCCACCGACACCGACGAGCAGTCGCTCATCTCGGGCTCCCTTAAGCTCGACGCCGGCATCATCGGCCTGGGCGCTGCCGCCATCGCCGTAATCGTTGCCATCGCGCTCGACCTTGGCCCCGTTCCGGCCGTCATCGTCACGCTGTTCACCTTTGTCACCACCATCATGAGCGCACAGAGCTGCGGCCAGACGGGTATCGACCCCATGGAGATCTTTGGCCTCATCGTCATGCTCATCGTGGCGGCCTTCGCGCAGCTCGCGCAGGTCAAGCTGTTCTTTATCGCCGGCATCGTGGCCGTGGCGTGCGGCCTTGCGGGCGACGTCATGAACGACTTTAAGGCTGGCGCTGTGCTGGGCACCAACTCGCGTGCGCAGTGGATCGGCCAGGCCATCGGCGGCATCGTGGGCGCCTTGGTCGCCGCCGCCGTCATGGTCGCGCTCGTCACCGCCTATGGTCCGGACGCCTTTGGTCCCGACAAGAGCTTCGTTGCCGCGCAGGCAAGTGTGGTCGCCACCATGGTCTCGGGTATCCCGAGCGTGCCGTGGTTCGTTGGTGGCTTTATCGCCGGCATCGTCATGTACTGGCTCGGCATTCCGGCCATGATGATCGGCCTAGGCGTGTACCTGCCGTTCTACATGTCGCTCACGGCCTTCTTGGGCTCCTGCGTCAAGCTCGCCTACGACAAGTGGTCCGCCCACCGCGACGCCACCGCTGGTCTTTCCGACGAAGAGAGGGCTGCCAAGGACGCCGCCTTCCAGGAACAGGGTCTGGTCGTTGCCAGCGGCCTGCTCGGCGGCGAGTCCATCGTCGGCGTTATCCTGGCGTTTGTCTCCGTTGGCTTAAGCCTGCTGGGCTAAGCTGAGCAGCTGCTCGACAGCAACCATATTGCCTACGATTTGCCCGGTCGGTAGCTTTCGCGGCTACCGACCGGGCTTTTTGATATCGAAACGAAGAAAGGCCGGCGCGCTGCGCATGACAGCGCGCCGGCCTTATCGGTTAAGCCATCGAAGCGCTCCTGCTATGAACCGAAGTTCGTTGCAGAAACTACGCTCGAAACGCTACATCTGCTTGCGACGACGATCGCTCAGCGTCACACCAGCGGCCACGAGGGTGATACCGCCGATGACGAACACCTCGCCCGCAAGAGCGGAATTGTCGCCAGTCTGGGCGAGCGCGGCCGACGTTGCCTTCTTCTTGGCGACAGGAGCCTTTGCAGCAGCCTGCGCAACCTGAGCCTTGGCCTGCGGCTCAGCCTTGGGATGATACTCGTCGTACTCGGCCTGCGCGGCAGCCAGGGCATCCTTGGCATCGCCAAGCTCGGCAAGCGCGGCGGCATAGGCGTCGTTGGCATCGGACAGCTTGGCATCGGCATCGCTCAGAGCAGCCTTGAGACCAGCAGCGGCATCGACGGCGGCCTTATAGCGAGCGTAGGCAGCGTTCAGCTTGACAAGCTTCTCGTTGCCCGTCGTGCCCGCGGCAAGGGAGGCCTTGTGGTCGACAGCCTCAAGATCGGCCTTGAGTGCCTCATCGCTGGCAAGCTCGGCCTTGGCCTTGACGATCTCGAAGTTCGCATCGACGACGGCTTCGTTGGCGGCCTCGAGCTGCTTCTGGGCATCGGCGACACCGGCGACGGCAGCGTCATAGGCGGCCCTGGCGTCGTCGACCGCCTTCTGGGCACCGGCGAAGCGCTCGAAGGCCTTGTTTGCGGTGGCCAGCTCGTCCTCGGCGGCCTTGGCCTTCGCCTGTGCGTCGGACAGGGCCTGCGTCTTGGCGGCAACTGCCTGCTTGGCGCCCGAAAGAGCGGTCGCGGCCTGGGCATCTGCTGCCTTGGCCTTGTCTACACCTGCCTGGGCGGCATCGTCGGCCTTCTTGGCATCGTTAAGCGTGCCCTGCTTGTTCGCAAGATCCGTCTTGGCGGCATCGCACTTGGCGGCAAGGTCCTTGACCGAAGCGGTAGCGTTGTCATACGCCTCGTTGGCCTGGTCGGATTTTGCCTTGGCGGCATAGCGGGCGCTGCGAGCCTTCGCCTTTCGAGCAGCGGAATCGGCTGCCTTCGTCTTGCTGTCAGCAAGCGTGGCGTTAGCCTTATCGAGAGCTGCCTGGGCAGTAGTGGCCTCGCCCTTGGCGGCGTCGAGCTTGGTCTGGGGCGTCTTGACGTCGATGATCTTAAGCTCGGCTTCGGCAGCGTCATAGGCGGACTTGGCGGCAGCAGTAGCGGACTGAGCCTTCTCGTACTCGCCCTTGTCGGCGTTCACGTTCGTGTCGGCCGCGGTATAGGCGTCGCGAGCGCTTTCTTGCTTATCCAATGCGTTAGAATAAGCCGTTCCAGCAGCCCCGAAGTTCTTCTGCGCATCTGCCAGCTTGTTCTGAAGCTGCTTCAGCTGCTCCTTCTGCTCCTGCGTACCGCCTGCGTTGTAGGCGGAATCGATGTAGTCGTTGAGGAGCTTCTTGAACTCGGAGACAGTGAAATCCATCTGTCCCTTGCTTCCGCTATAGTCGAAAACGGTTACCTCGGAATCGGTGTTCTTACCGCTACCTGTCGCGATGCCGATAGCCTTCGCGCCGGCATCGATGATGTTGAGATAGTGCCCGCACTCATGGTAGATGCTGTTGTAGTGCTGGTAGATATAGTAGGAATCATATCGATGGCTACCGAGTTCGTCGCCATACTGCGCGACGTACTTATCGAATGCCTCTTTCTCCTGGGTGTAGAGACCGGTATATGGCCAGCCGAGAGTATCCTCGGTCTCGCCTCCGGCGTATGCCCCGCCGCCGCCTGCAAGGTTCTCACCTTGATCGAAATAGCAGTTCGAGTGCCCCCAGATATTCGATGAATATGATGTATTGAGGGCGGCTGCCGCAGTCATGCGGAGGCTGACGCTAAGCTCAGACTGACCGTTCGCCTTGCGGAGGTTATTCTGGGTATCGAGATAGGTCAGGGCGTTGCGCATCTGCTCCAGGGAAAGCGGATTGGTGTCGCGAGACATGTCCTGATCGACGTACTGGTCATACCATTCGGCCTTGTCCTCAGCACCGGTCAGCATCGACACGGCATCTTGGGCATTCTTTTTCTGCGTTGCCGTGAACTGGCTGCCTCCGATGATGTAGTTCATGAAGCCGAACATGCCCTGACTGATGACATTCTGGTCTACGGTCATGTTCGACTTGAGGTCGGCAATCTGCTGGTTAAGCTTCTCGACCTCGGCATTCGCGGTGTTATAGGCATTTTGTGCGGCGGCTACTTCAGCACGGGCTTGATCGAACTCGTCGCGCTTCTGCTGGCGGACCTCGACAAGTCGGTCGTACTCCGCCTTCTTGTCGGCCTCGGTCTGCTGAGCCTGCTCGTATGCCGTCTTCGCAGCGTCACGCTTACTGGCCGCGTCCTTGTACTCCTTATTTGCAGCATCGTATGCAGACTGGGCAGATGCCACGGCAGCGTTGGCGGCGTTGGCCTTCTCCTGCGCGGCGGTGACGGTAGTCTGCGCAGCCTGCAGGTTCGCCTGTGCGGTGGCGTCTGCAGTCGTCGCGGCATCGAGCGCGGCCTGCGCGGTCGCGAGCTCGCTGGCGGCAGTGACCTTGGCAGCCTCGAGCGCGTTCAGGTCGATACCCGTGCCCGAGGTCGCGGCATCGAGCGCGGCCTGCGCCTGGCTGAGCTTCTGCTGGGCGTTATCGCGCGCGGTGGTTGCGGCTGCGAGCGCAGCGGCAGTCTCCTGCTTCTTGGCCTGGGCGGAAGTCAGAGCGGCCTCGGTATTCTGCTTTTCCTGCTGGGCGCTGGCCTCGGCAGCCTTGGCCTGGTCCAGATTGGCCTGTGCAGTAGTAACGGCCTTATTGGCGTCATCGAGCTTTGCCTGCGCGTCCTCGACGGCCTTCTTGGCGGCCTCGTACTCGTCCATACCCATGGCCTTGAGCTTGGCCTGGGCATCATCGAGGGCCTTCTTGGCCTCATCCTGCTTTGCCTTGGCGTCCTTGAGCGCCTGGGTCTTGTCCTCGACACTCTTGTTGGCTTGATCGAGTTGATCGTTCAGGTCGCCCAGCTTCTTCTGCTGCTGCTCGGTCTTTTCGACGGCGGCTTTGAGCTCGTCAATCTTCTCCTGGAGCGCGGCGACTTCTGCTGCGTTCTGCTCGATTTCGTTGTCGCTCACAGCCTGCGAGGCCTGATTCTTTTGCTGCTGCGCCTGCTTTTGAGCCTGGCCCGCCGCGTCGGCCTTCTTCTGGGCGGCATCGTAGGCGGCCTGAGCGTCCTTGAGCTGCTTTGCCGACTCCTCGGCCAGCTGGGCAGCCGTCTTTACGACCGCTTGGTTACCGGCGGCAACGGTATTCTCTACAGAACTACCCCCCCCCTGAACAGAATCGCCGTTATCGGTTGACGGTGCGGCGATTGCCGCCAGCGGCGACATGAGCGGCTGAGCAATGAGGCCCGCCGTCAAAACGGTTGCGACGGCGCGGTTGGCAACGCCCTTGACGTTGACGGCCTTAGCCCGAGGCTCAAAGTGTTGTGGACTGTAGTTTGCCATGGCTTTCTCCCTTTGACACGGATGTATCCATACGCTTCAAAATGTAGGAGCTGATTTTTGAATTCTGTTGCGCAACATTGGCGACCAGCGTATTTTTTGAAATTCATGCTCCTGTGCTTCACAATTTCGTCACATTTGAAGGAGCTGGTGCATCATATTTTCGCGTGATGGAATTGAGCCTGTGATTTGCATTTGCTCCCGCGTCATCCGTCCTATCGGATTCCGCATCCAACAGACACCTCGCCCGCCACGGTGTAGAGTTAGGACAACGGGCGCGTTGCGCGGACCGCGCTGGAACGAGGTGGACATGGAACTCGACAAACAACAGATCAAGCGACTACGCGAACGCCATCACCGGCGCCACGGCATCCGCCCTGCCCATAGTGAGGCTGCCGAGCAGGCTGGTCGCTTTTTAAAGCGCGCGTTCAACATTCGCGGGGGACGCGCGCCCTATCACGTGATCCGCAAGCGTTTTGTAAACGGGGCGCGTCTGACTGGCTCCCACCTATGCATCCTCATCATCGCCATGCTGATCGCGAGCATCGGCCTCGATATCGATTCGGACATCGCCATCGTGGGCGCCATGCTCATCTGCCCGCTCATGGGCTCGGTCCTTGCCATGGCATACGGCATCGCCACGCTCGACCGCGAGATTACCGTCGAAGCCGTCGCCAGCCTTGCGCTGCAGATGGCCTTTTGCCTGGTCACGTCCACGCTGTACTTTAAGCTCTCGCCCCTTGGCACCACCACGGCCGCCATCATCGACAACTCGACACCCACCGTCTGGGACCTTACCGTCGCACTCGCAGGCGGCTTTGCAGGCGGGCTGGGCAACTCGCGCGACCAGGAACCCGCCACGCTCATCGCCGGCGTGGCCGTGGCGACCGCGCTCATGCCGCCCCTGTGCGCGGCGGGCTACGGCATCGCCATCGCAAGCGGGTCACTGTTTCTCTCGGCGCTTTATGAGTTTAGCATCAACGTGGTCTTTATCGCGCTGGCTGCCGAAGCCGTGCTGCTTCTTTTGCGCGTGCCGCTCAAGCGCGACCTCAACGGCGACGGCATTGTGACAGCCGAGGAAAATGCCGAGGTCGACGAGCTGTCACGCAAAGTGCGCCGCCGCATCATCGTGGGAACGGTCATCTTTGCCATCCCCTGCATCGTTATGACCGCAGGCTCCATTGGCTCGGCGCAGGCCGGCGTTCAGGACGGCTACGGCGTCACCGAGACCACGCGCGAACTCGCGGCGGTACTGCCGGGCTTTAAGGATTACACCGTCGCCGTCGAGACCTCGGCCGTCGAAGGCGAGGAAGAGGGCATGGTCGAGCGCGAGGTTGTCGCTCACGTGACGACAAGCGAGACGCTTGGGGCGCACGACCGTCACGTCGCCCGCAAGCTCATTGACCTCAACGTGCCCGAACTCGATCGCATGGAGTTTGATGTGGAGTAATGCCGGCGCGGGACGAATGCTCGCGCGGACGCAAGTTACGACGAGGCGCAGACGCGATACGGACACGAGCAAATAGCGGGGTGCAGTTCACACCCGCACCCCGCTCGCTGTTTTATTGCCGTGAATCAACTGTCCAGATCGACATCGCCAGACTCCACTGTAAACGCCGGATCGGTGCTCACAAGATAAAATCGGGTCACCTTAGTATTTCTAATTAGGTAGATCTGCCCCTGATCGCGCCGGCGCGATATATACGCAACGTGAACCGTACCGAATTCTTCGCCGTTTTCCTTCTTTAATATCAGGATGTTGGGGTCATCCGTACGCTTAAACTGCCCGTCAACGCAGCTGCCGTCTTTGTCGACCAGTTGCCACCGATGGTTATCCTCTTCAAGAAAGGCCAGGGTTTCCCGACTCGTCTTGTCGTCCCGATAGTAACCGTCAATGGCAAACCCTTCGGAAGCGCATTCCTGCATATAGGACGTTTCTCGGCTTATAGCAAACAGCCCCGTAGCGCCCAGGAGCACAGCCAGGCAGACCACTGCAAGGGCTATCGAAATAGCACGGCGACCCATGCTAGCCCAACCGATAGTTGTTTAACGGAGCACGAAACATACCTGGAACCTCCGATATCAGGGGGAACGTCGCCAGCAGGCTGGCGACAACTATATGTTTCTAACATCAAACCATATGGCTGCCACTCGCGGAGGGGGCATCGGCGAACGGCGTGTTTTCATACTCCATTGGTCAAACCTAAGCACAGCCCTACAGCTTGTACTTGTACACGCGGTAGATGTACTTTTCGGCTTCCATCTCGTAGGTGGCGATGGGCAGTCCGCAGCGATCATCTCGTCGTTTGGCAGATAGGTCACGCTGTGCTGGCCCGCGTTGAGCGAAAAATCGCCTTGGGCCTGCAGTAACTTGTCCTCAAAGCCCAAACCGGCCCAAAAATCGGGCAAGCCCACGGAAGGCTGTAGCAAGGTCATTTGCGCAACATATGTCCAGCAAAAACGGGTGGTAGCCGGTACGGCTACCACCCGTTTGTCTCATATCCAGCCCATAGCAGGCCAGCTACTTCTTAATGCCACGTCCCAGACGCTTGGCGACCGATGCAACGGCCTCCTCACTGGCCGAGCCACAGCTCACGCAGCCATCATGGGCACGCATCTGGCCGGTGACCTCGTCCATCGCGAGCGGCGCCACCTTCTCGAGCTTAAAGCCCTTACCGGCGCGCATGTTTTCCTTGGCCACGCTGATCATGAGCTTAATGCGGTTGAGCTGGTTGACCTCGGACGCACCGGGGTCGTAGTCCACCGCGACGATGTTGCTTTCGGGGTGCTGGCGGCGCAGCTCCTTGATTACAGCCTTGCCCACCACGTGGTTGGGCAGGCACGCGAAGGGCTGCGTGCAGATGATGTTGGGCGCGCCGTGGTCGATCAGGTCGAGCATCTCGGCCGTGAGCAGCCAGCCCTCGCCCATGTTGTTGCACACCGAAAGCACCGTGCGGGCCTTGTCGGCCATGGTGCCGATGCGCTCGGGTGCCTCAAAGCGGCGGGACTTTTCGAGCATCTCCTCCACCGGTGTGCGCATCCAGTCCACCAGCTTGATGAGCGCCTGCATACCCGCACGCGTTGTGGCAGAGCTTCCCAGCTCGTCCTTCTGCAGCTCGGCATTGCTCATGGAGTACAGGAAGAAGTCGAGCAGGCCCGGCACCACGGCCTCGCAGCCCTCGCGCTCGATCACGTCGACCACGTGGTTGTTGGCCGTGGGGTGGAACTTGACCAAGATCTCGCCGACCACGCCCACGCGCGGCTTGGTACCCTCGCCCACGAGCGGCATGGTGTCGAACGCGCGGATGGCCTCACGGCACAGCTTGGTGTAGTTGTGGCGGTTGAACTTAGGCGCCAGCTTGCGGGCGCGCGCCATGTACTCCTCGTAGAGCGCGTTGGCGGCACCGGGCGTTGCCTCGTACGGACGGCAGCGGTAGAGCATCTGCATCATCACGTCACCAAAGAGCACCGCGTAGACTGCCTGCTTAAGCAGCGCCGGCGTAATCTTGAAGCCGGGGTTGTCCTCGCCGAGTGCCACGGCCGAAAGCGAGATTACCGGGATCTCGGGGTGGCCGCTCTCGCACAGGGCCTTGCGGATGAGCGCGATGTAGTTGGTGGCACGGCAGCCGCCGCCGGTCTGGCTGATAACCACGGCCGTCTTGGTCAAGTCGTACCGGCCGCTCTCGATGGCCTCCATAATCTGGCCGGTCACCAAAATGGACGGATAGCAAATGTCATTGTTCACATAGCGCAGGCCGGCCTCGACGGCGTCGTGATCGGTCGAGGGCAGCAGCTCCAAGTTGTAGCCGGCACCGCGGAACACCTCTTTGACCAGGTCAAAGTGGATCGGCGCCATCTGCGGGCACAGGATGGTATAGCCCTCCTCGCGCATCTGCTCGGTAAAGGGCACCTTGGGCCACGCGGTCGAGGCGCTTCCACGCTGCGCCTCGAACGTGTACTTGCGGCTCGCGAACGCGGGAGCATCCTTGGAGGGAGTCACCGGCGCGGCATCACCCTGCTCGTAGGCCTCGCCCGCGGCCGTGGCCTCGGCCAAGCGCTCGGCCTCCTGGTCCTTGAGCGCCGCCATGAGTGAGCGGATGCGGATGCGCGCGGCGCCCAGGTTGGACACCTCGTCGATCTTGAGCACGGTGTAGATCTTGCCGCTGGCCTCCAGGATCTCCTGCACCTGGTCGGTAGTCAGGGCGTCCAGGCCGCAGCCGAAAGAGTTGAGCTGAATCAGGTCCAGGTCGTTGCGCATCGTCACAAAACGGGCGACGGCGTACAGGCGGCTGTGGTACATCCACTGGTCGACGACGCGGATGGGGCGCTCGGGCTTCACCAGATGCGCGAGCGAATCCTCGGTAAAGACCGCAAAGCCAAAGCTCGAGATAAGCTCGGGCAGGGCATGGTTGATCTCGGGGTCGTTATGGTAGGGACGGCCGGCGAGTACGATGCCGTGGCCGCCGTGGTCCTCGACCCACTTAAGGGCCTCCTCGCCCATGGTCTGGATATCCTCGTGGAAGCGCGCATCGGCCTCGAAGGCGGCGTTGACGGCGGCATCAACCTCGGAGCGCGTGATTTTAGGACCGCGCACGCGACCGCGACCGGCCTCAGCATCGGCCACGCGGTCGACGGCGAGCACCTGGTACAGGCGGCGCTTGAGCTCGGTCTTGTCGTGATAGGGCACAAACGGATACAGGAACTCGATGTTCTGCTCGCGAATCTCGTCGATATTGAGCGCCAGCGCCGTGGGGTAGCTCATGACGATGGGGCAGTTGTAGCAGTTGCCGGCGGTCGGATCCTCCTTGCGCTCCCAGCGCACGCACGGCATCCAAATGAAGTCGACGTCACGGTCGATGAGGTTCATCACATGGCCGTGGCTCATCTTTGCCGGGTAGCACACGCTCTCGGACGGCATGGACTCGATGCCCGCCTGGTAGGTCTTCTTGCTCGACTGGTCGGACAGCTGTACGCTAAAGCCCAAGCGCGTAAAGAACGCGTGCCAGAAGGGGTAGTTCTCGTACATGTTGAGCGCGCGCGGGATGCCGACGGTGCCGCGCGGGGCCTCGTCGGGGCTCAGCACCTCGCGGTTAAAGAGCAGCTCGTTTTTCTTTTTGAAGAGGTTGGGGGCCTCGGTCTTTTGCTTTTTGTGGCCGGCACCCTTCTCGCAGCGGTTACCGGTAATGAAGCGCCTACCGCCGCCAAAATCGTTGACGGTGAGCTGGCAGTTGTTGGAGCAGCGACCGCAGCGGACGTGCTTTTGCGTCACGGTAAGGTGCGCGATGTCCTCGGCCGAAAGGATGGTCGAGGTGCCGTCGGCGCCGGCGCGATCGCGGGCGAGCAAGGCCGCACCATAGGCGCCCATGCAGCCGGCGATGTCGGGACGCACGGCGTGAACGCCAGTGAGCTGCTCAAACGCACGCAGCGTGGCATCGGACATAAAGGTGCCGCCCTGGACGATCACCTGGCTGCCGATCTCCTTGGGGTCGCGCAGCTTAATGACTTTGAACAGGGCATTCTTGATGACGGAATAGGACAGGCCGGCCGCGATGTCGCCCACCGTGGCGCCTTCCTTTTGCGCCTGCTTGACGCGCGAGTTCATAAAGACCGTGCAGCGACTGCCCAAATCGACCGGGGCCTTGGCATGGATGGCGGCATCGGCGAACGCGCGCACGTCCATGTTCATAGAGACGGCGAAGCTCTCGATAAAGCTACCGCAACCCGACGAGCAGGCCTCGTTGAGCATGATGTGCTCGATAACGCCGTCCTTGACGCGCAGGCACTTCATGTCCTGGCCGCCAATGTCCAGAATGAACTCGACACCGGGCAGGAATGCCTTGGCGCCGCGCAGGTGCGCAACGGTCTCGATCTCGCCGGAATCGGCCTTGAGGGCCTCGATGAGCAGCGCCTCGCCGTAGCCCGTGGTAGTCACGTGGCCGATGGTGCAGCCGGCGGGAATGTGGTTGTAGAAATCGGCCATGATGACCTTGGCCGTGCCCAGGATGTCGCCGTTGTTGTTGCCGTACCAGGTGTGCAGCAGCTGACCGTCCTCACCCACGAGCGCGGCTTTCATGGTGGTGGAGCCGGCGTCGATACCGATGAACACGCGGCCGGTGTAGCCTTCGAGCTTGCCCTTGGGGACGACTTCCTGGTCGTGGCGGGTTTTGAACTCGGCAAAGTCCTCGTCGGTGGCAAAGAGCGGATCCAGACGCTCGACCTCGGCACCCTGCGTGTCACCCAGGGCATCGATGGCCTCGATGAGCTGCGGGAACGTGCTGAGCTTGTTGGACTCGTGCGCCATGGCGGCGCCGCTCGCCACAAACAGGTGGGCGTTTTGGGGCACGATACGGTGCTCCTCGTCCAGGTTGAGCGTGAGGTAGAAGCGGTGGCGCAGCTCGGAGAGGTACTGCAGTGGGCCGCCCAGGAAGGCGACGTTGCCGCGAATGGGACGGCCGCACGCCAGGCCCGAGATGGTCTGGGTCACGACGGCCTGGAAGATGGAAGCGGCCACGTCCTCGGGGCGGGCACCCTCGTTGAGCAGCGGCTGGACGTCGGTCTTGGCAAAGACGCCGCAGCGGCTGGCGATGGGATAGATGGTGGTGGCGTTGGCCGCGAGCTCGTTAAGGCCGCTCGCGTCGGTGTGCAGCAGGGTGGCCATCTGATCGATGAACGCGCCCGTACCGCCGGCGCAGGTGCCGTTCATGCGCTGCTCGATGCCGTTATCGAAGTAGATGATCTTGGCGTCCTCGCCACCCAGCTCGATGGCAACATCGGTGGCCGGGATAAGGGTCTCGACGGCGCGTTTGCTGGCGATGACCTCCTGGACAAACTCCAGGTCGAGCCACTGGGACAGCAGCAGGCCGCCCGAGCCGGTAATGGCGCAGGTCATCTGGGCCGTCGGCAGCACGGTCGCAGCGCCCTCGAACAGGTCGCGGGCGCAGGCGCGAACGTCGGTGTGGTGGCGCTGGTACTTAGCGTAGACGATCTGGTTGTCGTCGTTGAGCACGGCAAGTTTGACGGTGGTGGAGCCCACGTCGATGCCCAGGTGCAGGTTGCCGCGGGCGTTCTCGGGGTTGAAGATCGCGCCTTCGGGGGCCTGGGCGGCGGCTACGGGCTCAGCGGCGGTGGCGGGCTCGCTGACGACGGACGTCTCCCCTGCCACGTTCTTGGCATCGGCAACTGCCTCAGCAACTTTCTCGGCAGCCGCGGTCGCCGCCTTCTGCGCGGCGTCCACCACGGCGGGTGCAGCCTCACGCGCGGCAGCGACCATTCGGTCCTTAATGCCCTCGACGAGTTTGCTCATTGTCTCTCCTCTTAGTTGTTGGACTCGACGGTTGCGGTGGTGTCGACCGCATCCTCGAGCTGCAGATTCAATAGCTTCATGCCGTATTCCGGCACGTTGATATCGATGGGTTGGCCGTACAGGTCACCAGGGCGCACAAAAGCGATGACCGTCATAATGCGCGCCATGGTCTCGGGCGATTCGGAAAGGTCACGCTCAAACCAACGTTGGATCATGCCGACCTCGGCACTCACGACATAGGTGACGTAGTAGTCAAAGAAGGTGCCCAGCGCCAAGCCCAAAATGCCCGTCTGTGCACGCGGCACCACGGCCTCGCGTGCGGTATCGATGATCTTTTTAATAAAGGCGGGGTCGCCGCCCGGGCCCAGCAGGGCCCCGATAAGGTCGCGATTAGCCGCAAGATAGCGAAGCAGCTCAACCGAACCGGGTGCCGGCTCGAGCTCGTCGATATTGCGGTAAAGATCGGGTAATTGAGCTGCGGTGATAAGCTCAACCCGCTCGCGAATCTCGGCAAGCAGGCCGTTCTCGATCTGGCTGATAAAGTCGGGGATATCGCGGTAGTGCGAATAGAACGTGCGGCGCGTAAGACCGGCGCGCTCGGTGAGCGACGCGACGTTAATGCGCGAAAGATCGCCGCTTTCGGCAAGCTCGCTGGCAAGCGCCTGGCGAAGGGCACGCTGCGAGCGAAGGGACCGGCGATCGCATTTCTCGAGCTGGGACAAGCGTCCTCCTTGTTACTCAGCCTGTGCGCTATTGCACAGTGCGAGTATTATTGCACACCGTGTGCATCAACACGTAAAGGCAATATTTGGGATGTGACGAAGGGGCAGCCTCTTTGTCACATCCAGCGACCGCCTAGGTTGTGCCGGTTGTGCCAGGCTTTTAGAGCGGCATTACCGATTGTCCAAAATGTCATTCGTGGGTAGAATAGTGTCGACGGCAGCCCAAGTTCTGGAAAGCTGGACAGCGCCGTTGCTTGGATTAAGGGGTCAACGCCTTAGCGGCGGCGACCCCTTTTACGTTGCTTCGAACGTTGCTTGAGTGCCTCGGAAAGCCCGACGAGCGCTGTGAAGAACGAGACCAAAGCGGTCAGAAGTCTCACAAAATCAATCAGATCGGTCATGGGCATCACCTCCCATCAGATGGAGGGCGTTGCCCGGCACATGGAACTGCCGTCAACGATACCGATTCTACCAGAGCCTAGTTATATATACGAATATATGTTCGTATTCCAAGCACACAGACCCCTGTGACGAAGGGACTGTCCCTTTGTCACATTATTCGATGACAGTGCGGGAGTTTTGCTTGCGCATGGTGGCGAGCATGTGTTTGGGGACGGCGTGGACCATGCAGCTGCCGATGGTCGCGCTCGCGGCGGCCTTAGCTGCATCGCTTGCGTTTTTGGTCGCGTAGCTGTGGCGGAAACGCTTGAGCATGGCGATGTCGTTGCCGCCGTCGCCGTAGACCGCGACCTCGTTCTCGGCAATGCCGTAGTAGCCCGCCAGCCAGGCCACGCTCTCGCCCTTGTTGCACGCCACGTCCGTGATTTCGAACATCACCGGATCGAACGGCGCGTTGACCACGCGGTCCGAGCGCTCGGCCAAATACGCCTTAAGGTCGCGCTCCAGCTCGGGCGAGGTCACGCGGCAGTTGATCTTGCACACATCGTGGCGCAGGATGTCGCCGATCGACTGGTCGAAATACTGTTCCTCGTGATACCCGCCGCGCACACGCATGCCGCGCATCACAATACGCTTGATGGGGCTGTCCTTTTTAAAGCCCGCCTGGTGCATCTCGAACGACCCACTCGAGAACATGCCATCGGGTGTGGAGCAATCAAAGCAAATGCCCGGGAATGCCTTGAGCAGCTCCTCGGTAACCTGCGGATCGATGGTCCAGGTTTTGAGCACCTCGCCATGACTGTCGCGCACGATTGATCCATTGGAGCAGCAGGCGTCAAGCGCCAGGCCCGTAAAGCCATGCTCGCCGATCGGCAGCGTCGAGCGTCCGGTCGCGGGAACCACATGCAGGCCAGCCTCGGTCAGCTCGCGAATGGCGCGGCGGATGGTCCCATCCGCCTCGTGCAGGGCGTTCAGCAGCGTTCCGTCTAAGTCACTCGCAAACATCTTGATCATGGGCATGCCTCTCCTTCGTCTGCACGATATTGTAGACGAGAACGGGCGTGCCCAAACAATGGCGTCCCGGCGCGACGTGCCACTGCCTCCACAAATTCACGGTGCCCCAGTGCCTTAAGACATTCGCCATAAGCGACTTTTCAGCCGATAAAACAGCGCTGTCATCAACGTCAGCACCGCCAACATTCCTGCGAATACAATCGCCGGAGTCCATCGATCATATGCGAGCCCGTAAACCAATTGGCCAATAGGCGTTGCGCAGGAAAGCGCCATGTAAACGAGTGCCAGCACTTTTCCGCAGAGTTCCTTTGGCGCTGACCGCTGAACGAATGAAACGACTTCAACCGATGTAACGCTTGCCCACGCCATGACCCATGCCGAGCCAGCCGCAAGCGCGACAAACGCAAATTCGTTAGGACCGCTCAGTAGCGTGACAATAATCGGTACGACTCCTAAACAGATCATCGCAACATATCGACATATGCCCTTGAAGGAAAAACGATGCGGCCAAATACCGACCAAACCACTGCCGACAAGACCACCTAAGCCCATAGCCACCTCAATAATCCCAACAAAGGATGACTGCATTCCGAGATGCTTTGCAACAATAACGGGAGCACCAATCGTTAACCCAACTAACGCAAGGTTCAAAATAGCCGCAATCAAAAACACAACGAGCAATGATGAGTTTTGAGACAGATACCGAATCAACTCCCGAAAATCGTTTCGGCGTGTCGTACGAGTCGCGCCGTCTCCCATCGTTTCAGATGAGGCATTTTGCTTGAGTGCGCCCCCGAACAGCAGGGCTGAAATCGTAAACGTCAACGCCGCGGTTTCGCATAGAGTATCGATACCAAAGCACCCATAGACTGCCGTCCCGACTACAGGCCCCAAGATATTGCTCATCATGATTATCTGCGAGACCAACGCAGTGGCACGCTCAACCTTTTCTTGGCCCGTCATGCGCACCGCCTCAATTTGAAGCATCGGTTTCAGCAGCGATTGGATGCCATATTGGACGCAAAGCATTGCTGCCACGACAACCGCAAGAGGCAGCGAACGCTTCATGGGGATAAACAGCAGTGATGCAGCCATCAGAACAATGCCGAGTACCACAAGAACCCCGCGATGTCTTCCCCGATCCGCCAAAATCCCGCCAACCGGAGTCGCGAGCACGCCCGGTATGAACGCTATCGCCGCGACGGCGCCATATAACGTTGAGGAGCCGCTGCAATCGAACAAGTAAAGCGGGCACGCAAAGCACAGTGCCGACAGCATCGAATACGCACACAGCTGTGCAACAAGAAGACCAAATAGCCTGATAGATCGCACTGTTTTTGGCGCCAATGAAACGCTAATTCTTCGCATCCCAGCCATAAGCCTGCCCCCAAATACATACTGTTAGTATGTATTTAATGACTTGAAAAGGGCAGCCGTGGCTACCCTCACAAATCAATTACATACCGTTGGTATCTATATTACCACCCGGCACGGTTCCATACGTCCCAAATCTGGGCCGTTGTCTGGAGCACTTCATTACCCAAATCAAGCCCCACCGCGGCCGCCATCTGCGCCAAACATTGTGCGCGAGCAAGCATTCGCTCCTTGGGCTCGAGCGGACGGAACAATGGCAGCAGCCAAAGATTCGCTAACAACGATACGGCCTCCGCTGCTTCGCGCGGGCATTCGCACGCAATGGAGCCGTCGGCGATGCCCTCCTCGATTACTGGCAAGAGATTGCCATCGGCCGACTCGTCAAACGAACCTTGGTACTGCATCGCCAGCAGCCGCGAGCTTTTTACCGGATCTGCCGCAGGATGCATGCGAGCCCATAGCTCGATTTGCGGAACGATGGACTCGGGCGCATAAAGTCGTTTGAGCTTTTGAGCTCCCGTCATATTGCCAGCACCGAGTGTCGCGCGACGGTGCTCAGCAATCGGAGCCGTTGCCCGATCAAATGCGGCGTTGAAAATCTCCTCTTTGCTCTTAAAGTGATGATAGACAGCACCCTTGGTCATGCCATCGAGGCGGTCGACGATGTCTTGAATGCTCGTCCCCTCATAACCCTGTACGCAGAATAGCTCCAGCGCCGCATCGAGAATCTTCGCGACAGTCTCCTCGGGATATTTATTACGACCCATAATCCGTCCATCCACAACGCAAGTCTTGTGCCTCATTGCAGCATTTTAACGTTGCGGATGGTAGACGGTCGATTCTACACCGCGGCGGGACCGTGTTCGCCGGTACGAATGCGGATAACTTCCTCGACCGGCTCGACCCAAATCTTGCCGTCTCCAACGGCGCCGGTGCGGGCGGCGTTGGAGATAATCTCGACAATGCCGTCGACGTGCTCGTCGGCGCAGATGAGGGTGAACTGCACCTTAGGGATCGTGTTGACAAGCAACTCGTTGCCGCGCACGTATTCCTTCCAGCCATGTTGCGCACCGCAGCCCTGCACCTGGTTGATAGTCATGCCGCGGACATCGGCAGCAAACAGCGCGTCTTTAAGAACCTCAAGCTTCTCGGCACGAACAATCGCCGTAATCTTCTTCATAGTGAATTCCTCTCTTCAAAAAAAGAAATGAATTGTCCCTCACATGGCACGGGTTTTCCAGGTGCCACAGACCAACCTTGTAGATCAGATAAGTGCAACTAACAGGTCTTAGCAGGTTTCCCAAGTGCCGCAGATCGGCCTGAAAGAGGAGTGCCGCGTACTTAAGGTACGCAAACGACGATTGAAGGCCGAGGTGCGGTGCTTGGGGAAGCTGCTAATCGAGTCCGGAGAACGAAGGGTAGGCGCTCTCGCCGTGCTGACTCGCATCCAGGCCCAGCGCCTCGTCTGCCTCGTCCACACGCAGACTGCCGTGGAACAGCGCCTTGACCACCGCGGCGATTACCAAGTCGAGCACCAGCACAATAGCGACCGTCACCACAATGCCCAAAATCTGCGAGATGAGCAGCGACACGTCGCCCGTGTAGAACAGACCACCCTTACCGGTCCACGAGAGCTCCGGCACGCAGAACAGGCCCGTGAGCACGCCGCCCAGGATGCCGCCGATACCATGGCAACCGAACGCGTCGAGCGCATCGTCGTAGCCGAACTTGGTCTTAAGATGGCTGATGGCCAGGTAGCAGACAGGCGATACGATCAAGCCCATAACCAGCGCCGCCCACGGCTCGACAAATCCCGCACCCGGCGTGACCACCACAAGGCCCGCAACCAAACCGGTGCTGGCACCCACCAGCGTGGGGCGACCGGTGTGCACGCGCTCGACGGCAAGCCACGAGACCATGCCCGCCGCGCTGGCCGTCACGGTGTTGAGGATGGCGAGTGCCGCCACGGCGTCGGCCTTAAACTCGCTGCCGCCGTTAAAGCCAAACCAGCCAAACCAAAGCAGGCCGGCGCCCAGCGCCACAAACGGCACGTTATGCGGACGGTAGCTCACCATGCCAAAGCCACGACGACGGCCGAGCATTAAGCAGAGAATCAGGCCCGTAAGACCGGACGAAATGTGCACCACGTCGCCGCCGGCAAAGTCGAGTGCGCCGATAATGTCACCGATAAAGGAGCCATCGCCGCCCCAAACCATGTGGGCAAGCGGCGCATAGACCACAAGCAGCCAAATGCCCAGGAAGGCCGTCATGGCACCAAACTTAACACGGCCGGCCAGGCTGCCCGTGACGATAGCAGCAGTGATCATGGCAAATGCCATCTGAAAGGCGATGTTGATGATCTGAGGGTAGACGGCGCTGTCAGTGGCATTGCCCTCGGCCGCCTGCAGCACCTGGTTGAGCACCGGAAGGCACAGTAGCTGGTCAAGGCCTCCAATAAACGGGCTGGAACCGTCGCCGCCGTAGGCCAGCGACCAGCCGGCAACAATCCACAGCACACCAACCAGACCAATGGCGCCAAAGCACATGAGCATGGTGTTGATGACATTTTTGCGCCTGGACAGGCCGCCATAGAAAAACGCCAGACCCGGTGTCATTAAAAACACGAGCATAGTGCAGATGAGCATAAACGTTGTCGATCCCGTATCGTACATTCGCTCCCCCTTGATCGCATGAACGTTGTCGGCGCCCATAATGCGGCCGAGGGGCAACTGGTGTAGACCAGATACGGCGTTGTTAAACGCTGCGTTGTCGAATGGAAACGGTGCCGCAATCTTGGAAACGGCACGGCAACGGACGCGAAACGGACGGGAAATACGCGAGCAAGGGAGCCGTGAGCGTGCCCGTCCCGGCTAGCGCCGAAACAGCTCGCGGGCGCGGTCGCGGAGGTCGGTAGCTCGGATGACGCCCTCGTAGCGGTTAATGCGCAAGCGCGGGAAGGCATTGAAGAAGCGCAGGTCGCGTCGGCTGAGCGACACGCTTGGCACCGGACGGCTCATGCGCTTGCCGGCAAGGCGACGACTGAGCGACGGACGCGGCATGCTCGGCGCGGCATCGGCCACGCGGCGGGCGGCAAGCGCCAGGCCGCGAGCACCATCCGCGATAAACGTCGGCATCGAAGCCTTCTCGCGCAGGGCGTCAAGCGCGGCGTCACCCAGCTCGGCCAGCCACGCGTTAACGGCACGGCTACGGATATGCGTCTGCGCCACCGAGTCAATCGTCGATTCGGGAATGCGCTCGAGCATTGAGTCCGAGGCATCGGCAAGCGACTCATTAATGCGGTCGGCAAGGTCGGCGCGCACACGCTCCAGCTGATCGGACAGACGCCGCCAGCTCGCCAACGAGCACACCGCGTCGACCATCATCGCGACCGCGACGATAAAGGCGGACAGCCGCACAATCAGCACCGGCAGATGGGCAAGCAGGCCCAACACCGCCGGCTCCACCACGCGGCAAATACACAACGCGCCTAAGCCAAACGCGCAGGCCCAGTACAGACAGATACGTCCGTGCAAGTTAAACGGCAGGTGCGAGTAATCCCAAAAGCGTGCGCCTGTTGTCTTTTCCAACAGCACGCCCACGCTGTACTCAATCACGCTACATACGAGCGCTGCGGCGACAAACTGGGTCGACGCGTCAGGAATTCCGCGCAACAGCAGCCAGCAGGCAATGCCGCCCGCGCCATAGATGGGGCAGCACGGCCCCAGCAAAAAGCCGCTGTTGGCAAAGCGTCCGTGGTTGAGAATGGCGCATACTGTCGATTCCCATGCCCAACCGCAAAAACCGTAGAAGGCAAACGAGAGCACCGACGCCGAGAGCGGACAGGCGGCAAGCGTCGCGTCGCCAAACGCCATATCGATCGCGGTTTCCACCGTCTACCCTCTCCTCTTTTCGCTCGAATCTTTGCTCGTGCCGTCACTCGAGCCCTCGTTCGAATCGTTCGCGCCGCCTTTGCGCCGCAGACGACCGGAGACTGTCTCGCGCAGAGCGCACCATTTATCTGCCAGGCATACAATCCAAGCCTCACGACACGTCGGCGGCACCGGCACCAGCGGAAACATATGCCGCACGATAATATTCCGTTCGCGCGGCGTCAGCTCAAAATCTTCCTCCGCACGTGCCAGGGCAAAAAACGGGTGGCGAAAGCCATGCAGCCGATGGCTTGGGTCGGGATCGTGCCAGTCATAGAGAAAGTAATCGTGCAGCAGGGCCCCGCGCAACAACGAAGCACGGTCGACCGAAATGCCAGCACGGCCCAAGCGCTCGGCAAAGGACAGGCTCACCCGCGCTACTGAAGTCACATGTGCATAGACCGTCACGTCGCCATGCTGGATAAACTCGTGGGTCAGGTCCAAGCGGCCCGCCTGGGCCAGCTGGCGGGCGGCATAGTCGACCTCGTGCGCGATTTTTTCGGCACGAACGGCATCGGACATGCTGCCTCCTTCCAGCGACTCACGGCGACAAGCCACGGCCTGTGCACAATCGATAAAAACATCATGGAACATATCAGTATGGCATCGGACAAAACGTTTTGCCCCACCAGTTGGCGAATTACCGCGCCGCCGTCACATATCAAACGCCAAAATGTGCGAGACTGTCTTGTGCAATTGTGCCGGCCGAGGGAGTGCCGGCGCACGATTCGCATGGAGTAACCCACAACGATGCTGCTTACGCAAACGACAACGCCCGAGGACGTCAAGGCTCTCGACCGCGCCGAGCTTCCGCTGCTCTGCGGCGAGATCCGTCAGGCAATCCTCGAAAGCTCCGCCGCCGTCGGCGGGCACGTTGCCCCCAACCTGGGCGTCGTTGAGCTTACGGTCGCGCTTCATCGCGTGTTTAACTCCCCCATCGACAAGATTGTCTTTGACGTTTCGCACCAGACCTACGCCCACAAGGCGCTGACCGGGCGCGCGTACACTTATATCGATCCGGAGCGTTATGGTGAGGCTTCTGGCTTTGCCAATCCCGACGAGTCCGAGCACGACCTGTTCGCCATGGGTCACACCTCGACCTCGGTGAGCTTGGGCTGCGGCCTGGCGCACGCTCGTGACCTGGCGGGCGATGCGTACAACGTCATCACCATCATTGGCGACGGCTCGCTTTCGGGCGGCTTGGCGTTTGAGGGCTTTAACAATGCCGCCGAACTCGATAGCAACCTGATCATCATCGTCAACGATAACGACCAGTCCATTGCCGAGAACCATGGCGGCCTGTATCGCAATCTGGCCGAGCTGCGCGCCAGCAACGGCACCTGTGAGCGCAACGTTTTCCGCGCGATGGGGCTCGACTACCGCTATCTGGACGCCGGTAACGATGTGTTGGCCCTGGTCGACACGCTGAAGGAACTGCGCAATATCGATCATCCCATCGTGTTGCACGTCTCCACCGCCAAGGGCAAGGGCTTTGAGCCGGCCCAGAGCGACCCCGAACACTGGCATCACGTGGGTCCGTTTGACATGGCAACTGGACGCAAGCTCTGCCCGGGCCATCCGAGCGAGCCTGCGCCGCGCACCTATGCCGACATTACGGGCGAGGCGCTCAGCGCCGCCATCAAGCGCGATCAGCAGGTCGTGGGCATCACGGCCGCCACACCCTACATCATGGGCTTTACGCCCGAGCTTCGCGCTGCCGCCGGCAAACAGTTCGTCGATGTGGGCATTGCCGAGGAACACGCCGTGACCTTTGCCACCGCGCTTGCGCGCTCGGGCGCCAAGCCAGTCTTTGGTGTGTACGGGACGTTTTTGCAGCGCGCCTACGACGAACTGTGGCACGACCTGTGCCTCAACGACGCCCCCGCAACCATCTTGGTGTTTGGCGCGTCGATCTTTGGCACCACATCCGAGACGCACCTCTCGTTCTTTGATATTTCCATGCTGGGCGCTCTTCCCAACATGCGCTACCTGGCGCCTTCCTGCATGGAGGAATATCTGTCCATGCTGAGCTGGTCGCTCGACCACCGCGAGCATCCCGTGGCGATCCGCGTACCAGGCATCGGCCTGGTAAGCCGCCCCGATCTGGCTCCCGCCGAGGACGCCGATTACGGCGTCGCGCGCTACAACGTGGTGCGTCAGGGCCGCGACGTAGCCGTGCTCGCGCTCGGCGATTTCTTTGAGCTGGGCGAGCGCGTGGCAAACCGCTTGGCTGCCGAGTACGGCATCGAGGCCACGCTCGTCAACCCGCGCTTTGCAACCGAGCTCGACCGCGAGTTCCTCGATAGCCTTGCCGCCGAGCATCGCGTTGTCGTCACCCTCGAGGACGGCATCTTGGACGGTGGCTGGGGCGAGCGCGTCGCGTGCTATCTGGCCTGCACGCCTGTGCGCACGCGCACCTTCGGCATCGCCAAGGGCTTCCCCGACCGCTACGACCCCAACGAGCTGCTCGCTCAGAACGGCATGACGGTCGAGAACATAGCCGCCGAAACCGTACGTCTGCTGAACGAGTAGAAAAAACCTCCGCAAGGGAAGCACCCCCGCGGAGGTTTTTATTTTCGCGACGCGATTATCTCAATCTGTAACATCTAGGGCCCGAATTCCCGTCTAACTGTTACAGATTGAGACAAACGTCGGGAGCTAAGAACGTTTGTCTCGATCTGTAACAGTTAGAAACCTTTTGTCCGTCCAGATGTTACAGATTGAGACATTCGAATTCCCCTGAAGAGAAAATCTCGATCTGTAACAGTAAGAACCCATTTTCCCGTCTACCTGTTACAGATTGAGACAAAGCAGCAAGGCAGGCCGCCACATCTGCAAGAACCACCACAAAGGCGCCTGTCCCTTTTTAGTAGGTAGAATAACCCATAAGGTAAGTATGTTTCTGAGTTATTTCCTGTTGACCCATTTGAGCGCGATAGGGTATAACTCTACTCAACCGCTAGGGATTTTATTGAGAAAGGTGTTCTACCATGAGCAAGAACCTCTCCCAGCAGGTCGTTCTCGACCGTCGCGGCTTCGTTGCCGCCACTTTCGCAACCGTCGCCGGCCTTGGTCTTGCCGGCTGCTCCGACACCAGCGCCGAGGCCGACAAGGGTTCCGCCGCCGGCTCTTCCAAGAGCTCCGAGGATACCGAGGCTTCCACCACGCTCGACGCCAAGGCATTCGACAAGCTCGTCGACAACGGCCCCAAGGCCGATGACGACGCCATCGCCGCCAGCACCTGGGCGACGGCCGTCAAGGACGCCGGCGTCTTTAAGATCGGTGGCGTTCAGACCTCCACGCTCTTCTCCCTCCTCAACGAAAAAGACGGTCAGACCCGTGGCTTCGATGCCGGTATCGCACAGCTCCTGTCCAACTACATTCTGGGCGAGAACAAGGTCGAGATCACCCAGGTGACCTCGGACACGCGCGAGTCCGTCCTGCAGAACGGCCAGGTCGACGCCGTCTTTGCCACCTACACCATCACCGACGAGCGCAAGAAGCTCGTCTCCTTTGCCGGTCCCTACTACTACACCCAGCAAGCCATCCTGGTGCTCGCCGATAACGACGACATCAAGGGCGTCGACGACCTGGCCGACAAGAACGTCGCCGTCCAGTCCGGCTCCAACGGCCCCGCCATCCTGGAGGAGTTCGCTCCCAAGGCCAGCCAGCAGGAGTTCAAGACCGACGAGGAGGCCCGCCAGGCACTCCAGCAGGGTCGCGTTGATGCCTACGTCATCGATAACAACATGCAGCAGAGCGCCCTGGTTCGTGAGCCCGGCAAGTACAAGATCGCCGGCAAGCCCTTCGGCAGCAAGGAGCCTTACGGCATCGGCCTGCCGCTCGATTCCGACGGCGTCGCCTTCGTCAATGACTTCCTTAAGAAGATTGAGGACGACAGCACCTGGACCGAGCTGTGGCAGATCTGCATCGGCGACCGTACGGGCGACACCAACGTTCCCGAGCTGCCCGAGATCGGCGCCTAGGCAGCGAGCCTGGTAACGGCCGCAACGAAACCATACGGAAACGCACGATTCGCTTTATTGCGCTAAACTGTTTCCTCACTGAGTTGTCGGGGCTTCCATACACACGGGAGCCCCTTTCCTTACCGGCGGGAGGTCCGCATGAGTCTCTCCGAGCTCTGGTCGCTCTATGGCCAGAACTATATCGACGCGCTGCTAGCAACCTGGGGCATGACGCTTGAGTCGTTTGTCATCGCCATGGTGCTGGCCGTCGCCGTCACCGTGATGCGCGTGTCGCCGCTCAAGCCGCTGCGCGTCTTTGGCGACCTGTATGTTCAGGTCTTCCGTAACATCCCCGGCATCGCGCTGCTCATCATCGTCGTCTATGCGCTGCCGCCGCTTAAGGTCGTTCTGCCCTACCGCGCCTGCGTTATCGTCGCCACGGTTCTTTTGGGCTCGGCCTTTGGCTCCGAGAACTTTATGAGCGGCATCAACACCGTCGGCGTCGGCCAGGTGGAAGCCGCCCGCTCGCTGGGCATGAGCTTCAGCCGTATCCTCGCCAAGATCGTGATTCCGCAGGCGCTGCGCTCGAGCGTGCTGCCCATGACGAACCTCTTTATCGCCGTCATGCTCACTACCGCGCTCGGCAGCCAGGTGCCGCTTAAACCGCAGGAGCTCACCGGCGTAGTGAGCTACATCAACACGCGCTCGCTCGGCGGCGTCGCCGCGTTCTTTATCTCGGCGCTCGGCTACCTGGGCACAGCCTTTGTGGTGAGCCACATTGGCAACTACATCGATAAGAAGGTGAGGATCCTCCGATGAGCAAGCACTCCACCTCCGCGCTCACCATGCGCGACGCGCTCTACGAGGCTCCCGGCCCCAAGATGCGCGCCAAGATTCGCATCGGCACCGCCATCTCGCTTGTTGCTGTCGCCGCGCTCGCCATCCTGGTACTGCAGCGCTTTTATGTGACCGGTCAGCTTTCGGTCCACTATTGGTATTTCTTTACGCACCTCACCACCTGGAAGTTCTTGCTTGCCGGCTTTGAGGGCACCGTTAAAGTCGCACTCACCGCCGGCGCCATCGCGCTGATGCTGGGCCTAGCCCTTATGCTCGGCCGTACCAGCGACATTAAGCCGCTGCAGCTGGTTTGCCGCGTGCTCACCGACTTCTTCCGTGGCGTGCCGAGCCTGCTGTTTATCTACTTCTTCTTTTTGGTGCTGCCCCAGTACAAGATCGCGCTACCGTCGTTTTGGATGCTCACGCTGCCTGTCGCGCTCGCTGCGGCCGGCGTGCTGGCCGAGATCTTCCGCGCCGGCGTCAACGCCGTGCCGCGCGGTCAGGTCGAGGCAGCCCAGGCACTCGGTCTCTCCAAAGCTAAAATCACCTTTAAAATCGTGTTGCCGCAGGCTATTCGGTTTATCATTCCGTCCTTGATTTCGCAGCTTGTGGTCGTAGTCAAAGACACCACCGTTGCCTACGTGGTGAGCTACCCCGACCTCATGCAAAACGCCCGCGTGCTCATTACCAACTACGACGCCCTCGTGTCGGTCTACCTAGTTATCGCGGTCATCTACATCCTCATCAACGTCGCGATCAACAAGGCCGCTGTCTATGTTTCGCACAAGACCGGCGCGACCATCATCCGCTAACGCTTTACCATTTCGAGTCATAAGGAGCCGAGCACCATGGCACAGAGCACCTCTTCCACCGGCAATCAGCCGCTGATCGAGCTCAGACACGTCGATAAGCACTATGGCGATCTGCACGTCCTCAACGACATCAATCTCTCGGTCGACCGCGGCGAGGTCGTCGTTGTGATTGGACCCTCGGGCTCGGGCAAGTCGACCATGTGCCGCACCATCAACCGTCTGGAAACCATCGACTCGGGCGAGATCCTCATCGAGGGCGACCCCCTGCCGCAGGAAGGCAAGGACCTTGCCCGCATGCGTGCCGAACTGGGCATGGTGTTTCAGCAGTTCAACCTGTTCGCACATATGACCGTACTGCAGAACGTCATGCTGGGGCCGGTCGATGTGCTGGGCGTGTCCAAGGAGGAAGCTCGTGAGCGCGCCATGGACCTGCTGAGCCGCGTGGGCGTGGCCGAACAGGCCGATAAGGTGCCCGCACAGCTCTCGGGCGGTCAGCAACAGCGTGTAGCCATCGCCCGTTCGCTTGCCATGCAGCCCAAGGCCATGCTCTTTGACGAGCCCACGAGCGCCCTCGATCCCGAAATGATCAATGAGGTGCTCGAGGTCATGGTCCGTCTGGCCCAGCAGGGCATGACGATGATCGTCATCACGCACGAGATGAACTTCGCCCGCCGCGTGGCCGACCGCGTCGTGTTTATGGCCGACGGCCAGATCGTGGAAACCGGCACGCCCGACGAGTTCTTCGACCATCCCCAGACCAAGCGCGCCCAGGACTTCCTCAACTCCATCAAGGGCCACTAACCAGCCGCCCCGTGGGACAAATCCATCGGAAGTGTTGCCCCACGTCTCTCATGCGCCCTGTCACCTTTAGATTCGAAAGCCACGCCCATGATTGGAACTCGCACCTCATCGTCCTACACCCCGTACGTCGACGTCGCCCCCGCCGACCGTCCGCTCATCCTCGTCGCGTCGCGTTGGGAAGAGGCAAAACCGTTTTTGAGCGAGACGCTCTCCCCCAACGAGGAAATCGCAAGTGTCTTTGTCGATGCCATCCTTGCCGCCGGTGGCCTGCCGCTGCAGATGTCTATTACCGAAGACGTCGATGTTATCCGTCATTACGTGGAAATCGCTGACGGTATCGCTATTCCCGGCGGCCCGGACGTCAACCCCAAACGCTGGGGCGACGAGCGTCCTTACGACCCCACGCTGTGCTGCGAGATTCGCGACCGTTTTGAGTTTAAGCTGGTTAACGAGGTGCTTCGCGCCAAGAAGCCGCTCTTTACCACTTGCCGAGGCACGCAGCTGCTCAATGTCGCCACCGGCGGCACCCTGTGCATGGACGTGCCGAGCCTGGGTGCGCGCGAGGGCCGCACGCAGTGGCGCCATACCCACGTGCTCAACGATCCCGTGCACCCCGTCGAGGTCGTGCCGGGCTCGCTGCTGGAGCGCGCGGTTGGCGGGCACAGGCTGATCCAGACCAACTCGGCACATCACTGCTGCGTCGACCGTCTGGGTAAAAGCACGCGCTTGGTCGCCAAGGCAACCGACGGCGTTCCCGAGTGCATCGAAGTCGAAGGCCAGCCATTCTGTCTAGGCGTGCAATGGCACCCCGAGTACACGTGGAAGACGCTCGAGACCGACTTTAACCTGTGGAAGTCGTTTGTCGAGGCAGCGGCAAAGGTTAAGCAGGCTCGCTAGTTTACGGACAGCACAACACAAAAGGGTGCCCCGCCGACCACATGGTCCGGCGGGGCGCCCTTTTACCTATATGTGGCCGGCACGCAGCCCAAGGCCCGCAAGCTCTTATTCAGCCGCCTCGCGCAGGGCTGACATCGTGGCCGCATATTGCTGCTGCAGCGCATGCATTCCCTCGAGAGCGCCGTCAACGGCATCGGCACCACGCAGCGCTTCGGTCACCACGACCGCCGGCTCGTACAGATTATCGAATCCCAGGTTCTGACTCACGCCCTTGAGCGTGTGCGCTGCCATAAACGCACCTTCGGCGTCTCCCGCCGCCATGGCGGCCTCCAGCTTGTCCATGCTCTCGTCATCCAAAAACTTGAGGGCAAAGCGGGCAAGCATTTCCTCGCCCATCAGCCGAGCGCACGCGTCATCATAATTAGCGCCGATCTTCTCATACGCCTCACGCATGGAAATCATGGGTTAAAAACTCCTTTGTTCGAACTAAATCGTGGGAAACGCGACGACGTCAGCGGGGCGTGCCAACGTCTCGGCAATTTGGTCTTGCACCTCGAGCAGGCAATCGAGCAGCAACGGGTTAAAGGTACCGCACTTACCGTCCAGAATCATCTGGATCGCTTCCTCGTGCGGGATAGCGTCCTTGTACACGCGCACGCTCGTCAGGGCATCGTACACGTCGGCCACCGAAACCACCTGTGCGGCAATGGGAATTTCGTCGCCCTTAAGACCATCGGGATAACCCTTGCCGTCCCAGCGCTCGTGATGCCAACGCGCAATCTGGTACGCATATTCCATAAGCGCATTGCCGGCGTGATGGCTACCCAGCTCAAGCAGCATGTCGGCGCCGATCGTGGTATGCGTCTTTATAATCTCGAACTCCTCGGGCGTAAGGCGTCCGGGCTTGTTGAGAATCGCATCGTCAATCGACATCTTGCCGATATCGTGCAGCGCCGAAGCCAGGGCAATCGTAGAGCGTTCCTCATTGTCGAGGGAGATCGTGCCACTACGCTGGACCAGACAGCCAAGCAGCAGCTCGGTCAGCTTTTCGATGTTCGTAACGTGTCTGCCGCTCTCGCCGTTGCGAAGTTCCATGACGCCGGCCATGATGTCAATGAGCATGCGACTGTTCTTGACGCGCTCGTTGTACTGCTGGGACAGCAGGCTCGTCAGGCGGCGCTGTTTGGCGTATAGGCGGATGGTGTTGCTTACACGGCGGCGCACGACACGGGAGTCAAACGGGCGGTTGATATAGTCCGAGGCGCCCAGCTCGTACGCGCGCAGAACCATATCATCGGAATCTTCGCTCGAAATCATGATGAAAGGCAGATTGTCGATACCCGATCGGCGCGACAGATTGGCCAGCACCTCAAAACCGCTTATGCCCGGCATGACAATATCCAGCAGCACGAGCGACAACTCATCGCCATAGCGGTCGACCATGTCGAGCGCCGTACGACCGTTGTCGGCCTCGAGGATGCAATACTCGTCCTTGAGCATCTCGTTGAGAATGGCTCGGTTCATGTCGGAGTCATCGACAATAAGCACCAAAGGCTTTTCGCTTTGGAAGGCTTCGATGGAATCGGCGTCGGTCACGACCGTACCGGCTTTTGCCTTAGCGCGGCTCAATAACTGGACAGCGCGGCCAACTCCCTCATCGATCGTCTCGCCATGAATGCGAACGCCACCAACACATGCCGTCAAGCTCACGTACTCATGGCCCGGAACAATCGTGGCATGAACGGCATCGGATACCTGGTGCAGGCGACGGGTGAAGTCATCGGAGGGAATATTGGGCATGACGACCACAAACTTGTCGCAGCCATAGCGTACAAGCTCGTCAGTCGAACGAATTCCGCTGTGTATGGCTGTCGCCACAGCACCGAGCGCAAGGTCGCCGGCATGGCGGCCACACGTATCGTTGAAGACCCTAAAATCATCAAGGTCGATCACCGCAACGCCGGCATTCATGCGGGCGCTACGGAGCTTTTCCTCGTAATATCGGCGATTGCGCACACTCGTCAGCACGTCGGTGTAGACAAGGTCCTCTTCTGCAGCCTCTTGCTCATCGATCGGACGCACCATCAGCAGGACGTGAGGCTCGCCCTCGACCTTCAGAGGGCGCAGGCGAGCGCGGTACTCGGTACCATCATTGAGCAGCTGCTCCGATACATCATCGGAACCTGCCAAGGCCTCAAGACTTGACTGGCGCAGACAAGGGCACCGATTGCCGGCGAGCAGGCAGTTAGGCTCGCTCTTAATCTGATCGGCCGACAGCAAACGCACCACGGGGTAGGTCTTCGCGACGCGGGCGACCTCAGCGGCAGCCTCCTCGTCGGTTAGATTGACCTCGTGATTATTGAGCATATGGGGCCCTTTCTATCGTTACGCACGGCAACGGTGCATATCAATTGGTACAAGGGTAACATCTAACAGCTGAAGGCAAACGCGCGATTATCGTTGCATTTTTATGACCTGGCAAACGGCGGTAATGGAGCCGCGGGCGCGCGGTTATGGACGCATTCGTTAACAATGACGAAACGCTAACAGCCCCTCTCCCCGCAGGTCATCGAGCGTGCTAACGCTCCAAGACATCGCGAACGGCGTTTGCCGCCGTAACGGGGCGATCGCGCAGACCGTTATGCGCGCCCGGGATCGTCACAAGGGGGCAATCGAGATATTCGGCAGCCGCTCGCGTACCAGCCTCGCGGGGTGTGTCGACCGAAAGCTCGCCCAAAAACACGGCCGACACCGCCTTTGACGCGCGGGCGCGCTCCCAGTCGGGAGCATATGTCATATTTGTTCCATATTCGTTCGCCATAAAGCAACGACCATTGCGCAGGGCATGTTTGACTTCCGCTTCGGTCGTCCCGGGAGCCTCGGGGTCCAAGTCGCCAAGGGCTCCCAAGAAAAGCCGGAGCGCCCTTGAAACCTTTCCAGCCGCAATCATATCGAGCAAAACCGGAGCTGTGCCCATGCCGACGCCTTCGGCCGACACAGCCGGCTCATGCAGAATCGCACGGGCGACGAGATGGGGTTCGGTGCGAAGAAGCTCCAGCGCCACCAACGTACCGGCGCTGTGCGCAAGCACATTTGTCGGAGCGCCAACGTGTTCGATCACGGCTTGCAGGTCGGCGGCCTGAGCGGCAAGATCATAGCTGTCGTCTGCCGCATCGCTGCTGTCACCGCAGCCGCGGCGGTCGTAGGCAATTACGCGGTAGTTGCGACTGAGCTCACAAGCGATACCGTCAAAAAATGTGCCGTCGACACAAGCGCCGTGCACGCACACCAAGGCAGGAGTATCAGGCGACACATCCGAGCCGGCATATTCGCGACAGGCAATCGTGGTGCCCGCATTCTCTACCGTAAAATCCATGTTGCGCCCCCATCATCAATGCTCATCCAGTTGCACGTCAGTGCGGTTGGATGGACCCGCATTGCCTTACGCCTTGTTAACAGATTAACTTTACCCGACCCGAGGCTTTTCATGGCACGGCATAATGAGCGACGTGAAAAAACGAAACTTGTAAAGCAAGAGCCCGCACCTTGCTTTGGAGCCGATGCTATGCTTAGGCACAATTGTCTTGAGGAGCATATGCCTATGTCTACGTTTTTGAATGCCAGCCCCATCTTTGGGCCCGTTCGCAGCCGTCGCCTTGGTCTCTCGCTCGGCGTCAACATGATGCCGGCCAGCGGCAAAATCTGCACGTTCGACTGCATTTACTGCGAAAACGGCCTCAACGCCGAGCGCCCCTGTCATGAGCCGTACAACACAGCTGCCGTGGTACTCGACGCGCTCGAGGCAAAGCTGCGCGAGATGGCAGCCGAGGGCGAGCTCCCCGATGTGATCACCTTCGCAGGCAACGGCGAGCCCACTGCCGCACCGGAGTTTCCGCAGGCCATCGCCGGCGCCGTCGCGTTGCGCGACGAGCTTGCCCCAAACTCCAAGATCGCCGTGCTCTCCAACGGCACGCGCGCCGACCGCCCCCAGGTGCACGACGCGCTCATGATGGTCGACGACAACATCCTCAAGCTCGATACCGTCGACCCGACGTTTATCCAGCTGCTCGACCAGCCTGTTGGCCCCTACGACGTCGAGCACCAGATCGAAACGTTCGCAAGCTTTGACGGTCACGTTATTATCCAGACGATCTTTTTGACCGGCGAGTATCAGGGCAAGCTCATCGACAACACCGGCGAGGAGTACGTTGCCCCCTGGCTCGCGGCGCTTGAGCGCATTCGCCCACAAGAAGCGACCATCTACACGGTAGCGCGCGAGACACCGGTCGCCGGCCTTGCCAAAGCGGCGCCCGAGGTGCTCGACGCCATTGCTGCGCGCGTGCGCGTCCTCGGCATCCCTTGCCAGGTGAGCTACTAGCAAAACCACGCAGCAGCTAGTGCCCGCCATCCCGCTCCATCAGTTGCGGTGATATAGTTCCTATTTATGCTGTTAAACCGCTTAAATCGGAACTATATCACCGCAACTTTTATGGACGCGTGGGTGGGCTATACTAGCTGCGGATGAAAGGAAGTTAGCCATGTATGACAAAGGACCCGTGCCTGGCCGCAACGACGCTTGCTGGTGCGGCAGCGGCAAGAAATACAAGAAATGCCATAGCGCCTTTGATGAGCGCCTCGAGCGCTTGTGGGAAGAGGGCTGGGAGGTTCTGCCTCGCACGCTCTACAAGACACCCGCCGATATCGAGGGCATCAAGCGCTCGGCCGCTATCAACGTGGGCGTGCTCGATTACGTAGGCGAACACATCGCCGCGGGCATGACCACCAACCAGATCGACCAGATGATCTACGACTACACCGTTGAGCACGGCGGCACGCCGGCCGACCTCAACTACGAGGGCTATCCCAAGAGCGTGTGCACCTCGATCAACGACGTCGTCTGCCACGGTATCCCCTGCGATGCGGATGTGCTGCACGAGGGCGACATCATCAACGTGGACTGCTCCACGATCCTGGACGGTTACTTTAGCGACTCGAGCCGCATGTTCTGTATCGGCGAGGTCTCGGCCGAGCGCCAGCGCCTGGTCGACGTCACCCGCGCCAGCGTGGAGGCGGGCCTGACAGCCGTCAAGCCATGGCTGCCGTTGTCCGTGATGGCCGAGGCCGTGCAAAAGACGGTCGAGGACGCCGGCTTTAGCGTGGTGCGCGAGTACGGTGGACACGGCATCGGTAAGGAGTTCCACGAGGACCCGTTTGTGGGCTTTACCACCGAGGCGCCCGATGTGGACACCATCATGGCTCCGGGCATGGTCTTTACCATCGAGCCCATGGTCAACGCCGGAGCGCCCGACATCAAGATCAGCAAGGGCGACGGTTGGTGCGTGCGTACCAAGGACGGCAGCGATTCGGCCCAGTGCGAGGTACAACTCGTGGTGACCGAGGATGGTTACGAGCTGCTGAGCTGGTAGCCGTGGATACGCCGGATGCTGACGGGCACGCTCGTCTTGCATCCGGCGTTTTATTTAAACGTTTTGCCTGATAAAACCTGCCAAAATAAACCTGTCCCTTTTTGGCAAGTCGAGCGGAGAGGACCGCTAGTGAACATCCTGGTTTTGCTGCCCGTCAATGACCGCCATCGCGCAATTCTTGAGTCGAGTGCTCCGGGCGAGGACTTTATCTACACGAGCGCCGACGCCGCCACGCACGAGCAGGTCGCCGATGCCGACGTGATCTTGGGCAACATAGACCCTGCCTTGCTTACCGCATGCGAGCATCTCCAGCTGTTGCAATTGCAGACCGCCGGCTATGACGATTACTTGGCCGCCGGCACCGTGCCGGCTGAAGCCAAGCTGTCTTGCTCGATCGGCGCCTACGGTCAGGCCGTGAGCGAGCACATGTTTGCCATGGTCCTTTCCATGATGAAGCGCCTGCCCGGCTACCAGGACCTGCAGCGCGAGCATCGCTGGGAGGATTTGGGGCCGGTCACCTCGCTCAAAAACGCCAATGTGCTGGTGCTGGGCGCGGGCGACATTGGCGGCCACTTTGCCACGCTCTGCCGCAACATGGGTGCGCACGTCCGCGGCATCAAGCGCCACCCGCTCGTCTACCCCATTGTGTTTGAGGACATGGACGGTATGGATGCCCTGTCCGAGCGCCTGGCCGAGGCTGACATCGTCGCATCCTTTATGCCCAGCACACCCGAGACCCGCGGCCTGGCGAACGCCGAGTTCTTCGCCGCGATGAAACCGGGCGCCTTCTTTGCCAACGGCGGCCGCGGCGACCTTGTGGTCGCCGACGACTTGGTTGCCGCCCTGGAGTCGGGACATCTCGCCGGCGCCGCGGTCGACGTCACCGACCCCGAACCGTTGCCTGAAACAAGCCCACTGTGGGATGCGCCCAACATGCTCATCACGCCACACGTCTCCGGCTGGTTCCACCTAGCCGCCACGCTCAACAACGTTGTCGACATCGCCGCAGAGAACCTGCGTCACCTGCAAGCCGGCGAAACTTTACGTTGTTGGATCGAGCACTAATCTTGTTCCGCCGTTCTAACGAACGGCGGACCGGTCGACGCTGCGCGCCGCCCAGAGCGACAATTTGCCATTCAAAAGGCGAGGCACGACCAGAAGGTCAATGCCTCGCCTTTTTCATGCCGACTTGTTCGCTCTGGACATCGCTCGCTGACGTTTGCCCAACCTGCGGTGTCATAACAATTCTGTCCAGCTGTTGGCATTGAGGCATTTTCCCAGATAAAACCTGCCAAAATGAACCTGTCCCTTTTTGGTAGGTTTTAGAGCTCCACGCTTTCGGCGCCGTTGATGGTTAGGTTGCGCTCGTAGAAGGCGGTGAGGGCGCGGATGGCGTACATCACGTCGCGCACGCCGCCGGTCTCGTAGCTCGAGTGCATGGCAAGCTGCGGCAGGCCCACGTCCACGGCATGCATGCTCGCCTGCATATTGGACAGGTTACCGAGCGTGGAGCCGCCGGCCATATCGCTCTTGTTGGCGAAGGCCTGCGTGGGCACGTCGGCGTCATCGCAGATGGCCTGGAACACCGCGCGGCTAAAGGCATCGGTGCAATAGTGCTGGTTGGCGGCCTCCTTGATGACAATACCGCCGTTGAGCACCACCTGGTTGCGGGCGTCACACTTCTCGGCGTGGTTGGGGTGCACGGCATGTGCGTTGTCGCAGCTTACAAGCATCGATGCGGCAAGTGCACGATGGTACGACTCGTCGTCAAAGCCCAGCGAGCCGTTAATGCGGCGCAGTGCATCGGCCAAGAACGTCGACATGGCGCCCTGCTTGGTCTCGGAGCCAACCTCCTCGTTATCAAAGCAGCAGAAGACCGAAACGTCGTGCGCGTTCTCGGCACCCAAAAATGCCTGCAGCGAGGTGTAGGCGCATGCCAGGTCGTCGAGCTTGGGCGTCGAGATAAACTCGTCGGCCCAGCCCCAAATGCGCGCATCCTGACGATTGACCAGGAACAGATCGCGGCCCAGGATCTGCTCGGGCCCAACGTCCAGCTCGTCGGCGATCAGGGCGTCAAAGTCGCCCTGTTTCAGCTCGCCGGCGCTGATGAGCGGGCACAGGTCGACGGCCCGGTTGGGAGCAAAGCCCTCGTTGACGCCGCGGTTCATATGGATGGCAAGGCTCGGAATGATAGCGACTTCGCGCTCGGTGGCAAGCAAGCGGCTCTCGATACGGTCGCCCTCGCGCACCAGCACGCGACCGGCCAGCGCCAGCGGACGATCAAACCAGGTGTAGTCGATCATGCCGCCATATGCCTCGGTGTTCAGGCGCAACGTCTCACCTGCGCCATCGAGCTCAGGCACAGCCTTGACCTTAAACGTCGGCGAATCGCTGTGCGACGCCGTCAGCTGAAAATGGTAGTCGCCGGCAACGCCGTCCTCGCCCCACGTAGCAGCCAGGTCCTCGCCCACCTTAAAGGCAACAACGCTCGAGGTGTTACGCTGCGTGTAATAACGCCCGCCCGGCTCGATATCCCACGCCGCGTTCTCGGGCAGATAGGTAAAGCCCGCCTCGTCGAGCTCGGCCATAATGGTCGCCGCCGTATGGAACATGCTGGGGCATGCCTCGATAAAGTCGACAAGGTCGTTGGCGGCCTCGATATCGTCGGCCGTCACGTGCACGCGCTCGGGCGTTTCCTGATCCGTCATGCTCTCCCCTTTCGCTGGGTTGATGGTCCCCTCCAGCATACCCCGCCGCGCCAGCACCGCACTCTTCATTCCGTGCTTAATTCCGCACCACTCACCAAGTTGAGCCATCATGCCCGCGCTCCTTTTGCGACAATTGCGCTAACAGGACGAGAGGAGCCGTCATGAAGCCACGTAACATTGCCATCGCCTGCGGTGTCGCAGGAGTCACCGTCGGCCTTGCCGCTGCCATCGGCATCGTTTACCGCAAGCAAATCAAGTCCGTCGCGTCGCTCAAACGCTTGACCTGCTACGCGGATGGCTATGACCTGTACGCAATCGACATCGCCTACGACTACGATCTTGATCGCATCATCGCCGCTGGCGTGCGCGACGACCAGGCCTACATCGATGCCGTGGTGGCGCAGGTGCTGCCCGGTGTGCCGGTACATGTCCGGGCGCCCCAGTTTGCCTGCAGCGCTTTTGTCGCCGTAGATGCCGAAGGCCGCGTGCGCACCGGTCGCAATTACGACTTTAAGGACGACGCCTCGGCGCTGCTGGTGCGCAATCACCCACGCGACGGCTATACCTCCATCGGGTTTGCTGCCCTTAACAACCTGGGTGATAACACTCCGCTTGACTCCGTCGGCGGACGCGCCGCCGCACTCATGGGCCCGTTTGCCCAGCTCGACGGTGTTAACGAATGCGGCGTGTCCATTGCCGTACTCACCCTGGATTCCAAGCCCTGTGACCAGGACACGCAACGCCCCGTCATCAATACCTCGCTCGCCATCCGTCTGGTGCTCGACCGTGCCGCCACCACGCAAGAAGCTGTCGACCTGCTTTCCGCCTACGACATGCACGCCATGGCAGGACGCGATTACCACTTCTTTATCAACGACGCCGCCGGTGACGCGCGGGTGGTGGAGTGGGATCCGCACGATCCGGACCGCGCTTTCAAAGCAACTCCTGTACGCCAGGTTACGAACTTCTACGCCTGCTATGGCGACGAAGTGCTGCCCAACCAAAAGAATGGTGAGCTGGGCCATGGTAAAGAGCGCGCCGTCGCAATCGCCGATGTCCTTGACGCCCACGCCGGTGCCCAGGACGAGGCAGTCGCTTGGAAGGCCCTTCGCGCCGCAGCCCAAGAGCCCAATCCGGAAGACATCACCAGCAATACGCAATGGTCGGTCGTCTTTGACAATACCGAACCCGCCGCCGCTATTACGCTGCGCCGCCACTGGGGCAACGTCGATGCCTTCGCACTGTAAGGAGCCAGGCCCGTCGACCTTACGTTCCCTGACGTTGCTTACATTTCCATACGCTTGAGCTAACACGTTTTACCCCCGTATCAACAGTGTGCGGGGGTAAACTTATGCGCATGTTATAACTTGCCCGGAAGGATTCATCATGCTCAGGATCGGTCTTCTTACCAGTGGCGGCGACTGCCAGGCGCTCAACGCCACCATGCGCGGCATCGTCAAAACGCTTATGACCAATAGCGAAGAACCTATCGAGATCTATGGTTTTGAGGACGGCTACCAGGGCCTTATCTACAGCAGGTTCCGCGTCATGACGCCCGCCGATTTTAGCGGTATCCTCACCCGCGGCGGCACCATCCTGGGCACGAGCCGCACGCCGTTCAAGCGCCTGGATACCCCCGAAGCCGATGGTGTCGAGAAGGTGCCGGCGATGGTCCACACCTATCATAAGCTGCAACTCGACTGCCTGTTTATGCTGGGCGGTAACGGCTCCACCAAGACCGCCAACCGCCTGCGCGAAGAGGGCCTCAACGTTATCGCCCTGCCCAAGACCATCGATAACGACACTTGGGGCACCGAGCTGACGTTTGGCTTTACGAGCGCCATCGACGTCGCCACCAAATGCATCGACGACATCCACACTACCGCCTCGAGCCACGGCCGCGTGTTTGTCATCGAGATCATGGGCCACAAGGTTGGCTGGATTCCGCTGTACGCCGGCGTCGCGGGCGGTGCGGATGTCATCTTGATTCCCGAAATCCCCTACGACATGGATAACGTCATCAAGACCATCGAGCATCGCATGGAAACCGGCAGCCGCTTTACCATCGTGGCCGTCGCCGAGGGCGCCATCTCTAAGGAGGACGCGGCGCTGTCCAAGAAGGAGTACAAGAAAAAGCTCGCCGAGCGCACGAGTCCGTCGATTGTCTACGACATCGCCAAGGAGATCGAAGCCAAGACTGGTCGCGAGACCCGCGTCGCCATCCCCGGCCACACGCAGCGCGGCGGCCAGCCCGACGCCCAGGACCGCATCTTTGCGACCCAGTGCGGCGTCGAGGCAGCGCTCGGCTGCCTGCGCGGCGAGTTTGGCTACATGATTGCCCTGCGTGACGGCAAGATGTGCCACATGCCGCTCGAGGAGGTCGCCGGCAAGCTCAAGTATGTCGATCCCCAGAGCGACCTGGTACGCGAGGCCAAGGCGTTGGGCATCAGCTTCGGCGACGAATAGCCCCGGCTGGAACTGCTCCCATCGGAGGCCCCAGGGCTTACCTCCCAAATCGTCCTCGGACATGTCAGGACCCCGCTGCGCGCTTCGCGCGGCGGGGTCCTTCCGTCCTGCGGAAAGATTTGGGAGGTAAGCCCTGGGGCCTCCTGCGGTAACCGGGGAGGCCGAGGCTATTCGTCTTCTTGCTGCAAGTGCCTGGGGTAGGATGCGGCGTGCATTTTTGGGAGTATTCAGCAGCCGAGGGTGCCTGCATACTGGATTTTGGGCGAGAGACAGGCGCCGCGGGCCGCATTCTGCAAAAAAATGAGCGGTCCTCGAGGCGCCGGAGCTCAAAGTCAGGCTTTCAATGCGCTTTTGTGCGCCCGCTCCCACACCCGCGGACTCCGGGATGCTGAATTCTCCGGAATTTGCACGCCGCCCCCTGGGTTACCCGTAGGCAAAAAGCAACCGCCCCGCCGAAATATGCAATCGGCAGGACGGTTTATGCAATTTAGTGGCTGTGGGCGCGTCGGTGGCTCGCTACAGCTTGAATCCCAGAACGGGTTACTCGGCGCTCTTAAAAGCGCCGAGTAACCCGCCAAAAAGGGACAGGTTCATCTTTGGCAGGTTAATCTGGGCAAACGCCGGACAACCATTAGGTGGCCCGGCGTTTGCCCCGCTTTGCTGGGGATGTCTGTCGTTCAGTGCTCTTACTGGCCAGTCCAGTGTTGCGCATAGCTTTTAATGTCTTCGGTAAAACCGTCAAGATCGTCGAGGGTAATCACGCTGTCGATAAGCAAATTGGCTATCTCACGGTGCATTGTACTGCGGCGAAGGTCGTTCACCAGCACTCCTGAGGACAGCTTATCCCTATTGATACGCTCTTCTAGCGCCCAAAATCTACTGGACGCTTCGCTGTCGCCGTTCAGCATCTCAACGTACCGGCCGATGAGCTTTTCCATATAACGTTCTTGCCATTGAGGAAGCATTTTCTTAAACAGCTTCCAGTCGCTTTCGGCTACGTCGCGCATATGTTCTCCGCTCGTCAAACGGGCTTTCCATTTGCCTTTCATTCTATTTGGTTTTCGCTCGCAGGCGTGGATGAGAGGCTCTCTTCAGCCTTCGAGATTGAGCTTGAATGATCCGTTGCCACAAAATGGACCTATCTACTACGTTTGCTACCACACCCTCGACCATGACAAAGATTGTAAAAATAAAACCGCAGGTAGAAAGCTTGCCAGTTTTCGAAAAAGGCGGGTATGGTCGGCCCCTTCGGGCTAAACGTAGTAAATAGGCCCTTTTCTTGGCGCGCAGTCAGCTCAATGCTTATCTCCGTGCCGGAACTGACCCAATTGTTTGTTAGTTGCGGTGATATAGGGACTGTTTGGCGCTTTGGAGCCTCAAAACAGTCCCTATATCACCGCAACTTGGAAGGGACGGGCGGTGTCGGATGAGTGGCGCTGGCGGTTTAGGCCTGTTTGCGGTGCTTCCATTGTTTGCGGCACCAGTGCATAAGCGCTTTTACGATGGGAATCGTGATGAGGATGACCCATGCGGGATGGGGCTGTCCCAGGCAGAGCCACATGTAGAGGAACCAAGTTATGGCAGCTGCCGGGTAGACGGCGTCGACAAGCTTTGACAGATGACGTCGGTCGATGAAATCGCCAAGCGCGTAGTAGACGGGAATCAAAAAGACGAGGAAAAGTCCCGTAGTCCACACGCCGCAAATAATGCCGAGTGCCAGATAGGCGAGGGCGACAAGCACGGGAAAGGGGAACTTATTCCACGCGCGACCGAGCTTGGTGTGGAAATGCTTGCCATGATGGTCGAGCTTGTCGCGTGCCTCTTTCCAGCTGGAGAATTGTTCGCCGTCGATAACCACGGTGCCATCGGCATTGGTGTGCACGCTGTGCCCGTCGTCCTCTAGCGTGTCAATATGTACGCCGCCCGGCCCCACGTGCACCTCTTCACCCTTGCGGTCGTTGGTCACATGGATGCCGCTCCAGCCAACATGTACTTCCTCGCCTTTATTGGGATCAATGACGTGGATACCGCGCGCGAGGGAAATATCGACAAGTGGCTTGTCGCCGCAATCGGCGTGCTCGGCAGAATCCTCAGCCTCGTCAGCCACATCCGCCGTCTCGGTGTCGGCACTGCCGTCCTCAAGGTCGTCGGCATCGCTAGCCGCTTCCCCATACAACAGCTCGTCCAACGACACGCCATACAGTGCGGCGAGCGCAATAAGGTTATCGGTATCGGGTGAGGACTCACTGCGCTCCCATTTACTGACAGCCTGGCGACTTACGCCCAGTTGGGCAGCAAGGGCCTCCTGAGAAAGACCGGCAGCTTTGCGGCGATCGACGAGACGCTGTGCCATCGCAAGGTCCATGGTGGTTCCTTTCATGTGGTGACCGTAATCGAATGAGGCGAGTATGCCGAAAACAACCGGTAACGACCACCATTTCTAGTTAGAATCTGCCCCAACCCTACCGCAACTACCAGTAGCAACCCCTAACGACCTGCCATTTCATGACAAATGTCAGTGCAAATAACAACCAAGAGCCCTCTCGATAAGTTGCGGTGGAATAGTTCCCGTTTGGCATAGCAGAGCCATAAACGGGAACTATTCCACCGCAACTTACTATTAGGCCACGCACTCGCAGAGTAGCTGCGGGTGCCTGGGGTAGGATGCGGCGTGCATTTTTTGGAGTATTCAGCAGCCGAGGGCACCTGCATACTGGATTTTGGGCGAAAGGCAGGCGCCATGGGCCGCATCCTGTAAAAAACGAGCGACTCTTGAGGCGTTGGGGGTTCAGAATCAGGACTTTAAGCGCTGTTTTGTGCGCCCGCTCCCGCACCCGCGGGCTCCGGGATGCTGAATACTCCGGAATTTGCACGCCGCCCCCTGGGGTACCCGCGGGCAAAAAGCAACCGCCCCGCCGAAATATGCAATCGGCGGGGCGGTTTATGCAAAAATGCGGTTGTGGTACGTTACAGCTCGCTACAGCTTGAATCCCAGGCAGGTTACTCGGTACTCTTGAGGGCGCCGACCATGTCGATCTTGTTGAGAGTTCGGTTGGTAGCGAGGTTGACGATGATCGTAAAGCCGAAGGAAAGCACCACGGCGAGCACGTAGCTTAGCGGCTCGACCTCAACATCAAAGTACAGCGACGGCATCTGCAGGATGTACGTGAAGCTCTCGGCCAGCAAGCCACCCAGCGGCACGCCCAGCGCAGCGCCGATCGCCGTGAGGATCAACGTCTCCTTGTTGACGTAATGGTGCACCTCGCCACGGCGGAAGCCCAGCACCTTGATGGTCGCCAGCTCGCGTTCGCGCTCGGAGATATTCGTGTTGGACAGCGTAAACACCACCACAAACGATAGGCACGCCGCCATAAAGGTCACGAGCACCACGACGGAATTGATAATCGTAAAGTTCGCCTCGTAGTTCTGCCAATGTTCGGCCGTGCTCGAAATCGTAAGCCAACCGTCACTCTTAAGATTCTTGCTAAACGCAATCTGGTCGGCCGACGAGCCCTTAAGCAGCACAAAGACGCCGTTAAGGCGTGCGCTTCGACCAAACGCGCGCTCATAGGTGCCCTGCGTCATGTAAAGCGTGTTGCCCAGATAGTTAAGCGAAATGTCGCTGACTTTGACCTTGGCGACATTGAGCGACGAATCCTGGACGTGTGCCGTATCGCCCGGCTGAATCCCCAGCACCAGCTGTGAACTCTTACTCAGATACACGTCTCCGTCACGCAAAGACAGCGGCTCTTTGGACTCGTCCTCGAGGCACACGTAGTCGTCCAGATCGTTCATGCGGTCATCGGGCACCACGATCAGCTGCACGGTCTCGCTCTTGCCGCCAAACGTAAAGGTAACGTTGTCAGTCATGATCGGCAGCGTCGAAGTTACGGTCACGTTGGAATCATTGGCCGCGCTGCGCTCATCCAACGCCGCGCACGTCTGCGTAAAGTCATCGGGGTTGGCGACCGCCAGCAAGTCATAGCGCGTGATATGCCCGTACTGCTTGGGCGAAAGCGCGACCGACGTGTCGCGAATACCCATACCGCAGATCACAAGCGCGGTGCAACCCGCGATGCCAAAGATGGTCATAAAGGCGCGCTTTTTATAGCGGAAAAGGTTGCGTGCAGCGACCTTGTTCAAAAAGCCCATGCGGCGCCAGATAAAGCCGATGCGCTCGAGCAGAATGCGCGAGCCAGCGCGCGGGGCCTTGGGACGCATAAGCGAGGCCGGGGTCTCGGCCATCTCGTGGCGGCAGGCGATAATCGTGGCGCCCACCACGCCCACGGCAAACAGCGCCACCGAAACGATCGAGGACACGATGTCGTACGAAAGCAGCATCTGGGGCAGTGAGTACATGTCGTCGAACACCGTAAACAGGAACAGCGGCAGGCCCACAAATCCGATGATGTTGCCGAGCACGCCGCCGATCAGACAGGCCCACAGCGCATAGTCCACGTATTTGGACAGGATGCGTCCGCGCGAATAACCGAGCGCCTTATACAGGCCGATGAGTGTGCGTTCCTCCTCGACCATACGCGTGGCGGTGGTAAGGCTGATGAGCACGGCGACGATAAAGAAGATGAACGGGAACACCGTGGCGATGGCTTCAATTGACGAGCTATCGCTCTCCACGCTCGAGTAGCTTGCGATATTGCCGCGGTCCTGGATGTACCAGGTGCATTCGCCCAGATCGGAAAGCTCGGCGCGGGCATCGGCAAACTGCTGGTCGGCGGCGGCGCGGCGCTGATCCAGGTCGGCCTGCGCTTGCACGCGCTCCTCGCTGCCCTCTGCCATGCGATTGATGTTGTCCTGCTCAATCCCAAAGAGCATATTCGCCTGGCGCTCGGCCGCATCCAAGCTTGCCGGCGTGTCGACCGTCAGTTCCTGAGCGCGCGCCTTCTCACGCTCCTCGCGGATCTTCTCGATATTGCCCTTGACCTCATCGATCTTTGCCGCGTAGGAATCCGAATAGGAGTTGAGGCTCTTGGCTCCCTCGACGATCACGTGGACCGCGGAGTAGGAAGAAGATGTCGCGGCGTCCTCGCTCACATAGAACTTATAGTCCGCCGCCGAAGCAGCGCGAAAGGCGTTGACTGTCGAGTCAGAACTTACATCAGTGGGGTCGAGGACCTCAGCCGTAATGGTGTAATCGCCCGCGGCAAACTGGTCCTTGGCGCTTTGATTGGACGAGCTCGCGTCATTGGCGGCAAAACTCACCGTATCGCCGATTTTCTTGCCCGATGCCTTCAGGAACTTCGAAGTCACCGCGACTTCATCGGCGCTCTCGGGCAAATCGCCGTTCACGAGCACCGGCTGATCGATGTTCTCCTTGGAGAGACTCTGCACGACCACGCGCTCGCGCGTTGTGCCCACGGCGGTGTAGGCGGTCTCGGTGTAGATGCCCTCGGCCGTCTCGACACCATCGACCTCTTGGATGGCGGCGAGATCATCGTCAGTCAGGCCATAGGTCGACTGCACGTTAATGTCATAGACATTTTGCTGGTCGAAGTAGGCGTCAACCGAATCGCACAGGTCCTCGCAACCCGCCTTAAGGCCGCACATCACGCTCACGCCAAGCGCGGTGATGACCACGATTGACAAGAAGCGCTTAAGACTGCCTCGGATTGTGCGGTAGATGCCACGGCGAAAAACCGTCGGCACCATATCGTTTGAGCTTTGGGCAGTGCGGTAGGTCGTAAAATCCTGCTCGCGCTCCGTGTTCTGCGCGTCGCGGCGTAGGCTGTTTTGGCGGTCTTGGTCCATGGGCGCTACCACTCGATCGTCTCGATAGGCACGGGATTTTGCTGGACCGTCTCGCTCTCCACGCGACCGTTCTTAAAGCGGATCAGGCGATCGGCCATGGGCGCCAGCGCGGAGTTGTGGGTGATGATGATGACCGTAATGCCCTGCTTGCGGCAGGTATCCTGCAGCAGCTGCAAGATCTGCTTACCGGTTTTATAGTCGAGCGCGCCCGTGGGCTCGTCGCACAGGAGCAGCTTGGGGTTCTTTGCCAGTGCACGGGCAATGGACACGCGCTGCTGCTCGCCGCCCGAAAGCTGCGCGGGGAAGTTGGCGAGGCGCTCACCCAAGCCAACCTGGCAAAGCGTTTGCTCGGCATCGAGCGAATCGGGGCAGATCTGCGCCGCGAGCTCGACGTTTTCGAGCGCCGTCAGGTTGGGGACCAGATTGTAGAACTGGAAGACAAAGCCGACATCGGCGCGGCGGTATTCCACGAGCTGAGCCTCGTTGGCGGAGCTCACGTCGCGCCCGTCCACCGTCACGGTGCCGGAGGTCGCCGTATCCATGCCACCCAGAATGTTGAGCGCCGTGGTTTTACCGGCGCCCGAAGCGCCCAGGATAATGGCAAGCTCGCCACGCTCAACGGTAAAGCTCGCGCCGTCGAGCGCGTGAATGCGGGCATCGCCCTCGCCGTATGCTTTGATGACGTCTTTAAATTCGATATAGGCCATCGATCGGTTCCCATCTGGTCGGATAACTCTTTAGTATTACCCATTTCGCACCGACCAAAAAGGGACAGGTTTATTTTGGCGGGTTTTATATGGGGAAATGGAAGCTATAGATGAGGCGCCGGGGAGGCAGAGAAATCATCGACGGGGTCAGGCCGACCGCCAAACACAACGCACACATCTCAATCTGTCAGCCAAATCATTCGAACAGCTGTTCGTTTCTATGATATGATTCCGCTATCTAAGCAGGCCAATACGCAGAAAGGCGGCCAACATGGCGTTCGACTTTAAGAAGGAATGCAAGGAGCTCTACAAACCTGCAAGCAAGCCGAGTATCGTAACTGTCCCGCCTATGAGCTACGTTGCCGTTCGCGGAAAAGGCGACCCAAATACCGAAGGTGGCGAGTATCAAAACGCCCTGCCGCTGCTTTACGGCATCGCCTATACCGTCAAGATGTCGAAGAAAGGTTCAAGGAGTATCGAGGGCTATTTCGACTTTGTGGTACCGCCGCTCGAGGGTTTCTGGTGGCAAGACTCCCCGAGCGGCGACATCGATTATGTACGCAAGGACGATTTCAACTTTATCTCGTGCATCCGCCTGCCCGATTTCGTCACCCGAGATGACTTTGGCTGGGCAGTCGCGGAAGCCACGACCAAAAAGAAACTGGACTTTTCTGCCGTCGAGCTGCTTAAAGTTGACGAGGGTCTCTGCGTTCAATGTATGCATACCGGACCTTATGACAGCGAGCCGGCGACCGTAGACGCTATGCATGAATACACGACCGAGCAGGGCTATGTCCCCGACCTCTCAGACACCCGTTTACATCACGAAATCTATCTCTCCGATCCACGCAAATGCGCACCGGAGAAACTTAAGACTGTGGTTCGTCATCCTATCAAGCGCGCTGAATAGCGTGGAGCGTCATTTCACGCGCTAGGTTTTAAGCCAGCCAACCAGCCGCCTCCTAGGCCGTCCGGCAATTATCTTGACGCGGCCCGTCGCATCTTATAAGTTTGTTTTGCTAAAGCTGGAAAGCCTCTCAACGATGCGCAACTCCAGCTCTTTTTCTATCAAGAGGCTTAATGAAATACCAGAAGTCGCGGATATCCATCAACGAACAAATAGCACTATTGACAGAAAACAAGGGTCTTAAGTGCTCTGATCAAAGCGAACTCGAGCGAGCTTTGGTCGAAGCCAACCACTACAGACTGTCGGCCTACTGGTTTCCCTACAAAACCAAATGCAAGTCCGGGATTACCATCTTTCGCGAAGGCACAACATTCGAAACCATCATCTACACGTATGAATTTGACCGAGCCCTCCGGCAGTTAATGTTTGATGCGGTCGGCAGTGCGGTCGGCAGAATTGAGATCTACCTCAGAAGCAGAATTGCCTATCTTGCCTCTGAGGAACGCGGGCCTTTCTGTTACCCAGATGTCGCCATAACGAGGCTCAACTCGGCATGCCCGTCGAGCTCTGCGCCGCACTGGGCTACGCAGCCGTCTTTGGCAGCGCCACCAATACGCTGCTCGCACCCATCCTTATTGGCTGCGAAGTCTTCGGCTTTGGTAACTTGCCGATGTTCTTTATTGTCTGCGTCGTGGCTTACCTGTTCAACATGGATAAATCGATCTACGCCCTGCAGGAGCGGGCGTAGATCGATGTCCAGGCAGGCGGTCTCAACCGGAAACGGCGTCCCACTCTGAGGCTATATTCCGGGACACGGTTTCCGCTTGGGACGCCATTCGGAAAGCGTGTCCCGTTCTTTCACGGCATCTTGGCTATGCAAAGTGCTCGAGCGCTACACCTCGTACGCGCCCTCAAGCCGCAGCAGCCACTCCTTGCGATCAAGCCCGCCGGCATATCCGTTGAGCGATCCGTCGGCCGCCACCACGCGATGGCACGGCACGATAATCGAAATGGGATTACGCGCGACCGCGGCCCCCACGGCACGGGGAGACACAACGGGGTCATCGTTTCCCGGTACACGATGCCGAGCCGCAACACGCTGGGCGATCTCGCCATACGTGGCAACCTCGCCACGCGGAATAGAAAGCAGCTCGTACCAAACTTCACGCTGAAACGCCGTACCGATCATATGTAACGGCGGCGTATACCGAGGCTCCTGCCCTGCAAAATAAGCATTCAGCCAAGCCCACGAACGCTCAAGCACCGAAGAAGCCGCACCATGGGCCGGATTCGCCGAAGACATGCCACCAATACCGGAAACCGCATCGGTACCTTCAACATGCTCTGCATCTTCTTTGAGAAGCGTAGAGCCAAAGTGCTCCTGTCCCTCAAACCAAAGCCCTGTCAAACCACGGCCATCAGCGGCAAGCAAAATCTCGCCCAAAGGCGAAGCAAACGTCGTCGTGACCACCAGCGGCTCCTTTCAAAACTCCGCACCATAATACCGCGAATTGTGCAGACAACCCCAATCGACCCCAAAGTCACCCAAGGCAGCAGGCGCGCAGCGCCGGGGCCGCCGCCGGGACCAGGGCCCGCAACAGTCACGCGCCCCCATATCAGCCCAGCGGCCCCAACCAACAACGGCCCCATCGCAGGCCGCTCGCAGCAGCGTCACCGCAGGCGGAGGCCGGGCTTAGTTTTCAGAACACTCCGCAGACCAGTGTGGCGCCTTGTCCGCGGCTCCGAAGGAGCAGGACAAGGCGCCACACATGGTCGAGGACGTTCTGAAAACTAAGCCCGGCCCCCGCCGGACAGGTCACACTACTCGCAGAGCAGCTTAGCAATCTGGACGGCGTTGGTTGCCGCGCCCTTACGGATTTGGTCGCCGCAGCACCAGAAGGTGATGCCACGCGCAGCCTCGGGGTTCGAGATGTCGCGGCGTACGCGACCGACCCAAATCAGGTCCTGGTCGGAGGTGTCCATCGGCATGGGGAAGCGGTCGTGCGCATCCTCGGCGCTCATGTCGTCAACCAGCTTCACGCCCGGAGCGGCAGCCAGCGCAGCACGGGCCTCTTCCACCGTAATGTCGCGCTCAAACTCGAGCGTAATGCTCTCGGAGTGCGAACGCAGCACGGGCACGCGCACGCAGGTGCAGTTCACGCGCAGCTCGGGCAGGTGCATAATCTTGCGGCCCTCGTTTTGCAGCTTCATCTCCTCGGAGGTAAAGCCCTCCTCCTTGACGCCGCCAATCTGCGGAATCAGGTTGCTCGCGAGCTGGGCGGCAAACGCGCGCGGCTCGGGAATCTCCTCGCCACGGCCCAGAGCGGCCAGCTGAGCCTCAAGCTCGGCCATACCGGGAGCGCCAGCACCCGAAGCCGCCTGGTACGTCGAGACGATCATGCGCTTCACGCCGGCGAGCTGATGCAGCGGCCACGTGGGAACCAGGCCGATGATGGTCGCGCAGTTGGGATTGGCGATAAGGCCGTGATGCCATTTGATATCGTCGGCATTGATCTCGGGCACGACCAGCGGCACCTCGGGATCCATGCGGAAGGCGTGGCTGTTGTCGACCACGACGGCGCCGCGCTTTACGGCCTCGGGCAGCAATTCCTTGGCGATATCGTCGCCGGCAGCGCCAAGCACAATGTCACAGCCCTCAAAGGCCTCGGGGCAAGCCTCTTCGATCACGATTTGCTCGCCGCGGAACTCAACGGTCTTGCCCGCGGAGCGTGCGCTTGCCAACAGCTTGAGCTTGCCGACCGGGAACTCCTGCTCGTTGAGGCACTCGAGCATCTGGGTGCCCACGGCTCCCGTCGCGCCCAAAATAGCAACCGTGTACTGTTTCATGCTTCCCCCTTTAAAGGTTGTGGCTTTTGCCCGCACGCCGAGCAGGCCGATTATTGTTGCCAGTTTATACAAGAACAGGGCGGGCATGAAACCCGCCCCGTCGAAACGAAACCGAAACGAAACGCCCCGCCGTAGATTTTTGAGACATGACCCAAAAATCTATCGAGCAGTCGCTACTTTTTGAGCGCGGCCAGGGTGGGATCGGCCGGCGCGGGGGCCTCCAAGTCGGAGACCTTCACAATGCCGTTCGCATCGGAGAAGGCACGGTAAATGGTCTGAATCGCCAGGTCGAAGTCCTTCTCCTCGACGCCGATAATGATGTTGATCTCGTCGCAGCTCTGCGAAATCATGCGCACGCTCACGCCGGCCTGGCCAAGCATACCAAACAGATGGCCCGAGATACCTGCGCGGCCGCGCAGGTTACGGCCGACGGTAGCGATGAGCGCCAGGCCCTCGACAACCTCGATCTCGAGCGGTTCGACCTCCTGCTGAATGTCGCCCACGAGCGAGTACAGCGAATCGTGAACGTCCTGCTCCTGCACCACGGCGCCAAAGCGGTCAACACCGGTGGGCATGTGCTCGACGGAGACGTCATAGCGCTCGAAGACCGAAAGCGCACGGCGCATAAAGCCGACGCGGGGCTTGGTGCGGTCGCGGGCGACGTTGATGGCGACAAAACCGCGCTTGCCGGTCACGCCGGTAATGATGGGCTCTGCCTCGCCCTCGTCAGCCGTCTCGCTAATGATGGTGCCGGGGTCCTGCGGCGCATTGGTGTTCTTGATGACCAGCGGAATACCCGCCTCACGCACGGGGAACACGGCCTCCTCGTGCAGGACGCTTGCACCCATGTACGAAAGCTCGCGCAGCTCCTCGTAGGTAACGCGGGCGATGGGCTGAGCCTCGGGAACAATACGCGGATCGGCGGAATAGAAGCCCGAGACGTCGGTCCAGTTCTCGTACAGGTCGGCGCCCAGGCACTTGGCCAGGATCGAGCCCGAGATATCGCCGCCGCCACGGTCGAGCAGCTTGATCTGGCCCTCTCGCGTCGCGCCGTAGAAACCGGGCATAACAAAGCCGCCCTGCTGGCCGTACTCCTGCACCAGCTCGGAGGTGCGATTCATGCTGAGCGTACCGTCGTGATGGAACGCCACAACCGTCGCGGCGTCCAGGAACGGCAGGCCCAGGTACTCGGCCATCAAGCGAGCGGTGAAGTACTCGCCGCGGCTCACGAGCTCCTCGGTAGAGTAGCCGCCCGAGCGGGCGCGCTCGGCAAAGGCCGCGAACTCCTCGCGGATGGGATAGGTGAGCTCCAACTCGTCAGCGATATCAAAATAGCGCTGGCCGATGTCCTCGAGTAGTTCCTCGCACGACACGTGATACTTAACGTGCGCGTTAACCAGGTAGAGCAGGTCGGTTACCTTAGTGTCGCCCTTAAAGCGGCGGCCGCAGGCGGAAACCACCACAAAACGGCGGGCAGGGTCGGCATCGACGATGGCCTTGATCTTCTTAAAGTGTTCGGCGTCGGCGACCGACGAGCCGCCAAACTTGGCAATCTTAATCATGGGCTTGAGGTTACCTTTCTAAAAGCCTCTGCAAACCTGTTTTGCGCGCTCTGATACCATGGTTTCACCGATTGGGACCAAGGCATCCGAGGAGCAGTGTTATATGGGAACTTATCATAGTACACGAGGACGCACTTTATCGTGCTCAAGTAAGGTGGCAATCCGCACCGGCATCGCTCCCGACGGGGGTTTGTTTGTCTCGGACGAGCTCGGCACCCAGCAGGTCGATATCAGCTCGCTTGCAGATAAATCGTACTTTGAAATCGCTCAAGATGTGTTGGGAATGTTACTGAATGATTACACGGCCGAAGAAATTTCGGCGTGTATCGACGAGGCATACCGCGGCACGTTTGCGAGTGAAGAGGTCACGCCGCTCGTCAAACTCGACGCCGCGCCGAGCGCCGACGCCCCTCAGACCTATGTGATGGAGCTCTTTGGCGGCCCCACAAGCGCCTTCAAGGACGTCGCCCTGCAGATGCTCCCCCGTCTGATGGCCCGCACTTCCGCCAAGGACGGCGGCGCCGAGCGCATCATGATCGTCACCGCCACGTCGGGCGACACCGGCAAGGCCGCACTCGCCGGTTTTGCCGACGCTCCGGGCACGGGCATCACCGTCTTTTATCCCGAGGGCAAGGTCAGCCGCGTCCAGAACCTGCAGATGTCCACACAGGAGGGCGATAACGTCGCCGTCTGCGGCATCCGCGGCAACTTCGACGATGCCCAGAGTGCCGTCAAGCGCATCTTTGCCGATAAGGAGCTTGCCGAGCGCCTGGAGGCTGCTGGCACGGTGCTTTCGAGCGCCAACTCCATCAATGTCGGCCGTCTGGTACCGCAGGTCGTCTACTACTTTGCCGCCTATGCGCAGTTGCTGCGCGCCGGCGCCATCGAGGCCGGCGACGCCGTGGAGTTCTGTGTGCCCACCGGCAACTTTGGCGATATCTTGGCCGGCTACTACGCCAAGCGCATGGGTCTGCCCGTCGCCAAACTCGTCGTGGCCAGCGACAAGAACAACGTGCTCGCCGACTTCCTGACCACCGGCGTCTACGACCGCAACCGTCCGTTCTTCACCACCATCTCGCCGTCGATGGATATCCTCATCAGCTCTAACCTGGAGCGCATGCTGTACTTCCTGTCCGATGGCGACTGCGAACTCGTTGCCGGCCTTATGGAGCAGCTGGCACAGACTGGTCGCTACGAGGTTCCCGCCGACCTGCTGGCAAAGATTCAGAGCGTCTTTGGCTGCGGTTGGGCCAGCGAAGACGAAGTCCGCGCTGCCATCAAGAGCTGCTGGGATGCGAACGGCTACGTAATCGACCCGCACACTGCTTGCGGCTATCACGTCTTTGAAAAGGTCGCTCCCGCCGAGGGCGCCAAGGCCCGTGTGCTGCTTTCGACCGCCAGCCCCTACAAGTTCCCGCGCGCCTGCTGCGACGCCCTGGGGCTCGACGTTCCCGAGGACGACTTTGAGGCCATGCACGTGCTCGAGCAGGCAACCAACACGGTCGCCCCGGCACAGCTCGCCGAGCTCGAGTCCAAGCCCGTCCGCTTCGAAGACGTCTGCGACGTCGATGAGATGGCCAGCTACGTAGAGCAGGCTGCAAAAAAGATAGCAACCAACTAAACCCCTTATAAGGCGCCGGCGAAAGCCGGCGCACCTTCTTTTATCAGATACCTACCGGGATGATGACGAACGTGCATAGCGTGCCTGGCTGTTTAGTTCGTCGCGAGTTCCGCACGCAAAGGAAAGCACTTAATGTGCTTTCCGTCTTGCGCAGGACTGCCCGAGCAGCGAACTAAACAGCCAGGCACGCCAGGAGGACTCACATGATCAAGATCACCGTCCCAGCAACAAGCGCCAACTTGGGCATTGGCTACGATACCCTCGGCATGGCCGTCAGCCTCTACTCGCACTTTACCTTTGAGCGCGCCGACAAGCTCACCATCACGGGCTGCCCCGAAGAGTTCCAAAACGAGAACAACCTGGTCTATGTGAGCTTTGTCGATGCGCTGGCCGCATGGGGCGAGCCGGCTTTTCCCGTTGCCATCGACATCCAGACCGACGTGCCCGTCGCCCGCGGCCTGGGCTCCAGCTCCACCTGCGTCGTCGCCGGCATCATGGCTGCCGCCGCGTTGACGGGCCATACCGTCGACCGCGCCGAGCTCGTCCGCATCGCCACCGAGGTCGAGGGCCATCCCGATAACGTCGCCCCCGCTATCCTGGGCGGCGCCGTCTGCTCCTTTACGCCGACCGATTCGCTCCCCCAGTGCCTGCGCTACGAGGTGAGCGATCGTTTGCGTTTTATTACCGTGATTCCACCTTACGAGGTGCACACGAGCGAGGCACGCAAGGTCGTGCCGCAGGAGATTCCACTCTCCACCGCCGTGTGGCAGATGGGCCGCATCGCCGGCATGACGCGCGGCTTGGAGACTGGTGACCTGGACCTGATTGCCGCCGCCAACGACGACCGCATCCAGGAGCCCTATCGTCGCCGCCTGATCCCCGACTACAACGCCGTGCGCGACACCTGCCTTAACGGCGGCGCTAAGACCATCTGGATTAGCGGCTCGGGCTCGACCCTCATGGCTGTGACCGACGACACCATCGTGGCAAAGTTCCTGCAGGTCAAGCTGCGTGAGCAGTTCCCCAAGTGTGACACGCACATTCTGACGTGCGACACGGAAGGCGCCCAGATCGAATACCTGTAGTCGCCGTCCCGTATACTCGCCGGGGAGGCCAGGGGGCTTTGCCCCCAAATCGTCCTCGGACATGGCAGGACCCCCGCTGCGCACTTCGTGCGGCGGGGGTCCTGCCGTCCTGCGGAAAGATTTGGGGGCAAAGCCCCCTGGCCTCCCCTATGTTAACTTCGCCGGCAGCGGCTACAGGGACCTACGCTCTGGAAAGGCGCCGGGCTGATAGTTTGGCTTTTTATTGGTAGGGGCTCTTGCTAGGCTGGAGCACTTCCTAGAGGCGGGCATCGGCTGTGTGCTTGGTTTAGGCGGCGCTGGTTTCTTTGTATTCGAAGACTGGTTCTAGGAGGTCCTCGATGTTGCAGTGGAGGGTTTTTGCTATGGCTCTTACGCTTGTAACCGAAGCTTCATTGATGTTTCTCTGGCGCTGCTCGTACATTTGGATTGAGCGGAGTGACACACCCGATTCGTATGCCAGGTCTTGTTGGGTTTTCTTGAGCCTCTTTCTTGCTAACGCAAGTTTGGTTTGCCTGGACGCTTTCTTCGCCATATCGCAGACGAGACGAGCCACGCGTTCCTCCGAGGCTTCGTGCCAGGGGTAGTACAGGCTGCGTAGCACATCGAATGGAACGACATGCAGCAAATCTTCGAAAGACTCTCCTAGGCGCCACTGAAGGTATGCCAATATCCAGCCTGTCCAATATTCCGGTGTCTTTTCGAATCGGTAGGTTCGATTTGGCATCGGCCTTGATTGATAGCCCGACCTTTCGGCGATAAGCGCGAACAGCTCAACGCCCGATTTTCCCGACACTACCCATGCGTTGCCGCATTCGAACTCGCGGGCTACGCCGCTCAGGCAAAAGAGTTCAGCAACTTCCGATCCTTCTGCCCCATAATCGTTAACGGCATAGTCAAAGCAGTCGCCGAGGTTGTTCATTGCATCCTCAAGGTAGTAGACGGGGTATGTCCTACTCGGCCCACGATCCGTTAACTCTTGGATCATTTAAATCAACCCTCCCTGCCATCAAATCCCTAATGTCGACACCATCAGAGTCAAATCCGTTTACAGTATCCAGGTACTTTCGTCGAGCGTTCTGTTCTCGCTCAAATCGTTTGGGATAAAACTCAGCTCCCGAGGCCTGCTTCCAATCGCGAAACTTAATCGCCGAGAACGCACGCTCACTCATAAGCGCATATTGAATGCCCAAATCCCCCAAAAACATAATGCGCTGCAATTGCCTGAGCGAAATCATGCCGTTGACAAACTGTCTTGCAAACGAGAAATAGGAATCGTCTGCACGATAGCCTCGAATAACGTTGTTAGCGCCGGGCGATTTTAGCCGCTAATAGTCAAACTATTTTGACCAATCCCGGTCACCGAATAATGGCCACCGT